>NZ_ABCS01000078.1 GCF_000170895.1 Plesiocystis pacifica SIR-1 | reverse complement strand
CTGCTGCCGCTCTTGCGCAGCCCCGAGGGCCTCCCCGCGCGCCCCCTCGCCGCCCTGGTCGAGTGCGTCGCCCAGACCCACCCCGAAGCCGTCGTCCATCTTCGCCCGGCCCCGACCCCGATACACCCACAGGCCCTCACCGAGGACCCCCTCGCGGGCCTCGACGGAGACGTCGAGGGCCTCGCCGCCCTCACCCGCGCGGCCGACCTCGCCGACGGTGTCGCCGTTCGAGCCGTCCACGCCCTGGCCGAGTGCGGCGAAGCGGGGGCATCCCCCCTCGAGGCCCTCGCCACCGACCGCCGCCCCCGAGTGCGCAGCGCCGCCATCCGAGCCCTGCGCAAGGTCGCCTCCCCTGCCCGCACCCTCGACGCCATCGTCGCCAGCTTCGCCGTCGAGACCCGCAAGGACGTGATCATCTCGCGCCTGTCCAGCCTGGGCTTCGCGCGCCACGAAGCCGGCGCGCCCCTGCTCCTCGAGCACCTCGAGCACGGCGACCCCAAGGTCCGTGAGGCGGCCCGCCGAGCCACGCTCGGCTGGGGGCCCGCGTTCGCCCCCCGCATCCACAAGGTGGCCCGCAAGGCTCGCCCCGACCGCCGCGCGGTCTACCTCGAGCTCCTCGAACAGCTCGAGCATGGAGACGACTGAGAGACTGTTTTGCCCCCACAGGCGCCTGGGATCGGGGGCGCTTCGTCGCTCCGCTCCTCCGCTTTGGCTTGGTGGGCAATGGTGTTCGTACCTTCGAGGAGGCTCGTGGTCGCCCCCGCTCGCGGGGGCGTGGATTCCTCGACAGTCTCTCTGATGGGAACTGACCGCTCGGTAGTCCGCGGGGGGCTGCTTCATCCTTGGTAGGCGGAGGCCTCGACTTCGGTGATGGCTGATCAGGGTCGCATGCCCGCAGGGTCAGGGCGGACACTTGGGGCACGCGGCGGGTGTTCGAACAGCCGCACGGTCTCCACCACGGCTCCCCGACGCCTCCCCGAAACGGAGGACTGCATCGACCCTCGGCAGCTCGTCGAGCTCGGAATGGCCACGATCTCAGTTGACCACAATCGAGCCATGAGTCTCGCTTCAGACATTCATTACATTTCGAAAATAGTCCCGTGGTTCATCGCCTTTGACAGTCGCGCATGACGAACTAGTCACCCCTCAACTGAGGGCTTCGTCATTGGCGAAATCTTCCTGCTCGGAGGGCCAGTAATCGGCGTTTATAGCAACCTGCAGTTCATAAAAACGCGCACTCAGGCTCGTTATCATCCTCGGCGTTCACTCTCGTTTTTCTCAGGGTGACTCCGCCACCACCCCCTCCGTCTCGCATGAATGCCGTTTGTCATTTACACCTCTGCAAAGAACTGGAACACTTCACATAAGTACGATCATTAAATGCTTTGATTTAAATGCATCACTCTTCCATCATCGCGCAATGGAAGACAGCGAGTATCAGAGAGTCGAAGCGCCCCCCCGCTCCGAGGATGCCCTGGACCGCCGCGGGTTCATTCGCATGCTGGGCGCCGCCAGCGTCCCGCTGATGGCGCAGGCGTGCGCGTCCGATCCCGACCGCGAGGTGCCCCTCGAGCTCGAGCGCTTTCGCGGCACGAACCCGCCGGCCAGCGTCGAGGTCCAGGTTCGTCGCGCGCGCAAGAACCAGCCCATCCTCGCCAAGGCCGAGCACCTGTCCATCGACCCCGCGCTCACGGCTTACCTGGGCCTGGGCGACCAGTGTCGGGTGCTCCGCGGAGAGGACAGCTACGCCCTCTACACCGTCGGACAGCTCCGCAGCGAGAACTCCGAGACGCGCGTCCGCATGGGCATGCAGGCGCGCTCGCGCCTGGGGACCACGGACACCTTCGACGCCATCTTGTCGACCACCGTCGTCGCCGAGGGCCTGAGCGACCAGGAGGCCAAGGACCTGAGCGAGTTCGTCGAGCGCCTGGTCGACGACGGCCAGAGCCAGAGCTTCATCGCCCTCGCCCCCCACGGCGGCTTCATCGAGCGCCACACCGACGACCAAGCCGAGCTGATGCAGAGCCTGCTCGCCGACCAGGGCGCGAGCTCCTGGCTGTGCAAGGGCTACCGCGAGGGCGGCGGGGCCTACGAGCGCTGGCACATCACCAGCACCGACATCAGCCCCAACAGCTTCCCAGGCCTAGACCTCATCGCCGACCGAGGCTTCGCCTACGCCCTGTCCTTCCACGGCACGAGCCTCCCCCTCGTCGTCGTCGGCGGGGGTGGGCCGCAGTGGCTCCGCGAGGGGGTCCGCGAGGTCATCGCGGGCGTGCTCGCGGGCTCGGGCATCGAGGTCTGCCTGTCCGCCGAGGTCGACCTCTACCCTGGCGACAACCCAGGCAACATCGTCAATTGGCTCACGGCGGGGGGCGCGGGCGGAGTCCAGCTCGAGCAGAGCCTCCCCGCCCGCGAGCTCTACGGGCTGGCCATCGCCGAGGCCCTGGCCGAGTACTACGCCCAGCTGCTCTGATGAGAAACTGACCGATTGGTAGACAGCCTGGGGGCTGTTTCGTCCTTGGTAGGCCGAAGCCTCGCTTCGGTGACGGCTGATCTGAGCCTGTTCAGAAGTCCGTGAGTCGCTCGTCGCTCAAGTGGGGCGGAGGCCTGGACCGCGTCCCAGGCGTCCCGCCGCGCCATGAAGCCCGTGCGCTCCTCGAGGCTTCCGACTCGCTCCCCCACCCGGAACATGGGAAAAACAGCCATGACTCGCTTTGTCCGCGCTCCCAGCCTGGCGCTGCTGACCCTCGTGTCCCTGGCCTGCACCGATCCCTCCCCGGACGATGGGGCCAGCACGGACGACGAGGTCGGCACGAGCGAGGGGGACACCGGGACCACCGGCGACTCGAGCGAGAGCGGGACCGAGACCGAGACCAGCGAGAGCGAGACCACCGGCGACACCGAAGCGACCGACGACACCGAAGAAAGCGACGAGTCCACCGACACGGGCGGAGACCCGGAGTGTGGCGCCCCCGCGACCTTCGAGGACGGTCAGCAGCCC
Organism: Plesiocystis pacifica SIR-1; assembly: GCF_000170895.1. Classification (GTDB taxonomy): domain Bacteria; phylum Myxococcota_A; class Polyangia; order Nannocystales; family Nannocystaceae; genus Plesiocystis; species Plesiocystis pacifica. The sequence goes on along the minus strand of NZ_ABCS01000078.1, from coordinate 44,307 downwards.
AGCGCCGAGCTCCACGTCGCCACCGACGGCGCGGACAGCCCGGACTGCGGCGCCCCCGATCAACCCTGCGCGAGCATCGAGCACGCCGCCGGCCTGGCGACGCCGGGCACCGCCGTGCGCGTGCACGCGGGCACCTACGCTGGCGGGGGCTACATCGCCGGGCTCACGGGGAGCGCCGACGCCCCCATCTGGATCGGCGGAGCCCCCGGCGAAGCGCGCCCGCTCATCGACGGCGGCGGCCAGGCCTTCCAGCTCAGCGAGGCCCGCTACGTGATCATCCACGACCTCGAGGTCGCCAACGCGACCCAAAACGGCATCAACGTCGACGACGGGGGCAACACGGCCGACCCCGAGGCCGCGCGCTTCATCGTGCTCCGTGACCTATGGATCCACGACGTCGGCGCGGGCGGGAATCAGGACTGCCTCAAGCTCTCGGGCCTCGACGACTACTGGGTCCTCGACAGCGAATTCGCCCGCTGCGGCGGCGGCGGGTCGGGCAGCGCCATCGACCACGTCGGCTGCCACCGCGGGCTGATCTACGCCAACCACTTCTCGGATCTGGGCGCGGGCGGCAGCGCGGTCCAGAACAAGGGCGGCGCCGAGGACATCGAGATCCGCGCGAACGTGTTCGAGGACGCGGGCCAGCGCGCGATCAACATGGGCGGCTCGACGGGCTTCGAATTCTTCCGCCCGCCCCTGTCGCCGGACCAGCCCAACGCCGAGGCCCGCGACATCCGGGTCATCGCCAACACCTTCCGCGGCGGCGTCACGCCCTTCGCCTTCGTCGGCTGCGTCGACTGCCTCGCGGCCAACAACGTCATCGACACGCCGAGCAGCTGGATCTTCCGCATCCTCCAGGAGACGAGCTCGACCGCCGAGTACGAGTTCCTGCCCGCCAGCGGCGGCCGCTTCATCAACAACATCGTCTCCTTCGACGGCCAGATCTCGACGGCGGTCAACGTCGGGGGCGGCACCGATCCCGACTCCTTCGAGATCACCACCAACCTCTGGCACCGCCACGACGCGCCGGCGCAGTCCGACCCGCCGGGGATGCTGCCCGTCGCCGAGCAGGGCGGCATCATCGGCGAAGACCCGCTGTTCGCCGACCCCGGGGCGGGCGACTACCACCTCGACCCCAACAGCCCGGCCGCGGGCGCGGGCACCTGGATCGACGCCCTCGACGGACGCGGCGGCGGCGACCTGGACGAGCAGTGCTGGGCCGATCCGCCCAGCCTCGGCGCCCTCGAGCTCCCCTACTCGCTGCCGTAGCCCATGGTCCGCAGCTGAGCGAGGAGCTGCTTGGCGCTGGGGCGCTTTTTGTAGTCGTGCTCGGCGTGGGCGAACGCGACCTTCCCCCCGTCGAGGACGAAGGCCGAGGGGATGGCGATGCTGTGGTGGGTCTGCCCCGACGCGCCCTCGATGTCGTGGCCGAACGCGCGGAGCTTGGCGAGGGCCGCCTCGTCGAGGACGTTGACCACCCCGAAGGCCTCGTGGACCTCGAGGCTCGCGTCGCTCCACACCGGGAAGGTCAGCGCGTAGCTGGCCTCGAGCTTCGCCGACTCCTGGGGCCGATCGACGCTGATCAGCACGGGCGTGACGCCCAGGGCCTCGAAGTCGGCGGTCCGGCGGGCGACGTCGTGGACCTGAAAGCTGCAGTAGGGGCACCAGCCGCCCCGGTAGAAGATGAGCAACACGGGGCCCGCGTCCGTCAGGGCACGCAGGCGCACCGGCTGCCCGTCGAGGTCGCGCGCCGAGACCTCGGGGATGGGGCTGCCCACCGCCAGGCCGACGCCCTCGGGGAGCGTGCCGAGGGTCTCGGTCTCCGCCGCCACCTTCTCCCGCGGGGGCTGAGCCGTGGTCTGCTCCGCGCCCCGGCCCTCCCTGGCCTCGGGCGCCCTGCTCTGGTCGGCCGCGGGGGACTGGGCGTCTTCGGGGGCTTCGCTCGCGGCCGCGACAGGCTCTGGCTGCCCGGCACCCTGTGGCGCAGCGTCACGGTCACAGCTCGAGGACAGGAGGAGCGCTACGCTTGCCGCGGCGAGCCCCCCCGCCCGACTCATGGAGAGTGTCATGGGCCGGCCTACGTCGGCTGCGGCCGATGGTTTCCGAGTGCCCACCCAGTCGGCGGGGTCCGCTCAGAACTTGCCGCCGTTGGCCAGCTCGTCCTCCGGCGGGCAGGGCTCGACGTTGTCCCAGTGCTCGACGATGCGCCCGCCCTCGACCCGGAAGACGTCGGCCTGGGCGTAGGGCTCGCCCTCCCAGCGAGCCTCGCACAGCGTCGCCACGAAGTTGCCCCGCCCGACCAGGAGCACGACGCGCTCGTACCACAGCGGCCGATCGGGCTGGTTGAGCAGCGCCTCGAAGGCCTCGAGGCCGTCGCCGACCTCGGCGTTGTGTTGGATGTAGGTGTCCCGCGAGATGTACTGGTCTGCTTTGGAGACATCCCCGCCGCGCATCAGCAGCTGCTCGATCATCTCGCGGACCAGCGCCTTGTTGGCCTCGGTGTGCTCGAGGTCGCGGATCTCGGTCGCGCCGTCGATGCTGGTGTGGCCGCTGGGGGTCGCGGGGCAGTAGGCCGCGATCACGTCCCAGTGCTCGATGATCTTGTCGTCCGCGTCGAAGTCGAAGAAGTCCGCGGTCACCCACTGGGCCTCGCCGCCGTTGAGCGACTGGTAGACGTGGACGAAGGCGTAGCGCTCGTCCTGCCAGCCGCGGATGACCTGGATGTCGCGCTCGGGGTTTCGGGCCAAGAAGGGCTCGAAGAACTCGATGAAGCCCTCCTTGCCGTCGCGCACCCCCGTGGAGTGCTGGGTGTAACGGGCGCCGGTGAACTTCTCGATCGCCTCGCGGGCCTTGCCGTCGCGGATCCCCTCCATGTACAGGCCAATGGCGTTGCGCAGCCGGGGTTGGTCGTCGTGGTCGATCATGCCTTTTCCCTAGCAGGCCTGGACCCCCGGCACCGTCCGAGCTCGTCGAACACAGCGTTCGATGCCTGGGGCAGACTGGTCGACGTGAGCGACCAGCCTGCCCTCGCCGCCGAGCTCCCCCGCCTGCTGGTGTTCGCCGAGGTCGCCCGTCGGCGCTCCTTCTCGGCCGCGGCCCAGGCCCTGGGGCTGTCGCGCAGCACCGTGAGCCACCACGTCGCGGCCCTCGAGCAGGCCCTCGATACGCGCCTGCTCGAGCGCTCGAGCCGGGCGGTGCGGACGACCAGCGAGGGCGAGCGCGTGCTCGCGGCCGCCGAGGCGATCCTCGCCGAGTGGGTCGAGGCCCGAGAGGCGCTCGTCGACGGCCGGACCGAGCCCCGGGGGACGCTGGTCCTCACCGCCCCCGACGTCGTCGCCGAGCGCACCCTCGCCCCGGTCATCGCCGCCTTCGTCCGCGCCTACCCGGACTGCGCCGTGGACCTGCGCGTCACCGCCCACAACCTCGACCTGATCCGCGATCACATCGACCTGGCGATCCGGGCCGGGCCGCTGCCGGACTCCGAGCTGGGCGCCCGGCTGCTGGTCGAGACCGACCACATCCTGCTCGCCGCGCCTTCGCTGATCCGTGACGGCAGCCCCCGCGACCCCTCGGAGCTCGACCGGGCGCCTTGGCTGGACCACCGCGCCCGCCGACGCTACGCGAGCGTCACCCGGGGCGAGCAGACCCTGCCCCTGCCCGCGCGCGCGACCGTCGTGGTCGACAGCGCCGCCGCGCTCGCGGCCCTGGCCGTGCGCGGAGCCGGCTTCGCCCTGCTCCCGGAGCTGCTGGTCCGCAGCGAGCTCGAGCGCGGCGAGCTCGTGCACGTGTGCCCGGGCTGGTGCGCCCTGCCGACGCTGAGCCTGCACGCGGTGATCCCCTCGCCCCGCCGGCGCGCGGCCAAGGTCCAGCGCTTCGTCGCCATGCTCGTCGCGGCCTTCGCCGACTAGCAGGGTATCGGAGAAGTCATCGCGGCTCCTCGCGCCGTGGATTTTCGTCGAGATCGCGGAGCCAAAACGCCGCGGTGGTGGATCCCACCGCAAGTTTTGGCGACAAAGAGCTCGGCGAAAAGACCAAGCGAGGTGTCGTGAGGACTTCTCCGATGCCCTACCGAGAAAGGCAGCCGCCCACGGGTTCAACGCCAGCTGAGTCCGTGGACGACGCTTTCCTGGATCATGGGTCCCGGCGTGGCCGGGGTGGGCGACTGCTAGTGTCCGCGCTGGGCTTCGTAGGCCGCGATGGCCTCGAGCCACTCGCTGGCGTCGGGCAAGGTCTCGGCCAGGTTGCGCCCGCGGGCGAGGGCCCGGGTCGCGTCGCGCGTTCGACCCGCGCCGTCGAGAGCCCCGGCCAAGCGCAGGCTCGCGCGCACGCGCAGCACCTCGCTGCCCGCTCGCTCGGCCCGCTCGAGGGCCTCGCGGGCCCGCCCGATGGCGGCCTCGGGATCGCCGCTGTCGACGAGCACGCGGGCGAGGTGGAGGCGAATCATGATCCCGTTGTGGCTCGCGTCCACGCCCTGGGCGTCGACCCGGGCCACGCACGCGTCGAGCACCTCGACGGCCCCGGCGAGGTCCCCCTTGGCGCTGCGGATCGACGCGAGGTTGGCCTCGAGGGCGACGAGCTGCATGGTCAGGTCCTCGCCCTCGCCCGCCTCGCCCCCGGCCTCGGGGTCCAAGCTGGCGGTGTGAAAGGCCTGCAGGCGCTCGAGGGCCTCGAGCATGCGCGCCTCGGCGCCGGCCCAGTCCTCCCCGGCCATGAGCGCGCCGCCGATGTTCGCCAACAGCACGGCCTCGTGGGCGGCGTCGTCCCAGTCCGGATCGGCGCGCAGCCCCGCGAGCGCGCCCTCGAAGTCCGCGAGCGCGCCCGCGTGGTCCCCGGCGCGCAGGCGCGAGCGGCCCAGGGACTCGAGGCGCTCGAGGGTCAGGGGGTGGGCGTCGCCGTAGATCGCCGCGTAGCGCGAGCGCAGGGACTCGAGGGCCGCGATCGCCTCGGCGTGGCGCGACATGCTGTCGAGGGTCTCGGCGATCCACCCCGCCACGCCCAGGCGATCGAGGTCGTCCTCGGGCAGGGTGGTCGCCAGCGCGGCCTCGGCCGCGGTGTAGATCGCCAGGGCCTCCGGGTAGTCGCCGCGCGCGAAGGGGACGTGGCCAAACTCGGCCCGGGCCAGGTGGGTCGCGGGGTGGTCCGGCCCGTGCACGCCCTCGGTCAGGCGCAGCGCCCGGGACAGGCCGCGCTCGAGGCCGTCGATGTCGCCGATGTCCCACAGCAGCAGGCCCAGCTGGGAGTGGAAGGCCGCGCCCGACAGCGGCGCCGGCGGTCCGCCGACGACGGCCTCGGCCGCTTCGAGCAGCACGGCCCGGGCCCCCTCGAAGTCGCCGCCTTGCGAGCGCACGTGGGCGGTCAGCCCCGCGCGCTCGAGCACTAGGGCCGTTGGCCACCCGCCCGCCGCGGGGGCCTCGGGGATGCGCCGCCTCGAGCTTGGTCACGGCCGCGGTCTGGCCCAGCGCGATGGCGTCGTGGGCCGGGTCGAGCTGGAGCGCCACGCCCTCGAGCTCCGCCCCGCCGCCGACCCGCCGCTGACGCGCCTCGAGCCGCGCGGGGTCGCGACAAGCCTGGGCGAGGTCGCGGAGCCCGTGCACCGCGTCGACCCCATGCTCGAGGGTCGTGGGCGTCGGGGACTCGAGGGCGGCGACGAGCCGTGCCGTGCGCAGCTGCAGCTCGTCGATGCAGGCCCCGCGCGCGCCGAGCTGGGTATCGCCCGAGCGCTCGGCTCCGATCACGGCCCGGCGGCACTGCTCGTGGGACAGCGCGGCCCCGTCGGCGACCAGCTCGTCGAGCTCGCCGACCACCCGCGCGCTCGTGCTCGCGGCGTAAGGTCGATCGATGCGGCGCAGGGCCCCGTCCACGGCCTCGCGGCGCGCGGGCGTCCACAGCTCGGCCATGGCCGCGCCCGCGCCGGCGCAGGGATCGACCGGGGCCGCCGGCTCGGCGCCCCCGACGAGGGCGAAGCTCAGCAGCGCCCCCGCGCCCGCCGTGCCCACGCCCATGGCCGCGAGCCACCGCCGCCTGCGTCGGCGCGCCCGCGGATCCGCGCGCAGGGCCGCGAGCAGCTCGGCCATGGTCGGGAAGCGCTCCTCGACCTCGACCTCCAGGGCCCGCTCGAGGGCGACGAGCACGTGGCTGGGCACCTTCGCGTCTCGCTTCGTGTCCCTCCTCGCATCTTTGGGCGGCGCGCGGCGCTGGCCGTCGAGGACCGCCATGGCGTAGGCCCCCGCGCTCTTGCCCTCGAAGGGGAGCTGGCGAAACAACGCCTCCCACAGCGCCACGGCGAAGGAGAACTGGTCGCCGCGGCCGTCGACCTCGAGGCGCAGGTGCTGCTCCGGGGGCATGTAGGCCGGCGTGCCGAGGGTCGCCCCGTCGCGGGTGATCGCGCTGTCGAAGGGCATGGAGGTCGCGCTCAGCGAGGGCGGCAGGTCGTGACGCCCCGAGTGGTTCGCCGCGACCACGGCGACCTCCCCGGCGACGCCCCCGGGGACTTTGGTCACCTTGGTCCCGCCCGGGCCGGACAGCTTGGCCAGACCAAAGTCGACCACCCGCGGCCGGCCGGCCTCGTCGACGAGCACGTTCTCGGGCTTGAAGTCGCGATGGATCAGCCCGCGCTCGTGGGCCGCCGCGAGGCCCTCGCCGGCGGCGAGGAACACCTCGAGGATGTCGGCGACGCTGCGCTCTTCGGCCCGCAACCACTGGCGCAAGGTCCCCCCGGCGACGTACTCCATGGCGATGAACACCGCCCCCTGCCCGTCGACGCGGCCCACGTCGAAGACCTGCACGACGTTGGGGTGCGAGAGCTTGGCGATGGCCTGGGCCTCGCGCTGGAGTCGGACCTGGTGGTCTTCGCTGGCGCGCCGGAGCACCAGCTTGAGGGCCACGACGCGGTCGAGCTCGGGGTCGTAGGCCCGGTACACCGCCCCCATGCCGCCCGCGCCCAACAAGTCGACGACGACGTAGCGCCCGAGCGAGGCGCCCGCGGCCAGGAACTCGGGCGCGCTTCGCCTCGCGCTCGGGGACGTCACGCCGGTGAGCGGAGGCCCCGGCAGCGTCTCGAGCGAGGCCGACATTCGAGCACCATACTCGACCCCGCCGCGCGATCGAGCGCGTCGACGTGGGCGACTCCACGGCGTCGCCAGCGTCCGCCGGCGCGCTTCGTGTGGGCTCTCGCGTGTGACCGGCCAGCCGAAGCACAGCTCGCTTCCCACGGTGCCGCGAGTGATCCGAGCGCGCTCGGCCGAGCCTCGGCTGCGAGTCCAGGTGACTCGCAGCGCAGGCCCTACTCGTGCACGCCCTGGGACACGTCTCGGTCGTTGCCGAGCACGCGCTCCGCCGTCGCCTCGCGGTGGGCGAGCATCTTGGCGCGCAGGTCGTCGTCGGTCATCGCCAGCAGGCGCAGGGCGAGGTAGCCCGCGTTGGCGGCCTGGCCAATGGCGACCGTGGCCACGGGGCAGCCCTTGGGCATCTGGACGATCGACAGCAGCGCGTCCGTGCCCACGAGGTGGCCGATCGGCACGGGCACGCCGATCACCGGCAGGACCGTGAGCGCCGCGAGCATCCCGGGCAGGTGCGCCGCGCCGCCGGCCCCCGCGATCAGCACGCGCAGGCCTCGGGCGTGGGCCGCCTTGGCGTACGCGTACATGTGCTCCGGGGTTCGGTGGGCCGAGATGATGCGCGTCTCGTGGGCGACCCCAAACTCCTCGAGCACGGCCGAGGCCGCGCCCATGGTCGGCAGGTCCGAGGTGCTGCCCATGCAGATGCCAACGATTGCTTGCGTCATAGCTCGATCTTCCCTGCCGCCTCGCGGGCGTGCTCTCGCGCGGTCTCCAGGTCCTCTGCGACCACGGTGACGTGGCCCATCTTGCGCCCGGGCCGGACCTTTTGCTTGCCGTAGAGGTGCACCGAGGCGTCGGGCACGGTCAGCGCCGCCTCGACCCCGCGCGCGTTGGACAGGCCGTCGCGCGTGCCGAGGATGTTGACCATGACCGCGGCCGGCTGGCGCAGGCGGGTGGCGCCCAGCGGCCAGCCGAGCACCGCCCGCAGGTGGTTCTCGAACTGCGAGGTCACGCAGGCGTCGATGGTCAGGTGGCCGCTGTTGTGCGGCCGGGGGGCGAGCTCGTTGAGGTAGAGCTCGCCCGAGGGCAGCTCGAACATCTCGACGGCGACGACCCCCACGCAGTCGTAGGCCGCGGCCGCCTTGCGCCCGAGCTCCTGGGCCCGAGCCGCGACCGCGTCCGGGCACGGAGCCGGGATCTCGACGGCGTCGCAGCGGTGGTCCTTTTGTCGGGTGTAGAGCACCGGGTAGACCTCGTCGACGCCGTCGGGGCGGCGGGCGACGATGACCGAGAGCTCGCGGACGAAGGGCACGAAGGACTCGACGAGGACCACGCCGTCTTGGGCGAGGCGCTCGTACTCCGCCCGGGCCTGCTCGGCGTCGGCCGCCGTGCCCGTGCCGTAGCCGTCGTAGCCGTGCTCGAGGCCCTTGAGGACGATGGGATAGGAGAAGGCCTCGCCCGCCGCGAGCACCTCGTCCACGGAGCCACACGCCCGAAACGGCCCGACCGGCAGGTCCGAGTCCACGGCGTGCTGCTTTTGCACGAGCTTGTTTGAGATCCAGTCGAGGGTCTGCTTGCCGGGCAGCAGCGGGACGCCCTCGGGCATCAAGCCCGCGACGGTGTCGAGGTCGACCCACTCGTTCTCGAGGGTGACGACGTCGCAGCCCGACAGAAAGTCCCGGACCAACGCCTCGTCGTTCCAGTCTCCGACGAAGCGCTCGCCCAGACCCACGCAGGGCCCCGTGTCCGAGGGGTCGAAAAAGCGCATCTGGAGCCCGAGGCGAGCGCCCGCGAGGGCGAGCATCCGGCCCAGCTGGCCAGCCCCGAGAACTCCGACAGTGAGTGGCGTATCCCCCGCGCTGCGCATGTCTTCGCTGCCCTCGCGCGCCCCATGGGCGCGTCCTTGGCCGGGGATCTACCCTCGGACCCCAGGGCTGTAAAGCCCCCAGGAGAGCGACTGAGACCCGTCTCAGCCACCTATCGCAGGGGGCCCCTTCAGCGGCGCCAGCGGTGCCGAATGCGTTCGAGGAGCTTGTCGAGCAGACGCTGCTTGCCCTGCGCGCGGGCCTCGAAGCTCCCGGACGCCTCGATGAAGGGCAGCTCGTCGGTGCACTCGTCGTCCCGCGCCTCGGGGCGATCCGCGTCGTCGAGGTCGTCGAGGTCGCCGAGGGCACCGAGCTCGGCGAGCTCGCGCTCATCGCGGAGGGTCCGGGACGCCTCGAGCCGAGCCTGCGCCAGGAGCACCGGGAGCTCGAGGAACTCGCCGGACACCAGGGCCTCGGCGTGGGCTGGAACCCCCTCCAGGGCCGCGGCAAATTCGCGGATCGACGCAAATCGCTCGCCCCTCTGCTTGGCGAGGGCGCGCGCGAAAATCGACTCCAAGCGCCGGTCGAAGTGAAGGTGAGGCGGGGCGAGACGCCTCAGTGGGGGAACTTGACCACGCAGATGCCCCTCGAAGATGGCTGGCCTGTCGCTCCCCTCGAAGGGCGTCCGCCCCGTGAGCAGCTCGGCGAGGATGACCCCGGCCGAGTACACGTCGGTGCGCGGATCCAGCGACTCGCCTCGGATCTGCTCTGGCGACATGTACTCCGGCGTCCCGACGACTTCCGAACCCACCGGTGGCTGACCCGCCAGGGCTGCGGGTGTCAGTGTGGCGATGCCAAAGTCGACGAGCTTGAGGGTCTCGAGGCCGCCGTCGACCGCGCGAAAGCAGTTCGCGGGCTTGACATCGCAGTGCACCACCCCAGCGTCGTGGACCGCCGCCAACCCGGCACACAGCTGCAGCATCAGGGGTTTGACGCGCTCCCAGGGCAGACGGCCGCGGCGCTCGAGGGTCGCGTGCAGGTCCTCCCCGCGCAGCAGCTCCATCACGATGTACATCACCGCGTCCGGCGTCGTGCCCCAATCGAGCACCTCGACGATGTTCGGGTGACGAATGCTACAGCTCGTGCGAGCTTCAGTGATGAATCGGAGCAGTGTCGAATGCCAATTCTCGCCGCCGTGCTGGAGGACCTTGATGGCCACTTCGCGACCGGTAGCGAGCTCCTCGCCGACGAATATGGACGCCATCCCGCCGCACTCGAGCCAGCGGTCGACGCGGTAGCGATCGGCGATCACCAGGGTGTCGAGCTCGCCGCGCTCGAGGGCCTCGAAGTCGGCCAGAGTCGGGCTGCAGGGCAATTCTACGGCGTTTGGACAAGTCACGGAGCCCTGGCGATCACGCGCTTGTACGACCGCGTCGTCATCGGCCCACGACGCCCAGGGGCCCTCGTCCCCCGAGCTGGCCTTCGCGCTGTGCTCGTCCACGTGGAGATCATGTTGCACTCGACATGCCATGTCCAATATCGGGCGTGCTCAATTCGACTGATGTGAAAAATCACTACTGTCTCAAATCGTATGAATTCATTCTGCTCAAAAGCGCAGCAATTTGAGTCCGCGCAAAGCCGGCGCGGGCCTCAAATTGAGGCGTTCATCCGGGCTGGCAACTGCACTTGCCGGCGCGCCCTCGCCGTCACTTTTCGCCCCCCTTCCAGCGACGAGTCGACAGCCCCGCCCTGCAAACTTCGACATCGCGTCAGCAAGCGCAGCGCGAGCTTCGGCAGGGCGCGGGCCCCAACAGGACGTTGACGGGCGCTGAGAGCCAGCGAGGGCTCCCTCGCCAGCGCGGCACGGCGCCTGCAAAACTCGTCCGCGAATGCTCGTCGACGCGCTCTTGGACTTCCTCCCGCCCCAACGCGGGGACGCCCTCCACCTCGAGATCGGCAAGCCCCCGGTGATCGGCCGCGGGGGCGCGCGCAAGGCCCTGTCGATGCCGGGCCTCGACGCGGGCATGCTCGGCGACATCGCCCGCGAGGTCCTCGGCGAGGCGCGACGCGGGGAGCTCGACGCCCTCGAGGCGAGCACCGCCGACGACCAGGCCCTGCAGTGCCAGCACCGGACGCCCTCGGGCGTCGACTTCGAGGTCACGATTCGGCGCGCCGCCGCGGGGCTGCGCCTCGACTTCAACGAGCGCAAGGCCCGGGCCCGGCGGCGCTCCGGCCCCTCCCCCGCCGCGATCCAACGCAGCCCGAGCGGTCCGGCGATCCGCAGTCGCCCGGCCTCGACCCCCGCGCCTGCGGCCGCCACCCGCGTCCGCGAGCCGGCGAGCCCGGGAGCCCCCATCGCCCCGCCGCCCCGACCGTCCGCGCCGAGCCTCGGGCCCGCCCACGAGCTGCGCGTGCGCGACCCGGAGCTCGCCGAGCTTCTCGAGCGCGCCGTCCTCCAGCGGGCCACCGACGTGTTCTTGTCGGCCCGCGGCGAGGTCCACCTGCGCGTGGGCGGCAACATCGTGGAGCTCGCCGACGCGAACTTCGGCGCCCTCGATCTCGACGCCGCCTTTGGCGAGCTGCCCGGCCACCAGCGCGAGCTGCTGGCGACGAGCGGCTCCGTCGACTTCGCCGCGCTCGCGGGCTACGGGCCCACCGCGCTGCGCTTTCGGGTCAACCTCTTTCGTCAGCTCGGCGGCCTCGCGGCGGCCCTGCGACCCGTGCGGCGCAACCCGCCGACCCTGCGCGAGCTCGGCCTGGGCGGCGAGCTCGACTCGCTCACCGCCCACCGCGACGGCCTCGTGCTGATGACCGGGCCGGCGGGATCGGGCAAGTCGACGACCCTCGTCGCCCTGCTCGAGGCCATCAACCGCAGCGCGCCCAAGCACATCATCACCCTCGAAGACCCCATCGAGTACGTCTACCCCCCGGGCCGCGCGCTGATCCACCAGCGCGAGCTGGGCGTGCACGTCGAGAGCTTCCAGGCCGGCCTGCGCGCGGCCTTGCGCGAGTCTCCGGACATCATCCTGGTCGGGGAGATGCGCGACCCCGAGACCATCCAGGCCGCGCTCACGGCCGCCGAGACCGGGCACCTGGTGCTGTCGACGCTGCACTGCTCCGACGCCGCCTCGGCGATCCACCGCATCGTCGACGCCTTCCCCGAGCACCGCCACGCCCTGGTCCGCGAGCAGCTCGCGGGCTCCCTGCGCGCCGTCGTCACCCAGCTGCTCTTGCCCGGGCTGCGCAGCCCGCTCGTGCCCGCCTACGAGCTCATGCGGGTCAACACCCCCGTGGCCACGAAGATCCGCGACTCCCGGGCCCACCAGCTGCGCTCGGAGATCCAAAAGGGTCGCCAGGACGGGATGATCGCCCTCGAGGCGGTGCTCGCCCGGCTGGTTCGAGAGCGGCGGCTGAGCGAAGATCTGGCCCGCGCCCACGCCCCCGACGCGCGCGTGTTCGCGGAGCACCTGCGCGGGCGCTGACGCGTGGACCGACGCCCCCAGATCAGCCTCCCACGGGCTCCCGCTCCGAGCGACGAACCCAACACCCCGCGAATGGAACGCTCTCCCTCGATGGCCACCCCCTGCCCCCGCCTCACCTTGCTGGCCCTCTCGGCGGCCCTGTGCGCGTCCGCGTGCACCGGCGAGTTCCAGCACGACGTGGGCGTGGAGGCGTGGCGGCAGGGCCACCCCGAGGTCGCGGCCAAGCACTACGCCAAGGCCTGCGACAAGGGCTACGGGGACTCCTGCTACAACCTCGCCCTGCTCGAGTTCGAGGGCGACGGGGTCCCCCAAGACGACGCCGCCGCCTACGAGCACTTCGAGCGGGCCTGCGCGCCCACGGACCTCGACGCTTGCTACTACGTGGCCATGCTCGCGGGCGAGGGCCGGGGCACCGCCCGCGACGACGCGCACGCCAACGTCCTGTTGAACATGGGCTGCGAGCGCGCCCACGCCCTGTCCTGCGAGCTCTACGGCGTGCGCATCCACGACGGGCTGGGCGTCCAGGCCGACCCCGCCCGCGGTCGAGAGATGGTCGATCGCGCCTGCGAGCTCGGGGGAGAGCAAAGCTGCAACCAAGCCGGCATCTTGCACTGGCGAGCCGACGATCTCGTCCGGGCCGACATCTTCTTCGCCAGGGGCTGCGAGCGAGACGAGGACCCCACCGCCTGCTTCAACCTCGCCAACGGCCAGGGCCTGCCCAAGTCGCCCGAGCAGATCGAGGCCCTGCTCGCCAAGGCCTGCGAGTTGGGGGAGCCCGACGCGTGCACGGCCAGTGACCCCGAATGACCCTGACAAACCCTAAAAACGAGAGGCGAGGCTCCCGAAGGAGCGCTCGCCTCTATCCGGTTCAAAGCAGACCGCTCAGAGCTGCTTGGCGCAGAACTCGCGGAGCTTGCGGGGCCCGGGGTTGCCGATCATCTGGTCGACCTTCTGCCCGTCCTTGAACACGAGCAGGGTCGGGAGCTTCAGGACCTTGAAGCGCGTGGCGATGTTGGGGTTTTCCTCGACGTTCAACTTGACGATCTTGAGGGCGTCGCCGTGCTCGTCCTGGGCTTTTTCCAGGTGAGGCACCATGGCTTTGCAGGGCGCGCACCAGGTCGCCCAGAAATCGACGACGACGGGGGTCGAGGAGTTGATGACGTCAGTCTCGAAGGTCGCGTCAGTGGTGGAGGAGAGGTTGGACATGCTGCTTCTCTGTTGCTCGATCGAAGGGGCTAGCCGGCGGGAGAGCGACTATGTCGCCTGAGCGGCCGCTCAATCAAGGCCCGGCGCAACTAGCGCGACTCCCCAAGTGGCCGCCACGGGCCGTACACGCGGCGGGTGAGTCCCCGCCTGGGGGACGATCCCCCTCGCCCGGGCTCTTCGATGGGCCGCTCCGATTGTTTCACGGTAATCAAAGAGATTTAGTCTCGCGCCGTCAACGCCTCCCGCGCACCGCGGGCTTTGGATCACGCCAAACACAGCGCTCGCTGTTCGGAATCGAGGCTTTGCCGGTTTGGGGGGGTGCGGTAGCAACACCCAGGATCTCGGACCGAAGCTGCGCTAGGGTGGCAGAGCCCCGCACCCGGGTCGGCCCTTCGGCCGCGAACGCCAGTGGACGTCAAACGGACCAGCTCTTTCAAGCTCCTCGGCCAAGGCCCGAGGCTCGAGGTCGAAGAGCACGAGCGCGCCCACGCCCAGGTGCTCCGCGGCCTGTCCCTGCCGGCGGCGTTGCTCGACGCGTCGGGCATCGTGCTCGCCGCCAACCGAGCCCTCGCCGAGGTCTTGCGCATGGATCGCAGCACCATCGAGGGCGAGCCCGTTTTGATGTGGATCCGGCGGCCGAACGAGCGCGAGGCCTTCGGCCGCGAGTTCCTGGGCCTGCGCAAGCGCAGCCCCGGCCAGGCCTTCACCCGCGACCTCGAGCTCGCGCCGAGCCTCGGACCCGCCCTGCGCTTTCGAGTCCGCGCCGCCAAGCTCGACGCCCACGAGGTCTTGCTGACCTTCGAGCGGTCCCAGGTCGCCGACGCCGAGACCGAGTTCGGGCGTGCCGTGACCCGGGCCCTCGACGGCCTCGACCAGGGCGTGCTGCTCGTCGACGGCGAGGGCCGCATCGTCCACGCCAACCCTTCGGTCCAGGATCTGCTCGGCGACGCCATCGTCGGCCGCGGCCTGCTCGAGCTGGCCGAGCCCGCCTTCCTCGATCAGCTCGGGCGCGGGCTGGCGCTGGCCCGCGACGGCAGCTGGATCGGCGAGATCGACCTCAAGCGCCTCGACGGCGAGACCGTGCCCGTGGAGCTCTCGCTGGCCGCTGGATCCGGCGAGGGCGCGCCCGCCGTGGTCCTGTGCCGCGACCTCCGGGAGAGCCGGCGGCGCGCCTTCGAGGCCCAGATCACCGCCCAGGTCGACCGCGCGCTGGTGTCCTCGGCCGAGCCCCGCGAGGCCATCTCCGCCGCCTGCCAGGCCCTCGCCCGCGGCCTCGGGGCCCTGCGCGTCATCGTGCTCACCCGCTTCTCGGGCCACTGGGAGCGCTGGACCACGGCCCAGGACAGCCCGCCGCGCTTCGTGCCCCTGTCCGCGTCGACCCGACCGCCGAGCGCGTGGGCCCAAGACCGCGGCATGCACCCCCTCGAGCTCGTCGGCGGCCACCCAGCCCCCGCCCTCGCCGCCCTGCTCGGAGAGTTCAACGCCGCCGCCACGGGCCTGCGCATGGCCCTGCGAGCGACCGGCGGCGTCGTCGGCTACCTCGTGTGCGCCTTCGATCGCCGCGAGCCCTGGGGCGACGAAGAGCTCGGCCTGGTCGCTACCTTGGCCCCGCAGCTGGCCATGGGCCTGGCCAACGGCCTGCTCATGCTCGAGACCCGGGCCCTCGCCGCCTACCAGGCCCGCGTCCTCGACCAGACCACCGTGCTGCTCAACTCCCTCGACGCCGAGGGCCGCGTGGTCACCTGGAACCGCGCGAGCGAGCGCCTCGTCGGCATCTCCAGCGACGACGCCAAGGGCCGCCTGTTCGGCCTCGAGGTCGCCCGCGCCCAGGACCTCCCGCGCTGGCGCGAGATGTGGTCGACGCTGCTGCGCGACGGCGTCATGGCCCGAGAGATCATCTTGCTCGGGGCCGAGGACGACGAGATCCCCGTGCACCTCGAGGGCCGCCTGCTCCGCGACGGCAGCGAGGTCAAGGGCGCCGTGCTGGTCGGCCTCGATCTGCGCATCCGCCGGGCCCTCGAAAAGCAGGTCCTGCAGTCGCAGAAGATGGCCGCCGTCGGCCTGCTCGCCGCGGGCATCGCTCACGAGATCAACAACCCGCTCTCGGGCGTCGTCGGCTACTCCAAGCTGCTGCTGGAGAAGCCCCTCGAGCCCAAGATCCGCGAGAAGGTCGAGCGCATCGCCGCGTCCGGTGAGCGCTGCCGCAAGATCGTCGAGGGCGTGCTGCTGTTCTCCCGCTCCCAGCAAGGCGGCGAGCGGACCGAGGTCGATCTCGCCACGCTCGTAGACCGGGTAGTCCGGGTGGGCGAGTACCAGTGGAAGATGCACAACGTGCGCATCCTCCGGGAGCCCGAGCAGCTCGAGCGCCCCCTGACCTTGATGGCCGACGCCGACCAGATTGAGCAAGTCCTGCTCAATCTGCTGTCCAACGCCGTCGACGCCATGCCCCGCGGCGGGACCATCCGCATTCGCCTGGGCGAGGGCGAGGCCGATACGGTCATCTTCGCCGTGTCCGACGAGGGCATGGGCATCCCCGAAGAGATTCGCCACAGCATCTTCGACCCCTTCTTCTCCACCAAAGAGATCGGCAAGGGCACCGGCCTGGGCCTCTCGATCTCCTACGGCATCGTCCGCGATCACGGGGGTGATATCCTCCTCGAATCGCAGCCGGGGCGCGGGACCACCTTCACCGTGACCCTGCCCCGCGAAGGCCCGCCGCCCCCAACCGCCCCCCCGCCATCCGATACGGAACCCAGTTAATGAGTCGCGGACGTACACCCCCAGTCAAGGACACCTACTCGACCCACGACGTGGCCAAGATCTGCTGCGTCACCCCCACGACAGTCATCCGGTGGATCGAGGACGGCCTCATCCCCGCGTTCAAGACCGTCGGCGGCCACCGGCGCGTGCGTCGAGAGGACCTCGAGAAGGTGTGCCGAGATCGCGGCATCCCCTTCAACGTCCCGACCGGCACGGAGGTCGGCCGCATCCTCGTGGTCGACGACGAGCCCGTGGTCCTCGAGCTCGTCAGCGACGTGGTCAAGGAGCTCAACCACAAGTTCGAGGTCGAGGTCGCCAAGGACGCCTTCGACGCCGGCCGCCTCGTCGCCACCTTCCGCCCCCAGCTGATCTTCCTCGACCTGATGATGCCCGGCGTCGACGGCTTCGAGGTCTGCACCCGGCTCAAGAAGGACGCGGCCACGACCAACACCGAGGTCATCGCGATCACCGGCTACTACACCGAAGCCAACATGGAGCGGATCATCAACGCCGGCGCGGTGGCTTGCCTCAAAAAGCCCCTCGACGTGCTCGAGGTCCGCGGCCGGGTCATCGAGGCCTTCAAGCTCAAGGACGAAGAGGTCCAGCAGGCGGCCAAGCAAAAGGGCGCGACCAAGGTCCTGGTCGTCACCCAAAACGCCGACTTTCGGACCAAGGTCCGCGACGAGCTGACCCAGGCCAAGCCCGCCGTCGAGGTGCTCACCGCCCAGACCGGCGCCGACGCGACCCTCGTCGCCAAGACCGCCCCGCCGCACCACGTCATCGTCTCGCTGACCGTGCCGGACCTCGAGAGCAGCAAGGTCATCTCAAAGCTCGCCAGCTCCGAGCACAAGCCGCAGATCATCGCCGTGCACGACGAGCCCACCGACGAGATTCGATCGGCGGCCCGCGACGCCGGGGCGCGCATGTGCCTGCCCACGGCCATGGTCAGCGGGACCATCCGCGAGCTGCTCGGGGTCTGACCGGCGCAAGCGATTCCCTCGCTCGCCAGGACCCAAGTGACGGCTCGAGCCCTATCCTGCCCGCGTAGGCAGCGATGCGAGTCTCGAGCCCTCTCTCCGTGCGCGCGTGCCTGATCGGCGGGCTCAGCCTCGTCGTCGGCTGCGGCGGCGCCTTGCCCTCGCTCGGGGACGCGCCCATCGACCCCAGCGTCGAGCCCCTCGAGCTTCGCCGGCTGACTCGCGTGCAGCACGCGGAGCCCGGCGCCGAGCCGCCCGCGCCCGAGCCCTCGGCGCCCTCGCGTCCGCCCATGGACGCGAGGGCGCCGAGGACCCCGAGACGTGTTCTTGCCGCTGGCCCCGGGCGCGACCCCCGAGGACATCTTTGGCCTGTGCGAGGCCAGCGGGGTCCACTGCCAGGTCCTGCTGCTGTCCACCCCCGACCGCCTCTACCTGCTCTCGGACCTGTCCAGGGCACTGCGCGACCAATTCGCCGCGCGGCCCCCTGGGTGCGCAGTCAAGGGCTCCCCCGCTCGACCCAGGCGCTGCGCGACGGGAAGGTCGGGACCTCAGTCCGAGCCGTCGATGACCCGGAAGGCCGCCCGGCGGGTCTGCGCGCGCTCTTCGCTGGCCCCGTTCGACTCGGCCTCGGACGCCGCGTCGGCGGTCGGCGCTGCCTCGGGCTCGCTCGCGACCTCGGGCGCGGCCTCCACGGGTGCTGCCTTGGGCGGTGCTGCCTTGGGCGGTGCTGCCTTGGGCGGCGCCGCCTCGCTCGCCTCGCCTCGCTTCTTGCGTCGCTTTCGGCGCGAGCGCTTGGCCCCGCTGTCGACCTTCACCTTGGCGAGGTTCGGATCAATCTCGGCTTGCTCGGCTTGCTCGGCTTGCTCGGCTTGCTCGCTCGGCTCCGGCTCGCCCTCGTCCCCCACGGCGACCAGGCGCGGCTTGGGCTTGGGGGCAGGCTTGGGCGCGGCTTGCTGGCGGCGGACGGACTCGGGCATGGCCGCGTCGAACTTCATCCCGCGACCGGTCTCGCGGTCGAAGATCATGTAGATGGCGGCGAAGGGGAACACGCAGCGGGTCACGAAGCCGCCGAAGGACAGGTCCGCCTCGACGCCGACCTCGGTGAAGGCCAGGTCCAGGGGGTACTCCGGGTCGAGGTCGATGATCAGGCTCTCGCCGTGGCGCTCGACCACGAAGTCCGGACACACGACCTGCTCTTGGGTCACGTCGACGCGCAGTCGGGGGCAGCGGCCCTCGCCGTGCAGCGTCTCGATCATGCGTTGGATGGGGTGCATGGCTCGCCTGGACAGTACCAGAGGAGCCGTGCCGCGACACGCGGCCGCGCCCTGCCCTACTCGCTGGCCGACTCGTCGCCCGAGCTCGGAGCGGGCCGAGCCACGTCGAAGCCGCGGGCCAGATCTTCCACTCGCCCGTCGCGCTCGAGCTCCAAAAAGCGGCTGTCCGCGAGGGCGCAGGCCTCCGCCCGGGTGTGCAGGCACAGCGCGATCGGGAACAGCCGCGACCACGAGCGCCAGTCGTGCCCGCCCCGATACTCGGCGTAGTGGTGGGGCACGTCGTGCTCGACGAGGTGGCGGTGAAACTCACGGTTGCTCGGCAAGAGGCCTGGGATGTCCCGGCGACCCACCCCCAGGAACAGCCGCGTGCCGTGGAGATCGGCGGCCGACTGCAGCTGCTCGAAGGGGTTGCTCGCGGCCACGCGCTCGCGGTCCTCGGGGCCCACGGGGCCGAAGATGCGCTCGACGGGGACGCGGCGCATGAAGCCGCCGTTGAGGAAGTTCATGGTCCGATCGGTGTCGAAGATCGGGGCGCTGAGCACCGTCGCCGAGGCGAAGCGATCGATGTGGTGGACGGTGGTGTAGATGGTCCCGGCCCCGCCCATGGAGATGCCCATGAGGTGGAGGTTCTCCCGGCCCTCGGCGATGGGGTAGTCGGCGCGCATGGCCGCGATGACCTCGTCGACGACGAAGTCCTCGTAGTGGTGGCTGCCGTCGTGCCAGTTCATCCAAAAGCCGCGCTCGCCGTCCGGGGCGACGAGGATGAAAGGATCGAGCACCCCCGCCTCGATCCACTCGTCGAAGGTCGCGGTGATCTGCGCGTGCTCGAACAGCACGGTCTCGTCGTCGCCGCCGCCGTGGAGGAAGACCACCAGCGGCAGGGGCGTCTCGCCGTCCCAGCCGGGCGGCGTATAGACCGAGTAGGCCATGGGCCGGCCCTCGAGGGCGCTGTCGAGGGTGGTCGCCGAGACCCGCCCGTCCTCGATGGCGCCGGAGCTCGACGCACACCCGCCGAGGATCGGCACTCCGAGGATCGCCAAGAACGCCAGGTTCCGAGCGAACGCACACACCCAGGATCCCCACTCTTCGCGGTCGCTGCGCAGCATGATCGCGGCATAGCCGAGGTCGCCGGAGCACGCACGGCGACCTCGGCTCGGGCCGCGAATTTGGCCGCCGAGGCCGAGCCAGGGCCGCGCAGTCTCAATCCGCGTGAGCGGCCCTCACCCGTGCGGAGTCCATCGTCGCGGGCCGACCGCGCACCTTGACTCGACGGGCGCGAAGGATAGAAGGCCGCACATGTCCAAGCGCATCGTCCACATCATCGGCACTGGGACCATCGGCGAGCCTCTGATCGGCCTGTTCACGGCCTTCGAGAAGCAGTGGGAGATCGACGAGGTCACCTTCCACAAGCGCACGCCGCTGACCGACGAGCGCGCCAAGGTCGAGAGCATGATCCGCCGCGGGGCCAAGCTCGTCGTCGACTCGGACAAGGTCAAGGACTTCGAGGGCATCGGCCACACCGTCAGCTACACCGCCGACGAGGCCATCGCCCGAGCCAGCGCGGTCATCGACTGCACCCCCGTGGGCAACCAGCTCAAGCCCCGCTACCTCGAGATCGCCGGGCCCAAGGTCTACATGGCGCAGGGCAGCGAGTTCGGCTTCGGCCAGCAGTACGCCCGCGGCATCAACGACAGCGCCCTCAACCTCGACGAGCGCTTCGTGCAGATCGTGTCCTGCAACACCCACAACATCTGCGGGATGCTCAAGACCCTCGGCGGACAGGTCAACGGCGACATCGCCGTCGAGGACGCGCGCTTTTTGTGCCTGCGCCGGTCCACGGACATCTCCCAGGCCTCGGGCTTCATCCCGGCCCCCGAGGTCGGCAAGCACTCCGACCCGCGCTTTGGCACCCACCACGCCCGCGACGCCTGGCACGTGTTCAAGACCCTCGGCCACGACCTGTCGCTGTTCTCGAGCGCGGTCAAGCTGCCGACCCAGTACATGCACGTGCTGCAGTTCTCCATGACCCTCAGCCAGCCCACGACCAAGGCCAAGGTCATCGAGCGCCTGCAGTCCAACCCCCGCGTCGCCCTGACCGAGAAGCGCTCGGCCGCGACGGTGTTCTCCTTCGGCCGCGACCACGGCTTCTACGGCCGCATCCTCAACCAGACCGTGGTCCCCCCGGCTTGCCTGCACGTGTCCGAGGACGGCCTGCGCGTGACCGGCTACTGCTTCACGCCCCAGGACGGCAACTCGCTGCTGTCGAGCATGGCCTGCGCGCTGTGGTACATGGACGGCTCGGATCCCCGCCAGCGCCTGCAGGAGACCCTGCACCCCTACATGTTCTCCGAGATCTGACCTCGCCCCGGCTTCGTCGCGCTCCGCTCGTCCCTCCGATGCGGGCTGAGCCGTCTAGCTAGAACTCGAGCCCGCAGGGCCCGAACTGGGCGTCGCACTCGCCAGCGTACAAGTGCGGCGAGTAGCACGCCCAGCTCGCCTGGAACTCGGCCGCGCACACGCCCGCGAGGCAGTCGCGGACAGCCGCCACGTCGGTGAAGTCTGCCTCGCAGTTCAGCGCCAGGCACCCGACGACCGCGTCGGCCTCGTCGGGGCAAAAGGCCTGGCCGCAGCCGTTTAGCGCCGGCAGCAGGCAGTCCCCGCACGCGCTCGGCTCTTGCTCGCTGCAGTCGAGGAAGCACAGGCCGTCCTCGGGCTGGCAACTCTGCTCGGCGCACTCGAGCATGCCCGGGCAGGCCGCGGTCGGCTCCGCTTCGACGTAGGGCTCGACCATCGCGACGACGTGCAGGCACATCTCGTCGAGGGTGCCCTCGCCGACCGCGACGGGCCCGGGCGTCCGCTGCTCGCCGTCGACGATCGGCTGGTTGGCCGCCGAGTTGTCGAAGGTGCACGAGTAGCGCAGGGTGTCGCCCGCTCGGACCTCGACGAAGTCGCCGAGCTCGAGGTCGTAGAACTGCTGCCAGTCGAAGTCCCAGTCGTCGATGCGCGCGATGCAGGTCTGCTCCCCGTCGCGCTCGCGGTGCAGGTCGATGCGCCGCCCGAGCAGGTGCATGTGGGGCATGACGGAGAAGATCTGCTTGGTCTGCGGGTCGTCGATCTCGAGGCTGAACTCGACGGTGTAGGCCGGGTCGTCGGCGGGGATGTCGAAGAAGCCCGAGAGCAGGGGCATGGACACGCGCAGCCCCGGCGCCTCCGCCCTCGTCGCCAGCTGCAGCTGCGAGTCGTCGGGCGATGCGACGCCCCCCCCGGTGAAGTAGTGCATCTGCGCGACCAGCTTCGAGCCCGGCTCGACGACGAAGGCCGAGTCGTCCGGGAACTGGACAGGCAGGCCCCCGGGCGCCCACACCCCCATCGGCTGTCCGCCGTGCCCGGAGCTGCCGAAGCACGCGTAGCCAGGCTCGGGGGAGGCCGCGTCCGCGGCGAGCAGCGAGTCGGCGCCGCTCGGGGGCACCAGGTAGAAGATGATGTGGTGGACGACGGCCGGGTCCCCTGGCACGACCTGGTAGCCGGTCAGGTAGGTCTCGTCCGCGAAGTCGATGTCCATGACCAGGCAGTGGTAGTCGTCGGGCGTGCTGGCGTCGGGGGTGTAGGGCTGCGCGGACCAGACCACCTCGGTGACCCCCTCCAGCTCGAGCGTTGGGGGCTCGACGGGCGTCGCGTCAGCCGGATCGCCCTCGGCCATGCCCTGCTCGATCCAAGTCAGCACCGTCTGCTTGTCCTCCTCGCTCATCCTCCGCTCCCCCGCGAAGCTGCGGCAGTCCGGATCGGGCTGCCAAGGCGGCATGCTCCCCGCGCGGATCGACTCGTCCACGAGCTCGGCGAAGTTCACGAGCTGCTCGTAGGTCGACAGCTCCATCGGGCCGAGGCCGCCGGCCTGGTGGCAGCCCCCGCACTCCGCCGCGATGATCGGCTGCACGTCGCGGTAGTAGGTCGAGGCCTCCGCGTCGGACTCCTGCGGGTCCGAGGTCGCGGGCTTGCAAGCCGTCGAGGCCAGCGAGAGCGCAAAGAGGGTGACGAGGGTGAGCGGTGAGGGGAGGCTGGACTTCATGGCGAGGTTGGGGGCTCTGGGGGCTTGGAGGGCGTGGGCTGGGACAAGGCGGCGAGGACACCCGCCCGCAGGAAGGTCCAGGTCCGCTCGAGGAAGTCGTCGAGCTCGGCGCCCCCCCGGGGCAGCGAGAGCCCGAAGCGCTCGAGCGCCGCGGCGTCCTCCGCGAGGTGCGTCCCGAAGAACAGCAGCAGGCGGGCGGCGCCTTCGACCGACGCTGCGTCCGCGCTCGAGTCGAGGCGCGCGAGCAGGACCTCGAGCTCGGCCTGCATCGCCTGGCTGGCGCGCCCGACGAAGGCGTCGAGCTGCGGGACGATCGCGGCCTCGCTCGCCGTGCGAACCAGCAGCCGCGCCGCCGGGTCCCCGTCGACGTGGACCCGGACGGCGACCCGCATGCGCGACTCGTACCAGTCGCGCAGCGCCTGCTCGGGATCCTCGCTGCGCTCCGCGCTGTCGGGTACCGCCGCGAGCATCCGCGCATGGGCGAGCTCGAGCGCGGCGTGATACAGCCCAGCCTTGTCCCCGAAGTAGTACTTGATCGCCGCGACGTTGGCGTTCGCGCGGCTCGTGATGGCTCGGGCGCTCGCGCCGGCGTAGCCACGCTCGGCGAACAGCTCGAGGGCGGCCTCGAGCAGCGCGCCTCGGCGAGCATCTCCGTCTCTGCGCGTCGGGGGGCGTCGCGATCCAGCCACTTCTAAGTTAAACAGACGTTTAACTTAGAAGTCAAGCGATCAAATGGGCGAGAGCCCCGATATGGCCCCGGGGCGCTGCTCAGCCCGCCATGAAGCGCTCGGCGTAGGGGAAGTCGCAGCCGAGCGCGTCGAGGCCCTCGAGGACCATGGCGTCGATGCGCTGGGCCTGGGCGGCGCTGAGCTCTTGCTTGCTGGAGCCGGCCTTGCCCGAGCGGACCATCTCGCCGCGCTGCTTGCCGGTCAGCAAGGGCAGCCGCGGCGGCGCGAACTGGGCCTCGTGGGCCTTCATGTAGTCGAAGCCCCCGCGGCGGATGACCTCGGCCCGCTCGGCGGGCGCGAGGGCGACGCCCATGACCTCGGCGATGGCGTCGACGGCCGCGCCGAGCTCCCGCTTCATCGCCGCGAACTCGAGCACGCAGACGTTGGGCCGGTCGCGCATCGCCCAGTAGCCGGCCAGGTGCCCCGGCCAGGTCGTCAGGAAGCTCCCGGGCTCGAGCGCCAGGTCGACCCAGGCGTCGAGCCCGACGTGCCCGCGCAGGCCGAACACGCCGGTGAGGAAGTAGTAGGCCGAGACGCACACGTCCTTGGGGTCGCGGATCACCGAGACGTACTTGGCCTCCGGGCCGTAGGGGACGTAGTCGGCCTCGAGCGCGGTCTTGATCGCCCGCAGCCCCGTCGGGGCGCCCGCGGCTGGGGCCGGATCGTCGAGGGCGACGATCCCCGGGAAGCGCGAGTCGGGCCAGGCGACGAGGTCGTGGACGTGCTCGAACTGCGCCGCCCCCCGGTGGGCGATCTGCACGACCAGCTGCATCGCCCAGTTCGTCCCCGACTTGGAGAAGCAGGCCACGAACACGTCGCGCGCGGCCGGCCGGTGCCCGGCGAAGACCTCCGGCTTGCGGTCCTTGGAGGTCATGCGCTGGAGCAGCACGGTCAACGCGCGCGGCCCCTGGCCCACGGCCCGCGCGCTCCGGAGGATCACCTGGAGCGGCGTCATCATGCTCAACAAGGGCGGGGGCTGGCTCAGGCTACGCTTCGGCACCCGGCCATCGTGCCGCCTCGACGGCGCGCTGGGTAGAGCGCGTGAACGGCGGTCCGCCGGGGCGAGACGAGGCCTGATACTCTCGCGCCGAGCCTTGCCGATCATGGTCGCGGACAACCCCATCCTCGCGTCGACGACCTCCCTGCTCGACCGCCTCGACGATGAGACCCTCGAGGCCGCCGAGGAGGCCGTCCACGCCCACGCCCGCGAGGCGATCGGCGAAGCGCTGAGCCTCGAGGACGAGCTCAACCTGCTCAAGGCGGCGAAGTGGATCGCGGCCGATGCCAACGGCAAGCTCTCGGCCCCCGAGCGCCGCTGCCTCCAGGACATCCTCGCCCGCTACCACATGCCCGAGGACGTCCAGGATCACCTCCTGGCCTTCGACGTCAGCGACGTCCGGCGCGAACACGTCGTCGCGCTCATCGAGCCTGGGAGCATCCGCGGGCCCTTCTTGCTCATCGGCGCCCTGGCACTCGCCGCCGTCGACGAGCTAAAGGACACCGAGCGCGCGCGGGCCCGCGAGCTCGGCGACGCCCTCGGCCTGAGTAGCGACCGTGTCGCAGCCTACATCGCCGAGGCGGAAGCTGAAGCTCACGCCTACCGCCGAGATGACCGAGGCATGCTCCGTCGCCTCCGTGCGCTTCGATTTGCGCTTTTGCGATTGCGCTGAGCGGCGCCCGCCCTTGACAACGACGGTCCCCGATCCCGAGTATGGTGGCGCGCCCGTCCCACTCTATAAACGCTCTGAGCACTGGAAAAACGACGATGTATCGCCTCAACTCGCTCCCTCCCCTCGTCTCGACCCTCGCCCTCGTTCTCGCCGCGACGGCCTGCTCGGACTCGGGCACGGGCGGCGAAACCTTCGGTGACGGCCCCTCGACCATCACCCTCGGGGGCGGCGACAGCAACAGCAACTCGGGCGACACCGACGAGGCCGGCGACGACAACGACAGCAACGACGACACGCCGATGGACGGCGAGGACGAGGCCGAGGAGACCACCACCGGCGGGGTCAAGCTCGACACCCTGCCCTCGGACGAGGAGGGTCAACAGTCGGCCGACGACGGCGCAGGGAACACGGGCTGCGCGGCCATCGACTTCCTGTTCGTGATCGACAACTCGGGGTCCATGGGCGACAACCAGGCCAACCTGATCGCCAGCTTCCCGGGCTTCATTGCGAAGATCCAAGAGACCATCGCCGACGTCGACAGCTACCACATCATGGTCGTCGACACCGACGCCTACTGGAACGACTGCCAGATCGAGTGCAACTTCTTCCCCTTCCTGTGCGTGTTCGACGGCATCGACGGCTGCGCGGGCGCGCCCTCGGTGTGCGACGAGACCCTCGGCAGCGGCGTCACCTTCCCCCTCGGGGACGACGCCTCGAACGAGTTCTGTGACCTCGCCGGCGGCCAGCGCTTCATCACCCCGCAGGAGGACTTCAACGCCCTGCCCCAGAAGTTCAACTGCATCGCCTCCGTGGGCACCGACGGCGACAACAGCGAGCGCCCCATGGCCGCGCTCACCCAGGCCATCGGCCCGACCCTCAACGGCCCCGGCGGCTGCAACTCGGGCTTCCTGCGCGACGACGCCGTGCTGGTGTTGACCATCATCACCGACGAAGAAGACACGGACTCCCCCGGCACCGCGGCGGGCTGGTACCAAAACGTCGTCGCCCAGAAGATCGGCGACGGCTCGGGCGTGGTTACCCTCGGGCTCATCAACGACCAGGAGGGCATCTGCCCGGCCGAGTCCCAGGATCCCGCGAAGATCCGCGAGTTCGTCAACTACTTCCCCAACCACATCGAGGGCTCGGTGTGCGAGGCCAACTACACCGACTTCTTCGAGCAGGCCGTGGACCTGATCGAGAGCACCTGCGACGAGTACGAGCCGATCGGCTAGTGGCTAGTCCCACGTGTCGAGCCCCCCGTCGACGTCGTCGGCGGGGGGCTCCTCGCTTCGGGCGCGAGCGCTCAGCGCTGGGGAGGCTGAGCCCCGAGCGTTTGCCAGGCGTGGCGCTGGGCCTCGCGCTTGGCCTGACGCAGGGCTTTGGTCGCCTTCGCCCGACCCTTGCGGACCTTGCTCTCGACCCCCTGGCGGGAGTCCCAGCGCGGCCTCCGGCGCTTGGTCGCCCGGTGGATGGTGGCCTCGTCGACCTCGGGCAGACCGTGGCGGCGGCGCAGCTCGTTGGTGGGCTGGGCGTCGGGCTCGGTGGCGCACTTGGCCGTGTAGACCTCCTTTTGGTGGCCGTGCTTGGCCAGGTAGTCCTCGGGCTGGTAGGGCCCGCGCTTGCGCATGGTCTCGGGCGAGGGCACGCGATACCACTGCTTCATGATCATCACCTCCTCGGGCACCTCACCGTCGTGCTCGAGGGCCCACATCCGGCAGTGGTAGCGGGCGACCCACTTTTGGTAGTGCTTGCCCTTGCCGGTGACCCGACGGGTGATCTTGCCCATGCGGTCGTAGATGAACCACGGCTGGATCTTGTTCCGCGGCGAGTTCGCGTCGGTGTAGAGGTCCCACAGCTCGCCCTCCGCGTCGGTGACGAACACCTTCATGAACACGTTCGAGCGCGTGGGGTTGGGGGCGAACATGTTCCACGACTGGTGGGTCTGGGTCCGGTACATCCACGGCTTGACGACCTCGCGGGCCGGCGCGCGGAACGAGCGGGTGCAGTCCTTGTCGGGGATCGACCAGGCGGCCACGCACGCGAGGTGGACGGCGACGAAGGTCATGACGACCCCGCGGCCGAACGCGCCGTAGGCGTAGACCCAGCCGTCCTTCGCGTCGCCACTGTCGCTGCTCTTCGTGCCTTCGCGGCCGCCGACGAGGCGCCCGCCCAGGGCGTAGGCCGTGGGCAGAGCCACGCCGAGGACCAGCGGCCAGGCCCACCACGAGACGTCCTCGACCCGAGCCAAGACCCCGGCCACGACGCCCGCGAAGCTCGCAACGAGCACGCCGACGGGCAGCAGGCGCGCGCCCACGAGGGGCTGGCTGACGCGCCGCAGGCCCTTGGCCTCGCGCTCTCGGATGAACTCGAGCGACTCCGTGGGGGTGATCGCCTCCCCGCGCACGACCCACTCGGCCATGCCGGGCACGCCCAGGCGGGCGAGGGCCATGCCGAGGCGGCGGAGGATGACCGCGACCTCGGTGCCGTTGAGGCAGGCGATGTACACGGCGATCATCACCGGGGCGAACATCCCGATGTTCATGAGCACGAGGATGTGCAGGTGAAAGAACAGCCCGAGGGTCAGCCACAGCTTGCGGCCGAGGAACACGGTGCAGAAGCTCTCGAGATCCAAGGTCCACTCGTGGCCGCGCAGGCGCAGGACCACGGGGCGATCCCGGAGCCGCCGCCAGCCGAGGGCGAAGAGGGTGATGAACACCAGCCAGCCGCCCGCGACCAGGCCACGGAGCGCGCCCAGGCTCAGCTTGGCGTCCGGGGGAATGTGGACCGGCAGGCCGACCCAGGTGATCGCCAGGGCCAGCAGCGCCAGGCCCAGCCAGCACGCCCGCAGCGCCCAGCGACGCCAGGGCTGCTCCGGACGCTCGAGGCCCTCGCGCCGCGCCCAGCGGACGATCAGCCCGAGCACCATGAGCCCAAAGCCCATCTGCCAAAAGTGCACGGTCCAGGTCATCATCCGAAACAGGTTGGTCCCGAACACGTAGCCGAAGTACTGGGTCGGCACCCGCGAGAAGTGGTCGAGGTTGAGGGCGTAGTAGAGCGAGTCGCCCTTGGACCACACCGAGCCCGTCTTGGCGCAGCCGGTCCACAGGTAGATCGTCACCAGCTGCAAGAGGATGAGCATCCGCGGCCAGGCCGGGATGCGCCGGTAGATCGCCTCGAGCTCCCGAGGCTGCTCGCTGTCCTTCCCCTCGTCGTCGCTGACGATCGCGCCTGCCCCCTCACCGGGGCCGTCGCGCTCGCTCAGCCGACCGGCGCGGCGCAGCTTTCGGCAGCGCAGCCAGTTGTCGATGCTGTAGGCGTGGCCGCAGCGCGAGAGCACCAGGTAGACGAACATCACCCGGAACACCACGTCCGCGCCCGACTGGTAGATGGGGCTGCGGTTCATCAAGCCCAGGGTCAAGATCAGGCTCAAAAAGCCCATCGCCCGGGTTCGAAAGCCGAGCAGGAAGGCGATCGTGGCGATCTCGAAGACCGCGATGTAGCCCCAGAAAAAGCCTGGCGAGTCCCAAAAGTGCAGCAGGCTGTAGCGCGGGCCCTTGGCCCACCACAGCACCGCGCTCAGGTCGAAGAAGCCGGCGGCCTCCCCTTCGCCGCCCAGGCCGTAGCCCCAAAATTGCCTGCCGGCCCCGTACTGGCGGGCCGAGTCGCCGAGGTAGAGCCCCTCGTCCGTGAACAGGAACTCGAAGTGGGCCCACATGTTGTTGATGTTCAGCAACAACACGAGGGCGAAGACGATGCGGAAGGCCCCGAGGCTGCGGGGATCTTCCGTCCTCAACCAAAACGCGCGCACCCGCTCGACGTCGAGGACCGCGATGGCCATCACGAGCAGGGCGCAGGCGAACACCAGCCAGCCCAGGGTCGGACCCAGGGCCAGCGCTTGTTCGTTGGGGATTGTTTCGGCCGCGAGCAGGGCGCCCGGGCCGAGGGCAGCGATTGCAGACGGGATGCCAGACATGTCGACCCGTCCTCAGAGTCCGCGGTGGCCTTCTTCCGAGCTCCACAGCCAGCGCAGCAGCAACCAGCCGGCGCTGCCCATGGCGAGCCACAGACCGATGAGCAGGTAGAAGGCCCATAGATCCGGGCCGGTGGGGCGGACAAACGCAAGCGAGATAGGCATCCCGTCCACGGTGAAGGAGTGACCAGTCCCGGGAAAGCGCTGGCTTTTCGTGCGCCAACGCTTCGGCGCGCATGCGCAATGTTGTCGCGTCGACACCAAAGACGACGGCCGCGACGCGCAATCACGTCGCGGCCGCCTTGGGGCCGACATGGAGAAACGAACTCTCAGCGGGTCGGCCAAAACGAGTTTGGCCCCCCCTCTGTCTATTTTAGCCGTCGTGGACGACGCCACGCCCTCCCTGCCCCACGTC
This sequence comes from Plesiocystis pacifica SIR-1, assembly GCF_000170895.1. Classification (GTDB taxonomy): domain Bacteria; phylum Myxococcota_A; class Polyangia; order Nannocystales; family Nannocystaceae; genus Plesiocystis; species Plesiocystis pacifica. Next base: position 14,896 of record NZ_ABCS01000078.1, on the reverse strand, counting down.
CACGACTCAGGGACTGGTCAACGAATCCACGCCCCCGATTGCGGGGGCGACCACCAGCCTTCTCGTAGGCACGAACTCCATTGCCCACCAAGCCAAAGCGGAGGAGCGGAGCGACGAAGCGCCCCCGGTCTCGAGGCGCTCGTGGGGGCAAAGTAGAACTCAGCGAAGGTGCAGCGTGTAGGTGTGGAAGCCGCCGTTTTGGGTCTGCGGGAACTTCAGCTTGGCGCTCTGCTTTTTGACGCAGCGGCCGAGCTTGGACTTGGCCTGGGGACCCGAGACCGAGGCCCGGCTGACCTTTCCGCTGGGATCGACGCGCACCGCCACCTTGACCGTCCGGCGGAGCTGGCCGTCGGAGCAGCGACCGGCGCGACGGTAGAGGTCGCGCTTGCGGGCGTTGAAGTGGGCCGAGCGCAGCTTCGAGGGGCCGACGTCGACGACGTCCGGGCTCTCGGGCGCCAGCGCGAGCTCGACGGCCGGAGCGGGCGCCGGGGCGGGCTCGCGCTCTTCGGCGCGAGCGGCCTCGTCGTCCCGAGCGACCTTCGAGCTCGCCGCGCGCAGGCTCTCGCCCGAGTTCGAGCTGACGTGCGCGGCTGCCTGGGAATCCGCGGCCTCGACGATCTGCGTGGCCGAGCGGGTCTCGTTGGCCAGCGCGCCGCCCCAGGCCAGCGCCAGGGAAGCCGCGAGGGCACCCACGCCCACCCAGCGAGCCTGGCGCGAGCGACCGCGACGACGGCTCGAGCGCGGCGCGGACACCAGATCGACGACGCTGTGGCTGTTGGTGGTGCTCGAGGGCTTCGCTGCGGCCGCCTCACCCGGGCTGGGGATCCACCCGGGTACGCCGGCCACGGGCTCGAGCTGCTCGGGCTCGACCTCGGCCAGCTCTTCGACCGGCTCGAGGCTCACCGGGACCGTCGCCGCCTGGCTGATCTCCACGGGCTCCGCGAGCGAGCAGGTCGCAAAGGGACGCAGGCGGCGGAGCTCGAACAGGACCTCGGCCGCGTCCGCCGGGCGCTGCTCGGGCTCCTTGGCCAGCATCCGCTGGAGCAGCTCGGCGAGGGCCGGATCCGAGCCGGCCGGCAGGGTGAGCTCGGGCAGCTCGCCGTGCAGGTGATCTTCGAAGACCTTGAGGCTGGGCCCGGAGAAGGGCGGCGCGCCGCTGAGCAGCGCCCAGGCGACCGCCCCGAGGCCGTAGACGTCGGTGCGCGGGCTCAGCTCGGTGCCGCGGATGACCTCGGGCGCGACGTAGTCGGCCTTGCTGACCAGGGACAGCGCGCGGCCCCGGGAGCCGGCGCCGCCCAGCGCCGGGAGCAGCCCAAAGCAGCGCAGCTCGATGGGCGCGCGGCCGCTGTCGGCGTCGTTGATGAGCACGCAGTCGGGCTCCACGCAGCCGTGGACCAGACCGTCGACGTGGACCGAGGCGAGCCCAGACGCGATGGCCTGGAGCAGGCCGAGGGCCTCCTCGTAGCCCACGGGGCCCTGCGCCATGCGCTGACCGAGGCTCTCGCTGGCCTCGTCGCGCTCGGTCACCAGGTAAGGCCGGCCGTCGATGTCGACCCCGTAGTCGCGCAGGTCGACCACCGCCGAGCCTTCGTCGCAGGCCGAGGCCCGCGTCTCGAACAGGCGGTCGCGGACCTCGTCCCCGGCGAACTCCCGGCGAAGGCGCAGGAAGGACACTGTGACGCCATGGACCACGTCGAAGGCGCGGTAGCGGAGGCCAAAGGCGCTGCGGCACTCCACGTCCCGAATCTCGTAGCGGTAGGCGATCGTGGTCCCGGGATCCAAGACCCCCCGGGTTCGTGCGCCATCAGCGGCGGGGCGGCGATCGTCGGCTTTGTCTTCCATCTCGAACAGCTCCTTCATGACTCGCGGTCACCATGCGCCTTCCGCTCCCTGCCAGGCGCCGAGCCCACCGCGGCTCACTTCATATGTGTTCTCAGCCGTGATCTAGAGTCCAAAAAAAATCGATATCGATCATTCGAGTGCGTGCGCTCCTCACAGCTCAATATCGCTCAACCCCCATTCCTGATTCCCCCGATCAAACCCACATTGTTTCCCTTCCCCAGGTGCGCGAAAACCAGGTCGTGACGCGCCCCAAAACGCCGCTCGATCCGCGCCATCGACCGCTGACGCTGCGCCTCTTGCTCGAGTCCGTCGGGGTGTTCGCGGCCCTCGCAGCGCTGACGCTGTGGGCGGATCACGCAGGCGCAAACCGCCTGGTCGTGGGCCTATGCGTATTCGCGCAAGGTTGCTGGTTTCACCGCCTCTACGTCGTCGCCCACGAAGCCTCGCACCGGAAGCTGTGGCCCGAGCACCGCGGCATCAACGACGCCATTGGTCAGCTCCTGCTCTTGCCCTTGATGCTCCCGCTCCGCATTCACCGCAAGATCCACGCCTTCCACCACGGCCAAAACCGCCGCGATCACCACACCTCGGCGATCGACACCTTCGTGCTGAAGCGGCCGGCCTCGAAGCTCGCGCGGCTGCGCTGCCACGTCCTGTGGTTCATCGCGGTGTTCGCCGGCGGGTGGTTCATCCACTCGCTGATCTCCGTGCTCTTGTTCCTCGCCATGCCGCTGTCCGTCGCGCGCCGCATCTCGCCGGCCTTTCGCGGGTGGACCGGGCGGGACCAGCTGCTGTCCATGGCGGCCTTCGCCGTGGGCGTGGGCGTGCACCTGGGCGTGGCCAAGCTCGGCGGCGCGCGGGTCTGGGGCCTGTGCCTGGGCGCGCCCTTGCTGGCCTTCGCCTGGGTCTACTCCCTGCTCGTCTACATCTACCACTACGACACCAGCTACGGGCCACAGGTCCGCTTCCACGTCCGCAGCCTGCGGCCCAACCGCGTCGCCTCGTGGTGGCTGCTCAACTTCAACGAGCACGCCACCCACCACCGCATGCCCAAGCTGCCCTGGTACCAACTGCCCGAGCACCGCCAGCCCATGCCAAACGCGTTCGCGGACAACCAGAAGGTCGAGACCATCCTCGGCGCCATCCTCTACCAGCTCCGCGGCGCGCGGATCATCGAGGTCGACGAGACATGATCGCCCTCGACCCTCGGGCCCCCTGCCTGCGCCGGGCGACGACCACCGACGCCGAGGCCTTCGTGACGGTCAAGCGCGCCCTGCCCATGGCCGCCGCTGCCGAGCACGGGGCCACGCGCGCCGGTGGCTTCCTGCTCGGCTGCGACGCCGACGGCTACCGGGCGATGCTCGAGCACGGCCGCGGCTGGGTGCTCGAGCGGCCCGCGGGCGCAGACAGCCCCGAGCCCATCTGGGGCTTTGGGCTCAGCTTCGACGATCCGGTGCTGCGCGCCTCGCCGCTGTGGGCCCGGCGCGAGGCCGTCGACTGGGTCCCCGAGTTCGAGCTCGAGCGCGTGGCCAGCCAGCGCGTCGCCTACATCGAGCAGCTCGCCGTGCTGCCCTCCCCCGGGGCGCGGCGCTGGGGCGTGGCCCTGGCCGCGCGCCTCCTCGACGACCTCATCCGCGAGGCCGGCCACGATCACATCCTCACGACCATCGTGCTCGAGCCGATCCACAACCGCGCCGCCCTCCCCTTCCTGCGCCGCGTGGGCGCCCGCGCCGTGGGCACCCTGGACGAGGACTACCCCGAGGCCGGGCGCATCCTCTCGCAGGTCTACCTCATCGACGGCCAGCGCTACCTGGGCTGGCAGGCCGAGGCCATGCGCGCCGGGGCGCCGGGGCTGCGCCAGCTGCTCGCCGCCGCCGGCCTCGGCGGTCGCCCATGAGCGCCTCGGTGACCCTCGAGCCCGTCGCCTGGGTGCGCTCGCCCTACGCCGAAAAATTCGGGATCCCGCGTCAGAGCGGCCTCGCCGAGCTGGTCGAGTCGACCATCGAGTTCGACCGTGAGCGCATCCCCCAAGAGGCGCTCCGCGGCCTCGAGCAGGTCAGCCACGTGTGGGTCATCGCGGTGTTCCACGCGACCGCGGACCAGGGCTGGCGGCCCACCGTGCGCCCGCCTCGGCTCGGCGGCTCCACGCGCCTGGGCGTGTTTGCGACCCGCTCGCCGCACCGGCCCAACCCCCTCGCGCTCTCCCTGGTCCGGGTCCTCGGCGTCGACGATCGACGCCTGCGCGTGCTCGCGGCCGACCTCCTCGACGGCACCCCGGTCCTCGACCTCAAGCCCTACCTGCCGTGGGCCGAGGCCCCCGCCGACGCCCGCTGCGAGTGGGCCGCGAGCCCGCCCGCGGCCCTCGCGGTCGCGTTCTCGACGGAGGCCGAGGCTACCCTCGCGGCCGCGCCCGAGCCCTCGAGCTTGCGCGCGACCATCGAGCACAGCCTGCGCTGGGACCCGAGGCCCGCGCACCAGCGCGGCGACGCGTCGCGGAGCTACGGGGTGCGCCTGGCCGGGGTCAACCTGCGCTTTCACGTCGAGGACGAGCGGCTCGTCGTCGACCGCGTCGAGGCCATCGACCCCGGGTGAAGAGACCAGGCCCCCGGCTCTCGCCCGCGCAGCTTCGCCTCCGCCGACAGCTCGCGCAGCGCAGCGCAGTCCCCTCGCTCCGTTAGGCGGCCACGCGCTGGCGGACCTGGACCTCGTCGGGCAGGGCTCCGGCGCGTCCCAGCGCAACGTCAGCGCGGGCAGGTCCGCCGACCCAGGCTCCCCGGGCGGTCCGCTCAGCAGCGCCGCGAACGGGAGCCAGAGCCAGGACATCGCGGGCTCTCGGGGTCAAGGCAGCGGCGCGCCGTCGAGGCCGTAGTCGAGGACCTGCACCCCGCCCTCCCCCGGCACCCGCACCTGCCAGCGCAGCTCGCCCTCGACGCGCTCGGCGACCAGCTGGGTCGGGCTCGTGCCGGCCCGCGCCGTGGCCGACGCGACGATCGCCGGGACCGCGCTGAAGTCGAGCTCGGCGAGGGGGAAGCTCTTCCCGCCCTCGACCGGCGACTCCTCTCGAGTCCAGTTGCCGTTTTGGGAGATGGAGTGGCGCTGCCCCGTGCCGTCGACGATGTCGATGGCGCTGCGCCCGAGCTCGAGGCGAATCAAGACCTCGGACACCGCCCGGACCCGCGGCTCGATGGTCTCGGGCGCGGCCAGGAAGTCGGGGACCGCCTCGAACTGCTCGCTGCCCACGGCCGACAAGCGCGAGTAGAGCAGGACACCGGAGCTCACCAGGGTCACCAGGATCCCTGCCACGATCAGGGCGATCACCCTGCGGGGGACGCCGCCCGTGCTGCCGTCAGACTCGGTCATGCGGCGCACTATAGGGGCCCAGACCCCCTCAGTCTTCTCGGGGCGGGTGGCGGATGTCCTCGGCGTGGACGAGGAACACCACCTGTTCGGCGAGGTTGGTGGCGTGATCGCCCATGCGCTCGAGCAAGCGCCCGGCCTCTTGAACCCGGATGCCAACGGCCACGCCCATGCTCTTGCCCATCATCCCGAGCAGGACCTCCTCGAACACCTGGTCGTGGAGCTCGTCGACCTCGTCGTCGCGCGCGATGACTTTGCGCGCCAGCTCGGTGTCCCCTTCCACGAAGGCGTCGAGGGCGTCGGCGATCATCGAGCGGACCGTCTCGGCCATGCGCTCGATGGCGGGGTGCACGGTCATCTCCGGCGTGGTCAGCTCGGACAGGTCGATGGCCAGCTTGCCGAGGTTGACGGCCAGATCGCCGATGCGCTCGATGTCCGTGACCATCTTGAGCGCGCGGGTCAGCAAGCGCAGGTCCGAGCCCATGGGCTGACGCTGGGCCAGGATGCGCAGGACCATGCCGTCGATGTCCTTCTCGGCGTCGTTGACCGCCTTGTCCGCCTTGCGGACCTCGGCACCTCCGACGGCGTCGCGATGAAGCAGCGCCCGGGTCCCCTGCCCGATCATTTGCTCGACGCGTCCGCCCATCGCCAGGAGGCTGGTCTTGAGCCCGCGCAGCTCGCTCTCGTAGTCGCGGGGGGTCTGTCGTGGCGCGGACTCGCTCATCGTGATCTCCCGCCTACGCGGGCCTAGCTGCCCATCGTAAGACCCTGGACCAACGTTGTGCAAGCCGTCGGGCTTCGTCGAGGGCACAGCGAGTGCGCCCAGCGCAGCGGAGAACAACCGACGCTCCATGATTTCCACCCATAGCAATGGGCTGTCACAAAATACCGACGGCTCGCGGGCGCCTGCGCAAACAACACACGGGCCAGACACCGGCCCCGCGTCCCGTCACACTGCCACTGGAAAACTACAGCTCAATCAGCCCTGAGCGGCCTTTTGGACAATATTGATTTCTTCGCCGCCACCCGAACTCTGACCATTCCCCCCACTCGCCTGGTGGGTCGAATTGTCATCTTCGGTCACGCGGCCGAGGCTCAGCCAAAAGATCGATCCGGTGGGTTCGCGAGGCGTGACGCCCACGTCGCCGCCCATCACGTCGGTCAGGTTCTTGACGATCGCCAGGCCGAGGCCGGTTCCGCCCATGTGCCGGGAGCGCCCGGGATCGACCCGATAAAAGCGCTCGAACACCCGCTTGCGGTGATCCGGGGCGATGCCCGGGCCCTCGTCGCGGACCTCGATGCGCACCGCCGCGCCGTCCTCCCGCGCGGCCAGCTCGACCAGCCCGCCCTCGGGGCCGTACTTGACCGCGTTCTCGACCAGGTTGATGAGCACCTGCTCGAGGGCGCCCGCGTCGGCGCGGACCTGAAGCTCGGGCTCGATGTCGACCTCGAGCACCACGCCCCGGCGGCGGCAGGCCTCGGCCACGGCCTTGTTGACCGAGCGCGCGACCGAGGCCACGGACAGCGGGCGCATCTCGATGGCGTACTTGCCCGCCTCGATGCGCGAGATGTCGAGGAGATCGGAGATCAGCTGGCCGAGGCGCTCGGCGTTGCGGCGCACGGCGTCGAGGAAGCGGCGCGCCTGGGCCGGCTCGTCGAGGGCCCCGGCCAGCAGGGTCTCGGTGTTGGCCTGGATGATGCTGACCGGCGTGCGCAGCTCGTGGGACACGTTGGCCACGAAGTCCCGACGCACGGTCTCGAGCCGGCGCACCTCGGTCACGTCGTGGATCACCAGCACCGCGCCGCTGCCCTCGCCCCGCGGGGTCGCGCGCACGAGCAGGTGGTGCAGGCCGCTGCGGGTCTCGAGGTTGACGTCGATGCTGCGCGACTCGCCGCGCAGGGCCGTGTCGACGGCGTCGGACAGCTGCGGGATGCGCACGACCTCGAGCAGCAGGCGCCCCTGGACCTTGCCGGTGATGCTCAGCAAGTCCCGCGCCGAGCGGTTGACCGCGACCACGCGGCGGTCGGCGTCGACGGCGAGGACGGCCTCCTCCATGGACTGGAGCACGGCCTCGAACAAGTCGCGCTCGGAGGTGAGCTCCTTGACCGTCCGCTCCAGCTCCTTGGACACGCGGCTCAGCGAGCCGGCCAAGCCCCCAAATTCATCGCTACTCGTCACAGGTATCTCTCGACTCTGGTCACCCTCGGCGACGGCCTGGGCCGCCTCCATCAGCGCGCGCAGGCGCCCGTACATCAACCTCGACGCCACCGAGCCCGCGCCGATCGCCAGGGCCACGGCCAGCAGGCCCGCGAACACCAGGACCAGGCGCAGGCGCTCGAAGGTCTCGTCGAGGTCGCGCAGCGGGGTCGCCACGCGGACGTAGCCGCGCTCGCCCTCGAGCACGACCGCGCAGTAGAGCATCTCGGTGTTCAGGGTCTCGCTGTAGCGCGTGGACAGCCCGCAGCGATCGGGCTGGGCCGAGCGGACCTCGGGGCGGTCGGCGTGGTTCTCGAGGCTGGCGAGCTCACGGACCTCGAGGTTCGAGTCGCCGAGCACCAGGCCCTCGGCGTCGATGATCGTCACCCGCGTGTCCATGGCCGCGCCCAGGCGGTCCGCCCAGGGGTCGATGAGCTCGGGGGCCCAGGGCGCGTCGAGGGGGCCCAGGAACTCCCGCGACGCCCGGGCGTGGCGGGACAGCTCGTCCTCGATGCGCGCCTCGTGATCGGCCTTGAGCTTGACCTGCAGGTACACGCCCGCGGCGAAGTCGACCGCGACCACGATGAGCACGGTGACGATGAAAAATTTGGCCCGGACGCCGAGTTGCACGCTGACTCTCCCGTGGAGAAAGTACCGCCAGCCTCAGCTCGCCAGGGAGCTGCGCGGGCTGGCGGGCGGGTGCGGGCTCGAATCAGCGCGCCTCGACGGCCTTGGCCCCCGGGGAGGCGGAGGGCGAGGGCGCACCCGCCCCTGGGGGCAGCGCGGCGCCGCCGTCCTGGGAGTCGCGGAAGCGGTAGCCGACGCCGCGAAGGGTCTCGATGTAGCTGCCGGCGTCGCCGAGCTTCTTGCGCAGGCGGGTCACGTGGGTGTCGACGGTGCGCGTGGTCAGCCCGGCGTGCATGCCCCAGACGTCCGAGAGCAGGGTGTCGCGGGTCTGGACCCGACCGGCGCGGGACAGCAGCGTGGCCAGCAGCCGGAACTCGAGGGCCGTCAGGCGAATCTCGTTGCCGCCCACCCACACGCGGTGCCCGGCCACGTCGACCTCGAGGTCGCCGTGCTGCAGGCGGCTGGGCGCCTCGGCCTTGGTCCCGGCCCGGCGCAAGATGGCGCGGACGCGGAGCATCAGCTCGCGGACCGAAAAGGGCTTGGTGACGTAGTCGTCCGCGCCGACCTCGAAGCCCACCACGCGGTCGACCTCTTCGCCGCGCGCGGTCAGCATCACCACCGGCACGCTGCGGGTCCGCTCGGCCGCGCGCAGCTGCCGACAGACCTCGGTCCCGGAGATGTCGGGGAGCATGAGATCGAGCAACACCAGGTCCGGGGCCGGCTCCAGCGCGGCGGCCTCCAGGCCCGCCCGGCCACTCGCAGCCCGGCGTGTGGCGTAGCCCTCGCGCTGCAGGTTGAACTCCAGCGTATCCAGAAGGTCTTGCTCATCCTCCACGATCAGGATGGTGGTCGGCATGGGGCGGCGTGTACCATGGGTCAGTCACAAGTCAGTCACGCAAGGGGCAATCACAAGTCACGGGCAAGGCCTGCGAGGCCGCCTAGACCCCCAATTCTCGTGAGCTAGCCGGTGATTCGAGTCGACCCCTCCGCCGAGAGCCAAACAGAGCGCTCTCGTGGCTGGCATTGATTCGAACAGATGCAACACCAGTAGTTTGTGTGCCTTGGGATCTCCCTTGGAGACCCCCCGCCCGAGTCACAACTCTTGTCACAAACGACCGGTCGTGCTATTTCGAAAAAGCAGCGAAGATGACGCATGGGTAAGGGCCACGACACTCGCCGGGCGATCTTGAGCCAGGCGCTCGACCTGTCCACCGAGATCGGGCTCGAGGGTCTGTCGATCGGCGTCATCGCCAAGCAAGTCGGCATGTCCAAGAGTGGGCTCTACGCCCACTTCGACTCCAAAGAGGATCTGCAGTGCCAGGTCCTCGACGCCGCGGCGGAGAGCTTCCGGCTCAACGTGGTCTTGCCGGCCATCAAAAAGCCCCGGGGGCTCCCGCGGGTCGAGGCGATGTTCGAGCTGTGGCTCGAGTGGTCGACCACGGCCATGCGCGGCGGCTGCCCCTTCGTCGCCGCCGCGGCCGACTTCGACGATCGCCCCGGGGTCGTGCGCCAGCGCCTCGTGATGCACCTCGAGGACCTGCGCCAGACCCTGGTCCGGGCCGCCGAGATCGCCGTCGAAGTCAGCCACTTCCGCGCCGATCTCGACACCCGTCAGCTCGCCTTCGAGACCTGGGCCTTCGTCCTGGCCTTCCACCAATACCAACGACTCATGGGCATCGAGGCCTCGCCGCGCCGCGCCAAGCGGGCCTTCGAGCGGCTGATCCGCGACGCCCAGGGTCCCTCACCCCGCTGAGTCTCCGGATCCAGCGACCCACGAGACGCTCCACCATGACCGAGAAAAGCACGACCGTTCGCGTTATTCAGACCCTGGCGCCGCCCCTGTCCCGGGTCTCCCCGGAGCTCTCGGCCCGCTGCCTCGAGCAGCTCTTCCTGACCCCACGCAAGCACCCTCGGCCCAAGCGCGAGCACGAATGGTTGGCCACGGCCGAGCGCGGGAGCATCCGCTTCGACGATCGCCGCCACGTGCCCATCTTCGCCTGGGGTCGACGCTCGCTCCACGGCGGCCCGGTGCTGCTGGTCCACGGCTGGGCCGGTCGCGGGGCGCAGATGGCCGCCTTCGCCCGGCCCCTCGTCGAGGCCGGTCACCGCGTGGTGACCTTCGACGCGCCGGCCCACGGCGACGCCGACGGGCGGCTGACCGGGCTGCCCGAGCTGGCCGAGGCCGTCGAGCGCGTGGCCCAGGTCATCGGCGAGCCCCGGGCGATCATCGCCCACTCCCTCGGGACCACGGCGGTGACCATCGCCATGGCCCGCGGCCTCGCCCCCGAGAAGGTCGTCTACGTCGCGCCGCCGGCCCACCCCGACGAATACCTGCACCGCGCCGCGGCCTTCCTGGGCTTCGCGCCCAAGGTCGGTCGTCGGGCGCAGCGACGCATCGAGGCTCGCTTTGGCTACCCCTTCTCCGACGCCAAGGTCACCGCCCTGGCCGAGACCCTCGACGCCAAGCTGCTCATCATCCACGACGAGGACGACGACGACGTGCCCATCGCCGAGGGCCGGACCCTCGCGGCGCGCTGGCCCGGGGCGACCCTGGTCGAAACCGCGGGCCTGGGGCACCGCCGCATCGTCCGGGACCCCCAGGTCGTCGAGGCGGCCGTGGACTTTTTGAGCGAGGTCGCCAACTAGCAGGCCGGGGATTTTCTCGGCGCGGGCCACAGTGCGTCACCGGCGTGCGAGACCGCGAAGCCAAAACGAAGCTGTACCGGGTGTACTGCGAGCTTTCGGCGACAAAGGACTCGCGCGTCGGGGGCGTGCTGTGGCTCGTGTCGAGGAAATCCCCGGCCTGCTAGTCGCGCAAGCTCGCGCGGACGCGCTTGTCCTCGCGGCCTTGCAGCTCGATCCACGCCCGCCGCCCGAGGGCCGAGTCGGGCCCGTCGAGGACCACGCGCAGGTAGTTGTCGGTCAGCGCGACGAGCTGCCCCTGGCGGTTGCGTCGGCGCAGGACCACGGCCGAGCGCAGCGCGCCGAGCTGGCCGTCGACGAAGCCCGCCCAGTTGGTAGCGACCCGCTCGCGCAGCGCCTTCGAGCGCGCCGCGGCCGTCGGCGCGGGCACGCGGTCGGGCAGGTCCACCGCCGGGGTGCCCGAGCGCGGCGACCAGCTGAACACGTGGGCGAAGGGGATGGCGAGGGCCTCGAACAGCGCGTGGGTCCGCTCGAAGGCGCCGTCGTCCTCGCCCGGGAAGCCCACGATGACGTCGGTGCCGATCGCCATGTGCGGGTCGGCGGCGCGCAGCTTCGGCGCCAGCTGCTCGAGGTCGGCGACGCGGTGGGCCCGTCGCATGGCCCGGAGCACGCCGTCGTCCCCGTGCTGGATGGGCAGGTGCAGGTGCGGGACCAGACCCGCGCCGCGGCCGTCGACGCCCCGGGCGACCCACCTCACCAGGGCGTCGTCGACCTCGTGAGGATCGACGGAGCCCAGGCGCAGGCGCGCCTCGGGCACGGCCGCGCGCAGGCCCGCGACCAGAGCCGCCAAGCCCCGCTCGCCCTGGCCCAGGTCTCGACCCCACAGGCCCAGGTGCGCCCCGGTCAGCACGACCTCGGGGTGGCCCGCGTCGACGAGCCCGCGCAGCTGCGTGGCCAGGGTCTCGACGTCGAGGCTGCGGCTGCGCCCGCGCACGCTGGGCACGATGCAAAAGCTACATTGGTAGTCGCAGCCGTCCTGGACCTTGAGCAGCGGGCGGGTCCGCGGCACGCTCGTCGCCGGGGGCAGGCTCCACGCGTCCGGACGCTCGCGCCGGACCGATCGGCTCAGGCGCGACACCGACACGAACGCGCCGCCATCCGCCCGCTCGCCCCGCGCAGAGTCCAGCGCCTGGGCGATCAGCCGCGGCAGCTCGGCGCGGCCCTTCTCGAGGTTGCCGAGCACCGCCGTGACCTCGGGCATGGCCGCGAGGGCCTCGGGCTCGGCGTTGGCGTGGCAACCCGTGACGATGACCTCGACCGCCGGGTTGTGCCGCCGCGCCCGACGGACCGCCGCGCGGGCGTCCGCGTCGGCCTCGTGGGTGATGGCGCAGCTGTTGAGCAGGTAGAGGTCGGCGAGCTCCGCCCTTGGCACCAGCTCGTGGCCCGCCGCGCGCAGCTGCTCCGCGATCGCGTCGCTCTCGGCCTGGTTGAGCCGGCAACCGTGGGTGTCGACGGCGACGCGCATCGCCGGAGTATGGAAGAAGGGCTCACGCGCGTCACGTCCCCGCGGTCGGAGCCGTAGATTGTTATAGACTCGGGCGCCTAGGAGCCTGCCATGCCGACCTCGACCCGCCTCGCATCCAAGACCCTCCTGGCCCTCGCGGCCGTCGCGCTGACCACGAGCCTCGCGTGCACCTCGGGCACCGAGGACGAGGCCGGCGACGGAGGCGAGACCGCGGGCGACGAGGCCATGGACGATTCGACGGACACCACCGGCGAGACCGAGACTACCGGCGAGACCGAGACCGCCGGCGAGACCGAGACCAACGGCGACACCACCGACGCCGGGCCCACGGACACGGACGCGAGCACCGACGACACCACCGAGACCGGCGAGCCCGACTGCGAGGGCCCCCTCGACGCCGTGCCCCCCCTCGAAGAGCCCCAGCCCGCAGACCCCAAGGCGCCCGGATCGAGCTGGGCCCACTTCCAGCTCGAGGACTTCCAGCCCCAGAGCTGCAACTTCGGCGAGACCACCAGCCTCGAGGCCTACAAGGGCCGGGTCACCCTCGTCACCTTGATGCGCACGACCTGCGAGATTTGCCAGGGCACCATCGAGAAGCTCGAGGAGATGCGCCTCGAGCTCGAGCTCGACGGCTACGACGTCTACTTCCTGGCCATCAACCAGATGGGCTACGAGTCCACGCAGCAAGAATTCATCGACCGCGTGGCCTTCCCGCTGCTCCAGGACACCGCCGAGGTCGACGCCTGGGAGCTCCTGAACGACACCGGCCTGGGCACCGACGACATCTACATCTACGGCGCCGACGGCTCGCTGCGCAGCTACTTCAACTACGCGGACAACAACCCGACGATCGTGCTCGAGACCGAAGAGGGCTGGAACAACGTCTACAACGCGATGATCGCCGCGCTCACCGAGTAGCCGCGCGGCGCAGGTCGCCGACGCTGATCATCACTCGAGCCAGGTCGCGGCGTTGCAGCGCCCGGACCAGGCGCACGCTCGCGGCGAGGCGCTGGCGCGCGCCCCGAACCCTGTGAGCGACGGCTCCGGAAAGAGGAGCGCGCGTGGCGGGGGTCAGTTCTCCAAAGTGCTCGTTCACTCGTGCTTCGATCGCGGTCATCCCAACCCTCCTGGTCGGCGTGCCCTTCCCTGGGCGTGATTCGGGGCGCGGCCTCCGTGGTCGCGGGTCCCTGTTAATCAGGTAGGACGACACTGCTGCCCTGGCAAGCTGGCTTACTTTTTATCTAACGCGCAATAATCTCGGTCCGTCGCGCAGACCACCAGGACAGCGTTAGCGCGGCGACGAAGGGCACGATCCGCTCGAGCACCCCTCCCTTGGCGGAGGGGATCCAGTGCGCGATCACGGCCAGGCTGAAGCCGACGAGCATGGCAGCGAGGACGCCGCCGGTGCTCGGTCGGCGGTAGAGGACGGTGACCAGCAGCACGGGGCCGAAGGCTGATCCCATCGCCGTCCACGCGAACAGCACCGAGGAGAAGATGGTCTCGTCGACGAACAGCGCGACGACCACCGCCCCGGCCGCGAGCGCGAGCACCGTCAAGCGCGAACGCATCAGGCTGCTCGTCTTCTGGTCCGCTCCTGCGTCGCTCTGACCGCCGCCGATGAGGTCATGGCTGACCGTCGCCGCCGCGACGAGCAGCTGGCTGTCGGCCGTCGACATGATCGCCGAGAGCAGCGCCGCGATCATGATCCCCGCGAGCACGGGGTGGAGCAGCTGCTCGGTGCTCGCGACGAAGGCGTCCTCGTGGCTGGCGAGCTCGGGCAAGAGCAGCCGGGCGCTCCAGCCGAGCACGAGCATGCCGGCGTAGAGCACCACCGCCCAGGCCATGGCGATGCGCCGGCCGGTCCGCACCGCGTCCGCGTCGCGCAGGGCCATGAGCCGATTGACCACGTGGGGCTGGCCCGGATAGCCCAGGCCGATGCCCAGCAGACCCAGCACGAAGCCGATCGCCGCGGCCCCGCTCGCGCCCTTGGTCAGCGCCGCGCCCACGCCCCCCTCGACGCCGCTGAGCTCGGCCCACAGGTCCCCCGGGCCCACGGCGATCAGGGCGACGATGGGCAGGAGCAGGGCGGCGAAGGCCATCATCAGGCCCTGCAGCGTGTCGGTCAGGCTGACGGCCCAAAAGCCGCCGAGCAGGGTGTAGAACACGACGATCGCGGCGCCGAGCAGCAGCGCCGTGGAGAACTCGAGCTCGAAGGTCTCGGCGAAGGCCTTGCCCGCGCCCTGGAACTGGGCGGCGACGTAGGTCACCAGGCACACGAGCACGATCAGCGAGGCCACCACCACGACGGCGCGGCGGCTCCCCTGCCCTTGTCCGCCCCGCGGCCTTGGACCGGCGAGCAGATCCGTGACCGTGACCGCGCGCTGCTCGTGAGCCGCCCGGCGCAGCGCCGGCGCGAGCCAAAACCAGTTCAGGGCGAAGCCGCCGACGCAGGCCGGGAACAGCCACAGCGCCGCGAGGCCGTGGGCGTAGGCGTAGCCGGTCACGCCGATCAGCGTCCACACCGAGGACGAGCTCGCCGAGGCGCTCAGGGCCGCGACCCCGGGGCCGAGGTTGCGCCCGCCCACGAAGTAGTCGCTGTCGTCCTTGGCCATGCGCTCGGCCGCGATCCCGATGGCGATCATCACGAGCTTGTAGACGATGAGGGTCCAAAAGATCGCGGCGCTCCGATCCACCACCGGAGTCTA
>NZ_ABCS01000079.1 GCF_000170895.1 Plesiocystis pacifica SIR-1 | reverse complement strand
CGGCTCGACCGAGCCCAGCGCAGAAGGGGACGCCGCGCCTGCACCCGCCGAGCCCCTCGCCGAGCTCCTCGTGATCGTGAAGACCGGGCGGGTCCCCTACAAGATCCCCCAGCGCATCCCGATCGGCGCCGCCGTCGGCCTGGCCCACACCTACGTCACCGGCGACACCAGCGTGCTCGAGCACGGCGCCTTCAAGGTCGTCACCTACCCCGACCTCGAGCCCGCCGGCAACCTGTTCACCGAGGCCGGCTGGTCCGTGGACGGGGTCCCGGTCCAGATGGACCTGGTCAGCGACATGGGCTCGGAGATCGTGCGCGAGTTCGAGGAGATCAAGCCGCGGATCATCGGCTCGGCGATCACCCGCATGATCGTCCGGGCCGCCGCCGCCGAGGGTGCCCGCGCCGCCGGCAACGAAGCCAACAGCGCCGTCGGGTTGATCGGCGCCCTGGCCATCGAGGGCACCATGGTCGCCCTCGACAAGCCCGACACGCGCTCGTGGACCACCCTCCCCGATCGCGTGTTCATCGGGCGCGCGGCCGTCCCCGCTGGCGAGCACGAGCTCGAGATCACCGTGTTCGGTGAGCACGGGGCCGAGCACCGCCGGGTGACCGTGAATGTCGGTCAGGGGGGCTACGTCGTGCTCGACGTCACCACCTTGCGCTGAGCTTTCGGGGCCATCTTGGCCCATGTTTAATCTGGTTTAATCTGCTGAAATCGCTGGAGACCGCCATGACGCGCCACTTTGGATCCTCGCCCCTCGCCCGCCCCCTCCTCGCCCTCGCACCCCTCGCGCTGGGCGGCGCGCTGAGCCTGGGCCTCATGGTCGCGGCGCCCGGCGAGGCCCAGGCCGCCGTCCGCGGCGGCCCCAACGGCATCGAGTTCGAAGGCGCGCAAGATCGCCGGGGCGTCTACCTGGGCCCCGGCGTCTACTTTGGCTCCTCGTTCATGAAGGACACCATCGTCCCCGACGTGGGCCTGAGCTTCAGCTTCGGCGGCGGCGTGTCCAAGCGCTTCCTGCTCGGCGTCAACCTCCACGGCGCCAAGTACCTGGGCCGCCAAGAGGGCGCGAGCTCGTGGGTGTTCGGCGGCGACTTCGAGGCCCAGGCCTTCGCCTGGCGCGGCCTGTACATCCGGACCGGGCTCGGCGGCCAGGGCCTGCCGGCGGGTGATCCCAACAACACCCTGACCGTGGGCGTGGGCGGCAACGTGGGGGTCGGCTACGAGTTTTGGCTCAACGCCACCGCCGCCGCCTCCGTCGGCATCACCTACGACGGCCGCTACGTCACCGGCGCCGAAGAGCTCGTGCCCGACCGCGCCCGCCACAGCGGCATGGTCGGCATGCGCTTCACCTTCTACTAGCTCAGCCGACCAGCTCAGCACTCCTTGCGTAGCGCTACTCGTTGCGTAGTCGCGCCTTGGCGATCCAAAGACGGGAAGACAACGCGGTTGGCAGTTCGGCACGGGCTGACCACCGAGCTACCGTCAAAATATGTTTGCAGTGTAGTTGGGGCGACGAAGTCTCCATTTGGCACAGTCCATCGCGACCCCTAGAGTTCGTGCATGGATTTTCGCTGGTTGAAGACACGGTCGTGGATCGGTCTCGCCTGCTTCGCGCTGGCCTGTCCGTCCTCCGAGGGTGAGGACGAGCAGGGCGACGAGGCGGGCGAAGAGGCCGAGGAGGGCTCGAGCGAGGGCGAGGACGGCGGCGAAGAGGGCGGCGAGATGACCGAGCCCGGGGCCAAGCTGCCCGCCCGGCGGCTGAGCCACTTCGAGTATCAAAACACCCTCCGCGACCTCTTCCCGCACATCGAGGTCCCGCAGTTCGAGCTCCCGGCTGACCCGAGCTCGGACGGCTTCGACAACGACGGCGAGGCCCTCGTGCCCTCGACCTTGCTGATCGAGCGCTACGACGAGAACGCCCGGGCCCTCGCCGAGCTGGCGACCGAAGACCTGGCCGCGCTCATGGGCTGCGAGCCCATGGACGGAGAGAGCTGCGCCCAGAGCTTCGTCGACAGCTTCGGGCGCCGGGCCTTCCGCCGCCCGCTGACGGAGGACGAGCGCGTCGACTACATGGCCTTCTTCCACGAGGCCCCCGGCGACTCGGACATGCGCGCGGGCGCGGAGCTGACCCTGGCCTACTTCCTCCAGAGCCCGCAGTTCCTCTACCGCCTCGAGCTCCCCGGCGAGGACGAGGCGCTGCCCGAGCCCGGCGAGTTCGCCCCCGTGGGCGGCTACGAGCTGGCCTCGCGCCTGTCCTACTTCCTGTGGAGCTCGATGCCCGACGAGGAGCTGCTGACGGCCGCGGGCAACGGCGAGCTCTCGACCCCGGCGCAGCTCGAGGACCAGGCCCGGCGCATGCTCGACGATCCCAAGGCCCGCGACGCCTTCTTGCACTTCCACGAGCAGTGGTTCGACCTCGAGCGCGTCGACCAGGTCTCGAAGCTGCCCGAGCACAACTTCGACGACGCCACCCGAGCCGCCACCAAGGAAGAAGCGCGGCGCTTCGTCGAGCACGTGATCTTCGACGAGCAGGGCACGCTGACGGACCTGCTGACCTCCAACCGGACCTTCGTCAACGACCGCCTCGCCGAGATCTACGGCATCGCCCAGCCCGAGCCCGACACCTGGGTCGAGGTCGAGCTCGACCCCAGCCAGCGCGCGGGCTTCATGACCCAGACCGCCTTCTTGGCGGGCCACGGTCACCCCCTCAACCCCTCGCCGGTGCTGCGCGGCGTCTACACCCTCAAGGACGTGCTGTGCTGGCCGCTCGGCGCCCCGCCGCCCGTCGCCGAGGCGATGATGATCCCCGAGGCGCCGGAGGGGCAGACCAACCGCGAGGCCTACGAGGCCCTGACCGCGGCCCCGGAGTGCCAGGCCTGCCACAACATCATCAACCCGATCGGCTTCTCCTTCGAGCACTACGACACCCTCGGGCGCTGGCGCGACGAGGACAACGGCAACCCCATCGACGCCTCGGGCGAGTTCCAGGAGGCCCAGTTCAACGGCGCCCCCGAGATGATGAGCCAGCTCGCCGAGCGCGACGACGTGCACCGCTGCGTGGCCCGCAAGTGGCTGCGCTTCGCCTACGGCGGCGGCCGAGTGTTCGAGACCGAAGAGATCCTGGCCGAGACCGAGGCCGCGTTCGCGGCCGTCGACTACTCCATCACCGAGCTGATGGTCGCCATCGTCACCCACCCCCGCTTCGCCGAGTACGCGGCGCCCAACTGAGCCCGAGCCAAGAACGGAGTCGACCATGACCAAAAAAGCTTCCCCTCGGATCAAGCTCTCCCGCTCGCGCCGCGCCGCGCGTGCCCGCGCCCAGCACGTCCAGACCATGCGCCGCCGCCAGTTCCTCAAGGCGGCCGGCGTCGGCGGAGCCTCGCTGTTCCTGCCCAGCCTCGGCCAGCGCAGCCTCGCCGGCCCCGGCGACGGCCCGCCCTGCCGCCTGGTGGTGTTCTTCCACGAGCACGGCGTCTACTACGACAACTGGAAGATGCGCCTGCCCAACTCGCCGGAGTCGGACCAGGTCGACTTCGAGTTCGACCTCGGCAACCTCGGCGCCGAAGAATTCAGCCCGATCCTCGCCCCGCTCCACGCCCACCGCGACGACATGGTCGTGCTCGACGGCCTCGCCTACCTGACGGCGATGATCGACCCCTACGGGGACGGCCACGCCAAGGGCTGGATGACGGCGATGACCGGCAACATCGCCCGCGAGACCTACGACGACGTCAAGAGCCACGCGCTCACGCCCTCCTTCGATCAGATCATCAAGGAGATCGTCCGCGCCCAGGACTCGCAGCTGACGGACCTGGCCTCCCTCGAGTACGGGATCCGGCCGTGGGACGGGACCTTCCACCACATGAACTACGGCCTCGACCCCAACGGGGACGCGGTCAAGGTGCCCCACGTGGTCGACCCGGCCGCCGCCTTTGCGACCCTGTTCCCGGACACCGAGGGCGACCCCGTGGCTGCGGCGCGGACGACCGTGCTCGACCGCGCCGCCGAGCAGTACGAGCAGCTCATGCCCCAGCTGTCCTCCGAGGACCGGGCCAAGCTCGAGCTGCACCGCGACCTGGTCCGCGACCTCGAAGAGCGGGTCACCGCGCTCCAGAACCTCGAGTGCAACGAGCCCATCCTCGAGCCCTGGGACGGCGGCTGGGAGTGGACGCCGGAGATGTACAACTACCGGCTACCGGCCATGCTCGACCTGGCCGCGGCGGCGATCTCGTGCCGGGTCAGCCGGGTGGTCAGCTTCCAGACCGACGTCCCGCCCATCGAGCTGCTCGGCGGGACCGGGGACTACCACCACGACTACGCCCACCAGTCGGCCCCCGGCTCGGACCAGGACAAGGTCGACGTGGTCACGGCCCAGGGGGCCGCGCACGCCGAGCAGGTCGCGATGATGGTCGAGCGCCTCAAGGCGATCCCCGAAGAGGGCGGCACGGTGTTCGACAACACGATCGTGCTGTGGATCAGCGAGCTGGCCACGGGCGGCCACACCCACGACCAGGCGCCGGTGGTGATGCTCGCCGGGCAGAACACGCCCTTCGCCCGCGGTCGCTACCTCCGCTTCGCCCAGACCACCCCGCGCCCGGCCCCCCTCGACGGCGGCTGGTACCCCGAGGGCCTCGTCGGCCAGGCCTACAACCCGATGCTCGTGTCGATCATCCAGGCCATGGGCGGCGAGCAAAACTACTGCGGCCGCAAGAGCGTGACCGGCGTGTTCCCGGGCGGCGGCACCGTCGAGATCGGGCTGACGGGCACCATGGAGAGGCTCTACGGATGAGGAGGCCGAGCAGGGCGCTGCCCTTCGCGCTCGGCCTGAGCCTGACCCTCAGCCTGAACCTGAGCGCCTGCGGCGGCGGGGACGAGGACGGCGGGGACGAGGGCGACGGAGCCGAGGACGGCGACACCATCGGCCACGAGTCCGACACCGGTGACGACGAGTCCGGGGAGTCCGACAGCTCCGACGACGCGGACGACACCGGCGAGTCGACGACCGGCGAGCCCGACCCTGGCCCCGCGGGGATCTTCGTCGCCGTCGGCGACGGCGGCCGACGGGCGAGCTCCAACGACGCCCTCGAGTGGGCGGAGATCGTCGGCTCGGGGG
The DNA here is from genome assembly GCF_000170895.1 of Plesiocystis pacifica SIR-1. Lineage (GTDB taxonomy): Bacteria > Myxococcota_A > Polyangia > Nannocystales > Nannocystaceae > Plesiocystis > Plesiocystis pacifica. The sequence continues at coordinate 41,499 of NZ_ABCS01000079.1, read as the reverse complement.
TGTTCGACACCCAGGCCGAGATGGGCGAGGAGGACATCCTCCGCGCCGTCGCGGCGGGCGACGGAGCCGTGGTCGCCGTCGGAGGCGGCGGCGTCGACTGGACCGGCAACGCGATGGTCATGCGCAGCACCGACGGCGTGAACTGGGACGAGGACCTCGTCGCCGGCCAAGAGGGCGTCGACGGGCGCAAGCTCTACGCCGTGGGTTACGCCGACGGCAGCTTCGTGGCCGGCGGCGCCCAGGCCCACCTGATCGCCAGCAGCGACGGGGGCCAGACCTGGTCCTCGGCCTACGGCGAGCACCACAGCTACACCCCCGTCCACGGCGTCGCCGGGCACGGGCAGATCTTCGTCGCCGTGGGCGAGCACCGCGACGAGTACGACTCGCCCCGGGTCGCCTACGTGCACCGCAGCGACGACGGCGGGGCCAGCTTCGGCGCGCCCAGCTACTTCGGCGAAGACGGCGACTTCCTGCGCTCGGTGGCGTCCAACGGCGAGACCTTCGTCGCCGTGGGGCCTCGGGTCTGCCTGCGCAGCGCCGACGGCATCGACTGGCAAGACTGCGGGCTCTCGGCCCTGGAAGAGTTTGGCGCGGTCAGCTTCACCAACGACCGCTTCGTGGTCACCTACGAAGACGGGCTGAGCACCAGCAGCGACGGCGAGAGCTGGTCGCCCCACGTCGAGTCCCCGACCGGGGTCCCGGCGGCGATGGTCTACGGCAACGGGGTCTACGCGGGCCTGCGCTACTACGACCGCGGGACCTCCGAGGCCCTGAGCGAGTGGAGCTACGTGACCCACGGCAGCTTCCCGCTGCGCTCCCTGGCCTTCCTCCCCCTCGAGTAGATCTTCCCCTCGAGGTGGCAGACCCGCGGGCTTTCGGACCCGCGGGCTTTCGTTATGCTCGGCCGGGCATGCTCGGCCCCGAGGAGCTGACCGGTCGCCTCGCGACCGTGATCCGCGCGCACAGCCCCCGGCCCGTGCTCGTGCTCGTGCCCCACGGGGGCGCCGCGCGGTGGTTGCAGAGCCTGCTCGTCGAGGCCCTCGGCGTCGTCGTGGGCGCGCGCATCCTCGACCTCGACGCGCTGCTCCGCGAGTCCCACCGCGCCCTCGCGGGGGACGAGCTGCCGACCCTCGACGCCCTCGCCGAGGTCCGCCGGGCGCTGCTCGCCGATCCCGAGCGGCGCTACGCGGCGATCGCCGACCAGCCCAGCTACCAGCGCGAGGTGCTGCGGACCTTCGTGGCGATCGAGCGCAGCCTCGCCGCCGGGGCCGGGCTGCCGGCCAAACCCGAGGCCGGGCCCGACACGGGACCCGAGGCTGGGGGAGCCTGGGACCGCGCCCTGCTCGACGCCTTCGAGCGCTTTCGGGAGGCCGTCGCCAGCGAGGACGCCGAGTGGCGCGGCCGAGACCTGGGCCGCCTGCTCGCCGGGCACCCCCGCGTGCCGACCCTCCGCCCCGGCCGCAACGCCGCCAAGATCGCCATCGGCTTCGCCCCGCCGACGACCCCGCGGTGGCAAGAGGTCCTGCTCCGGACCCTCGGCTTCGAGCGCTGGACCCTGCCGACGCCCACGCACACCGCCGCCGATCGCCGTCGACCCCTGACGCTCCGGCTGGGCTGCGCCGGACCGGAGGCCGAGATCGCCGCGGTCGCCCGCTGGCTCCGGCGTGAGCCGAGAGCGGCCATCGTGCTCGCCCCGGCGGAGGCCATCCCCCGCTGGGTCGTGCGTCTGCGCCACCGCGACGTACCCGTGCGCGCCCACGTCGACCTGCCCGCGGCCCAAACCGCCGCCGCCCAGGCCGTGCGCGCGCTGCTTCGGATCCTCGGAGGCGGGGAACACCAGCGCGAGGACGCGGCGGTGGCCCGCGCGGACCTCGAGCGGGTGCTGTTTGGCCGCGCGCTCCACGTGTTCGGGCCCGTCGCCGAGGATCTGGGCATCGAATTCCCCGCGGACGTCCGCCCGGGCGACTTGCACCAGGCGTGGGCGAACCAGCGCGCGTCCGCGGTGCGCCTGAGCACCCTCGCCGCGCGCCTCGAGGCCCGCGCGTCGGCGTCCGAGGCCCGCGCGAGCACGGAGGAACGCGGTCAACGCTTCGGCTGGACCGCTGAAGAGCTCGAAACCCGCCGCGCGCGCGAGCGAGACGCCCACCGCCTGCTCGCTGGGGCGATCCACACGCTCGAGAGCCTCGCCGAGCTCGGCCGCACGGGTGATCTGAGCCCCGATCGAAGGGATCTGGCCGCCGGGCTGCGCCAATTGCTGATCGATTGGGGCGCGGGCAAGCGCGCGGCGGTGCTGGGCACCGACGGACCCGAGCTCGCGGCCGTGCGCGTGCTGCTCGACTACCTCTCCCGAGCCCGCGGTAGCTTCGCGCGGCTCAGCGCGGGCCTCGATCACGCCCTGAGCTTCGCCCGCGTGGGTCACTGGGAGCACGATCGGGCCGTCGACGGCCCGCCAGCGGTGTGGATCCTCGACTACGCGACCGCGTCGGCCCTGCGCCCGCTCCCGATCGGGGTCGAGGCCGTGGTGCTCACCGGCCTCGACGCCCACCCGCGCCCGCCGATCGCCCGCGGGCCCGCCTCCGAGGGGCTGCGCGAGAGCCTGGGCCTGACCCTGGACACCCAGCGCTTCCTGTCGCAGCTGCGCCACCTCGACGCCCTGGCCGAGACGCCGCGGACGGTGCTGGCGAGCTGGCGGTGGCGCGCGGGCTCGGGGGCTCGGCGTCCGCCCGGGGCGTGGATCGCCGGGCGCCAGCACGAGGGGTCGCCGGAGCGGCAGGTCGGCGTGGACGCGATCGCGCTGCCCCCTGAAGTGGAGGCCGGCGCGAAGCTGGCGCCCAGCGCGCCGATCGAACGCGCCCTGCTCGACTGGAGCGACGAGCCCGGCCTGGCCGAGCGCGTGCGCGCGACCGTCAGCCACGAAGCCCGCGCGCTCGGCCCGCACACCGGCGAGCTCGGCGTGGCCGTGCCCCCGACCCGGCCCTACTCGGCCAGCGCCCTCCAGCGCTTCGCCGAGCTGCCCTACCGCTACTTCATCGAGCGCGTCCTCGGCTTGCGCGAACCGGCCACCGGCGACGGGACCTCGGCCCTGCTCGCCCGGGAGCAAGGCGCCGTGCTCCACCGCGCCCTCGAGTCGGCCTTCGCCCCGCGCCTCGCCGCCGGCGACGTGAACGGGAACCCCTGGCTCAACCTCGCCGTCGCCGGTCCCGAGCTGCTCCAGGCCACCCTCGACGCCCTCGAAGAGGGCTACCGACGCCGGGCCGAGCACGGCCAGGCCGAGGCGATCTGGACCGGCGAGTACCAGCGCTGGGCCGTGGAGCTCGAGGCCTGGTGGCGCGCCTGGTACCAGCGGCTGTGCGCGGCCATGGGCACGGCCAAGCCCCTGCGCGGCAAGCCCGAAGCGATCGAGACCGTCCCCGGCATGGTGCTGTGCGGCGTCGAGTGGTCCCCCGGCGACGACGGCTCGGACGCGGACGCCCTCGCGCCCTTCGAGCTCGAGCTCGGCGAGGCCCGCCTGCCCCTGATCGCGGCCGTCGATCGCATCGAGGCCAACCCGCTGGTCCAGGAGCTGACGATCTGCGACTACAAGACCGGGCGGCCCCAGTGGCCCGCGTCGATCCTCGCGGAGCTGCGCGCGGGGACCCACCTGCAGCTGCCGCTCTACGGCCTGGCCGTCGACCAGGTCGCCCGCGCGACCCCACAGCGCCTGGGCCTGAGCGCCCCCGCGCCCGTGGGCTCGCTGCGCCTCGAGTACCTCCAGCGTCCGCCCCGACAGCCCTGGCAAGACCCCAACAAAGAGGTGCTCCCGGTGACCCGGGGCTTTCGCCTGCGCGCGCCCCTGGGCGTCGACGAGGACGGCCACACCCGCACCGTGGCCGAGGCCGCCGCGCGCTTCGCCCTCGCGTTCGCGCGCGCCATCGAGACCGGGCACTTCCCCCTCGTGTCGCGGATTCCAGCGCGGCGTTGGGGCGGCTCGCGCAGCGATCGCGTCGCCGAGCTCGCCCGCGTCGTCCCCGAAAAGCACGGGCGCGAGGACGGCCTGCCCCCGCCCTTGCGGCCCTTCGCCCACGCCGCCGAAACAGACGCCGAGCTGGCCGAGCCCCGGCCGCGCGACAGCGAGGTGGTCCGGTGAGCTTGGACCCGATCTACGATCCTGGGCGCTCCGTGGTCCTGGTCGCCGCCGCGGGTACGGGCAAGACCTGGCGCCTCGTCCGTCGCTACCTGCGGATCGTCTCGCGCTTCGCCGACCCCGAGGAGATCGTCGCGGTGACCTTCACCCGCGCCGCCGCGGCCGAGATGCGCGCCCGCGTATTCGCGGCGCTGACCCAGACCCGCGCGCCCTCGCCCGAGGACGACCCGGTGCTCGCCGAGCTCATCGAGGGCTGCTCCCTCGGCGAGCGCCTGGGCCTGACCGAGCGCGTCGCCGCGGCCCCGATTGGCACCCTGCACTCCCTGTGCGCCCGCCTGCTCGCCGAGTTCCCCGAGCTCAGCGGCGTGCCCCCGGACGCCCGCCCGCTCGAGCCCGCCGAGCAAGAGCTCGAGCTCGACGCCTTCGTGCGCGGGTGGATCGACGCGGCCATCGACGAGCTGCGCCACCCCGCCCACGAGCGCTGCGCCGAGCTCCTCGCCAGCCACCCCGTCGCCTTCGTGCGCAGCGAGCTGCGGGCCATGCTCGGCGATCCCCACGGCGCCAACGTGCTCGGCGACGCCGCCGACTCGGCCCCGCTCACGGGCCCGGCGACCCTCGGCGAGCGCTGGCCCGACCCCGCCGCCGTCCAGGCCGCGCGGCTGCGCTTCGTGGCCACCCAGTGGCTCGACTACCTGCGCGAGATGCATGGCCCGGTCGCCGTGCTGTTCCAGGCCTGCGCCACCCTCGAGCGCCCCAACGAGCGCCAGCGCGAGCTCCAGGCCAAGCTCGTCGCGGTCAGCCGCCACTTTGGCCTGCGCTTCGAGCAGCTCGACGCCGCGCGCTTGGTCCGGGTCGCCGAGGAGGTCCGCGCGCTGACCTCGACGCGGGCGTCCAAGAAGCTCGGCCCGCAGATCGGCGCGCTCTTGCAGCAGCTGCGCAACATCCACAACGTGGTCTCGAGCCGGCGCGAGCGGCCGATCTTGCCGGACCCCAAGCGGACCCTCGAGGCGGATCAGGCCGGTCACGCCGAGCACCTGAGCCGGTGGCTCGAGCTCGCGGACTTCGCCCAGCGCGACTGGGTCGCGAGCCTGCGTCGGCGCGGGGTGCTGCGCTACGACGACCTCGAGCGCTTCGCCGCCGACCTGCTCGCCGATCCCCGCGCCCAAGACCAGCTGCGCGGGCGCTACCGCCACCTGCTCGTCGACGAGTACCAGGACGTCAGCCCGATCCAAGCGCGCATCCTCGAGGCCCTCGTCGAGCTGTGCGGCCGCGCCGACGCGCCGGTGCGGGTCTTCTACGTCGGCGACCCCAAGCAGTCGATCTACCGCTTCCGCGGGGCCGACCCCGAGGTCTTCCAGCGCGCCGAGCGGACCGTCGACGACGGCCAGGCCGTGGTCCGGCTGGCCGAGAACCGACGCAGCTCGCCGAGCCTCGGCCGCTTCTTCGCCGAGCTCTTCCCGCCCCTGTTCGCCGGCGCCCTGCCCTGGGCCAACACCGCCGAGTTCGGTCGGCCCTTCGAGCTGGCCCGGCTGCGCGACGTCGAGGACCACGCGCGGGTGCCCTGGGACCAGGACGTGACGACCGTGCGCGCGGCCGATCGTCTCCCGGGCCTGGCCGTCGACTCGCTGCTGCGCATGCGACCCAGCGGGGAGCTCCCCGAGGACGCCGACCCGCTGACCCGGGAGACCGAGCGGGTCGCCGCCCACGTCTACGGCCTGCTGTGCGGGGCGACCCTCGGCGACGACAGCAGCGACGACCCGCCGACGATCCGCGCCCGCGACGTGGCCATCCTCGTGCCGCGCTGGCAGCTCGCCGAGCGCTACCGCGAAGCCCTCGACGCCCGGGGCATCCGCGCGGACCTGGCCGGCGGCCGCGGCCTGCTCGCCCTCCCCGAGGTCCGCGACCTCATCAACCTCGTGCGCTGCTTCGCCGACGAGCGCGACGCCCTCGCGGCCGTCGCCGTGCTCCGCGGGCCCTGCTTTGGCCTGTCCGACCTCGGCCTCTACGTGCTCGGTCGCTGGCCGGGCCTCGACCGTCGGGTCCAAGAGGCCGACCCCGACCTGCCCGAGTTCGCCGAGCTCGACGAGCTGTGGGAGCGCTGGGACGACGACGAAGACGACGGCGAGAGCTGGCCCCGGACGCCGCCCCGCCCCTACCGGCAGGTCCTCCGCCACGGCCGGCTGTTCCCCGAGCGCGCCCTCGCGGCCCTCGCCGAGGCCGGCGTGCTCGAGCCCGAGCGACGCGCCGCCCTCCAGGCCCAGCTCGAGCGCGACGCGGCTTCTCTCGAGGGCGGGCGCGATCGTTTCTGGGCCCTCGCTCGCCACGCGGGCGCCCGCAGCACCGCCGAGCTGCTCGCCGACCTGATCACCGCGTTTTGCCTCGAGGCCCACTGGCTCGCCAGCCCCCGCGGGCGCCGGGCCGTCGCCAACGCGTGGCGCTTCGTCGAGCACGTGCGCACCCTCGAGCCCGACGGACCGGACCTCCAGCGCCTCGTCAGCTGGCTCGACGCCGGGGCCCAGCCCGCCCCCGAGGGGCTGATCTCCCCCCACGCCGACGCCGTGACGATCACGACCTGGCACGGCTCCAAGGGCAAGGAGTGGCCCGTGGTCGTCGTCGCCGGCTTGGGCGAGTTCCGGCCCAGCCCGACCCGCGCGAGCTGGAGCGCCGAGCCCGTCCCGACCCTCGGCAGCCAGACCAAGCTCGCCGTGCCGCGGATCCGCCCGCCTCACCAGGGCTTCTCCGCCCGCTTCGACAGCCTCCACCCGGTCTGCGCCAACCTGACCACCCCGCTCGAGGCCGCCGAGGCCAAGCGCCTGCTCTACGTCGCCATGACCCGCGCCCGGGACCGCCTCGTGCTCTCGGGCGAGGCCGACCCGCGCACCCACGTCCACGTGGGCGATCGAGCGTGGCTGAGCCTCGAGCGCGGGACCTCCATGGATCCCCTCGTCGGCGAGCCCAAGCCCGCCTACCTGTGCCGCCGCCCCCTCGAGCTGCTCGTCGCGGGCCTCGACATCCCTGCACCGCACGCCGGACTCGGCGCGGTCGGGAGCGACACGCTCTTGCGCCCGCGGGCGGCCGCGTGGAGCCTCAGCTTTTTGCGGGTGATCGAGGACGCCGACCTGCGCGCGGGGCTCGAGCGCAGCCTGCCCGCCCCGCCGCCCGTACCCGAGCCCGCTGTCCCTCCGCCCCCTCCCAAGGCCCGCAAGCGCGGCCGCAAGCGCAAGGTCGACAAGCGCCAGCTCGGCCTGTTCGCCAGCATGGGCCTCGACCCCGAGCCGCCGCCGCCGCCCAAGCCTCGGCGCGGGCGCGTCGACGTCATGCGCTGGCGCGCGGGCCCTTCCCTCGCCAGCTGGCGACCCAGCGCGGGCCGCTCCCCCTGGCCGGTGAGCGAGCTCGACTGGGACATGCCCCTGCCCGCCCGGCGCCCGATCGTGCTCGAGGCCGACCCCGACCCCGACCCTGACACGAGCGAAGACCCGCGCGAGCTCGGTGAGCTGTTCCACGCGGCCATGGAGCGCTGGGACTTCCAGGGGGATCCACCGAACGCCGCCGCCCTCGGCGAGCTGGTCGGCGTCCACTTTGGCGCGCGCTCCCCAAAGCGCCGGACCCAGCTCGCGCGCTGGCTCGAGCGCACCCTCGCGCTGCTCCTCGATACGCCGCTGCATGCGGAGCTGTGCGCCGCGCGGGAGCGGGGCGAGCTCTTCCACGAGCTCGACGTCGACGCGCTGATCCCCAGCTTTGACGCGGAGCGGGCCGACAACCGCGTCCGGGGGCGCATCGACTTGCTGTGGCGGGACGACGAGGGGGCGTGGTGCCTGCTGGACTACAAGGTGACCAGCAAGGTGCGGTCGCGGGCGGAGATGGAGGAGCTGCAGTGGGAGTATGGGCCGCAGCTGTTGCTGTATCGGCGGGCGCTGCAGGGGTGGGTGCTCCGGGGGGAGAAGGTTCGGCTGGGGAGGTTTGGGTTGTGGTTGGCGCCGGCGGGGAAGGTGATGTGGTTGGAGGAGTGAGGTGCTGGTTGATGGGGTGCTGAAATCTGCTTTTGGGCTTCGACGGTGCAGTCGGACTGCGATGCGCTCGTGGCTCCGGCGGTGCAGTAGGACCGCGGTGCTCTCCAGGCTCCGACGGTGCTCCGCGGCCTATTCGGCGGGCTCCTCCCCACTCCTGCGCTCGAGCCGAGCCACGCTTGGCTGCTCTTCCAGGGCTGTACGCGGCTCGGTGCTCGTCGCAGGGACCCCTCCCGCCGAGCGGCCTGCTGTATATGCGCCAAAAAGATGCCGGGCTAACCCAGAAGCGGTCCGAGACGGCCGGTTGCATCCCCACCAACCTCCGCAACCAGAAAACGTCCCAGCAACCATGGTCTTCATCCCCGCCAAAACATTTCTTCTCGCCGCCCCGTGACCGGAGCCGCAGCGAGCGAAGCGAGCGTGAGGTGGATGAATCGCGCGCAGCGAAGCGAGCACGATTCATCGTCGGGGCGGACGCTGTCGAGGGCCTCCCGATAGAACCTCATGGGGAAAACCAGCCTGTTCTCAAATCCGGGAAGCCTGCAGCAGTGCTTGGACAACCCCACCGCATGCAGCACGGGTTCAACAAACCCCGCCGCATGCAGCACGGGTTCAACCAACCCAGGAAGCACGCCACAGTACTCACCAACCCAACAAGCACCCCGCAGTCCTCACCAACCCAACAAGCACCCCGCTGAGCTCACCAACCCAACAAGCACCCCGCAGTCCTCACCAACCCAACAAGCACCCCGCTGAGCTCACCACCCAACAAGCACCCCGCAGTCCTCACCAACCCCCGAAGCGTGAAGCAGCGCCCAAAATTACTTTGGCGGAGACGAAGACCGCAGCCTTCACCCCCGCCAAAGAAGCGCCTATATCAAACGCAGGACTACTTGGGCGCCTCGACCCACACCTTGCCCTGGTTCGGCATGTACGTGACCTTGAGCTGCTTCATCAGCGGCAGGTTCACGTACCCCCCGAGCTCGAAGCCCGCCGAAGCGCGGACACCCGCGAGCCCAGGCTCGCCCGGCTCGTCGAGGTAGACGAGCCCGCCCACGCCAGACACGGACGCGTCGCCAAAGTTGACGGTGTCGACGAAGACCATCTTGCGGCCGCCCTCGACGTCCTCGGGGTTCTCGATGTCCCGGGGGAGGTGGTCGCTCTTGAGGTAGGCCTTGGAGGTCGTGCTGACGGCGCTGGGGTGGATGCCGCCGAGCCAGGCCCAGATGTCGTGCTCGGAGCCGTCGATGCGGACCGGCGTGATCGGCACGTGGATGTACCACTGGTCGAGGAAGAGCAGCGGCAGCTCGGCGGCGCCGGCCGGGGCGGCCTCGGGGGCGGCCTTGGTCAGGGTCAGCGACGAGGCCGGGAAGTCGGCGACGACGGAGCCGAGGCGGTGGAGGACCTGGTGGCCGAGGACGATGCCGGGCTTGTCGGGCAAGTTGGCGCCGGCGAAGGCGTTGAGGTCATCGACGACCGCGGGCACGTTCTTGATCTTCATGCCCTTGAACTCGACCTCGGGCACGAGCACGACGTCGTACTCGCCGAGGTTGAACAGCTTGACCTTGCCCAGGCTCTCGAGGCCGAGGCTGGCGACGAGCTCGGCGTCGACGTGGGACTCGATCTGCAGCTCGGAGAGCATGGCCGTGGACGGCTCGCCGCCGACGACGGCGAAGGAGAACTTGAGCCCGGTCCACTGGTGGATGTCGAGGTCCGAGGTGCCGGTGTCGCCCTCGATGGCGATGAGCTCGCCCTTGCCCTGGAAGGCGCGGAGGTAGTCGGCGTAGCCGCGGATCGCCTCGGCCGCGACCCCGTCGGCGGCGCTGCTGAGGAACACCTCGTCGGCCACGGCCGGGCCGGCGTCGACGTCGACGGCGAGGTAGTGGGCCCACAGCTGGCCGATGCGCGAGTCGAGGCCGACGGGCGCCTTGCAGACCTTGGCCTGGGTGTCGCACCAGCCGGCCACGTCCTCGCAGTCCTCGAGGGCCTCGCAGGGCTTGGCCTGGAAGTCGTCGTTCTCGGCCGCGATGGCGGGGGCGAGGATGTCGAGGGACTCCTGCAGCGCACCGGCGGCGCGCAGGTTGCGGGCCAGGGCCACGGTGGCGCCGTAGCTCTTGGGGTTGAGCTCGACGGCCTTGCGCAGGGCCTCGGTGGACGCGGCGTAGTCCCCCGCGCGCCACTTGGCGGCGCCGATGACCAGGTAGGCGTCGGAGTTCTCGGGGTTGGCCTCGAGGGCCTCCTCGCCCCGCTCGAGCGCGGACATGTAGCGACCGCTGCGCAGGTCCTCGTTGGCGAGGGTGATCAGCTCGTTGACCTTGGCCGCGGCGGCGGCCTTGCGCTGCTCGTCCTCGATCTGCTCTTTGGTCTTGCCCGCCGGCACCTTGGTGCCGTCCTCGGTCTTGGCGCAGCCGACCATCAGGGCGGGCGAGGTCAGCAACAGCCCGAGGCCCAGACCCACGGTCAGGGACGAGGAGCTGCGGGGGGAAAAGACGCTACGGACGCTACGCATTCGTTCTCCGGGGCCGCTGGTGCGGCGGCGAGGAGGATACCCGCCAGCCGCTCGGGTCGGCAAACGGCAATGCGAGACCTTGCTTACGCACCGCGGACTCGCGGCGACGCCGCTGCCCTTCGGGGGCCGATCTCGGCGTGAGCCGGGCGACTACGCGCTCTCGGCCCGATCCCCCGAGCCTGTTTCAGGGCCCGAAGCGCCGTCCCGCCGGGCCCGGGCGAGCATCAGGGCCCCGGGCAGGGCGAGGACGCAGGCGCCGAACAGCTGCAGCAGGTACATGAAGGCCGCGAAGGTCGAGGCGGCGTCGACCTGGGCCGCGGTGGTCATCAGGCCCATGGCCACGGCCATGCCGACCTGAAAACTGCCGGCCTGGGCCGGGCCCCCGGGGACCTGGATGCTCAGGCCGACGATCGCAACCACCGCGGCGGCCTCGGCCATGCCCAGGTCCAGGCCGCAGGCGAGCAGCACCAGCCACAGCTGAAAGACGGTCAGGCCCCAGTAGATCACCGACCAGGCCAAAAAGGGCGCGCCGCGGCGCCAGTCGAAGAGCACGGAGATCGTCGACGCGACCCGCCCGGCCGCGGCCGCCGCTCGCTCCCCGAGGCGCCCGGGCACCGTGCGACGGATCAGCCCCTCGAGCCAGTCGGGCCGTGCGGCACCTCCCAAGAGCACGCCCAGGCCCAGCAGGAAGGTCAGCGCCATGATCCGCCCGCTCCCGCGGATGCCCGCCATGACGTCCGGCTCGGCGCCGATCAAGTCGGCGAACGCGAGGCCCACGAACAGCATGCCGACCACGACCAAGCCGTCGATGACCCGCTCGACGGCGATGGCCGAGAGCGACTCGGTGAAGCCCACGCCCGGCTCGTTGGCGCGGGTGATCAGCAGGGGGCGGGTCAGCTCGCCGAGGCGAAAGGGCAGCAAGATCACCGCCGGGAAGCTGACCAGGCCGCTCCCGTGCAGCACCCGCCAATCGAGGCGCCGCTGGGCCCCGCCGCTGTGCTCGCGGACCACGGGATCGAGGGCAAAGCGCAGCCGCGCCGCGCGAAAGGCCGCGTAGGGCAGCTGCACGAAGCAAGCCGCGAACAGCAGCCAGGGCCGGGGCAAGACCACCTGCCTGGGCCACAGGTCGATCATGCCAAAGCGCGAGACCAACACCAGCAACACGACGGCGGCGACCAGCGAGCCGAGCCACAGCGCGACGCGGCGGCCGAGGCTGAGCTCGCGGCGCTTGGGCTCGGGCGGCGCCTGAGAGCCCTCGCTCACCCGAGCACCCCGTGGAGCCAGCGGGCGATCACCCCGAGCTCCTCGGGACACACCGCGTGCTCCATGGCGTAGTCGTGCCAGGCGATGGGCCGGGCCGGGTCGAGGGCCGCGACCTGGTCGTGGGCGGCCTTGCCCAGCCACACCGGGACCACCGGGTCGTTGCGGCCGTGGCAAAACAGCATCGAGGTCTGGGCGTTGGCCTCGCTGCGATCGCTGGCCACGCTCTCGCCCATGAGCAGGTAGGCGCTGAGCACCGCGACGCCGGCGAGGCGCTCTGGGTGACGCAGGCCGACGTGCAGGGCCATGGCCCCGCCCTGGGAAAAACCAACCAGCGCGATCTTCTCGCTGGGGATCCCGCGAGCGCGCTCGGCCTGGATCAGCGCCTCGATCTGCGCCTGCGAGCGGCGGATGTCGTCCTCGGACTCGCGCACCCCCGTGAAGTCGAGCTTGAGGATGTCGTACCAGGCCCGCATGACGTAGCCGCCGTTGATGGTCACCGGCCGGACCTGGGCGTGGGGCAGGACGAAGCGGACCTTGGGCAGGCCGAGCATGGGCGGGATGGGCTCGAAGTCGTGGCCGTCCGCGCCCAGACCGTGCAGCCAAATCACGCTCGCGCGAGCGCCGGCCGCGGCGTCCTCGGGCCCGATCTCGATGCGCTCGAGCAGCTCGGTCTCGGTCTGGGACATGGCCACCTGTCTACCTCATTTTTCCCGAGGAGGTCTTCACCCCGCCAAACGACGCCCCCCGCCCGGCGACCCCACGCCGACTCGACGGTACGAACGCCATTGCCCACCGGCCCCCCGAGTCCGAGCTGCCCGTGGGGGGCAAAGTCAGACCCCGTCGGAGCTGCCTCGCGCCATGCCGGGAGGCTCCACGCCGCCGCGACGAGCGACGGCTGCGGCCTCGCGGCTGAGCTCCGGGAACCAGGAGAAGAAGATCGGCAGCTGCCCCTTTTGCTCCTCGCTGAGGTAGTCGAAGTTCGAGCCGCGGTCGTTGACCTCCCAAAACTCCCGGTCGCGCAGGGCCGCGAGCTCGGCCCAGATCTTGCGCATGCGCGTGGCGGGCTCGCGGTGCATGTCCCGCTGAATTTGCCGCGCGAGGTTCTCGGCGCCGTGCAGCATGTAGGTGGTCGCCAGCTTGACCTGGGCCTTGCGCACGCCCTTGAGGGTGTGGTCCGAGCTCTCGGTGTTGTCGTCGATGCGCAAGAAGGTGGCCAGCAGGTCGTCGTGGAACTGCGTCCCGGTGTGGAAGGCCTTGGCGCACAGCGCCCCGACGTCGTGGGCGATGACCTCGGTGATGAAGGTCATGCCCCGGCCAAAGGCGATGCCCGAGTAGTAGCGCATGCGCCGGGCGATCTCGACGCCGCGCTTTTCGAGCTCGCTGAGGTCGCCCGCGGGCTTGCCCGCCGAGACCGTCAGCGTCGAGGTCATGCTCATCGGCTGGTCCAGGATCAGGTCGGCGGGGTCCGTGTCGATGTGCTCGATGACGAACTCGCCCAGCTGCCGATACTGGTGGAGGATGTTGTAGCAAGTGCGGACGTCGTTGGCGTTGATGGTCGCCCGCAGGTAGGTGTTGAAGAACTTGATCGCCAGGTCCAGCGCCGGCAGGTCGCCGTGGCGCGCCGCGGCCTCACCCAGGCGCCGGGTGTTGATCGCGATCAAGTAGCAGAGGTCCCGCATGCGCTCGAGGCCCTCGCCGTAGAGCATCTGGTACTGGCGGAGGATCTTCCACTCGAGCCAGGTGCCGCGCCCGCGCAGGTCGTTGATGGCCTCGTCGGACAGGCTGACGAAGTCCGGGCTCTGGCGGTTCCAGTCGGGGATCGAGTGCCAGCTCTGGATCATCCCGGCCTTGGTGCCGCCGTAGTAGATGGCGAAGTTGCACAGCGCGTTCGTCGCGCTCGACGCGATGTTCTTGTCCTTTTGCTGGACCGCGTTGAGGCCGATGTTGGCGAGGTGCTCGACGGCCTGGGTGGCCTCGCGCTGGCGCTGCTGGATGCTCCACACCCGGCCGCGGTAGGGCGTCGACGCGACCAGGCCGTCGGTGGTGATCCGCGAGATGATCGAGTCCGGCTCCAGGAAGTTGAACACGAACACGAAGTAGGGGAACAGCAGCAGCAAGCTCGCCGTCAGCGCGAGCATGGACAGGACCACGCCGATCTGCGGCAGGTAGCCCAGCTCCCCGTTCTCGCCGACCGCCCCGTCGACGGAGAAGTTCACCCACAGCACGTAGACCGTGCAGACGATGAAAAAGCCCAGGGTCAGGCGGTTGGCCCGGGCGCGCATGAACAGCGAGGTCACGATCGGCGTGAACCGGGTCGCGGCCAGCTGCACGATGATGCTCGAGACCGTCAGCGCCAGGCCCAAGACCGCGGCCATCACCTCGCCGAGGCTGCCGAGGGTGTTGCGCGCCTGCTCGGCGTCCTGGTGGAGCAGGCTCTCCAGCAGGGTCTCGCGGTTGTCCGTCTCCAAGAAGATGGAGTCGAGGCCAAAGGAGAACACCAGGCAGACCAAGACGATGCCGCCGACGAAGGCGAAGGGCAGCAGCCAGTTCGTCAGCTTGACGGTGATGTTGTCCTGGTGCGTGCCCGTCGAGGACGCGGCGACGACGCGGGCGACCGAGCGGGTCGCGTCCGAGCGGGTCGCGCCCGAGCCCGTCTTGGGCACGCGCACGGGGGCCCGAGCCCCGCTGGGCTCCCGCGTCGGTTGTTCACCCTCGGTCACGGCCCTGGACGGTAGCAGATGCTGCGGCCCAGCGGGTATCGTCCCGCCCATGCTCCTGGCCATCGACGTCGGCAACTCCAACACCTCGATCGGCGTGTTCGAGGGGGAGCAGCTGCGCTGCGAACTGCGCCTGGGCACGCGGCGGGCGTGGACTCGCGACGAGTTTGCGATCACCCTCGAGCGGGCCCTCGCGCTGCGCGGCTACGGCTTCGCCGCGATCGCCGACGCCGTGCTCGCGTGCGTCGTGCCGCCCGTTCAGGGTCCGATCATCGCGGCGCTGGAGCGCTACGTCGGTGTGAACAGTTTGGTCGTCGGACCAGGCCTCGACATCGGCATGCCCGTGCTCTACGAGCCGCCCAAGGACGTCGGGGCCGATCGCCTGGTCGCGGCGATCGCCGCCCACCAACGCTATGCTCGCGGTCGGGGTGAGGGCGGGGAGAACACCGCGATCATCGTGGTCGACTTTGGCACCGCGACGACCTTTGACGTCGTGTCTCCCACCCCGGAGTACCTCGGCGGCGTGATCGCCCCGGGCGTGGGCATCAGCGCCGACGCCCTGTTCCAGCGCGCGGCCAAGCTGCCCCGGGTCGACGTCGCCAAGCCGGGCGGCGTGGTCGGGCGCAACACCGTCGACGCGATCCAGTCCGGCCTCTTCTACGGCTACGTCGGCCTGGTCGAGGGCATGCTCCACCGCATCCGCGCCGAGCTGCAGTGGCCGGCCCACGCCGTCGCCACGGGCGGACTCGCCCGCAAGGTCGCCCACGAGACCGAGGCCGTCGACCACGTCGACGACAACCTCATGCTCGAGGGCCTGCGGATGATCCACGAGCGCAACGCCAACAGCACCTGACCGGTCAGGCGTCCGCCCGCGCGCGCAGTGCTGCGAGGGCGTGCTCGCGGTCGTCGAAGTGGATCTTGGTCTCGCCGATCACCTGGTAGTCCTCGTGGCCCTTGCCGGCGATGAGCACGACGTCCTCGGCCGCGGCCTCGGCGATGGCCGACGCGATCGCCCGGGCCCGATCGACCTCGCGGACCAGCTCGGCCCCGCCCGCGTCCGGCCCGAGCGCGCCCGCGATCATCTGGTCGACGATGCTCGCCGGGTCCTCCGTGCGCGGGTTGTCCGAGGTCGCCCAAAAGCGCTGGGCCCCGCGGCTGGCGACCTCGCCCATGAGCGGGCGCTTGCTCGGGTCGCGGTCGCCCCCGCAGCCGAGCACGACGACGGTCCGCCCGCCCCGAGCCCGGCGCGCGTGCTCGAGGGCCTCGAGCGAGCGCGCGACCGCGTCCGGGGTGTGGGCGTAGTCGACGTAGACCGCCGGGCCCGCGACGCCCGGGAGCGCGACGGCCTCGAGCCGACCGGGCGCGCCGGTGGCCGCGCGCAGAGCGTCCGCGATCGTGTCCAGACCAAAGTCCAGGCCCAGGGCCAGCGCGACCGTGACCATCAAGTTGTCGAGGTTGAAGGCGCCGACCAGCGGCGAGCGCAGGTCCAGCGCGCCCGCGGGCGTGGCCACGCGCACCGCCGTCCCCTCCCCCGGCTGAAGCGGCAGCTGGGCCTCGACCCGCAGCTGCGCCTTCGCCCCTGCCCCCGCCGCGCTCCGGGCCGTTCGCCAGCGCCGCTCGACCCCCGCGGCCTCGGCCGCGGCCAGGAAGGCCTCGCTCGCCCGACCCTGCTCGAGGGGCGCGACCGCGAGGCCGTCGACGTGCAGGTGTCGCCGGGCCAGCTCGCACTTGGCCTCGAGGTAGGCGGCCATGTCCGGGTGAAAGTCGAGGTGATCCTGAGAGAAGCTGGTCAGCGCGACGGCGCGGTAGCGCAGGGGCTTCGCCCGGCCCTGCGCCAGCGCGTGCGAGGACACCTCCATCACGCCGCAGCGCGCCCCTCGATCGTGGGCCTCGGCGAGCAAGGCCTGGAGCTCGACGGGGAAGGGCGTGGTGAAGCCGGCATGGACCTCGCGGTCGACGAGCCAGTTCCCCGTCGTGCCCAGGCGCAGGTGCGGCCGGCCGCCCCGGGGATGCGACGCGATCGCGCCGAGCAGGTGCGCCGTCGTGGTCTTGCCGTTGGTCCCGGTGATGCCCGCGAGGCTCAGGGCCTCCCCGGGCCAGCCGTGCCACGCCGCCGCCAGCACCGGCAGGTGCTCCCCGAGCCCGCGCAAAACCAGGCGCGGCGTGTGAGCGAGGTCCGGATCGGCCTCGACCGCCGCCGAGAAGTGAGCCTCGTCGACCACCAAGAGCCCCGCTCCGGCCGCTCTTGCCTGGGGCAAAAAACGATGCCCGTCGTGAGTCGCCCCCGGGATCGCCACGAAGGCGTCGCCCCCGTCGACGCGTCGAGAATCGTCGATCAATCGAGGCAAGGCCTGGCTCGGCGCGGCGTCGCGCAGGTGCGCCCGCGCCCCTTCGGGCAGCCTGGCGCCGAGGTCGGCGAGGAGATCAGCGAGAGTCGGAGGTCGGCGCGGCACGATGCTGGGGGGGACGCTAACACCCGCCAGGAGCTTCCCGAAGCCCTCCAGGCCAAGCGGCCAGGGCGACCTCGCCAGGCTTTTTGGACCGCAGCGTGGGGAAGCCGCTTCCGGTTCGAGGTCCGTTTCGGGACCCCGGCCGACGTCGTCGATTCACGATGCCTGACTGATTCATCGTCCAATGGTTTTTTCGTCTGGGTCGATCTCGGGACCGCTGCTGGCCGGCTCCGGGGCGCGACCGACCGTTGACGAGTTCCGGGGACATGTCGCAACAATCACCACAGTCCCATGTTTTCCAAGCTCCGCCCCCTGATCCTCGCCGCCCCCCTCTTCGCGCTCGCCGGCTGCTCGATCCAGCCCGGCGACTACATCGTGTTCCGCGTCGCCTTCGACGCGCCGGAGAACCAGTCCGACTGCCTCAACGGCAACGACCCCAACCCCAACACCGTCGATGACTCCACGGACCTGACCACCGCCTCGTCCATCGCCATCTTCGCCTTCGACGACGACTACTTCCTCGAGTACGGCGAGGGCCTGTCCCTCCAGGGTGTGCGCGACGGCAGCGACTACAGCTTCGACGGCACCACCGTCGACGTCGAGGTCCTCAACCCCGACGACGACACCTACACGACGAACACCGTCGACATCGAGGTCGACCTGATCATCAACGGCAAGAACATCAACGGCATCGCGACCACGCGGACGACCAACACCTGCACCGGCGCCAGCTGCCCGGAGGACTACGACACGACGTGCACGTCGACGCAGCGCTTCCGCGGCTCCGAGATCAAGGACGCCGACCTCGAGCGGCCCGTGTAGCCTGCTTTGCCCCCCGCAGCCGCCTGGGGCCGGGGTCGCTCCGTCGCTCCGCTCCTCCTCTGCTTTGCCCCCGCCGGGGCCGAGGACCGGGGTCGCTCCGTCGCTCCGCTCCTCCTCTTTGGCTGTAAGGCAATGAGGTTCGTGCCCCCTCAGACCGCATTCGGTCGCCCCCTGAAGGGGGCGCTATCTGGCGGGGATGAGGGGGCATCCCCTTTGGTTTGGCGGGGATGAGGGGATGAAGACCGCTGTTGGCCTTTTGTTCCGTTCCCTCGACTCTTTCTAACCCGCCAGGAATTCCATCGTCGCGCGCAGCGACGTGTCCAGCGGCATCGCCGGCTCGTAGCCGAGCAGCTCCCGGGCCCGGCTGACGTCCGCGCGGCTGTGCCGGATGTCGCCGGCTCGGAAGTCCTCGTGGCGCGGCTGCATGGCCCGGCAGTCCACGCCGCGGTCGGCCATGCCGTCGCGCAGCAGCTCGAACAGCTCGAGCAGCGTGAGCCGCCCGCCGAGGCCCACGTTGAACACCCCCTCGCTCGGGTCCCCCGGCATGGCGCGCGCGTCTGCGTCGGCGCGCTCGTGCCAGGTCGAGGCCAGCAGGTTGGCCTGGACGACGTCCTCGACGGGGCAAAAGTCCCGGGTCGTGAGCCCGTCTCCGAAGATCACGGGCTGCTCCCCGCGGGCGAGGGTGTCGATCCACTTGGGGATGACGGCCGCGTAGGCGCCGTTGGGGTCCTGGCGCGGGCCGACGATGTTGAAGTAGCGCAGGCCGACGACGGACATGCCGTGGGTGGTCGACCAGGTCTGGCCGAGGACCTCGGCGATGCGCTTTTGGCCGGCGTAGGGCGAGAGCGGGCGGCCGATGATGGCCTCGCTCTGGGCCCCGGTCTCGGGGGCGCCGGGGCAGTCGCCGTAGACGGCGGAGGAGGTGGCATGGACCACGCTCTTGGCCCCGCACGCGCGGGCGGCCTCGAGCAGGTTGAACATGCCGTCGACGTTGACCGAGTGCGCGGTCTCGGGCTCGGCGAGGGTGCGCGGGACGGAGGCGACGGCGGCGTGGTGGAGCACGTGCTCGACGCCGTCGAAGCGGGCGCAGGCCTGGCGCAGGGCCTCGGGATCGCGGACGTCGAGCTCGCGAAACTCGAAGTGGGCCTCGACCTCGCACGCCCCGCGGCCGACGGCTCCGCGCACGAGGGCGTCGAGGTTGTCGCGCTTGCCGGTGTCGAAGTTGTCGACGCCGACGACCCGCTGCCCGAGGGCGAGGAGGTGCTCGGCGAGGTGCGAGCCGATGAAGCCGGCGACCCCGGTGATCAGCCAGGTGCGGGGGCGCTCGCGCAGGCTCTGGTGCACGGACTCGATGGTGGACATGGTCAGCCTTCTCTCAGCGAAGCCTGGGGCAGCTAGGAGGCTTCGGGCGCCTCGTCGTGGGCGCGGTAGGTGTAGTACTCGGAGCCGTAGCGGCGGCCCTCCTCCCGGGCGTCGAGCTCGTTGAGGACCACGCCGAGGAGGTTGGTGTCGCCCTGGCGCAGGATCGTCAGCGCGCGCTGGATGTCGGTGCGCGTGGTCGCGCGGCAGCGGGCGACGAGCACGACGCCGTCGACCTGGGGCGCGAGGATGAGCGGGTCGGTGACCGGGAGGGCGGGCGGCGAGTCGATGATCACGACGTCGAAGCGCTCGCGCAGCTGGGCCATGACCCGGCGGCAGGCGGGGGACTCGAGCAGCTCGGCGGGGCTCTCGGGCAGGGCGCCGCAGGTCAGCACGGTCAGCCGCTCGGGCGCGCCCTCGAGCTCGGTCTGCAGGGCCTCGCCGAGCTCGTGGCGACCGGCGAGCACGGTCGCGAGGCCGTAGTCCTCCTTGCCGACGGCCTGGGGGAAGACCTGGTGCAGCCGGGGGCGGCGCATGTCGGCGTCGACCAGGCACACCTTCTTGTTGGCCTGGCAGTAGCTCAGCGCCATGTTCATCGCCGTCGAGCTCTTGCCCTCCGAGGACGCCGGCGAGGTCACCAGCAGGGCGATGGACGAGCCCTGCCCCGAGATCATGAAGGCCAGCGAGGTCCGGATGCTGCGGCAGCGCTCGGCCATGAGCGACTGCGGATAGAGGTGGGTGTAGAGGTCGCGGCGGCGTCGCTGGGCGCGGACGTTGCCCACGCCCAGGGCCGGGTCCGCGGGCAAGCCCGGGAGCTGGCCGAGGGTCGGGAGGCCGAAGCCCGAGAGCGCGCGCTCGAGGTCGATGGTGCTGCGGATCCGGTGGTCGCGCAGGTCGATGACCACGGCCGCGACGCTGCCCAGGGCCAGGCCGGCGAACACGGCGACGGCGAGCAGCACGAGCTTGCGCGGGCGGACCGGGACGACCGGGCGCGTGGCCTCGTCGAGGATCTCGACCGGCGGGACCTCGACGCGGTTGCTGACCTCGATCTCGTCGGTCCGGCTGCGCAGCTTGGCGTAGGTGTCGGCGGCGTTGGTCGCCTCGCGCTCGAGGGTGCGGAAGGCCGGCTCGAGGCGGCCGAGCTCGAGGGCCTTCTCGCGCTCGCGCTCGAGCGCGGCCTCGAGCTTGGTCTCGGTCTCCTTGGCGGCCTTGTAGCGGGCCTCGAGGGTGCGGACCAAGCCCAGGGACTCGTCCTCGATGCGCGTCTCGATGGTGTCGAGGCGCAGCTTGGACTTCTTCCACCGCGGGTGCCGCTCGCCGTAGCGCACGTCGATGTCGTTGAACGCGGTCTCGGCGTCGAGGCGCTCGGCGAGCATGCGGTCGAAGATGATCCGCTCGCCGGTGCTCAGCAGCGAGGCCCCGGCCAGGCTGCCCTCGGACTGGAGCTTCTTGCCCTGCTTGTAGGTCGCCTCGATGGCGATGCGGTCGGCCTGGGCGGCCTTGGCCGCCGAGGACAGCGTGGAGATGTTCTGGGCGATGAGGTTCTGGCGATCCTCGAGGGAGATCGAGGTGATCTTGTTCTCCCGCTTGAAGCGCTCGAGGGCCTTCTCGGCGTCCTCGAGGGTGGTGTTCGCCGTGACCAGCTCGCTCTCGAGGTCCGACTTGGCCCTGGTCCCCGTGTCCGAGCGCTGGCGCGTGATGTGCTCGAGGTAAGCGTGGACCACCGCGTTGGCGATGTCCTCGGCGAGCTCGGGGTCGGGGTACTCGGCCGAGATCGCCATGACCCGGGAGGCGCGGACCTTCTCGACCTGGACCATGCCCTGCAAGCGCGCGACCGGGTCGGTCTGCTCCTCGGCCTGGGCCCGCTGCTCGGCGTCGCGGATCGCGTCCGTGCCCAGGAAGGTCGGGTCGTCGGCCAGGCCCAGCTCGGCCAGGGCCGCCTTGGCGACCTTGCGGCTGAGGATGATCTCGCGCTGGGTCTCGAAGTACTGCTGGTAGCCGAGGCGGTCGTTGCCCTCTTCCTCGTTGACGCCCACGACCTTGTCGAGGACCTGCGGGCCGCCAGGGTTGACCACCAAGGTCGCGGTCGCGCGCCAGTAGGGGCGCAGCAGGGACACCGCGAGGATGCCGATGGCGACGGCGAGCATGGTCGTGACCACGACCACCAGCCAGCGCCGGCCGAGGATCGCCAGCAGGCGCAAGAGCGCGTCGAGGGCATCGGTCGCCCCCGCCTCCCCCGAATCGCCCCCGACCGCTCCCCCAGTCGAGTAGCCCGGCGTGTGCCGGCGAGCGCCCATACCGGGCTCGGGGGGAGGCTGATGCATCGTCGATGGAGCTTAGGAGGGCTCGGTGTTCATGTCCAAAGCTCGGCCAATCCTTCGCCTTGGATGATTCCGGGGCCCGATCGACTGCTCACCGGGGCAGTGACGCCGCCTCGTTCACGTGTGACCTGGCTCGCAGTCTTGGCGGTGGTCAACCGCAAAACAGGGATTTGACGCAGACAGACCGACATTCCCGTACAATCGGCACTGGCAGCCAACTATGGAGGTGCGCGAACTCGACGATCGGACGCTCATCGAGCACGAAAACGGGTACGCCGAGATCCGCGAGTTGGCCCCAGGGGTGTTCGTGACCCGCTACTACGGCGCCGCGCCGGTCCAGCTGGTCGCCCCCATCGCCGCCCGCTTCGACCAGCGCATCGTCGAGGGCTACCGCATCAGCATGTCGATCGACGCCACGGATCTGGCCTTCTTCGAGGCCGAGTTCCGCCGCCAGTGGACCGAGTGGATGGGCCGCAACAAGGCCCACCTCGACGACGTGCACCTGCTGTTCAGCTCGCGCCTGGTCATGATGGGTGCTGCGCTGGTCAACGCGACCATCGGGCCCAAGATCAAGAGCTTCGCGGAGCGCTCGGAGTTCGACGCCGCGATCACGGCGGCCGTCCTCGACCGGGCCTGAGCCGGGCGAGAACGGCCGCTCAACTCCGGAGCCCCGGGCTGTCGGCCACGCGCCCCCAGTCCCGAGACCCCGGCGGGGCAGGCTAGAGCTCGGTCATGCCGCCGTCGACGACGTACTCCGAGCCGGTCACGAAGCTCGCGTCCTCCGACAGCAGGAAGGCCGCCACGGCGGCGACCTCGTCCGAGGTGCCGAAGCGCGCCAGGGGCACCTGACTCAGGATCTGCTGGGCGAAGCCGTCGATCATCTCCTGGGACATGCCCGTGCGGTTGAAAAAGCCGGTCCCGATCGGGCCCGGGCTCACCGCGTTGACGCGGATCTGCCGGGGCGCGAACTCCCGGGCGAGCACGCGGGTCAGGGTCCGCAGCGCCCCCTTGGTCGACGCGTAGATCGACGCCCCGCCCATGCCCACGGTCCGGGCCACCGAGGTGTTGAACACGATCGCGCCGCCATCTTGGAGCTTGGGCGCGAGGGCCTTGGCTTGGAGCAGCGGCCCGCGGACGTTGACGTCGTACTGCGCCGCGAACTCCTCGGCCGTCACGTCGGACAGGGGCTGGAAGCGCCCAAAGCCCGCGTTGAGGAAGGCCGCGTCGACGCGGCCGCCCAGGTGCTCGTCGACGGCCCTGGCCAGCGCGTCCACGCTGCCCGCGTCGCCCGCGTCGTTGGCGATGGCGACCACGCCCTCGAGGGCGTGGGCGGCCGCGATGCGCGCTTCGTTGGTGCCCGTCACCAGCACGGAGCCGCCCTCTTTGACGACGCGCTGGGCCGTCGCCAGCCCGATGCCGCTCGTTCCGCCCGTGATGACGACCTTTTTGCCTTCGAATCGATTCATGGTTCTCGTCTCCGCTCGCCCTTACGGGCATTCTTGAGTGATCGTTTCCAAATGCTTCGTGCTGAGACGCACGCGAGGGCGCTCGCCCCCGTGAGCTAGTTGGGGATCCGCAGCCGCCCGAGGAAGTCGTCCACGGCGAGCCTGGCCGTGTCGACGTCCAAGCGCTGCTTTTTGCCCTCGACCTGGATCCCGTTGATCAACAGGCGCAGCTGGAGGGCGAGAGAGTCTGGACTTCCAGGGGTGAACTCCCCGGCGGCCTGGCCCCGCTCGATCAGGCCCCGGAGCAGGCGCTGCATTCGGCCGTCGTGGTGGCCCAGGGCCGTGCGGACCGCGTCGTCGTGGGGGGCGAGCTCGACCGCGCAGTTGACCGCGAAGCAGCCCGCGCGCGAGCAGCCCTGGGTCGAGTCGATGATCCCGTAGAGCAGGCGCTGGAGCACCTCGCCCGGGCCGCTGGCGCCCACGAGGTGCATGGTGATGCCCTCGTAGCCCTCCTCGAGGTAGCGGGTCAGGGCGCGCAGGAACAGGCTGCGCTTGTCGCCGAAGGCCTTGTAGATGCTGCCCGCCTTGATGCCCATGGCGCGCTCGAGGTCGGCGACCGAGGTCGACTCGTAGCCTCGGTCCCAAAAGACGGTCAGCGCTCGGTCGAGCACCTCGTCTTCGTCGAAGCTGCGTGGCCTGCCCACGAGCTCACCCTAGGCCCGGGGCTCCGCCCGCGCTAGCAGTTTTTTAGCGACCGTTCAACAACCTCCCCACCCAAGTGGGGGCCGCTCTCAACCGCCGAAGGTCTGGGTCCAGTAGTGGCCGTAGGGCGAGCCCGGGACGTTGGCGTAGCCGACCCCGGTCTCCGAGAAGTTGCCGTTGAGCATGTTCGCGCAGTGACCGTCGCTGTCGAGCCAACCCTGGACCGCCTGCTGGGGGCTGCCGTAGCCCGCCGCGATGTTCTCGCCCCAGGTGTTGCCGCTGTAGCCGGCCTGATCCAGGCGCCAGCCGGGGCCCTGGCCCTGGAGGTTGTCGTGGCTGAAGTAGCCCTGGTCGCCCATGTCGTCGGAGTGGACCCGCGAGGCGCAGGTCAGCGCGGGCTCCCAGGTCAGCGGGCCCGAGGGACCAAAGCTGCCCTCGCTGCCGCAGTTGCCGCCCTGCGCCCGGGCCTGGTTGACGAGCTCGATGACCTCGAGCTCCCAGGCCACCCACGCCGGATCCCAGTCGTCCACGGGGTTGCAGTAGCTGTTGTTGGGCATGTCGCCGCCCATGTTGTTGCCGGTCGTGGTCTCGCCGCCGCCGCCAGTCGTCTCGCCACCGCCGGTGGTCTCACCGCCGCCGGTCGTCTCACCGCCGCCGCCGGTGGTCTCGCCGCCGCCGCCCGTGGTCTCGCCGCCGCCACCGGTCGTCTCGCCGCCGCCCGTGGTCTCGCCGCCGCCGCCGGTCGTCTCACCGCCGCCGCTGGTCGACTCGCCGCCACCGCCCGTGGTCTCGCCGCCGCCACCGGTCGTCTCGCCGCCGCCCGAGTCGCTGCCACCCGAGTCGCTGCCACCCGAACCGCCGTCCGAGTCTCCCGACTCTCCAGATTCGCCGCCGTCGTCATCGTCGTCGCCGTAGGTATCGCCCTCGTCACCGAAGCCGCTCCCGTAGTCGGGATCGACCCCGGTGTAGCAGCCGCTCACGCCCCACACGGCGAGCACGCCCGCGAGCGAGAGGAGACGGAGGGACGGGGGGGTCACGCGAGACTTGGACATGGCGGCTTCCAACGCATCTCTTTTTTATCCTGTGATTAATGTTGATTCAATTTTTAGTTGCCACAATTACCTGCCACATTCACACCGTATATGATCCCACAAGCATGACTGTCGAAGGTGCAGTCTCGACTACTCGATCGACGTCCGCTCGGCTTCAGCTTGTGCTGAACGTTGCCCGGATTGCAGAAAAAAATCGAAAGAGTGCCGCCCGCTCCGAGGCCCCGCCGGGGGTGACTCAGGACCCGCGGCGGCGGAGCGCTCGCTCGGCGAGGGTCCGGAGCGCTTCGTTGTCGCCGTCGAGGACGGCCTCGATGGCCTCGCGCTCGCGGGGATCGAGGGGACCCTCGCCGTTGCCCAGGGCGATCAGGGCGTTGCGCTGCATCGATCGCTTGGGGATGCGATTGAGAGCAGTGCCCTTGACGAATTGCCGATACTGGTTGCTGCCGATGGTCGCCAGGCGAGGCAGGTCGGGCTCCCGCGGGCGGCCCAGCGGGCGCGGCAGCTCGGCGCCAGGAGGCAGCCGCGAGCCCCGAGTGGTCGAGCGGTTGTAGGGGCAGACCTCCTGGCACACGTCGCAGCCAGCGACGCGCTGGCCCATGTCCTTGGCCAGGTCCTCGGGGATCGGGGCGCGGTGCTCGATGGTCAGGTAGGCGACGCAGCGCCGCGGGTCGAGGGAGCCGGGCGCTGCGAAGGCGTCGGTGGGGCAGGCGTCCAGGCAGGCCCGGCAGCTCCCGCACGCGTCCCAGGGCAGCGCGTCTCCAGCAGGCTCGGCCCAGCGCGCGCCGAGGTCCGTCCCCGCCCAGTCCGCGTCGGTCAGCAGCACGCCGATGAGCACGTAGCTGCCCAGGCCCGGGGCGATCAGGCAGCCGCTCTTGCCGATGAAGCCCAGACCCGCGAGCACGGCCGCGCTGCGCTCGAGCACGGGCTTGGTGTCGACGCAGACCAAGGTCTCGCAAGGGCCCACGCGCTCGACCAGGGCCCGGCCCAGGCCCTCGAGGCGCCGGTGCACCTCGGTGTGATAGTCCGCCCACTGGGCGTAGCGCGCGACGGGTCCCGGCTCGCCGGCGTAAGGCACCAGGCCCACGAGGGCCGTGCCGCGCCGGGCGTCCAGATCGAGCATCTGCCCCGGGTCGCCGCGGAGGTCCCGAGTGCGCTCCATGAACGCCATCTCCCCGGCCCAGCCCGCGTCGAGGTAGGCCTCGAGGGCCGCCCGCGCGGGCTCGAAGCCCGGGTGGTCGAGGCGCACGGCCCCGAGCGCGGCGAAGCCCAGCGCCCGCGCCGAGTCGCGCAAGATCGCCAGATCCTCGTCGAGGAGCCGCGCGCTCACGAGCTCAGAAGGTGATCCCGTGGGCTTCGCAGACCTTCTCGAGGTCTTTTTGCTTCGAGCCCGAGAGCTTCTTGTGCGCCGACTTGGCCTTGGACTTGCTGCCCATCTTGCAGGCCGAGGTGCCCATGATGCTCATCGCCGCGGCGCCCTTGCCCCCGTCGTAGGCCTGCTTGGCGAGGGCGTAGGCCTTTTTGTTGTTGCCGCCCATCATGGCCTTGCGCGCCTCGTTGAGGGCCTGGTCCGGGGACAAGCTGGGATCGACGGGGGTGCTCGGCGCCTTCTTCTTGGGCGCCTTTTTCTTCTTGGTGGGCGTGGGCGCGGGGTCTTCGACCTCGGGCACGACCTCGTCGCTCGCAGGCTCACCGGTCTCGGCCACCGGCTCGGGCTCGCCACCAGAGTCGACCTCGGGGATGACCTCGCCGGTGTCCGCGCCCGCGTCGGCTGCAGGAGCCGCGCCCGCGTCTGCGCCTGCACCCGCGTCGGCGGGCGGCGTCGCGCCTGCGTCGGCAGCCGGGGCCGCGCCTGCGTCTGCGCCCGCGTCGGCCGAGCTCGCGGTCGTGCTCTCGTCGGTCGTGTCGCCGCTGCCGCGCCCCATCATGAACGCGCCGATGCCGACGACGCCGAGGAGCAAGAGCACCACGCCGACGATCAGTCCGGTCTTGTTGCCGCCCTCGTCTTCGTCCTCGGTCTCCGGGTGGATGACCGGCATGGACGGCTGGGTGACCGCCGAGGGCGACGACGAGCTGCCCAGCGCGCCCATGGGCGCGAGATCCTCGACGGACATCGAGGGCAGGTCGACCGCGCCCATGCCATCGTTGGCGGCGCCGCGTCGGTTGAGGTCGACGGTCGTCGGGTCGGCGTTGGTGAGCGTGAGGTGGTAGTCGCCGATCTGGATCAGATCGCTCTCGCGCAACAACGCGGGCTCCGCGATCGGGACCCCGTTGACCTTGACCCCGTTGTAGGAGCCGAGATCTTCGATGAGCCAACCTTCGTCGTGGAACTGGAGCTTGGCATGGCTCCGCGACACGTTCTGCTCAGTGAGCTGAATCGTGTTGTGCTCCTTGCGACCGATCGTCACCTCCTCGTCGTCGAGGGGGACTACCGTCGTCGAGCCATCGAGATCTTCGATGATGAGCCTGACGGCCACCGTCTGAAGAGGCTAGAGATTGGGACCCGAAACTGTCAAGGCGCCTCTGTCGGTTGAAGTACGCTAGGCCCCTGAGAGCCCGTGGGATGCCTTCTAGGACATCTGGAGACACTGTACATCGGGACCGGGACCGCGGCTGGCGGTGCGCGCAGCCGCCGTCGCACCGCCATCGACCGCCCGTCGCCGAGGGTCATCCCAGCTTTCGGCGCCCTGGACTTGACGACTCAGAGATCGCCACGTAGCAGCTGCGACACCGGGTAGATCCCCACGCCCTGGGTGTGCAGCTGGGGCAGCTCCTCGCGGAGCACCTCGACCACATCCATGGACGGGTGGGCGATCGCAACCGTCGGCTGGTCGCGGGCGAACTCGGCCGCCTCGAACAGCGAGCGGCGGATCGCCGCCTTGCCCGGCTCGTGATCGAGGAACACCTTGCGCGAGATCGTCGGGACCCCGGCGCGCCGGGCTTCGATGGCCGCGACGGTCTCGGGGTTCGTGCGCGAGTCGAGGAAGTAGAGCTCGCGCTCGCGCAGCACGGGCATCAGCGCCGCCATCGCCCGGTTGTCCGCGGTCAGCTTCGAGCCCATGTGGTTGTTGACGCCGACGGCGTGGGGCACGTTCCCGAGCGCCGCGAGCACCTTGACGCGCAGGCTCGCGGGCGAGTCGCCGGCGCGCAGGAACTCCTCGCCGAGCTCCTCGCCCTCGCTCATGTGCCGGGCGTCGAGGGGCTCCATGGGCAGGTGCAGCAGGATCTCCCGGGGCCGGCGGTGATCGGCGCGCAGGCGATCTTGAACGCCGGCGGTGTAGACCGAGTTGGGCAGCACCGAGAAGCTCAGCGGGTAGCGCAGGGCCAGGAGCTTGTCGAAGGCGTCGAGCTCGCGGCCGACGTCGTCGATGACGATGGCGAGGTGGCCGTTGGCCTGGTCCCAGGGGATGCGGTGATCGCCCTCGTCGCGCTGCCACTCCTCGGCGTCGCGGACGGCCCACTGGGCCATGCGCGCGCGGATCTCCTTGTCTTTGGGGTCGACGGCGGCCGGCTCCGGGGGCGGACCCGTGAGCAGGAAGGCCGCGCAGGCCAGGGCGATCCAGGTCATCAACAGCGCGACGGCGACGCCCCCGACGCGGAGGGCACTGCGTTGCTTCGCCCGAGTCGACTCGGAGTTCATGGTCCGGCGAGTAGCACGGGGTGTGCGCGGCCGCTCCTTTTTTGCAAATGCGCCCGATGGGCGGCGACCCGTATGCTTCGTCCATGCGCGAATCACTCCTCGTTGGAGCTATGTGCCTGGGTCTCGGCGTGTGCCTCGGCGCGGGCATGTCGACGGTCCACGCCTCGGAGCCCGAGGCGAACACCGAGGCGGAGGCGGTGACGATCCGCCCGAGCGTCGAGCCCATCGGCGAGACCCCGGCCGAGCACTCGCGCTACCGCAAGCTCGACCGCTTCACCCGGGCCCTCGCGCTGATCGAGCGGTACTACGTCCGCCCCTGCGACGGCGAGGCGCTCATCGACGGCGCCCTCCATGGCCTCGTCGCCGACCTCGATCCGCACACGATCTACCTGGCCCCGGAGGACGCCAAGCTGCTGCTCGAGGACACCGAAGGCCGCTTCGGCGGCGTCGGCTTGATCGTGACCCTGCGCCGGGAGGCGATCACCCCGGGCGCCGACGAGGACACCGAGGGCGACCCCGGCGCGGACGCAGAAGACGAGAAAAACAAGGAAGAAACCGAGGACACCCAGCGCCGCCTCGTGCTGCACATCGACGACGTCATCCCCGGCGGACCGGCCGAGGCCGCGGGCCTGGTCATGGGCGATCGCATCCTCGCCATCGAGGGCGAGACCATCGCCGAGTTCAGCAACCTTCAAGACGCCGTCAAGGTCATGCGCGGCCCGGCCGGCACGCCCGTGCGCTTCACCGTCGTGCACGAGGACGAGGCCCCCAAGACCCTGACCGTCAACCGGGCGATCGTCGATCCCCCCGCCGTGCAGGTCCGCTGGCTCGGCGAGGGCATGGGCGTGCTGCGCCTGCGCGACTTTCAAGATCACAGCGCCCGGGAGGTCCGCGCGGGCCTCGACACCCTCGAGGCCGAGGCCAAGGCCGCCGGCGAGCGCCTCGACGGCGTGATCCTCGATCTGCGCGACAACGGGGGCGGGCTCCTCGACCAGGCCATCGCGATCGCCGACATCTTCATCCCCAAGGGCGTCATCGTGCGCACCCGGGGTCGGCAGGGCGCGCTGCTCGACGAGGCCCGCGCCCAGGGCCCGCGGACCGTGCGCGACCTGCCGCTGGTCGTGTTGATCAACAAGGGCTCGGCCTCGGCCTCGGAGATCGTCGCGGGCGCGCTCCAAGATCACCGCCGGGCGCTGATCATCGGCGAGCGCAGCTACGGCAAGGGCTCGGTCCAGTCTCCCTTCCGGCTCGGCGGTGGGGCCCTGCTCAAGCTCACGACGGCCCTCTACTACACGCCAGATGATCGTCTGATACAGGCCAGCGGCATCGAGCCCGACGTCAAGGTGGGCCCCGTCCGCGCGACCCTGGTCGACAGCCGGCCCACGCTCCGGCCCGAGCGCGCCCACCCCCAGCACCTCAAGCCCGAGGATTTCGGCCGCGAGCCCGTGCCCAGCGACGATCACGTCAGCCCCGCGCGGGTCGAGGCAGGCAGCGACGCCCAGCTGCTCGCGGCCATCGATCACCTCCAGGGTTGGGTCAAGGTCGCGCCGGCCAAGCGCCCGCGCAAGCGCTGATCCTCCGGCCGAAGATCCCTTCGCGACGCGTCGCGTCACATCGCGACTCGGGCCAATCGACGCCCGAGTTGAAAACATTGGTAGCCTTGGCGCACTCCCTCTGGCGAGGATCCATTCGACGTGTCGAGCGCTGAGACTTCCGAGAACGACGAGCAGACCGAGGCCCCCTCCCCCGCGAAGTCGGAGGACGCCCCCGAGTCGAAAGACCCTTCTCCGGCAATCGACGCTGAAGAAGGCGAGGCCGATCGCGGTGATGCCGCGGCCGCTGACGACGGGGAGGCCGAGGCTGCCCCCGAAGCGGACGCGGCTCCCGAAGAGAGCGCGGCTCCCGAAGAGGACGCGGCTCCCGAAGAGGACGCGGCTCCCGAAGAGGACGCGGCTCCCGAAGCTCCCGAAGCGGAGGCCGCCCCGAGCCGCGCCGGGCTCTACATGGGCCTCGCGGGCCTCGGCGTCGTCGGGGTCATCTCCGTCGCGTTCATGCTGACCCGCCCCGACCCGGTCTCGCTCAGCGCCCAGACCGAGGGCGTCACCGCCTGCCTCGAGATGGCCCTGACCGAGAAGAAAGAGGCCGGCTCCGGGCTGAGCCTCGAGACCGACACCCTGCTCAAGAACGTCGGCCTCGACCAGCAAAACGCGGTCACCACCGTCGACGACGTCAGCATCCGCAGCCAGATCGTCGACAGCTGCCGCGCCGCCTACACCAGCCAAAGCCGCATCACCGTCACCGTCGAGGACGACAAGCAGCAGCTGGTCCCCAACGCCACGGTGCAGATCGGCGGCTCGGGCGGGGGCGAGTGCGTGACCACCTCGCGGGGCAGCTGCGAGCTCGAGGTCGGCCTGTTCCCGGGCTCGGCCGACGCGGCCAAGACCCTGCGCGCCGACTCGGACGGGCGCTTCGCCAAGTTCGAGCTGGCCAACGCCGACCTCAGCGCGGGCGTGACCTTGACCCTGGGCGCCGCGACCAAGCGCTGCGCGATCACCTTCACCGACGACGGCGGCTCGCGGGTCACGGACCTGCGCGAGGTCAGCGTGACCGTCGGCGAGGAGCGCCCCGAGGTGAGCATCGACGGGGGCGAGGCGAGCTTCGAGTGCGAGGGCCTCGAGGGCGACATGCAAGTCGGCGCGCTCACGCCCAAGCAAGAGCAGCTGTCGTGGACGGCTCCCCTGGCCCCCACGACGACGCTGAGCTGGGCCACGGGGCGCGCGACCACCTGCGAGGTCACCTTCCTCGAGGGCAGCTCGCCCGTCGCCGACCTGCGCGAGGTCCGGGTCGTGTTCCCCGGCGCGCCCCCGGTCAGCGCCAACGAGCGGCCCAGCTCCAAGGGCACCTTCGAGTTCCGCTGCCCCACCGGCGACCAGCTCAGCGGCGGCGGCAAGTACATGACCCAGCGCGAGGACGGCACGCGCAAGACCTTCGAGTTCGAGACCTTCGAGTTCGTCGCCGAGCTGCCCTGGGCCGAGGAGGTCGAGGCCGACGCGGGCGGAGGGACGGGCGGCGGAGGCTCGGGCGGCAACCCCAACAAGGCCTGCCCGAGCTCCGTGGTCCAGGCCCTCGCCGGCAACGCGAGCAACTGCGGCAAGACCATCCAGGTCACCCGAGGCAAGGCCGGCGGCGTGTCCGTGCCCGGCTACTCGGGCTCGTGCAAGGCCAAGGTCACATGCGACTGAACAGCTTCAGCCCCGCGCGCCTGCTCGCGCTGGTGTTCTTCCTGGGCGTGGTGCTCACGGGCGGGCGGGCGCGCGCGGCCGAGCCCCCCGGCGAAGCGGGGTCGGGCGGCGACTCGCTCCCGAGCATGAGCGAGGGGGCCTTCTCGGACGCGGGCCGCTGCGCCCGGTCCATGGCCCTCGACAACCTCGAGCCCGACGCGCGCCTGCTCCTCCAGGGCCTGCTGTGCCCGGGCGGCGGCCTGCCCCGACCGAGCGCGGCCGAGCTCGACGGGGCCCTGCGCACGCTGGTGACGAGCAGCGACTGGACCTCGAAGCTGGCCCTCGACGCGACCCGGGCCCTGGGCAGCCTGGCCCAGGACGACGCCTCGATCCGCGCCCGCCGGGTGCTCGAGACCGTCGTGTCCGAGCCGGCGTGCAGCGACGTCCAGCGCTTCCTCGACGATCAGGTCGAGCGCGCCCTCGAGGGTCAGCTGGTGCTCCCGCCCCGCGACGCGATCGTCAACGCCAACCGGCGCTGCCTCGCCGCCCTCGACCCGGCGGACCTCGAGGCCCTCGATGACGTGGCCCTGCTCGGCTACTACGGCAACCCCGACGACGCCTACGAGGCGGTCGTCGCCGAGCCCAGCCCGGCCTACGTGCCGCCGGTGATCTACGAGAGCCAGGGCCCCGACGGGGACGCCGACGACGGCCCCCGCGGCCTGGCCCAGCTGCTGCCGATCCCCGTGGGCTCCGCGGCCGTGCTCTTCGTCTACGAGTCCGGCCAGTCCCTGCCCTGGCGCCGCGACGTCGCCCCGGGCACGGGCCGCGACTTCGCGCAGATCCCCAAGGGCGATCCGCAGTGCCTCAAGGTCGAGTTCGCCACGCCCGTGGACGACCTGGCCTGGGAGGTGGTCGTCGACGGCGTGTCCTTCCCCGTCGACGCCCAGCCCGAGGGCGGGGGCGCCTACGCCATCGGCCGCCTGGATCTGGTCGACGTGCCCGCCGGCAGCCACGAGGTCCACTTCATCCACCACGGGCGCGACTGGGGCAGCGAGGTCGTCGAGACCACCGGCACCCGCAAGCGCTGCGCCCTCGTCGAGGCCGACGTGCGCGGGCTCGGGGCGGGCTACGGCCTGACCCGCCTGGTCATGGACGAGCGCTGCACCGAGCGCGGCCTCGTGCCCGCCCAGGTCCGCAAGCTCGTCGAGCGCTACTTCGACGACCACGGCTACGAGCTGCGCCAGCTCGACGTCATCGTCGAGATCCTGGCGAGCTTCTCGGACATCGAGTCCAACCTCAGCGTCGACCCGGCGGCCGAGAACATCGGCTCGAACAAGCTCGACGCGAGCACGGACAAGCAGCTGTCGACCTTCGCCGCCGAGCTCATGCGCCAGGGCGTCGCCAAGCTCCTGACCCTCTCGGTCAGCTGCGCCGAGGACGGCGAGGACATGGTCGTCGTCGGCCAGACCATCGACCTGCAGCGCTTCTCCGAGCGCCAGCGCTCCCGCGCCGCGGGCGTCGACCTGTCCGAGATCCTCGAGGTCCGCACGGGCATCGTCGAGGATCGCCGGAGCCGGCGTCAGGGCTTCGAGGAGGTCCTCGGCGGCCTCCTGGGCCGGCCCACGGTGCACATCGTCCCGCCGCCCAAGCGCGTCGACTTCCACAACGACCTCGACGTCCAGTACCACATGCAGCGCGGCAAGCAGGGCGAGGTGCAGTTCGAGTTCGGCGTCGCCCGGGTCGAGCGGCCCAACGTCTGCGCCCACGCCGAGGACCTCGCGACCCTGGCCGCCTTCGACAACAGCGCGCTGCGCCGAGACATCGACGGCCTGGTCCAAAGCGGCATGGTCAAGCAGCAGCTGTGGCTGCTCGACGCCGACGACGCCAACCTGACCCTGACCACGGACGTGCCCTTCGGCGGGCCCGGCGAGTACCTGGTGTGGCTGCGCGAGGTCGGCGGGGACGCCGTGGCCGCGACCTGCTTCTCCGTCGACAGCCGCGACGCGATGATCTACGGGCAGTTCGGCGGGCTCACGGCCTCGCGCCCGGGTCCGCTGCGGGCCCAGCAGATGTTCTACTTCCGCGTCGACCTGGGCTTCCTCTACGCCCTCGGTCAGCGCAAGCTCGGGCGCTTCGGCGGCCAGCTGGGCTACACCAACGTCAGCTACGACAGCGCCGCGCCGCTGTCCTGGGACGACCTGAGCGAGGCGACCCTGGGCGGCTTTGCGACCAACGGCCAGTACCACATGCACTGGACCCGGCACTCGTTCAGCTTCGCGGGCGTGGCCGGCTTCGACGTGCCCCTGGGCGTGTGCGGCTACGAGTTCCCCAAGCCAGACAAGCTCGGGCCGACGCGCTTCGAGCGACGGGGGCGACGCTGCGCCCAGCCCTTCTTCCGCCGCTTCAACCTCCACGGCCGGCTGATCGTCGGGGGCAGCTTCGGCTTCCACGACATCTCGCAGATCCCCAGCGGCTTCGGCTCGCTGAGCACCCGCGAGAGCGGCTCTCGGGTCGTCAGCGACATCGACTTCGACGTCGGCCTGCAGCTCGGCCTCGAGGCCCGGCTCACGGCCAAGACCGCCGTCTACACCTTCTACAAACTACTGGTCACCGACGTCGACTCGTGCTGCTCGTCCACGAGCGACATCGAGGCGAGCTCGACGGTGGGCAACGACTTTGGCGCCCTGAGCCTCGTGGGGGTCGGCGTCGCCTGGATGAGGAGCCTGCAATGACAACCAAGCAAAACCGTGCGCGCTGGTCGATGACCGCGGCCTGGACCGCCGCGCTCGCCGTGGGCGCGCTGCTCGGCAGCCTCAACTGCAGCGCCCAGACCCAAAGGGACTGCCAGGACCTGTGCGTGGCCCTGCGCGACTGCGGCATGCTGCCCTCGCCCCTGGGCACCCCCGACAACTACGGCCTGATCAAGTACGACGCCACGGAGAACTGCATCGCCCGGTGCACCGCGAGCTCGGGCTCGAGCGTCAGCCAGCTGACCACCTGCGCCACGGACGTCTCCGTGCCCACGGACCTGCACCTGGCGTGGTGCACCGACGGGGTGTGCACGGTGCTCGAAGGCTGCCTCGAGGACGTGTTCGGCGAGCAGAGCGAAGACTTCGAGATCGAAGACACCGGGGGCAACGGCGCCCAGAACAACAGCGCCGCGCGCATCGCCGGCACCGGCTCGGTGACCATCGACATCGCCTACAGCAACAGCGTCGACGACCTCCTCGACAGCGTGCTGGCCCAGTGCGACGCGCCCACCGAGGCTCGCTCGGCCGTGGTCTCCCAGACCCCCTTCGACGTCGAGGAATTCTGCGGCCACATCCCGCTTCAGCAGGTTCGGCTGAGCCTGATCAACGCCACCTACTCGCAGGTCCTCGCCGAGGGCTCGTGCACCGAGGTGCTCGGCGCCACGGTCAACGCCAGCAACCTGCCGGTCGGGCGCTACCAGATCACCTTGACCTACGGCGCGGGCAACAAGGGCTGCCACGTGCTCTACGGCGAGCCGGTCATCATCCAGGCCGGCGACTCGCTGTGCGAGCGTGCCGAGTGCTCGGGCATTCTTCCGCTGCCCATCCCCTCGGACACCCTCGTCACCCCCGGTGCCTCTTGCCCCTTCTACACCGCCGAGGAGCTCACGGAGCTCCAAGCGCTCGCGGGGGAAATGGGCGCCAGCAACAGCGATATCGAGAAGGAAGCAAGTACTCGGCGAAATCCGAAGGCGCACTACGGCTACGCCTGCGAGAACAATCCAGACTCGTGCTTCTCTGAAGAGGTCGAAGACAGCGAGAGCACCGAGAGCACCACGGGGGACGAAGAGGAAGACATCATCGCCATCGACGAGGACTGCGATGGCCTGATCGGCTGCGACGATCCGGACTGCTCGCGCTTTTGTGTCGAGACGGGCAACTGCTCGGACGGCCTCGACAACGACGGCGACGGCCGGACCGACTGCGCCGATGACGACTGCGCCGACGAGGCGGCGTGCGAGAACGGCGAGACGACGGGGGGCACCACCGACGGCGGCACCGACACCACTGGCACCGATACGACGGACACCACTGACGGCGGCACGGAAACCACCGACGACGGCACCACCGACACGACCGACACCACGGACACCACGGACACCACGGACACCACCGGCTGAGCCCCTGATACACTCCGCGGCCATGAGCCACGGCCTGCCCTCCCAGCCCGCAGAGTCCTTCAAGGCCCGCCGCCGCGCCCTCGCCTCGCGCCTGGGCTCGGAGCGCGCGGCGCTCGTCTTCTCCGGGGTCGCGCGCCCGCGCAACTACCCCGACAACATCTACCCCTTCCGCCCGGACAGCCACTTTCTCTACCTGACCGGCGCGTGGATCGAGCGCGCGGCGATCCTCGTCGACGGCGACAAGGACGTGCTGTTCATGCCCCCCGCCGACCCCGGCGACCTGATCTGGCACGGGCCCACGCCGGGCTGGGCGGAGTTCAAGGCGGGCTGCGGCGTCGACGAGATCCGCGACATCGCCGAGCTCGAGGGCTACGTGCGCGAGCGCGGGGCGAACACCCTGGCGACCCTCCCGGCCTGCGACGCGGTCACCCGCTACGGCCAGGGCAGCATGCTCGGGCGCAGCTGGGCGGCCCCAGGCACCGGCGTGGACCTCGACGCCGCCGACGGGGCCCTCGCCGACGCGATGATCGGTCTGCGCCTGATCCACGACGCCTCCGCCCTCGAGATGCTGCGCGGCGCGGCCGCGGCCACCGTCGAGGCCCACCTCGCCGGCATGGCCGCGACCCGCCCGGGCCTGCGCGAGTCCGACGTGCGCGCGGCCATGGAGCGCCCGATCCTCGCCCGCGACATGAGCACGGCCTACGGCAGCATCGTGACCGTGCACGGCGAGATCCTCCACTCGCACAGCTACGACCACCGCGTCGAAGACGGCGACCTGCTGCTCGCCGACGTCGGGGCCGACAACGGCGGCTGGGCCGGGGACGTGACCCGCACCTGGCCCGCCAACGGCAAATTCTCGCCGACCCAGCGGACCATGTACGAGCTCGTGCTCGCCTCCCAAGAGGCCGCCATCGCCATGCTCCGCCCCGGCGTGCGCTACCGCGACGTGCACCTCGCCGCCGGCCGGGTCATCGCCCAGGGCCTCGTCGACGAGGGCATCTTGCGCGGGGACGTCGACAACCTGATGGAGCGCGGCGCCCAGGGCCTGTTCTTCGTCCACGGCCTCGGCCACGTCATCGGCCTCGACGTGCACGACATGGAGGACCTCGGCGACCGGGCCGGCTACGCCCCCGGGCGCACCCGCGCGAGCCAGTTTGGCCTGTGCTTCCTCCGCCTCGACCGCGACCTCGAGGCCGGCATGGCCGTGACCATCGAGCCGGGCTTCTATCAGATCCCCGCGCTGCTGGCCGAGGGCTCCGAGCTCACCGCCCCCTTCGACGCCGACGGCACCCTCGACCGCGCGGCCCTGGCCAAGTTCGCCGACGTCCGCGGCATCCGCATCGAGGACGACGTGCTGATCACCGCCGAGGGTTCGGAGGTGCTGACCGCCGCCGCGCCCAAGCAGCCCGAGGCCGTCGAGGCCCTGGTCGGGACCGCCGCGGGGGCCTCGGCGTGAGCCGCATCCTGCCCGCCTCGCTCCTGCTCGCCCTCGCCCTCGCCTGCGTGGACGCGCCCGAGCCAGCCGAGGGCGCCGGCGGCCCCGAAGCGGTGAAGATCGACGCCGACGAGGCCAAGGCCATGAAGGACGCCCGCGCGGAGCAGCAGGCCAGCAAGGACCCCCCGCCCGAGCGCGTGTGCGCCCACATCCTCGACCTCGCCACGGCCCACTCCGAGGCCCGCGGCACGCCCATGGGCGAGACGGAGAAGACCAACCTCGAGTCCCGCTGCCTGAGCGAGGCCGAGAACATGGCGCTCGACCCCTATCAAAAGCGGGCCGACTGCGTGATGCAGATCGGCCACTTCGCCGAGCTGCCGAGCTGCGAACCCGGCAACGATTAGCCGCTCACAGGCCGTCGCCGTAAAGGCAAAGCAGCGGGCCGGCGACGTCGGAGCACACCGCCGGGTCCGGACATACCGAGAAGAACTCCCCGCAGGTCGGGATGCACGCCTTGGTCCCGCTCTCGAGCTCGGAGCAGGTGATCTGTGCGGGGACATAGGCGCTCCCCCGCGGGCAGAACTCGTCAGCGATGCACTCGTGCAGGCACCACGAGAAGTCGGCGTCGCCGTCTTGGTCGATGTCGATGATCACCTCCTCACCCATGGTCCCGGGGCAGCCGTCGAGGGGACAGTAGGGATCGTCCGGGTCGCACTCGAAGCTCTCGCCCGTCTCCCAGGGGTCGCCCTCTTCGGTCTCCTCTCCCGCCGTCTCGCCGAAGGTCGACCTCCCGGTCTCCCCGACCTCATCGGCCATGCCCGTGTCCGTGTCCGTGCTGGAGTCCGTATCCTCGCCGGCCTCGTCGCTGCCCGAGCCCGCGCTCGAGGTCAGCGGATCGGGATCGGCGATCTCGACCGTGCATGCGCTCAGGGGTGCGAGCCCGAGGAGGGAGAGGCTCGCCAGGGTCCAGAAGTGTCGGTGCTTCGTCCGTGCAGACATGCCCCGGTCGATGACCGGGATCGGGAGAAGATCACGGTCAACCGACGCAGCCAGCCGAGTGCACGGAGCTACACGCTCCCCACTCAGTCAGGCGAAGATCCGATCACGCGTCGCGGCGACGCAGGCCGAAGAACCCAAAGAGCGCGAGCAGGCCCACCCCACCGAGGGTCCCGCCGAGGCCGGCCTCCTCGGCCGAGATCACCGCGCAGCCCTTCTTGCCCGGCGAGGCCGGCTCGGGGCCGTCTTCGGTAGCGGTGGTCACTTCGCCCTCGCCCTGAACCAGCGGCACGTCCACCGGCGTCGCCGCGTCCCCGCCCTCGTCGGCGCCCGCGGGCTCCGAGGGCGTGGGCGGAGCGGAGAGGCTGTCCTTGCTCGCCTCGAGGGCCTCGAGGTCCGCGCCCGCCTGGTCGAGGGGCATGGTCCGCGAGCACAGGTTGTCGCGCAGCTGCCCGTCGTCGTGGATCCTGGCGTAGATCAACCACTCCGAGCCCGCCTCGTCGTAGTCCCGACCACACGCGGCGCTGTCGTGGGCGGTGATCACCCGGACCTGCGGATCGAGGTTGCCCTTGAGGGTCTGCGCGACCTCGAAGGTGAACACCTTGTTGGGGAAGTCGGGCGTCCCGGAGTCGGCCTCCGCGACGGACACGAGCTTGGCCGAGAACACGGCGTCGGCCCCACGCGCGGCCTCGACGGGCTCCGGCGCGCGCATGCACGAGCAGGCCTGAGCGATCGCCGGGGTGAACGCGAGCGCGGCACCGACGAGGGACAGGCTCAGGGTCAGGGCGACAAAGAGGCGAGGCGAGGTCGGACGCATCGGGGCCGAGGGTACCCCCAGCTCGGGGCTCCCCATTCGCGTCCCTCCGCTACGTCGCTCGCCTGGCTCGAGGTGCTCGCGGCTCCCACCTTGGGAAGCACGCAAGCGAACAAAACAAATAAAAACACACGGGCGAAATGGGATCACCTAAATCACCCCATCGACTCAATTTAGCGTTATGGAGGCCCTAAAGACGGAAAGAATGGTTTGAGCGCTCACAGTCCCTGCGCTCGTGAACCATACACGTCCACGATCGACACCGATTAAACGTGGGGTCCTCGTTACGTCTGGCTCGCCTTGGCTCGTACCTGATCGCCGCCGTCCTCGCCGGCTCTACCCTCGCTTGCTACGTCGGCGTCGACATCCCCGAGGGGGAAGCCTTCGCCGACGAGACGGGTGCCGACGAGCTCGGCTTCGACGAGGACGAGGGCACCGACACCACCACGGGCGAGGACGAGTCGAGCGAGGGCGAGACCGACACCGAGGCTGAGACTGAGACCGAGACCGAGACCGACGAAGGCGGAGAGCCCACCCCCGAGCCCGCCGGCGGATGCCAGGGCTTCCCGCTGATCTGGCCGACCACCAACTCCGCCCAGCTCCAGACCGTCGTCCACGCCGCCTTCGGCCCGCGCATGCTCAACGACCACTACGACTGGCACCGCGGCATCGACCTGCCCGGCGACCCCGACGACGACGGCTTCCACGACCCCGTCCACGCCGCCGCCGACGGCCGCATCTACGCCATCGGCAACCTGCCCGGAGACGACGAGGGCGCCCTCGCGGGCTACGGCAGCACGGCCGGCAACGCGATCGTCCTCGAGCACGCGCCTGGCCAGCTCCACACGGTCTACATGCACCTCGACGCGCTCCCGCTCTCGCACTTCCTGGCGCGCCTCGGACCCGACGCGCCGATCACCGAGATCGACCTGCGCGAGTACTTCTTCCTCAACGGCCCCGACACCCACGCGGGCAACCGCGGCATGCCCCGCGCCACCCTCAAGTCCAGCGGCGAGGCCATCGTCCACCCCCCGCACGTCGCCCAGCACGACTTCATCGGCTTCATCGGCGACAGCGGGGCCACCTACGAGCACCTGCACTTCGAGGTCCGCGACGGCGGCGTGCTCCAAGACCACGCCCGCAACCCCTACGCCTACCTGCCCCACATCGACGCCCTCGAGCACGACGCCAGCTTGGTCAGCGAGGGCGAGGGCCTGCGCGCCGAGATCGAGCTCAGCCGCGAGCCCGGGGCCCTCGGCGACGTCACCGGCCCGGCGCAGCAGCTCGACGTCGAGAGCCTGAGCCTGCAGCTGCTCGACGAAGACGACGCCTTGCTCGACGAGCGGCGCCTCGAGTTCGGGACCCTCGGCGTGCTCCTCGACGAGCCCGACACCCCCAGCTTCGAGCTCGACGGCCTGATCTCGACCCTCGACCCCGCTCCCTTCGCCAGCGAGATGGCGACCTGGCACCTCGAGGTCCACTTCGAAGCCCTCGAGCAAGCCTTCATGCCCCCGCCAGGCTCGCGCTGGGTGCTCGAGGTCGCCGACTCGTGCGGCAACAAAGTCACCGTCGAGCACCAGCTGTGAGCCCCTCACTTGCGGACGCACATCGGGCGGTCACGCTGAACCCGTGCGTCGCCTCCTCGCCCTGACGGTCCTGCTCGGCTGCGCGCCCGCCCCCGAAGCGAGCGCCGACCCGACGCCGACCCCAGCGCCGTCCGCCCCCGTCGACGCGCCCGAGCCCAAACCCAACCCCGAGCGAGAGCCCGGCACCTTCGAGGGCCGCACCCTCGCCCAGACCATGAGCTACCTCGGCGCGAGCTGGCTGACCCGGGACAACCGCGACGACGAGGAGAACACCACCTTGCTGCACGAGCAGCTCGCCCTCGCCCCCGGACAGAGCGCCTGCGACCTCGGAGCCGGCAACGGCTACCACAGCCTGTTGATGGCCGCCGCCGTCGGCGAGTCCGGCCAGGTCATCGCCTCCGACCTCCAGCCCCAGATGCTCGAGCGCTTGCAAGCACGAGCCGACGCCGCGGGCATCACCAACGTCCGCACCGTCCTCGCCAAGCCCGGCGACCCCGCCCTCCCCCCAAACACCTGCGACCTCATCCTGCTCGTCGACGTCTACCACGAGCTCGCCGACCCCGAGCGCGTCCTCGCGGCCATGCGCGCGGCCTTGACCGAAGACGGCCGCATCGCCCTGGTCGAGTACCGCGAAGAAGACCCAGACGTCCCGATCAAGCCCCTACACAAGATGTCCAAGGCCCAGATCCTCCGCGAGTACCTCCCCCGAGGCTTCGCCCTGGACAGCCAGTTCGACGGCCTCCCCTGGCAACACCTCATGTTCTTCACCGCGAGCGACTAAAGCCCTCATCCCACGGAGTCGAAGCCCGCCCGTTCGAGTCGGAGCCACCAACCTCCGCAACACGACGGGCACAACAGGGGCAAGGGGGTCGGATCCCCCAGCGCAAGGA
>NZ_ABCS01000080.1 GCF_000170895.1 Plesiocystis pacifica SIR-1 | reverse complement strand
ACCCCCTCCGTCCGCCACACCGGCCGGGGACTCGACACCGAGGCTCGGTCCCAAAGCCTGATAGCGTGCGCCCATGCGATGGCTTTCGATCACCGCTGCGCTCGCGAGCGCGGCCATGCTGACCTTGAGCGCCTGCAGCTCCGACGACACGGACGAGGGCGCCGACGAGCACGCCGACGAGCACTCCCACACCGAGGACACCGAGACCGAAGAGTCCTCCGACACCGAGGAGTCGACCGAGTCCACGGACACCACCGAGACCACCGAGTCCGAGGAGTCCACGGACACCACCGAGACCGAGTCCGAGTCCGAGTCCGAGTCCGAGGAGACGACGGAGACGGAGACGGGCGGCGGGCCGTTCACGCTGAGCTCCCCGGCCTACGACGACGGCGGCGTGATCCCCGACGACAACACCTGCTTCGGCGCCAACGTGTCGCCGCAGCTCGACTGGGAGAACGCGCCGGCCGAGACCCAGAGCTTCGCGGTGTTCTTCACCGACCTGACCTTCTCCTTCGACCACTCGGCGATCTGGAACATCGACGCCGGCGCGACGGGCCTGCCCGCCGACGTCGACAAGATGCCCATGCCCGCCGACGTCCCGGGCGCGATCCAGGCCGAGTCCTACGCCGGCTGGCACGGCTACGCGGGTCCCTGCCCGCCCGCCGAGCACACCTACCAGTTCATCCTCTACGCCCTCGACGTCGACACCCTCGACGGGGAGATCAACGAGAACTCGGGGCTCGGCCAGGTCAAGGCGGCCTTCGAGGCCCACGCCCTCGAGCAGGTCACCCTCGACGGGATGTTCGACCCCCCTTGAGCCGAGGCTCTGGGTTCAGCGCAGCGCGCCGTCGAGGCGCGCGTCGTCCAGGTCGGCGTCGTCGAGCCGGGCGCCGCGTAGATCGGCGAAGCGCAGGTCCGCCTCGCTGAGGGAGGCCCCGCGCAGGTCCGCCCCGCGCAGGTCTGCCCGGCGAAAGTCGGCGTTCCACACGATCGCCTCGCGCAGGTCGGCGCCGCTGAGGTCGGCATGGTTGAAGCGAGCCCGGCGTAGGTCGGCGCCGCGCAGGTGGGCGCGGGCCATCGAAGCCTGAATGAACTCGGCCTTGTCGAGGCGCAGGCCGCCCAGGCG
Source organism: Plesiocystis pacifica SIR-1 (assembly GCF_000170895.1). GTDB lineage: Bacteria > Myxococcota_A > Polyangia > Nannocystales > Nannocystaceae > Plesiocystis > Plesiocystis pacifica. The sequence continues at coordinate 44,384 of NZ_ABCS01000080.1, read as the reverse complement.
CGCCCCCGACAGGTCGGGGCACAGCGGCGAGTTCAGCAAGATCACCCGTCGCTCGCTCAGGTAGCGCGCCATCGGCAGGCTCAAAAAAGCCGCGATGGCGTCGTGGGCGTGGGTCGGCCGGTCGTAGCTCGTCCACTGATCGACCCCCACGTGCCCCGCGCGGTAGCGGTTGGTCCACGCCGAGCGCACGATCAGCCGGGTGAGGAAGGGGCCGGCCCAGCGCGCGTCGATGTGCGGCCACCAGTGCGCGTCGAAGGCCGAGGCCGGGTGCTCGCGCCCGCGACCCAGGGCGGCGAAGGTCGCCAGCGCCCGCTCGGGCTCGCTCCAGCACTGGCCGCGCAGCGTCGCCAGCGAGGCGCCGAGGCTCTCTTCCCCGCTCTCGCGCTGACGCAGGTCCATGGCCAGCGCCTCCACGGCCGCAGGCCCGCCGGGTGTCCGTTCGGGCTGGCCGCCGAGCCAGTCGCCGAACACCGCCATCGCCTCGAGCTCGCCGGCCTCGCCCAGCTCGCGGTCCAAGCTGGCCATGAACTCGCGCTCCCGCGGGTCCAGAGCTCCGCCCGTCCGCCGGCTCTCGAGGGTCTGCGCGAGCCACAGCGCCGGGGTGATGACGCCGTCTTCGTCCGCCCGCGCGTGCACGGCCCGGCTCGACTCGGCCAGGCTCGGGCCGTCGACGACGGTCAGCTCGGGCCAGGCGAAGCTCGTGAGCCCCAAGGGACGCCGCCCCTCCCAGCTGCGCTGGAGCGCCCGCGCGTGGGCTTCGCTCACCTCCCCGGGCAGCGCCACGACCACGCTCTGCGGCGGCCGCCCGCTTCGCACCAGGGGCTCGATGGAGCCGGCGATCCGCTCACACAGCGCGCCTCGGCCCGCGTCGTCTTCGGGCAGGCCCGCGTCGAGGCACCAGGTCCACTCGGCCTCGTCGGCCTCGCCGGGAGCCGTCGATGTCGACGCCTGGGGCCCGAGCTGGATCAGCGGCCCGCGTCGCGCTCGGGGCCCGCAGACCGTCGCGTGATGGGGGAGCTGACGAGCCGAAGCGACGAGCATGCGCAGGCGCTGGGGGCGGTCGCGGCAGGCCAGGAAGTCGCGGGCCCGCGCGGCCTCGGTCGGACCGACGCCGAGATCTTCGGCGTCCGCCAGGTTCGGCTCGTCCACGTCGATCGCGTCGCGCAAGCCGGCGAACACGGGGACGAGCGCCGCGCCAAAGCCCGCCGGGTTCAGGGCCGGGGCGAAGTGCTCGCGCACGAAAGGGTCGAAGTAGCCGTCGGTCTCGAGCTCGACGGCCCCCAGGCAAGCCGAGAGGCTGACCTCGCGGGTGCGGTCGAAGGGCTCGAGGACCTCGCCGTCACGCCACACCCCGCCGTAGTCCTGGCACACGCCGCCGAAGCAGTCGGTGTAGACGAAGGCGAAGCTCAGCCCCGGGAACGCGGCGGAGAACTCCGCGAGCTCGTCGATCACCCGGGCGTCGAAGATCTGGATCAGCTCGTGCCCCCACGGGCCGGGCAGCACCGGCTCGAGGAAGCGCCGCCGCTCGGCGCCGCCGAGCACGACCCTTTCTGGGTGCGCGTCGACCCGGGGCAAGCGCAAAAAGGGCCAGCGCTCGAGGGCCGCGCGGGTCAGCTCGAGCTTGAGCGCTGGGGGGATCGGCGCGCTGACCAGCGCGGACATCTCAAAGCCCACGGCGACAGTATGCTGTACGCTCCGGACCGTGATCGAGCGCGCGAGTCACTTCCCCGAGGGTGTCGTCCACGGCTTCTCGACCCGCCTGGGCGGGGTCAGCTCGGGGCGCTTTTCGTCCATGAACCTCGGCGGGCGCTGGGGCGACGCGCCGGACAAGGTCGCCGAGAACCTGCGCCTGCTCGCGGACATGGGCGGCTACGCCGGTCGCAGGCTGGTCCGCGTCCGCCAGGTCCACGGGGCCGCGGTGATCCCGGCGAGCGAGGTGGTCGAAGGCAGCGAGGCCGACGGCGTCTGGCACCGCATCCAAGCCGGAGCGGAGACTCCCGCAAACGAGCGCCCCGTGCTCGCGGTGATGACGGCGGACTGCGTGCCCATCCTGCTCGTCGATCGCCAGGGCACCGTCGCCGCCGCCGTCCACTCGGGCTGGCGCGGCACCGCAGCCGACATCGCCGGGGTCGCCGTGGCCCAGCTGTGCGGCCCGGGCGGCGCTCGGCCCGAAGATCTCCTCGCGGCGATCGGCCCCTGCATCGAGCTCGACGCCTTCGAGGTCGGCGAGGAGGTCGCCGCGCAGTTCGACGCGATCGCCGACCAGCTCGGGCTCGCCCAGCCCCTCGTCGCCCGCGAGGGCTACGCCAAGCCCCACGTCGATCTCGTCGCCTGCGTCCGCGCCCAGCTCGAGGCCGCGGGCCTACCTGCCAACCAAATCGAACGCGTGGGCGCTTGCACCCACGCGCATCCCGATCGCTATTTTTCGTACCGACGCGACGGCGCTGGCATCGGCCAGCACCTCAGCTTCGTCGGCCTCTAACGCCAAAGCGGTGACGCCAAGGCAACCCGAGGGCTACTCCTTGTTGGAGGCGTCGCCTTCTTTTTGGGTCTTGTCGAAGTCCATCTCGGCCGGGTCCGTGAAGGTCCCGACGACGGACCCGATGAAGATGCCCACGAAGAACAGCGTGAATCCGCCCATCATGATCATCATCCCGATGGAGGCGGGGGTGGTGATGGGGGGCTTGCTAGCCTCGATTTCCCACTTGTTGTCTTGGATCTCTGTGCGGGACATGTGTGCTCCGGACGGATGGGGGCGCTGCACGGTCTGGACCTCCCAGACCGAGCTAGAGTGGCGAAGCTAGCATGTCTCACAAGGCCCGATCAATCGTCCATGTGCCACATGCGGACATGGCGCATTGGACGGGCCTCACGAGCCGTAGTCGACGACGAGGCGGTAGCGGCCCTCGGCCGCGTTGACGTTGTCGACGACGAGCAGCGCGGTGGCCGACTCGGCGAAGGAGGCGATCGCGTTCACGCCGCAGGACATCTCGGAGGTCGTGGCGCAGTCCGAGCGGATCGAGACGATCGGCTGGATGTCGCCCTCGAGCACCTCGACGGTCGCGCTGAGCACCCCCGAGCCGTTGAGCGCGATGGGGAAGATGTCGTCATCGCCGGGGGCGCCGCACTGGCTGTCGACGCGGCCCTGGACGTCGTCGACGTCGGCCTCCCACTCGAAGTTGCCGCCATTGCCGAGCTCGATCAGCTGGTCCTCGAGGGCGTCGAAGCAGTCGTTGTCGTTGGCTTCGGGCCCAAAGCGGAGCTCGAAGGCGTACTCGCCGGACTCGCCGAGTTCGGTGTCGACGATGATGTAGTAGACGTCGCCGGGCTCGCCCTGGTCGTAGTAGGCGCGACCCGGGACGGAGTTCTTGATCGGCGCACAGACCTCGCTGTTCTCGATCACCCCCGGCTCGCAGGGGTCGCCACGGACCACGCGCAGGACCGGGTTGAAGTCGGTCTCCGTGGGCAGGAAGTCGACGAACACGTCGTCCGAGACCGCGCCGATGCGGTAGACGTCTTCGCCCCCGGAGCCGCCGCACCAGCCCTCGGTGCCCGAGCACCCGCCGAGCTGTCCGCGCACCACGATGGTCTCGCCGGCGGGCAGGTCGATGGGGTTTTGGCACGAGCCAGCCCGCGGATCCGAGTTCATCATCCCGTCGTCGGTGCCGTCATCGGTGCCGTCCGTGCCGTCGGTGGCGTCACCACCACCGCCGCCACTGGCGTTGCTCTCGTCCACGCACACCGGCGTGTAGTCGGGGTCGGTCCGCAGCCCGCAGCCCAGGGTGAGGGAGACGAGGCCGAGCGAGGCGATGCCGAGGCCGAGGCGAGGACGCATGAGTCGATCTTGCACGGGGCGTTGGGGGCCGTCAAAGGTTGCGCAGAGATCAACTGGAACCAAGGGGGCTCGGAGGGAGCACCGCCGCGAGTTCGCCACGCACACCGCGAGAGGACCGATCCCGTGCATGTCCGCGGGCGCCGTTCCCTTCATTTCTTGTACCCAGCACTCCCGACGGCACTGAGGTTTTGCTCAGCGCCCCTGGCCCACGTCCCGACTCAGCGGCTGTCAACGAACCCACGCCCCCGCCAGCGGGGGCGACCACATGCCCTCTCGCAGGCACGAACTCCATTGCCCCACGACCAAAGCGGAGGAGCGGACAGCGACGAAGCGCCCCCGGTCCCCAGACCTCTGCGGGGGCAAAACAGCGCTCAGCTCGAGCCGAGCCCGCGCGTCCGGGACAGTTCGCTCAGCCCCCGCCCGATGGTTCGCGGGCGGTCCTCGAACAGACGATCGAGGTTGCCCTCGAGCACGACCAGGGGCGGGTGCGCCGGCCCGGGCTCGCGCCAAAACAGCGCCTCGATGCGCTCGAAGATCGAGCCCGTGGCGTGCAGACCGTCGAGCCAGCGCTCGGGGATCTGGCCGAGCCCCCGCCGCGCCCCCTGGATGGCTCCGACCATCGCGCCGATCGTGTCCGCGTCGCCGCCGAGGTTGACCGCGGTGATCACCGCGCGCTCGAACTCCGGGACGAGGTCGGCGACGGTCAGGGCCGTGAGCACGCTGCAGGGCGCGAAGCCGTTGGTCGCCTTGACCGTTCCGTGGGCGCCGCCGGTGGCGTTGGCCCGCTCGGCGATGCCGTCGAGCAGCTCGTTCAAGTCGTCGCAGCGCGCCCGATGTTCGACCAGCGCCCCGAGCAGGTCGCCGAAGCGGCGGTCGTCGGGGAGCTCGAGCGTGTCCCGGGCCCGACACCGCGCCCGCTCCACCGCGCCCACGAACTCGGGCCGCAAGATCGGCAACGGCGGCTCCCAAAAGGCCTCGGACACGGCGATGGCGACGGCCTGGGCCGCCCCGATGCCGCGCAGATCGCTGTGGGTCACGGCGCTGATCCGGGCGGCGAAGTGGTCTCGCTTGCTCGGCGCGTCGCGCCACCACAGGCCCACGGGCGCGATCCGCATGGCCGCCCCGTTGCCGCCGCTGCGGACCCCGAAGGCGAGGGGGTCGTCCTTGGTCGCGGCCATCAGCCCGCGCACGGTCTGGCGCAGGTTGCTGCCCACGCCGCGGTGCAGCCCCCAGCGACCGACCTGCTGCGGCCCGGCCTCGCGCAGCGCGACCAGCAACTTGGCGAACTCGCGCTCGGGCGCCTTGGGGTCGAGGGCGATGGCGTCGGCGACGGCGAGGGCTTGCTGTCCGTCGTCGCTGTGTAGACCCCGCGGGCGCCAGTGCGGTCCGGGGACGTGCTCGTAGTTGATCAGCGTGCCGAAGCGGCGCTCGATCGCCATCGGCGTCCAGCCCTCCACGGGGCAGCCCAGCGCGTCCCCGATGAGCAGCCCGTGCATGCAGCCGGCGACCCGGTCCCACGCGGCGTCTTCGCTGAGCACGGTCCTAGCGTAGAGCGACTTGGGGCCCTCACGCCAGCACTCTCGGCACTCAGGGACTGTGAAGTTTTCACAGTCCCTGTCTATTTTAGCCGTCGTGGACGACGCCACGCCCTCCCTGCCCCACGTCCACGACTCAGGGACTGTGAATGAATTCACAGTCTCTGACTTTTCTATCCGTCGTGGACGACGCCACGCCCTCCCTGCCCCACGTCCACGACTCAGTCCCCTCCAAAGCTAGGGAGGCCAACCCGGCCGCGGGGTCACCCTCGCAGCCCCGGTCATAAACACCAGCCGGCCAGTCAGCGGAACCAGCGCGCGAACAGGCCGCGGCCCCGGGATCGCTCGTGCTCGAGGGCGTCGAGGAGCGGCCCCATGGTCGGCCAGCGGGCATCGGGCTCCGGGGCCAGTCCACGCCGCAGCGCCTTCGAGAGGCTCCGAGACAGCTTCACCCGGGCGGGCAGATCGCGCAGCTCGCCGCCTTCGATGGCCCGCGAAATCTCCCCGGAGGTTCGTCCCGGATAGGGCCGCTCGCCGGTGAGGCTCTCCCACAAGGACACACAAAAGGCGAACTGGTCCGCGCGCGCGTCGACCTCCCGGCCGAAGTGCTGCTCGAGGGCCATGTAGGCCGGCGTCCCGGACAGCCCCAGGGTCGAGAGCAGATCGGGCGCCGACTCGAGGGCGTCGAGCAGGCCGGGGGTCATGCTGTCGAGGGTCTGGAAGCTGTCCGTGCCGCGCGTGCTCCGGGCCAGGCCAAAGTCGGTCACGAGCACCCGGTCATCGTCGCCGAGCATCACGTTGTCGGGCTTGAAGTCGCGGTGCATCACCCCGGCCTCGTGGGCCGCCGCGAGGCCTCTGCCCGCGGCGAGGTAGGCGTCGACGATCGCCGCCCGCGGCGGCTTCTCGGCGTCGAGCCACTCGCGCAGCGATCGACCCTCGACGTACTCGAGGGCGAGGAAGGTGACGCCGTCGTGGGTCCCGACCTCGTAGATCTCGATGATGTTCGGGTGGTCGAGGCGGGCGAGGGACTTGGCCTCTCGCAAAAAGCGTGCGCGCTGATCGGGTCGCTGCGATCGCTCGGCGCGGAGCAGCTTGAGCGCGACGGGGCGATCTTTTTCCTCGTCCCAGCCGGCGTAGACGATCGCGTTGCCGCCCGCGCCTGCCAGGGAGTAGACGCTGTAGCGGCCGATCGACTCGGGCAGCGGCGCGTCGCTCATGGCCCCATTATACGCCGCGACGAGGGCGAGGCTCCATCACGACTGGCCCCGTCGAGTGGCCCCGCCCACCGCGTGGACGGTCAACCAGCCTTGGCCACCATGGCGACACGCTCTTGGCTCGAAACCACCACACCGCCGGGGGCTTCGACGGTGATCACGAAGGCGCCCGGCTCCCCGATGAGCAGCTTGGCGTCGATCGGCACCGTGAGCTGGCCCGAGCCGTCGATGTCGAACACGCCCCCATCGACGGGGTGGCCCGCGCGTTGGCTGTCGACGATCCACAGCTGGTACTGCAGCTCGGTGGGGTCGTTGATCTCGAGGCCCTGGATCTTCATGACGCCGGCCTGCAGCTCCGAGCTCCAGATCACCGAGCCGCCCGCGCCCTGGCCGTTGGCGGCGTCGTCGGTCGCCGCGAACTTCCACTCGAGGGCGTCCTCGGACGCCTGGACCTGAGCCTGGAGGGCCTCGGGGTCGAGCTCGGCCGCGCCCCGCTGGCTGAACAGCCACAGCGCCAGACCCAGGACCACGAGGGCCGCGACGGCGCTGAAGTAGGCGGCGTAGCGGGCGGTGTTGGCCGCGCTGCGGCTGATCACGCTCTGCCCGGCCTGGCTGAGCCCGACCTCGCTGGCGCTGAGGCCAGCGGAGCTCAGCGCCGCGGGGTTCAGGGACGAGGTCGCCGCCTTGCGGCTCGCGCTGCTGTCGGCGAGCACCGAGGCGTCGATGACCTCGTTGACCGAGTCGGCGATGATCGAGTTGACGAGGATCGCGTCCTCGCCGATCTCGCCGAGCTCGGACTCGGGGTCGAGGTAGGCCCTGGGCCCGGACTTGGGCCCAGACTTGGATTTGCCCTCGCGCAGCTGGGGACGGTCCTCGCGCTCGCCGATTTGTGGCGCGAGGGGCTTGCCGCGGGTCTGCTCGTGCTGGCGCGCGTCGGTGAAGCCGAAGTAGTCCCCGGCCTGGGCGAGCAGCGCCGCGTTGAGCCCTTCCGGCATGGCCTCGCCGTGGGGCAAGAGCGCCAGCTCGATCGCCGCGGCCGCCTCCTCGTAGCTCGCGTCGACGGGCTCGCCGCCGAGCAGGAGCTCGAGCTCGACGCGCTGACGCTCGTCGAGACCCTGGGTGGCCCGATCGGTGTGCAGCGTGTGCAGGCGTTTGCGACGATCACTCATGACGCGTCACCCCGAGTGTTGGCACGCTCGGCGAGCAGGCGCTTGCGGACCGCGACGAGGGCCCGACGAACGAGGGATTTGACCGTGCCCAGGGGCATGGACAGGGCGTCGGCGATCTCGCCGTGGGTCATGCCCTGGCCGATCGCCAGGGAGAGCACGCGGCGCTGCTTGGGGTCGAGGGTCGCCAGGGCGCTGGCGGCGAGCATGGCCTCGGCGCTGCGCTCGAGGGTCGCGTGCTCGTCGCCCGCCATGGCCTCGGGCATGGGCTTGAGCGCGGGCCGGCGCTGCGCTGCGCGCAGCCGATCGATCATCCGCCGACGGGCGATCATCGCCACGAAGGTCCGCTCCGAGGCCTGGCTCGGGTCGAAGCGCCCGGCGTGTTTCCACAGCTCGATGAAGATGTCCTGGGCGGCGTCCTCGGCCTCGGCGGAGCTCGCCGAGAAGCGCCGCGCGACGCTCCAAACGAGCGGGCCGTGCTCCGCAATGCATGCTCGGACCGCAGCAGCGTCGCCCGCCGCCACGCGACCGAGGAGCGTCTGTTCCCGCGCAGTCAGGAAACTGTGAGTAACAGATTCCTGGCGCAGGCGGAACACTCCATCGATCTCGACCATGCATTTTCCCCACCCTCGACCCGATCAGCCGATCCCGAACGAGCCGTCGATGACGTGGATGAGGCCGTTGCGCGCCTCCACGTCGCGGACCAAGACGCGCCGCCCCCCGACGTGCAGCCGCGCGCCCGCGCCTTCGACGTCCATGCGCTGGCCCCCGAGGCTGCGCAGGCGCGCCCCCTCGTCGAGGTAGGAGCGCCCCGGAACGATGTGGCGGTGCAGGTAGGTCTCGAGGGTCGGCCGCGCCGCGGGGCGAAGCAGCTCGTGCCACTCCCAGGTCGGCAAGGTCATGAGCCCCCGGGGCGCGAGCAGGGTGTAGGGCAGCGAGCCCCGCAGCAGCGCCTCCATGTCGAGGACCTCGCAAGCGTGCAGCAAGCGGCCGAAGTTGTCGGACAGGTGCAGGAGCTCGAGCAGGTCGAACTCGGCGGGGGCGAGGGCCCGATCGAGGATGTGAATCACCACCCCCGGGTGCGACGCGACCCGCAGGTCCGTCTGCAGCAGCTGCGCCCCGTCCACGCGCACCGAGCCCTCGTCGTCGAGGTCGGCGTAGAGGCGCTGACCCAGCATCGAGTCCAGCCGACCCCGGCGTTCGAGGTCTGCGACCGTCAGCCCCGGACGCGGCGAGACGTGCAGCCTGAGGGAACGAAGCATCGCCGCCCGGTCGTGGCCCAGGCACTCGGCGAGCTCCGAGAAGGCCTCGTCGCTGGGGGCGAGGATCGTCGCGCCGCTGCCCAGCTCGTCGAGAAAACCCCCCTCGTCGAGGGCGCGCCCAAAGGCCCCCGCGCCCTGAGCGGTGAGGCGCAGGAGCAGGCTGGACGCGCGGCTTGGCCAGCCGCGCGGAGTCAGCGGCGCAGCACGGTGGACCGGGAGGGGACGGACTCGCATCGACGCAACCGGGGTCATCGCAGCGGTGTTCGTCGGCGAGCGTGATCCGGATGCACCTCGAGCCGAGAAATCTTCAAAAAATCGCGCCTCGATCGGTCCGGGCGCCCCCCGCCGATGAGGCCGCGTAAATGGCGCAATTGTGACTACCCCAAATTGACGCGATATAAATGAGCTGTGGGCCTGACCCTGATTCGCAACACCAAGGGCAAGCTCGCCAAAGACCGTCCCAAGATCGCTCTAGTCCTCGCCGGCGGCGCGATCACGGGGGGCGCCTTCAAGCTCGGCGGCCTCAAGGCCCTCAACGACTTCCTGGTCGGCCGCGACATCATCGACTTCGACATCTACGTCGGCCTGTCGGCAGGTTCGCTGCTGTCCGTGCCCCTCGCCGCGGGCCTGTCTCCAGACGAGATGATCCGCGTCCTCGACGGCACCTCGTCGAAGTTCTCGGCCGTGGGGCCGCGTCAGCTGTACACGCCGAACGTGCGCGAGATCGTCGGCCGGCCGACGACCGTCGCGCGCGACATCGCGGCGTGGTTCCCGAGCACCGTCGCCGACACCCTGCTCAGCCTCCCCGAGCTCCCGAGCACGCTGCACGACGCCCTCGGTGAGCTGCTGCGCTCCCCCGACCGCGCCCAGCTGCGCCGCACCCTGCGTCGCCTCCGGGCCGGCGTCGCGCCGCGCAAGGCCCTGCCCTCGCTCAGCGACGCCGTGCCCACGGGCTTGTTCACCAACGCCCCCCTCGAGGCCTGGCTGCGCGCCAACCTCGAGGGCCTGGGCCTGCCCAACGACTTCCCCGGCTTTTGCGACGCCCGCGGGCGCGAGCTCTACATCGCCGCCTGCGCCCTCGACACGGCCGAGCGCGCGGTGTTCGGGCCCGGCCGCCACGACGAGCACGCGACGATCTCCCAGGCCGTGCAGGCCTCGACGGCGCTGCCGATCTTCTATCAGCCCGCGCGCATCGACGGCGTCGACTACGTCGACGGGGGCGTGCGCAACACCGCCAACATCGACGTCGCCATCGACCGCGGGGCGGACCTGGTCATCTGCTACAACCCCTTCCGGCCGATCTGGAACGAGGTCGACCTCGAGCTCCCGGCCGAGCTCGGCGGCCGGCGGATCACCGATCAGGGCCTCAAGGGCGTGCTCAACCAGGTGTTCCGCACGCTCTTGCAGTCGCGCCTGCGCCTGGGCCTCGAGAAGTACCGCCACCACCCGACCTTCCGCGGCGACATCGTGGTGCTCGAGCCCAAGGAGTACGACCTCGACTACTTCGGCCTCAACCCCATGGACTTCGGCAAGCGCGAGGTCGCGCTGCGCCACGGCTTCGAGTCCGTGCGCCACACCATCGAGCAGAACTTCGACTCCCTCGAGGATCTGCTCCACGCCCACGGCCTGCGCATGAGCCAGGTGACCGCGGCCCAGCGCGCCGCGCAGATCGTCCGCGAGCGCGGCTGGAACGTGGCCGCGAACCTACCCCCGAGCCGAGCCAACGAGCGCGCCCGCGCTCGGCCGCGGCTCCGGGTCGGCGACGCCTCCTGAGTTCTGTTTTGCCCCCACAGCCGCCCGGGACCGGGGGCGCTTCGTCGCTCCGCTCCTCCGCTTTGGCTTGGTGGGCAATGAAGTTCGTGCCTTCGAGAAGGCTCGTGGTCGCCCCCGCTCGCGGGGGCGTGGATTCGTTCACTGCTCTGATAAGAAACTGACCACTCGGTAGTCAGCGAGGGCTCGCTTCATCCTTGGTAGGCCGAAGCCTCGCTTCGGTGATGGCTGATAAGAAACTGACCGAGCGGTAGCTGGCCTGGGCGCCGTTTCATCTCTGGTAGGCCGAAGCCTCGCTTCGGTGATGGCTGATCTGAGAGAGTCGGCCAGAAGGACGCGCGTCGCCTCGCGCCAGACCTGGCGGCGAGATCGAGGAGCCGAAGCGAGGGCGTCTCGAGCATACTTCGAGCTTCGGCGACGACGAGCCTCGTCGTCAGGAACAAGCGAGGCGGCGCGGCTCATTCTGGCCGACCCTCTGAGTTCTGCCTTGCCCCCGTCGGCGTCTCGGCACCGGGGGCGCTTCGTCGCTCCGCTCCTCCGCTTTGGCTTGGTGGGCAATGGAGTTCGTGCCTCCGCGTGGGCTTTCTTCGCCCCCTGAAGGGGCGTGGATTCGTTCACAGCCCTGAGCGCGGCCCTCGAAGCTCGGGCCGGACGTGCTCGAGGGTCCGCTGGAGCGCCGCGAGCTGGTCCTCGACGCGCGCCAGCGCCTCCAGGGTCTGGTCCTCCTCGGCCTCGACGAACACGCTCGCCATGAAGCCCGCGAAGTAGCCGAACACTCCGACCCCCGCGGCGATGATGCACGCCGCCACGATGTGGCCAGCGGTCGTGGTCGGGGTGATGTCGCCGTAGCCGACGGTGCTGAGGGTCACCAGCGACCACCACAGCGCGTCCTCCAAGCTCCTGCCCTGGGGCTCGACGATCTGAAAGGCGAGGGCCCCGGTCAGCACGATCGCGCCCGTGAAGCCGAAGGCGCGCAGGGCCTTGGTGCCCTTGCCGCGGAAGCGATGCAGGCGCATGGCCAGGCGCGCGACCTGGAACAGGCGCAACAGCCGAAGCGCGCGCAGGCTCTGGGCCAGCGCGGTGAACGGGATCGCAGACAGGAGATCGGCGATCTTCTCGGGCGAGCGCAGGTAGGCCCAGCGCTCCTTCGCCAGCGCCAAGCCGAGCAACCACTCGCCAAAGAACATCGCGCACAGAAAATCGTTGAGGCCTGCGACGGCCACATCGCTCCTGCCGTGGCTGATCTCGAGGATCAGCAGGGTGAACATCGGCAATAGCAACACGTCGTTGATGTAGCCGAGCCACTCGTACACCCGGAGCCAGCCCGAGCTGCACTCCACTTCCTTGCATTCTCCATCCCGTTCCATGGCCGCGCGACGGGTCAGTGCAGCGAGGACTGGGTGGGTTCGGCCGTGCCCGAGTGCGCCGGGTCACGGGCGACGGCGGTCTCGGCTGCGGGTCGGTGACGCTCCTCGCGAGCGCCTCGAGTCGTCGCGGTCAGTCGCACTGGGCCTTGGACGCGCACATCGACCAGGCCCTGACGTAGCCGACGCCCGTCGCCTCGTCGCAGGTCGTGTTGTCTGTGAGGCGTCGATGAACGTGGCCTCGAGCCTGCTCTCGCAGGGCGGGCGTCTCGATGACGCTGACCGAGGGCCGCCTGCGCTCGCGCCTGGGCTCACCCCGGGCCGCTCCCCTGAGCCTGACTTCCCTCGAGCGGGAGGTAGCGGCTCCCGCCCGGATCCCAGCGCAGCGCGTGGGCCTCTCCGGGGTCGATGGGCTCGGCGCGCAGGGGCGACTTGAGCGGCCGGTAGCCGTCGCTCAGGGCCACGCGCGCCCGGACCCGGACCCAGATCGGCCGCTGCTCCGGGCGCAGCCCCCCGACCACGCGCTCGAGGCTGCGGGGGTCAAAGCGCGCCGGGTCGGCCACGACGAGGGTCGCGATCGGGAACTCGTGGGCCCCGGGGACCCCCGCGGACGCGAGCGCCTCGGGCAGCTCGTCGCGGGCGACCCCGTGGACCACGACCAGGCGCACGCTGCCGAGGTCGTCGCCCTCGATCCCGGTCTGGCCCGTGCCCGCGTAGATCACGTCCTCGATCTCCCGGCTGGCGATCCACCCGTGCGGCCCGTGGATGAGGTGGCTGGTGCGGTCGACGTACCAAAAGTCGCCCTCGGCGTCCCGGCGCACGAGGTCGCCGGTCACGAACCAGGTGTCGCGCTTGCCGAACACGCTGGACAGGAAGGTCTCGCCGCGGTGGCCCGCCGGTCGAGGCTCGCGCAGCCCGGGGTGGGTCGGGTCGACCTTGGCGATGAGCAGGCCGGCCTCGTTGACCCGGCAGCGCCGGGCGTGGCCCTGGGAGTCGCGCACGAAGTCGTTGGCCGCGAAGTCGTAGGCGACCACGGCGAGCTCGTTGGTCCCGGGCATGGGCCGGCCGAGGGCGCCGGGCTTGTCGGCGACGTTGGCCAGGACCAGGTTGCCCTCGGTCGAGGCGTAGAACTCGCGGATGCCGATGGGGCCGAAGCGGGCCTCGACGCGGCGCCACAGATCGGCGCGCATGCCCGAGCCGGCGATCAGCCTCAGGGGGTGGTTGCCCTCCGAGGGCGAGCGCGGGGCGTCGGCGAGCAAGCGCCACTGCTCGCCCGCGTAAAAGGCCACCGTCGCGCCGTAGCGGCGGACCTCGGCCCAGAAGTTCTCGGGGTCGAAGCCCGCGCTCAGGGCCAGGCGCGAGCGCCCGACCAGCGCCCCGCCCACGGCGACCAGCATGCCCGCCGGGTGGTGCAGGGGCAGCACCGAGTAGACCGTGTCCTTGCTCGACAACAGGCAGCTCGCCGCCGAGCCGTAGGCGGACACGGCCCAGCGCGCGTTGCTGATCCGCGCCTCCCGAGTCCCCGCCCACGGCCGCACGGTCACGACCACCAGGGCCAGGTCGCGGGCCCGGCCGGGGTTGGGCACGTACCACGCGGGCAGCTCGACGCGGGCCGGGTCGATGGCCTCCATGTCGAACACCCCGGCGGGCAAGGGGCGGCTCGGGTCGCGCTCGGGGCCGCCGCCGAGCACGAGCACGGGCTCGTCGCGGCGCGCCACCGTCCACGCCTCGACGGCCTCGGCGGCGTTGGGCGGGTCGGCCACCACGGCCGCGAGCTCGCCCTGGGCCAGGGCCTCGCCGAGCAGCCGGGCAGAGGCATGCCGATCCTCGTCGTCTCGCTCAGAGCGCGCGCCCGCGCCCGCCCCGGCCCCAGCAACGGGCCCGCCCAGGTGCGGCTTGTAGAGCACCGCGACCGCGCCCAGGCGGTTGAGCGCGGCGACCACCGACAGGTAGCTGGGGCGCCCGTCCATGATCACGCCGACGCGCTGCCCGGCCCGCACGCCGCGGTCGATGAAGCCGCGCACGATCGCGTCGACGCGGCGGTCGGCCTCGGCGTAGGAGAAGGCCCGGCCCTTCCACAAAAAGAAGGTCCGGTCGGGAGAGCGCGCGGCTCGGTCGGCGAGCTCGAAGGCCAGGCTGATGCGCGTATCCGGCGCGAGGCGCTCGAGGGTGCGCAGCCGCGGCAGCTGATAGCGCATGTCGTCGAAGCTGTCCCCGAGCTCCCGGCTTCGGTCCTCCACGCGCGCGAGGAAGGAGCGGGCGAGGGAGCCGACCACGTCGACGATGGGCTCGAAGTCCGCCTCCACGTCGAAGGCCTCGATGTCGTCGTACTCCTGGCGCAGGCGCTCGGCGGCGACGCGGGCGGCCTCGGGATCGGGCAGCGCCTCCGGCCGCGGGCCCGCGCCCTCGCGCCAGCGCACCCACTCGGCCACCGCCGGCCAGCTGCGCGTATTGGCCGTCGAGCCCACCACCAGGCCAAAGTGCCCGGCGGGCAGGGGCAGCTCGTAGCTCTCGGCCGCCGGCGCCGCCTTGGCGATGCCGCGCACCGAGGCCGGCCGGGCGATGTCGTCGCGCTCGCCCACGAAGTAGAGGATCGGCACGTCGAGCTCGGCCAAGGTCGCGGTCCGCCCGGCGATCACGAAGCCCCCCGCGCTCATCCGGTTGGCGACGATGAACTCGTCGACGAAGGTCCGCAGCGCCGGCCCGGGCCAGGCCACGAAGCCCTCCCCGCCCAAAAAGCGCCGCCGACTCTCGCGCTTGATCAGCGCGTCGCGGTCGTGGAGCTTGGTCATGAAGTCGCTGATCTGCTGCAGCTCCTTGCGCAGCGAGACCACCTTGAAGGCCGACGAGGTCAGGATCCCCGGCAGGCCCTCGATCTGCGCCAGCGGCTTGGCGACGGCGCGCCGGGCCGCCCCGATCACCCGGCTGCCGACCTCGGCGTCGATCGCCGGCAGGTTGCGGTGGATGTCCACGGGGCTGCCAAAGGTGATGATCGAGGCCACCCCCTCGCAGCGGCGGTAAGCCGCGGTCTGGTAGCAAAACATCCCGCCCTGGGAGTAGCCGACGAGGTGCACGTCGCTGTCGGCCTCGGCCCGCGCCCGCGTGATCGCGTCGTCGATGGCGAGCACGTGGTCATCCAAGGTGCGCTCGAGGCCCCCCTCCTCGCGCTCGGGGGCGCCGAAGTCCACCAGCCACACGTCGAGGCCGGCGCCGACGAGGAAGGCCACCGCCGAGACGTCGGGGGCGACGTCGTAGACCTCCGAGGTCACCATCAAGGGCGGGATCAACAGCACGGGCGCGCGCACCTGCGTCGTCGCCTGCTCGCGCTCGCTGGCGCCGGGCTCGCTGGTGTGCGCGCTGGCGTAGCGCCTCAATCGATAGCGCCGCGAGCTGTGCACGATCTCGTAGGGCGAGCCCCAGGGATCCCCGAGGCGGCCGAACTCGATCAGGTCCTTGGCGTTCTGAACGGAGGCCCGCATGCGTCGCAGACCCCCGCGCAGGCCAGAGCGAGATCGTCGAGACTTCGGGCGGCGCTTTTGCTCGGCCATGGACAGCGCGAGGCTATCAACGCGGGGCCGTTCGAAGTCGCCCGAGACGAGGGCGTCCACCGCGCATCCTGGGCGTCGTTTTGGCGGGCTGGCCGCGTGTGTAACTGGCATGGAGAGGCAGATGTACGCGATGCATGCAAATGTAGCCCCAACGAATACATCACACGACAAATAATCATAGAAATAGCGACGCGCGCGCGAGCGAATTCGAGGACCTAGACCCATCTCCTCGGATACGGGGAACTATGCCCCGTTTGAGCCGGTCAGTGTGGGACAGCCCGGGCGAAGCGGTACGATTTCAATATTCGCGAAATGTATATCTTTCAGCTTCTTTTTCTCGATCTCGGCCCGAAGCTCAGTAGGCTAAATCCATGGGCAACAAGGTCCCCTACGAAGGTGCTCGAGAGCTCCGCTGGGTGCGGGTGAGTTCCAGCCTACTCACCTATGTCGACACGGAAGTCGAGCTTGCCGATGGTCTGTGGAACGACTGGCTGGCCGCGGTCGCGGACGAGCGAGTCAAGGGCGTGCTGATCTGCGCTGCGGGGCCCATCCAGCCCTCGCACCAGCAGTGGCGCCGGGCCACCCGGACGATGCGCGACCGCGACATCCCGGCGTCGGTCGTGACCGAGTCTCGCCACAACCTCGCCCTGGCCAAGGCGGCGTCCTGGCTGGGCACGGACATGCTCTCCTTCCAGTGGTCCGAGGTGAAGATGGCCTGCCAGCGCATCTGCGACGACGAGAAGCTGATCCCGGCGCTGCGCATGAAGCTGGTCTCGATCCGCGACGCCCACGGGCCCGTGTCCGTCACCGGCGACCGCAAGGCCCCCGAGTTCGAGCGCTCTCGCTACAACTCGATGTTCTCGCCCACGAGCCACATCGAGGTGTCGCCGGAGGACGTGATCGAGACCAACAGCGAGATCCAGGCGACCCTCGCCGCGCTCCAGGCCCGCTCGGCCAAGCGCGCGGACCAAGCCGGCTGAAGCTCACCCGTTCCCCATGAAGAGAGCGGCCCTGCGTCTGCAGAGCCGCTCTTTTTCCGCGCGCGCGCCCCAAGCCCAAGCAACGAAAGAGGGCGAGGCCGCGGCGGCCTCGCCCTCTCCACGCAGCTCGGGGCCGCTCTCAGTTGTTGGTCTCGACGGGCCGGAAGGGCTGCAGGAAGGCCGCCAGCGCGCCCGCGTTGCGGGTCTGCAGGTAGATCTTGCCCTGACCGGAGAAGTCGCAGACCAGGCCCTCGCCCGAGAAGAACAGCCCGCGCGTGCCGCCGAAGGAGCGGACGTTGAACTGCAGGCCCTCGGTGAAGCCCACGAGGTGGTCGTTGTCGATGGTGTAGCCCTCGGGCGGGCAGTCGACCTCGTGCAGGGCCCCGTAGGAGCAGTAGTAGACCGTGCCGGGGCCGGTCACCTTGAGCATGAAGGCTCCGACGCCGCCGAAGAAGCCCTTGACCCCGCCGAACTTGGTGTCGAGGTTGAGCTCCTCGCCGACGTGGGCCACGTAGGCGCCGCTTTGCAGGAAGAAGCTCTGGCCCGCGGCCAAGTTCATGGCGCGCAGGTCACCCTCGGGGCCGGGGGCCAGGAACAGGCGCTGGCCGGGGGCGGTGGAGGTGAAGGTGTTCTGGAACAGCGACTCGCCGCCCATGAGCTTGCGCTTGGCCGCGGCCAGGAGACCGCCGCGCATGGAGGTCTCCATCTTGATCGCCGTGTCCATGGCGACCATGGCCCCCGACTCGCTGACGATTTTCTCGTTCGGCTGGTCGAAGGTGATCTGAAGCATCCCGAAGTCGGGGGTATCGATGAGCTGGTGTTGCATGGCTCTGGTTCCTCTCTCGACCGGGGTTCAGCCCGCGCGCGGGGGCAGCATGGCGCCGACGGTGGCGCCGTACTCGTTGGGGTTGCGGCTCTGGATGTAGAGGCGGCCCTGGCCAGCCATCTTGAGGACCAAGCCCTCGCCGGACAGGAAGCTCGAGATCAGGCCCTTGGAGGCCTTCTCGACCGTGTAGTTGATGCCGCCGGTGAAGGCCACGAGGTGACCGGTGTCGACGATCATCTCGCCGTTGAGGTCGATGGTCTCGATGGCCCCGAAGGCGTTGAGTAGCACCGGGCCGTTGCCGGTGGCGGTCAGGAAGAACAGGGACTCCCCGGAGAAGAAGCCCTTGAAGCCCTGGAAGTTGGTGTCGATGGCGACGCTGTCGGGGGCGGCGACGTAGCTGCTGCCCTGGATGACCAGCTGTTCCCCCTGGAGGGGGTGGACGACCATGTCACCGGTGAGGCTGGGGGCCAAGGTCACGTGACCGGGGCCGCCCTGGGCCGTGTAGGTGTTGGTGAAGAAGGACTCGCCGCCGAGCGCCATGCGCTTGAGGCCCTTGAGCAGGCGGCTGCCGAGCCCGCCCTCGTTGGGGTTCTTGGCGGCGGCCTCGACCGCGATGTTGCGGGTGTGCGAGACCATCGCGCCGGACTCGGCGCGGATCATCTCGTTGGCGTTGAGGTTGACCTGGGCCAGGCTGTGCGCCGGGCGGTAGTGGATTTGGATGTCCATGTCGGTGACTCCTTCGGATCAGCTCAGGTAAGGGGTGATCCAGCCGACGAGGGCGCCGAGGTTGCGGGACTGAATCCAGACGCGGCCGGTGCCCGAGAACTCGCACACCAGGCCCTCGCCCGAGAACAGGAAGGACTTGAGGCTGAAGCCGCCGGAGCTGCCGGCCGCCTTGACCTTGAAGGTCATGTTGCCGTCGAAGGCCACGATGTGGCCGGTGTCGACGATGAAGGTGCCGTTGACGGGGACCTCGGTGATGCCGCCGTAGCTGTTGATCCACACGTCGCCCTGGCCGGTGCACTCCTGCAAGACCATGCCCTCGCCGCCGATCATCGACTTGAAGCCGCCGAAGCGGAGCTTGGTGTCGACGGTGCCGGTGCTGGCCAGGTAGGCGCTCGACTGGATGAACAGGGTGCGCTGCCCGTCGAGCTGCTGGTGCATGATCTGCCCGGACAGCGACGGCGCGAGCACGACCTCGCCACCTTGGGCGCCGTGGAAGTCGTTGACGAACATGGTCTCGCCGCCGAGGAACTTGCGCGCGAAGGCGGCGAAGAAGGCCTTGACCTTGGCGAAGAAGCCGGCGTTGCGGCCCGCGTTGAGGCGGGTGTCCATCTGAAGGCCCGGGGTCTGGCGGACCATGGCGCCAGCCTCGGCTTGAAGCATTTCGTTGGGTGCGAGCTGGACCTTGAGCCAGGCGAAGGCCGGTCCGTGTTCGATTTGGTGCTGCATCGAGATCTCCGTCGCAGGCGAGCGAGGTCGCTGCGGTTTGATCGAGTGTCGGTGGGGTGAGGGGTTCCGGCGCGGCCCGGAGGGGCCGTCGGAGCAGGGCACACAATCGGCTATAGTGAGGGTCGGTTCAAGTGTCTGACCCGCGTCATCCCAACGATTCTCCCGCTGGCAAGCCCCTGGTCTTTGGTCCCTCGACGACCTATCCGTCGGGTCCTTCGGCCGGACACCCCGCGCCCGGCTCGTCGCCCGATCTGTCCGATCCGTCGATGGTCCAAGGGTCGAGGCCCCGGAGCGGGATGGGCCGTCCGACCCACCCCACGCCGGGAAATTCCGGCGGATCCGTCGAGCCCCCCGGGCCGGCGCCCCAGGGCTTCTCCCGCGGCCCCGAGGGCGGGAGCTCGACCTACGTCCCGCCTCCGCCTCCCCCGAGCTCGGCCCCGCCCCCGTCCGAAGGCCAAGCGGGAGGCTTCGGCGATCCGGCCCATCGCAAGAAGCTGTGGCGGAACGCCGCGATCATCGTCGTCGTCCTCGCCGTCCTCGCCTGGGGCGTCCTGAAGCTCCTCGGCGCCATCGCGGAGCAGCTCGTGGACTTCGTGCCCACGGAGGTCGACGTCGCGCTCGGGGAGCAGAATTGGCAGGAGCTCGCCCCCCCGGAGGCCCAGTGCACCGACCCCGGGCCCCTCGCCTACGTCGAGGCGCTGTCCCAGCCGCTGATCGACGCCCTGCCCGAGGACGAGCGCGAATTCGAGTTTCGCTTCGTCGTCGTCGAGTCCGAGGAGATCAACGCCTTCGCCCTCCCTGGCGGTTTCGTGACCGTGAACATGGGCCTGCTCGAAGCGGCAGAGAGCGGAGAAGAGGTCGCGGCCGTGATCGGGCATGAGATGACCCACGTGACCCACCGTCACGGCATGCGGGCGGTCTTGCGACGGGTCGGTGGCATGACCCTCGTCGCCATGATCTTCGGCGGCACCGATCTCGAGGCCGTGGCCTTCGCTGCCGAGGGCTTGGCCAATCAGTCGCACAGCCGCGAGCAAGAGCGCGACGCCGACGAGGGCGGACGCACCATGTTGATGGCAGCTGGGGTCGACCCGACGGGCATGGCGACCTTCTTCGAGCGCCTCGAGGCCCTCCAGGGCGAGCTCCCGGGCGCGGCGATCTTGCTATCCACCCATCCCAACCCGGGCGAGCGCGCCGAGACCACGCGTGAGATCGCGGCCACTTTCGAGGCCACGCGAGATCTCCCTGATCCCCCGGACGATCTGCGCTGTCACTGAAAGGTCCGGACGAATCCGGCCGACTCAGTTCGCCTGCTCGTAATCGTCGAGTAAGCGGTGCAGCTCGCCGACGGCCTGCTCGGGGTCGCCGGTCATGCTCACGGGGTGGTTGGCCAGGCGGCTCTCGAAGCCGAGGGTCTCGCGGTGGTAGCCGGCCTTGAACTCGGTGAACTTGAGGCCGTGGGCCGTGGAGATGACCACGACGCGGTCCTGCTTTTGGATCGTGTTGGATTCGATCAGCTGCTCGAGGCAGGCCAGGGCCACGCCGGTGTGCGGGCACGAGAACAGCCCGGTGCGGTCGGCCCGGGCCACGGCGTGGGCGAGCTGCTCCTCCGTCGCCTGCAAGACCATGCCGCGGGTCTCGACGATGGCCTTGACGGCCTTGCTGAGGCTCACGGGGTTGCCGATCTGGATCGCCGACGCGAGCGTCGGCTGGGCCTGCACGGCCTCGAAGTCGTCGAGGCTCATGTCGCGGCCGGCCGCGCGGGCGCGCTCGTAGGCGAGGAACAGGGGGTTGGCCTGGGCCGCCTGGCAGCACACCAGGCGCGGCGGCGCGGCGATCAGACCCATGCGCTGCATCTCGAGGAAGCCCTTGGCGATGGCCGAGACGTTGCCCAGGTTGCCGCCGGGGACGAGCACCCAGTCCGGGACCTCCCAGTCGAACTGCTGCACGATCTCGAAGGCGATGGTCTTTTGGCCCTCGACGCGCAGGGAGTTCATCGAGTTGGCCAGGTAGATGCCCGTGTCGCCCTTGCTCGTGTCCGTCAGCCGCTGCACGACCTTCATGCAGCCGTCGAAGTCGGTGTCGAGGCTGCACACCATCGCGCCGTTGGCCACGGGCTGGATCAGCTGGGCGGCGGTGATCTTGTTGGCCGGCAAGAGCACGACGACGGGGATGCCCGCGGCCGCGCCGTAGGCCGCGAGCGCGGCCGAGGTGTCGCCCGTGGACGCGCACGCGACCGCGCGGATCGGCTTGCCCTCGGCCCGCATCTGGCGAACGGTGGACACGAGCACGGTCATGCCCAGGTCCTTGAAGGAGCCCGTGTGGCTGGTCCCGCACTGCTTGACCCACAGGTCCTCGACGCCCAGCTGCTTGCCGTAGCGCTCGGCCCAAAACAGGTTGGTCCCCCCCTCGAACAGGGACACCACGTTCTCGTCGGCGATGTGCGGCTGGACCCACTCCTTTTTGCCCCACACCCCGCTGCCGTAGGGCCAGCGCGTCCGCAGATAACGCTCATCGAACAGGCGCATCCACGCCGCCGCCGAGCGGCTGCGAAGGCCCTCCTCGTCGTGGGTCACCTCGAGCAACGCGCCGCAGATCGGGCAGCGGTAGAGGACCTCGTTGAGGGGGTGCTGTCCGGGACAGCCAGCGACGCAAGAAAACCAAGCGCGGTACTGCATAGCGCTCAGGATGTATCACAGCTCGACGATCGTGAGCACGTCCGGGGCCCGGCGCCAGGTCTGGGGCAATTCGGGATCGGTCGAGGGGGCGCTGGCGCCTAGATCCGTGACCGCGGCCGCGCCAAGGTCGAGGCTGCACGGGTCCGCCAGCGCGCCGGTCGAAGGATCGAGCTCCACCCACCACAGCCCGCCGAAGCCCGCCGCGTCGCTCAGCGTGTCCCGGGGCGCCGTGCTCAGGGCGAAGGCCGAGCCGTCGGTGCGCAGCGCGAGGGCCCGGGGCTCGAGGGTCTGGGCCTCGGGGTCGGCCGCCGCCGGTGCCCAGGCCGAGGCCGCGTCGAGGGCCGAGACCTGCCCGCAGACCTCGACGGAGCCCGCGCCCGGATCCCCGCGCAGGGCGTAGACCCCTCGCTGCTCGTGGTCGCGGCGGATCATCAACCACCGGGGCCCGGCCGCGAGCTCGCTCGGGAGCGCCCGCAGCTCGCCCAGGGGCCAGCGCTCGCCGTCGTCGAAGGTCGCGAAGCCGCGCAGCTGGCAGTCGCCGTCGTACCACCACAGCCGGGACTGCTCGACGTCGCTGGCGACGATCGGGCTCTCGGCCACGAGCACGCCGCCGAGCCCGTCGGGGGCCAGGTAGCGGACCCGCTTGCCCGAGAAGCCGAGCGCCGTCGAGCAGTGCGGAGCCGCGGCCGCGCCCGTGCGCGCCTCGGTCACGTCGAGGATCGCCAGGGCCTCGTCGCCGTCGCAGGCCAGCGCCACGCGTTCTTCGCTCAGCGCGGCCATCGTCCACGCCCCCGCGCAGCCCACCGGCGTCGACTCGATCTGCACCGGCTCGGCCGGGTCGCCAAAGTCGAGGGTCGAGACCGTGAGCAGGGCGCTCGGGTTGACCCACACGCTCTCGGGCACGAACAGGCTGTTGGCGAACACCCCGACGAGCAGCACCTCGCCGAGGGCGTCGTCGCTGGGGTGGGTCGCCAGGCTCAGGGGCTCGACGCGATCGAGCTCGGTCAGCCGGACGCGCTCGGGATCCGCGTCGGGGGAGCTCAGGCCCAGAGCCGCGCCGACGTCGAAGGGCTCCCCCGGCCCGACCTCGGCGAGGGCTTCGGCGTGCACGCTCAGCAGCGAGCCGGCCTCGACCTCGGGGTAGTGGCTCAGCAGCACGTGCAGTCGCTGCCCGTCCCAGGCCAGGCCGTAGGGCTCGTCGAGGCGATCGCCGACGATGTCCCCGCCGGGGTTGGGCTTGAGGTCGACGTCGAGGGCCCCGCGGTAGCCCGAGCCGGGCCCGCGGGCGCCGTAGAACTCGACGCGGTCGTCGAGGATCTGGCTGACGACGACCACGGTGCACTCGGCTCCGTCTTCGCTGCAGCCGAGCAACCCGCTGGCGACCCCGGCCTCGTCGTCGCCCTCGCCTGCTGAATCACCGCATCCAATCGAGCCCGCCACGAGGGCGGCGAACAAGACGAGCTCCCGGCGCATCGCGGACAGCCTAGCAGCCCGAGAGACCCCTACTCCCTCACGCAGCCCAATCTGGCACGTCAGACCTCCAGGGTCGCGTCGGCGACCTCGCGCAGCAGCCCGCGCAGCCAGACGTGGCCGGGGTCGCGATCGAAGCGCGGGTGCCAAAACAGGTCGTAGCGCAGGGGCGCGAGGGCGACGGGGGTCTCGAACAGCTTCAGCCCATGAACCCCTGCGACCGCCCGCGCGAAGTGACGCGGGAGCGTGCAGACCAGCTCGCTGCGCACGAGATAACCCGGCGCGCTCGAGAAAGTCGGGACCACGGCTCGAATCGCCCGCCCGAGCCCATCGTCGGCGAGGGCGTCGTCGACGGGGCCCCAGGTCCCCCCCAGCGGCGCCACGAGCAGGTGCTCGGCGCGGGCGAAGGCCGCCCGCGAGGGCCGACGGCGAGCGAAGCGATGATCGGCGCGGACCAGTGAGACGAAGCGATCGTCGTAGAGGCGCACGCGCTTGAGCTCCGGCGGCGCGGTCCAGTCGACGGTGATCGCCAGGTGGGCGTCGCCGCGCTGCAGCTGGCCCTTGCCGTAGTCGCTGGTCAGCGTCCGAAAGGCCAGGGTCACCCCGGGCGCGAGCTCGGCGAGGGCGTCGTGGAGCGGCCCGCCGAGCACCTCGATGACGTCGTCGGTCGTGAGGATGAACAGCGTCGTCGCCCAGCTCGACGCGTCGAAGCCCGCGCGCTGAAAGAGCGCGACCTCGAGCTGCCCCAGCGCGTCCGTCAAGGGCTCGACGAGGCTCTCGGCGTAGGCCGTGGGGATCATCTGGTGGCCCTGGCGCAGCAGCAGCTCGTCGCCCAGAGCAGCCCGCAGCCGCCGCAGCGCCGCGCTCATCGCTGGCTGCGACACCCCGATCGCCTCGGCCGCCCGAGACACGCTGCGGGTGTCGAGCAGCGCCCGCAGGGACTTGAGGAGGTTGAGGTCGAGCGCGTCGATATCAGCCATGTCTATGTTCAATATACATGAACATTTATGGTCGTGATGCCTGACGCGATCTATCTCCTCGGCATGCTCACCAACATTCGAGGCAAGACCAGCGTCGTCTTGGGCGCGACCCGTGGCATCGGGCGCGCGACCGCGGCGCTGCTGCGTGACGAGGGCGCCCGCGTCGTCATCACGAGCCGCGAGCTCGCGCGGGCCCAGGACGTGGCCGCCCAGCTCGGCGAGGGCGTCGAAGGCCGCGCCGTCGACGTGACCGACCCCGCCGCCCTCGCGGCCGTGTTCGCCGAGATCGGCCGCTTCGACCACCTCGTGTGCACGGCCGCCTCGGCCGTCCTCGGGCCCCTCGCCGAGGTCCCCCTCGACGCCGTCGAGGCCCTCGTCGCGTCGAAGTTTTGGGGCCAGTACCACGCCGTGCGGGCGGCCATCCCCCACCTCGATCCCCGCGGCGCCGTCGTGCTGTTCTCGGGCACGGTCACCCAAAAGGTCCTCCCTGGCGCCTCGGCCTACGCGGCCGTCGGCGCCGCCATCGAGGCCGCCGGTCGCACCTGGGCCGCCGAGCTCGCGCCCCGCCGCATCAACACCGTCGTCCCCGGCGTCATCGATACGCCCGTGTGGGACGGGCTGCTCGACGCCGCGAGCAAGCAGGCTCACTTCGCCGGGGTCGCCGACGCCCTCCCCGTCGGCCGCCCGGGTCTGGCCCGCGAGGTCGCCAAGGCCGTCGCCTTCTTGCTCGACAACGAGTTCGTCGACGGGGCCTCCCTCGTCATCGACGGCGGCCACCGCCTCATCTGACTGTTTTTGCCGTCGAGGACGAGCCACGCCCTCCCTGCCCCACGTCCTCGACTCAGCCCTTTCCAGCCCAGGAGCCAACACCATGTACCGAACTCTGATCCCCTCGAGCCTCGCCGCCCTGCTCTCCCTCGGTCTGGCGTGCGTGTCCGACCCCGAGGACGAGACTGAAAGCGAAACCAGCTCGGAGACCAGCCCCGAGATCAGCGAGGCTTTCCCCTTCGAGCGCCACGAGCTCGCGGTCCTCGACTCGACCATGACCTACGTCGACGAGGGCGAGGGCCCGCCGATCGTGCTGCTCCACGGCCAGCCAGCCTCGGCCTACCTGTGGCGCAACGTCATCCCCCACCTGAGCGAGGACCGCCGGGTGATCGCCGTCGACCTGATCGGCTTCGGCGGCTCGGGCAAGCCCGACATCGACTACCGCATCGTCGATCACGCGGCCTACCTCGAGGCCTTCATCGACGCCCTCGCCCTCGACGAGCCGCTGACCCTCGTGGTCCACGACTGGGGCTCCTTCCTGGGCTTTGACTACGCGATGCAGCACCAAGAGCAGATCCACGCGATCGTGTTCATGGAGGCGATGCTGCAGCCGATCCCCGGCTACGATTTTTGGGATCCAGACACCGCCGCGTTCATGGAGGCGATCCGGACCCCCGGCGTCGGCGAGGCCATGATCTTCGAGCAAAACATGTTCATCGAGGCGCTCCTGCCCGCGATGGTCATGCGCGAGCTGAGCCCGGCCGAGCACGACGCCTACCGCGAGCCCTTCCTCGACCCCGACACGCGCGCCCCGATGCTGAGCTTCCCCCGGGAGCTGCCCGTGGGCGGCGAGCCGGCCGACGTGCATGCCATGCAGGTCGCGTACGTCGACGCACTGCGTGACTCGAACGTCCCCAAGCTCCACCTCTACGGGACGCCTGGCGTGCTCAACACGGCCGCCGACGTCGAGTGGGCCCAGGCGAACCTGCCCAACATCACGAGCGTCGAGGTGGGGCCGGGGCTCCACTTCTTGCAGGAAGACCACCCCCACGCCATCGGGGAAGCGATCGTCGATTGGCTCGACGGGATCGACGAATGAACCTACGGCGGCCATTGAAGATCCGGCGAGTTCTGGGGAGGAATTTCCAACTCGAAACGCCGCGCTTGTACACAGACCACGCAACGCGCGAGACTCCCCCCCGATGAAGAGCGCTGCCATCCTCGTCCCCCTCGCCCTGGTCACCATCTCCCTGTGCGGGCCCAAGGACATCGACGCGGTCGAGTTCGACGCGGTGGTGTTCCCCTCCGAGGGGGTCATCGGCGGCTACGACTTCGGCGACAGCTGGGACGACGTCAAGGCCAAACACAACGACGTGTTCGAGGTCCGCGATGAAGCTGGCTTCGAGCAGCTGCGCCGCAAGGTCGGCGACAACGCCGGGGTCAACGGCTACTTCATCGGCTTTCGCCTCGACGACGCCGGCAAGATCCAGGGCTTCAGCGTCAGCCTCAACGGCGAGTCCCAAAACGCGGTGCTCGTGCGCAAGACCCTCGACGACATGATCGCGCGCTACGACGTCCTGCTCGGCCCGGGGAGCTGCTACAAGATCGGCGACGGGCCAGACAACAGCACCGCCTGCGACTGGCCCGAGGTGCCCGGGCAGCCCCAGGTCGACCTGATGTACTACGAAAACCACGACCCCCTCCGCGGCTCCATCGACCTGACCGTGCGGGCCCCAGAGTCCGAGTAGTGTCCGAGTCGTGTCCGAGCCGTCAGCCCAACCTGGCGTACACCCCGGGCACGAACTTGCCAAAGCGCGCCCGCTCTTCCTGGCTGTACTCGCTGACCCCGACGCGCTCGCGCAGCGCCGCGCGCAGCCCGTCGAGCACCGCCTGGCCGCCCTCGACCGTCGACAGGTTGATGACCACGCTGCGCTCGCCCTCGTCGAGCACGATGGTTCCGGCGTACTGCCGGGCGAGCAGCTCGGCCGCGCCGGCGTTCTTGGCGGAAAAGCGCCCGATCGCCGCGTTGAAGCGCGCCACCTTCCGAGTCGCCTGAGGCATGGGCGCCCCGACGCGCACGCGAACGACGTCCTCAAAGCGCACCGCGATGGCCCCCGAGCGTCCGATGACCAGGCGATCGCCGTGCAGCGCGTAGTAGCGGTGGCGGTTCGCGTGCCAGGTCATCGCCCACAGCGCGGCGGCGATGGCCAGCACGACGCCCGCCATCCACCCGATGTTGTGGGCGCCGGGGCGGATCAGCCCGGGCGAAATGTTCGAGACGATCCCCATGGTCATCGCCAGGACCATGAAGGCCGCGACGGGATAGAGGACCACCGTCGCCAGGTGCTCGCGCAGCGCTGGCTTGGCCACGATCGGAGCCATACCCCGTATGTAACAGGCCGGGCAGCCCCATCGAGGGCCCCCCATGAGAGTCACGCGGAGCCACGGCCCAGCCATCGGGCTCGCCCCTGGGTGACCTGCCGAGTTGGTGAGGCTGAACGCCAGCTCAGCGCGTGCGCGCCTTGGGCTGTCGGCCCGCCGCCGCCACCGGTACAGTGACTCCAGCGCCGCATGGCCAACAAGAGCACCAAGTTCGGCACCTTCGGCGGTGTTTTCACGCCTTCGATCCTGACCATCCTGGGCGTGATCATGTATCTGCGCCTCCCCTGGGTCGTCGGCAACGGCGGCCTGTGGGTGGCGCTCGGGGTCATCGCCGCCGCGCACATCATCTCGGTGAGCACCGGCCTGTCGATCTCCTCGATCGCCACGGACAAGAAGGTCGGCGCGGGCGGGCCCTACTACATCGTGTCCCGCTCCCTGGGCCTGCCGATCGGCGGCACCCTCGGCCTGGCCCTGTTCGTCGGCCTCTCGTTCTCGATCTCCCTCTACGTGATCGGCTTTTGCGAGAGCTTCCTGGCCTACTGGGAGATCGAGCCGACCATCGACAACATCCGCATCTACGGGACCGGCACGATCATCGCGCTGACCGTCGTGACGCTGATCAGCACGAGCTTCGCGATCAAGACCCAGTACGTGATCCTCGGGCTGATCGCGGCCTCGCTGTTCGCCATCGGCCTGTCTCCGACCGCGCCTCCAACCGCGGGCATGCACCTGACGGCCCCCGAGGGCGCCGAGCCCATCGCCGTGATCTTCGGGATCTTCTTCCCGGCGGTCACCGGCTTCACCGCCGGCGTGAACATGTCCGGGGACCTGCGCGACCCCAAGCGCTCGATCCCCGTCGGGACCATGGCGGCGATCAGCGTGGGCCTGGTCGTGTACGTCACGCTCGCCATCTTCCTGGCCTGGAAGATCCCCACCGACGGCCTGCTCAACAACACCAACATCCTGGTCGACATCTCGAGCGAGTCGCTGTGGGGCCTGGGCTCCTACGCGGTGGTCGGCGGCATCTGGGGCGCGACGCTCAGCTCCGGCCTGGGCAGCATCCTGGGCGCGCCGCGCATCCTCCAGGCCCTGTCGGCGGACCGGGTCACCCCGGTGTTCTTCGCCAAGGGCCACGGCAAGGACAACGAGCCGCGCCGCGCGCTGATGGTCGCCTTCCTCATCGGCGAGGCCGGCATCCTCATCGGTGAGCTCGACGTCATCGCCCGGGTGGTCTCGATCTTCTTCATCGCGACCTACGGCTTCCTGAACCTCAGCTGCGCCATCGAGAGCTGGGCGAGCACGGACTTCCGCCCCGAGTTCCGCATCCCCCGCACGGTCAGCGTGATCGGAGCGCTGGTCTGCGTGCTGATGATGATTCAGCTCGACCTGCCGGCGACGATCGGCGCGACGCTGGTCTTCGGCCTGCTCTTTTTCGTGCTCAAGCGCCGCGAGCTGGCCCTCGAGTCCGGCGACACCTGGGAGGGGGTGTGGTCCTCGCTGGTCCGCTGGGGCCTCGAGCAGCTGCAGCACGGCGACGGCGGCGAGCAGCGCAACTGGCGGCCCAACGTCATCGCCCTGAGCTGGCGCGAGCTCCAGGACCGCGGCGTCTTGCTGGGCTTCGGCATGGACCTGATCCGCGATCGCGGCGTGCTCACGGACTTCCGCCTGCGCACGCCCAAGGACGCCAAGCGCGAGGAGGAGGACGAGGGCAAGGGCGAGGAGCTCAGCGTCGACGGCAGCCAGAGCATGGAGCACTCGGCGATCCGCCGGGCGCGGCGGCGGGGCGCGGGCGGCTCGCTGCGCGGCAACCTGGGCGAGGAGACCACCGTCGCCGGGATGTTCGAGCGCCGGCTCGAGACCGAGGACCCCTGGGGCACGGCCCAGGCCATCGCCCGCTTCCACGGCTTCGCGGGCCTCGAGCCCAACACCGTGCTGATGAACTGGGGCGAGCACCGCCACGGCGAGGCCGGCTTCGCCGAGACCGTCGACGCCCTCGTCGAGCTCGACTACAACGTGCTGCTGCTGGCCCGCGACCCGACCCGGGACTTCGGCGACCGCAGCCACGTCGACCTGTGGTGGACGCCCAGCCGGGGCAGCTTCGAGCTCAGCCTCAACCTGGTCCGCTTCCTGTCGTTGACCGACGACTGGCGCCGCTCCCAAGTCCGCTTCTTGCTGCTCAACGACGACCCCAGCCGGGGCGACGCGCTGTTCAAGTCGGCCCAGCGGGCCTTGGCCGACGCCCGCGTCCAGGCCACGGTCAAGGTGCTCAACAACGCCATCGGCAACCGGCCGCTGCGCGACTGGGTGCGCCAAGAGAGCGCCTCGGCGGACCTGGTCGTCATGGGCCTGCCCAACCGCAGCCTGGCCAAGGACCGCGAGCAGATCGCCGAGCTCGACGACCTGTTCGGGGACATCGGCAGCGTGCTGATGTGCCGGGCCTCGAGCCGCTTCCCGAGCGTGCTCCAGGTCGTCAAGGAGCGGCGCGAGTCGAGCAAGCTGATCAACCTCGAGGGCATCGCCGAGGTCGCCTTCGAGGCCGGCTCCCTCGCGCCCCTGCGCGCCCCCGAGCCCCCCGAGCTCGGCGTCGCCGCCCGCGACCTGTCGACGGCCCTCGACGAGCTCGCGGCCGAGTTCCACAGCGAGTGCGTGGGCCTGATCTACAGCCACGACGCCGCGCTCATCGAGCAGCTGCGCGGGGTCGTCGAGCGGGCCTTCGACCAGCTCGGCAAGGCCCTGCGCGAGCGCGCGGCGATCCGCCAGCGCAAGCAGCTCAACAAGGTCCAAAGCGGCTTCCTGTTCCAGGCCCGGCGGATCCTCTCGGAGTTCGAGACCGACCGCCTCGCGGCCCAGGTCGACGCCCTCGAGCACCGCATCGAGGGGTGGATCGAGCGCTCGGTCGAGCTCGAGCGCGAGGCCCCGAAGACGCTGACGGTGACCCGCGATCCGAGCGTGCTCGAGCTCGAGCCCGAGGACAGCCCCGCCCTGCGCCGGGTCAAGCGTCGCCTGCGTCGCCGCCACCTGCTCCAGGGCAGCCAGCTGAGCTACTCGTTGAGCGTCGCGCCCCTCTACGCCCACTACCTGCGCGGGCGCAACCTGCCGACCCTCAGCGGCGTGCTCGAGGACATGGCCGTCGACTCCTACCAGGCCGTGCTCGAGCTCGGGCGCTCGATCTCCGAGGCCCGCCACGCCCTCGACGAGTTCGCCCTGCGCCTGCTCGAGCTGCCCCCGCCCTCGGCCCGGCCGGCGAACAAGTCGGGCAAGGACGAGCAAGGCGAGGGCGAGGCCCCCAAGCTCGACGCCCACGAGCGAGCCAAGCGCGAGCTGGCCGCGCGCATCGACGAGCGCCGCGACCTGGTCCTCGAGCGCCTCGAGAAGCTCGGCGGGCGGACCCTCAAGCGCGCCGAGCAGAGCCGCGACGCCCTCGCCCGCGCGGCCCGGACCGCGGCCCAGAGCTTCGCCAACGACATCGACCGCCTCGACGCGCCCGCGGTCATCCGCCGCAGCCGTCGCCTGCCCCCCGGCAGCGAGGGCCTCGACCAGGCCCTGCTCGAGGTCGCCGGGCACTGGCGACGCAACCGCAAGCTGGTCCTCGCCCGCGCCGCCCTCGAGCTGCACAACGCCGGCTTCCAGCACCGCCTGCGGGCCATCGTCGAGCGCAGCAAGGACGCCGCCGCCCAGTCCATCCAAGGCGGCGTGGTCCGGGGCTACGAAAGTCTGCGCGCGTCCCTGGTCGAGTACCGCGCGGCCCTCGAGGCCCCCGCCAGCGAGGGCGCGGGCGAAGACGCCGAGGCCAGCGAGGCCCCGAGCTTCTCGCCCACCAAGCTCGGCCAGGAGCTGCGCTCGGAGTTCGACGACAAGAAGCTCGTCGAGGACCTCGCCCGCGAGGTCCAGGCCGCGAGCACCGAGCTCCCCGACGCCATCGAGGTCATCGGCGACGACGCCTTCACCCACCTCGAGGAGCACCCCTTCGAGGACAGCGAGGTGCTGACCGTGTCCCTGCGCCGCCTGGCCGACTTCCTGGTCCAGGCCGAGTTCCTCAGCGGCCTGCGCGAGCACGCCTCGCGCGTGGCCATGGCCGAGCAGCGCGCCGTGGGCGTGGCCCAGGACGTGCTCCACCTGCTGTCCTTCAACCTGTCCGAGTACGAGCACGAGCGCGAGCTCGGCGAGCACAACACCGACGCCGAGGGCCCCAACGCCGACGAGGACGAGGACGAGGGCGAGGGCGCCCAGAGCCCCCTCGCCGCGCGCATGGGCCCGGTGCTCGACAACGGCATCGGCCGCATCGACGCCGAGCTCGAGCAGCTGCGCGCCCTCGTCCCCGCCCTCGGCGAGGGCATCGACGTGCAGCTGGGCAAGGTCCTCGACCGCACCGAGGCCTACGCGATCACCGGCTCCGAGGACAGCTTCAAGCAGTACGTCCGCCACGAGCAAGGCGGCGGGACGGCGCTCTCGCGCCTGGGCGGCGCGACCCGCTGGGCCCAGGGCCTGTCCCGCGAGGCCCTGGTCCAGCTGCTCTACCGCTGGTCCGCGAGCGTGCTCGAGGTCCGCGAGAGCCAGCGCGAGGTGCTCGGGGCGACCGGGGGCCGCCTCGTCGAGCGCAGCCTCGCGGTCGTCAACGCCAACAGCCCCAGGCCCGAGATCCTCGACGCCCTGCCCTTCTTCTACTCCCAGCCCTTCCTCGGCCAGTCCCGGGTCAGCGTCGAGTTTTGGGTCGGGCGCGAGGCCGAGCTCGAGGAGCTCAACCTCGCCGTGCGCAACTGGAAGCGCGGGCGCGCGGGCGCCCTGGTCATCGTCGGCGAGCCCCACAGCGGCAAGAGCTCCCTGGCCCGCTACGCCGTGCGCCAGCTGTTCGACAAGCGCAACAAGTACAGCCTGCTCCCGCCCCGGGGCGGCTCGGCGGAGCTCGGGCTGTTCCAGTCGCGCCTGGCCAAGGAGCTCGGCGTGACCGGAGACGGCGCCCGGGACTGGGACCAGATCCTCGGGGCCGCGCCCGCGGGCTCGGTGATCCTCATCCACGACCTCGAGCTGTGGTGGGAGCGCAGCCCCGGGGGCTCGGCCGTGCTGACCAAGCTCATCGAGCTCATCGCCCGCTGGGGCGACCGCCTGCTGTTCGTGCTCGAGCTCAACGTGCACGCCTTTTGCTTCATCGACCGCTTCGTGCCCCTGGCCGACCAGGCCCTGGCCGTGGTCGAGTGCCGGCCCGTGCCCGCCGAGCAGCTCAAGGACATCATCGAGATCCGCCACCGCTCCACGGGCATGCGCTACGCCCTCGACGAGCGCGACGAGGACGAGCTGCCGGCGTGGAACAAGGCCCGGCTGTTCACGGACCTGTTCGAGTTCTCCTCGGGCTACGTCGGCGTGGCCTTGCAAAGCTGGATCACCCACGTCGACGCCGTCGACGGCGAGGCCCTGCAGCTGCGCCGCCCGACCCGGCCCGAGGCCGCCGTGTTCGACGACCTGCACCTCGACTGGATCGCCCTGCTGCTCCAGTTTTGCGTCCACAAGCGCCTGACTCGCGCCCGCCTCGCTCGGGTCACCGGCCTCGACGCCCAGGAGCTCGAGCACGGCCTCGACGCTCTGCTGCGCGCGGGCTTGCTGGTCGAGGGCAAGCAGGGCGCCATCGAGATCAACCGCTACGTGCACCACCTGCTCGTGGCCAAGCTGCGTGAGCGGGGGTACCTGGCATGACGCTCGGGTTGAACTTCGGAGTGGGGCTCGCCCTCGTCGGCCTCGGCGACCTCCACGTCCTCAGCCTCTCGGGCCTCGGCCTGGTCCTCGTCGTGCTCGGCGGGCTGATCCTGTTCACGGCCATGGGCGGCCTGCGCTGGCTCGTCGATCGCCTGCCCATGAGCGAGGGCCGGCGGCGCACCCTGATCCGCCTGCGCCCCGTGCTCGAGGTCGTCGTCGCGACCACCTACCTGCTGCTCGCGCTCCCGGCCGTGCTCGACGACCACCTCGAGTTCACGCCCGTGTCCCTGGGCCTGATGGCCCTGACCTTCGGGCTCATCGGCGTGTCCTGGGCGACCCTGCGCGACCTGGTCAACGGCGTGTTCATCAAGGCCGGCGAGCTGTGCCGCGAGGGCGATCGGGTGATCGTGAGCGGCCGCGTGGGCGTGGTCCGCCACCTCGGGCACCGCTTTTTGACCCTCGAGAGCGAGTCCGGCGAGGAGGTGTTCATCCCCTACGGCCAGCTCTCGCGCGAGTCCATCGTCCGCACCCAGGCCCGCGCCGGCTCCCACCGCCACAGCTTCGAGCTGGCCCTGCCCGCGTCCCTCGAGCCCTCGCCGGCCCTGCGCGCCCTGAGCCAGGCCGCCCTCGCCTCGCACTGGTCCTCGCTGGTCCGCCCGCCGGAGCTCGAGGCCCTCGGCGGCGGCCGGGTGCGCGTGCACGTCTACGCCCTCGGGCGCGAGCAGGGCGTGGTCATCGAGGCCGCCGTCCGCGAGCTCGCGGCCTCACTCGAGGCCCAGCCCGCCGACGCTTCGAGCCCGGCCCGGGCCAAGCCCGCCGCCTTCGCCCCGCCGCGGCCGGGCTTCAGGCTCGATTGAGCACGTCCATCACCAGGTTCTGGTCGAGGATCGACGAGGCCGTCAGGTAGCCCGAGAACAGGGCCGCCCCGATGCCGCAGGTGATCACGTCCTGGCCCGTCAGGTAGAGCTGGGGGATGGGGCTGCGCGGCCGCAAAAAGCGGCCCTCGAAGCGCCCCGGGTCGTGGTTGAGCCCGTAGATCTCGCCGTGCTGGTAGTCGGTGAAGTGGCGGGTGCTCAGGGGCGTGGACAGCTCGCTGTAGGCGATCTTGCCGCGCAGCTGGGGCTCGTAGCGGAACAGCACCTCGAGCATGCGCTCGGCGTACCTGTCCTTCTTGGCCTGGTAGTCCTCGCCGCGCTTGCGCCAGGGCTTGTCGACCCAGTCCGCGAAGCGCTCCCAGGGCGCCAGGGTGATGATCTCGATGGTCGCCTTGCCCGGGTAGCGGCTCTGGAAGTCCGGGTCCTTGGCGCTGGGGAAGGACACGTAGATGACGGGGAAGGGCGCGCTCTCGTCGGCGAGGAAGTTGGCCACGGTCTGGTCGTGGTCGTAGGCGCCGTCGGGGTAGATCCAGTAGTTGGCCCGGGGCAGGCCCAGCTCCTCGGCGGTGTGCTCGAGGCCGATGTAGAGGCTCAGGTGCCCAGCCGAGGGCTCGATGCGGTCGAGATCCTGGCGAAAGCCGAGCTTGGACTTGGCCTCGGAGCCCAGCAGCTTGCCGTAGGTGTTCGCGGCCCCGGCGTTGGAGATCACCATGGGCGCCCGCAGCTCGCGGCCGTCGGCCATCTTCACGCCCACGGCCTTGCCCTTGTCGAGGATGATCTCGGCGACCTCGGCGTTGGTCAGCAGCTTCCCGCCGCCGGCCTCGATGGCCGGGGCGATGGTCTCGGCGAAGCGCACGGATCCACCGACCGGGTAATTCCCGCCCTGGAAGTAGTGCTTGGCCACGGACGCGTGCATGGCAAAAGCGCTGCGCTTGGGCGGCAGGCCGTAGTCGCCGTACTGCCCGGTGAGCACGCCGATGAGCTTTTGGTTCGAGGTCAGGGCGCTGAGCACCTCGTGGGTCGTGCGGCGGGTGAACTTCATGTAGGGCCGGCGCATCAGGCCGCCGGCGACCTTGCCCTTGATCCCGTCGACGGCCTTCTCGGCGAAGAAGCCCCGGGCGGCCTTGGACGCGGCGAACACCGTGTCGACGTAGGCGTCGATGGCCTTGCCGTCGGCCGCGTCGGGGAAGTGCTCGCGCAGCCCGTCCTTGAAGTTCTGGACCCCGGCGCGGAAGGGGAACTCCTCGTCCCCGAACACGATGCGGTCGTAGACCTCGCCCATGTTCTCCCACTTCAGCTGCTTGCCGGTCACGTCGTCGAAGAGCTGGCCGAGCACGCTGCGCTCGCGGTGGACCTCGCCGACGTAGTGCACGCCCACGTCCCACTCGTAGCCCTTGCGCTTGAACACGTGGGTGAAGCCGCCGATGACGTAGTGGCGCTCGAGCACGAGCACCTTCTTGCCGGCGCGGGTCAGCAAGGCCGCGCAGGTCAGCCCGCCCAGGCCGGAGCCCACGACGATCGCGTCCCAGCGATCCTCGACCTCGGTCTGCTTGTACGAGCTCCCAATCTTGTTCCCGGCCATGGCCACAGATGTACCAAAAAACGACGTTATTTCCAGCCTGGCGCCAATGCCACGCAGCCTCGCCGCAATGCTAGATCAGGCGTGATGGCTGCCGTCGTCGTTCTTGGCCAAACCCTCGGCCCCGACGCCGATCACTTCTTCCCCGAACGCCGCGCCCACCTCGAGGACGACCACCTGCTGACCGACGCCTGCGCCCCGCACCTCGCCGCCGTGCGTAGCCTCGAAGACCTGCAGCTCCACGAGACCTCCGTCGGCCCCGCCGGGCTCACCGAGCTCGCCGCGCTCCCGAATCTACGCAACCTGCTCGTCCCGCTGCGAAGCCTCGAGCGCCACGCCAACGGCGACCGAGCCAGGGTCTACGCCGAGCTGCTCGCGCTCTCGAAGCGAATGCCCCGCTGCGAGATCCTGGCCAAGGGCCGCGGCACCTTCACCGACGGCGTGTTCCTGGGCAGCTGGTCCGACTGAGGGAGCTCAAAGCGGATAGATTATGAAGTCGTCGTGGACTTCGTAGGCGGGCGTGCCGTTCATCGCGACCACGGCGTCGCGCAGCTCGACCAAGTGCTCGAGGCCCAGCCACAGCCCGTGCTCGTTGGGGTGGTGGGTCGAGCCAAACTCGAAGTCGACCCCCGGCGTGGTCGTCATCTCGACGTGGGTCCCGAGCACGGCGCAGACCTCCTTGCCATCGACGAAGTCGACCATGCGCTGGATCGAGGTCACGTAGGTGCCGAAGTCCGCGATGTACAGGCGCCCGGGGTAGAGGGTGTCGCCGGTCAGCAGCCAGCCGCGGCTGGCGTCGAACAAGGCGATGTGCGCGTTTTGATGCCCGGGGATCGGCAGCACGTCGATGACCCGGCCGCCCAGGTCGTAGCTGGCGATGTCGTCGCGCCAGTTTTGAATGCCGAAGAAGCTCGACACCTCGGACACGGAGGTCCCGACCACCGCCGTGTTGGGCTGGCCGACGAACTGGCCGTTGCCCTGGACGTGGTCGCCGTGGGCGTGGGAGTTGACCACGACGCGCTCGATGCTCGCGCGCCCCTTGGCCTCGAGCCACTCTTCGATCACGGCGTCGACGGTGGCGGCGATGGCGATGCCCCCGGCCCCCGTGTCCTCGAGCAGGACCTCGTCCTCCCCGAACAGCATGAACATGAACGGGCCCTCGAAGTTGGTGCACAGCGACTGGCGCAGGATCACCGTGTCCGAGTCGTACCAGTGGACCTGGATGTCGGGCTCAAAGGCGCAGTCGGCCCCGTGGATCCACGCCTCGGGGAAGGCCGCCTCGATGTCCGCCGGGCACAGGCTCTCCATGCCCGTGGTCGACTCCGTGCCCGTGTCGCTCGTGTCGGTGTCCGTGACCGTGTCGGAGCTGTCCGAGCTCGTCGTGTCCTCGCTCGAGCCCTCCTCGGTGTCCGTCACCCCGATCTCGTCGCCGGCCTCGTCCGTGTCGCCAGACGAGTCGGCGCAGCCGAGCGAGACCACGAGCGCGAGGGTGATCGGAGTCAGCGCGCGCACGCGCATCACATCCCACCCAGGGGATCGTCGCTGTCGGGGCCGAGGATCTTCTCGCCGTCCTTGCGCGAGGTGTCCTTTTGCCCGCGCGGGTCGAGGTCGATGGCGAGGGCGGTCTTGCCCTTGCGCAGCTCCACCGGCGTGCCCACGGTCGCGTCGAGGGACTCGCTGAGCTGCTCGTTGCCGTTGACGCTGTAGTCGACCTCGATCTTGAAGTTGGTCTCGCTGGCCTCGCGGATCGTGACCACGACCTCGTGGTCCTTGCCGTCGCAGTTGATCACGAACACGCCCTCTTCATCGATGGCGACGCGAAAGCCCGGGTGCGCGAAGCTGTCCTCGCCCTTGGTCAGCGTGACCTTGACGTAGGCCGAGTCGACCCCCGCCTTGTCGCTGCCCTCCGCGTCGGCCTCCTCGGCCTGCGCGGGGCCGGCCGTCGCCACGAGGGCGAAGGGCGCGAACAAACAGGCAGCGAAGACCACGCGACACAGACCAAGGCGGACCATGGGTGGAGCCTAGGGGATCGCCAATGTCCCGCGCAAGCCGTTGAAATCACACGCAAAAATGGTTTTTAGATGCGCTGTACGGGAAGGAATCCAGCTCACCGAGTAAACATGCAGCGTGCAATCGGAGGCCGACGACCGACACCTGCGCCAGCGCTCCGTGAAGACCCTCGCGTGGCTCGGCGACGCCGAGTTCGAGCGTGAGGTTCGGCTTCGCCTGGCGCGGCGCGGCGACTACTCCGTCGACCGCCTCGACAAGGCCCGGGCGCGCATCGTCAACGCGGGCGCGCAGGCCGAGCTGCTCGCCGAGCTCCTGGCAGCAGGTGTCCTCGACGAGGCCGAGGAGGCGGTGGTCCGGCGCGGGCGCAACACGGCGCTGCGTGGGGCGGGTCACCGGCGGGGCACGGTGCGCGAGTATCGGGCGGCGACGGCCCTCGAGGCGCTCATGGCCTGGTGGCTCCTGGGCGGCCAACGAGCGCGCTTCGAGGCCCTGATCATCCCGGCCATCGAGGCCCGCGTGGACGCCCAACTCGGGGACTGACTCAGGCCTCTGCGCGGCTGGGCGAAGCCTGGCCAGGATGCGACACTCCCGACCTTGCGAGCCCTTCGCTTCAGCCGTCCGGGGCACCCCCTCGAGGTCCTCGAGCTCGTCGAGCTGCCCGAGCCAAAACCGGGGCCGGGGCAGGCCCTCGTCGAGGTCCTCGCCTCGCCGATCTCACCGACCGACCGGCTGGGCCTGCGCGGCCTCTACCCCCTGCCCTTCGCCGACAACATCCCCGGGGTCCAGGGCGTCGCCCGAGTCCTCGAGCTCGGGCCCGACTGTGGCGGTCCGCCGGTCGGCTCGATGATCATCCTGCCCGTGCGCTGCGGGGCCTGGCGCGAGCGCCTGTGCGTCCCGGTGGCCGAGCTCGTCGTGATCCCGCCGGGGCGCGATCCGGCGGAGTCCTCGACCCTGCGCATCGAGGCCCTGACCGCCGCCGTGCTCCTCGACGACCTCGCGCCCGGAGACTGGTTCATCCACTCACCCGGGGCTGGGGCCGTCGGCCGCTACCTGACCGCTCTGGGGGGTCTGCGAGACATGCACAGCATCGCCCTGGTCGGCAGCCGCGAGCCCATCGCCGACTTGTGGGGCCTCGGGGCCGACCACGTCCTGGTCCGCGAGCCCAGCCTGCCCAACCGCCTCGCCGAGCTGGGCCTGCCCAGCCCGCGCATGGCCTTCGACGGCAGCGGCGGGGTCGCCAGCGAGCTGCTCGCAACCTGCATGGCGCCCACCGGCGAGCTCATCGTCTACGGCGCCGTGAGCCGCATGCCCGTGCAGCTCTCGGTCGCGCAGCTGGTGTTTCGAGACATCCAGGTCCGCGGTTTTTGGCTGTACCGCTGGGCCCGCGCCGCCGGGCCCGAGTACGTCCAGGCCTCGCTCCAGGAGCTCGTGACCCTGAACCTCCGTGAACGCGTGGAGGCCCAGGTCAGCCTCGACGACTGGCGCGACGGTCTGCACCTCTCCGAACAGCCGGGGATCCGCGGCCGGGTCGTGCTCACGCCTTGAGCTAAAACGCGCGCCCCATATCCAATGAGAGCGCGCGTTTGAGCTCGGTCTGCCGGATGGCAGTGCGATAGGTCTCAGCGATTGCCTGGCTTGGTGCCGTTGT
The DNA here is from genome assembly GCF_000170895.1 of Plesiocystis pacifica SIR-1. GTDB lineage: Bacteria > Myxococcota_A > Polyangia > Nannocystales > Nannocystaceae > Plesiocystis > Plesiocystis pacifica. The sequence continues at coordinate 5,357 of NZ_ABCS01000080.1, read as the reverse complement.
AGGACTCGTGAGACATGACCGAGACGGGCTGGGGGGAGCCGTCATCTGTGCGGAACAAAATGCGATAACGCCGTCCGAGGGGTACACTGACCACGTCGCGGTCGTGTCGGAGGCGTTTGCCGTTGAACTGGTGCCAGGGCGCGCCGTTGCTCACGGCTTCGAGGATCGCCCGGGCCCGCAGAACGAGGCTCTTTTGCGGCAGGTGCTGAAGGTCGATGGGGTCATCGGCGAAGGTCGCCTTCCAACGCGCCTTCTCTTCATTGCCTGCCTTTGCTCTCTTACCCTTGTTTCTAGCCATCCGTTGTCTCCTGGGCTCCGTTTCCGCAGTGTAGTTGTACGACGTCATTGAAACTTGGCAAACCTGCGCCTTCCTCGCAGCGGGCCACTTTTTAGGGAAGTAAACCAGCTTACCCGCGTGCCCGTGGGCAATGAGGAAAAAGCCGCGCGCCAGTTGGAGCATGGGCGGCCAGTTGGCCGCTGAGCCGACTTCAGCCCGGTCAAACGCAGGGATCACGACGTGCCAGCATTCTCAGCTTCGCGTTTGGATAGCGCCAAAGCGCCGCTGCATGCCATGGCTCGGTGCGTCCAATCAATGTGCGCATAGCAGATCATAGCCATTGGATCCGCCCCCCGCGCCAGACTGTTTGGCCCTCGCTCGCCCGCGAGCTTGGGAATTCCCTTGGGGGCTTGGGTTTCACTACCAGCCGCAGGTACGGCCGGCGTTTTGTTCTTCGAGGTAGGACTGGAGCGGCTCGAAGTACTCGAGCAGGGCGCCAGCGTCCATTTGCCGCGTTCCGGCCACGGCCTCGAGGGCGTCGGGCCAGGGCTTGCTCGAGCCCATGGCCAGCATGGCTTGGAGCTTCTCGCCGGCCTCCTTGGACCCGTAGATCGAGCAGGTGTGCAAGGGGCCCTCGTGGCCCGCCGCCGCGCACAGGGCCTTGTGGAATTGGAACTGCAGGATCCTGGCGAGGAAATAGCGAGAGTAGGGCGTGTTCGCGGGGATGTGATACTTCGCGCCCGGATCGAAGTGGTCCTCCGTGCGCTCGACGGGCGCGGCGACGCCCTGATACTCGTTTCGCAGCTTCCACCAGGCCGCGTTGTACTCCGCAGGCTCGATCTCGCCCGAGAACACGCCCCAGCGCCAGCGGTCGATGAGCAGGCCGAAGGGCAAGAACGCGATCTTCTCGAGGCCGTCGGCCATCTGCTTGTTGATCACCGCCTTGGGGTCCTCGCTGACCTCGTCGAGCAGGCCCATGTCGACGAGGTACTTGGGCGTGACCGAGAGGGCGAGGGTGTCGCCAATGCCTTCGTGGAAGCCGTCGTGGGCGCCCTGCTGAAAGAGCACGGGCTTGTCGTAGTAATAGTGATAGTAATAATTGTGCCCGAGCTCGTGGTGGATCGTGACGAAGTCCTCCATCCCGACCTTGATGCACATCTTGATGCGTAGGTCGTTGTTGAAGTCGACGTCCCAGGCGGAGGCGTGGCACTGCACGTCGCGGTCCGGGGGCTGGAGGAAGAGCGAGCGCTCCCAGAAGGTCTCGGGCAGAGGATCGAGGCCCAGCGAGGTGAAGAAGCCCTCGGCGGTCTTCACCATCTCGAGCTCGTCGAACTTCGCCTTTTTGAGGCCCTCGGTCACGTCGATGGAGGGCTGGCCCGGGTGGGGCTCCATGTGCCGGTAGACGTTGGGCCACTCCTGCGCCCACAGGTTACCGAGCAAGTGCGCGGGGATCATCCCGTCGGCGGGCACCTTGTCGGCGCCGTAGGTCTCGGCCAGCTTGGCGCGGACGTGGCAGTGCAGCTGGGTGTAGAGCGGCTTGACCTGCTGCCACAGCCGCTCCATCTCGGCCTCGAACTCCGCCGCGCTCATGTCGTAGCCCGAGCGCCACAGCTCGCCGGTGTCGGCGAAGCCGATGTCCCGGGCGCCCTCGTTGGAGAGCTCGACGAAGCGCTGGTACTTGGGCCGCATGGCCGGGGAGATGGTCCGCCAGCCCTCCCAGGCCCTCAGCAGCTCGTCGTAGTCGTCGCTGGTCGCGAGCACCTCGACGGCGTCGCCCATGTCCTTGCAGTCTTGCTTGGCCTCGTCCTCGCAGTCCCACTTGCCCGTGCCGTACATGCTGTCGAGCTTGGTCGCGACCTCGGCCAGCTCCTTGCGCTTTTGCTCGTCGGCGGGCGCGGGCAGGCTCGAGGCGATGCGCAGGAGCTGGAGCTGGCGCATCGTGTCCGCGTCGGCCTCGACGCCCGCGAACTTGGTCGCGCCGGCGATGGCCCCGTTGAGGTAGGTCATGGACGCCACGCTGGCCTCGGCCACGGCCTTTTCGTGCTCGTCGGTGATGTCGGTGGCGTGGGCCCACTGGGCCTTGGACTCGGCCGTCCACACCTCGCGCAGCTTCGCGTCGACCTCGGCGACGTAGGCCTTGGCCTCCTCGGCGCTGGGCTTGGCCTCGGCGCCCTCCGCTTTCGCGGCGTCGCCCTCAGCCTTGGCGCCCGTCTCCGCCGCCGGGCCCGACTTGGCCTGGCACGCGTAGAGAGGAGCCGCGAGCGAGAGCGCGACCAGACCAATGCCGAGGGTGGAGCTGCGAACCATGGCTCGACGCTACCCGACCCGCGGCCGGGTCGTCCGCGGGAAAACTCCCGTCGCTCCGGCCTGACGGACGAAACTCGCTCAACCGCGGGCGAGCACGGCGCGATCGAGGCGCACGCCGACGGGGCAGTGGTCGGAGCCCGGGACCTCGGGCCAGATGAAGGCCTCGCGCAGGAAGGGCTCGACGTTGGGCGAGGCGAGGACGTAGTCGATGCGCCAGCCGACGTTGCGCTCGCGGGCGGTCCCGCGCTGGGACCACCAGCTGTAGTGCCCGGGCCCGGGCTCGAGGCTGCGGAAGGTGTCGATCCAGCCCGCGCGGATCCACCGGTCGAGCTCCTCGCGCTCTTCGGGCAAAAAGCCCGAGGTCTTCACGTTCTGCTTGGGCCGGGCCAGGTCGATGGCCTCGTGGGCGGTGTTGAAGTCGCCCATGACCAGGACCCGGTAGCCGCCCCGGCGCTTGCGCTCGACGAGCTCGAACACGGCCCGGTAAAAGTCGAGCTTGTAGGGCACGCGGGAGTTGTCGCGGTCGCGGCCGTTGCCGTTGGGGAAGTAGACGTTGGCGACGAACAGCCGACCAAAGCGAGCGAGCTGCACCCGGCCCTCGTCGTCGAAGCGCGCCTCGCCGAGCTCGACCTCGACCTTGTCGGCGGGCGCCCGGCTGTACAGGCCGACGCCGCTGTAGCCCGGGCGCACGGCCGAGCGGAAGTGGCTGTGCCAGCCCTCGGGCTCGGCGGTGGCGTCGTCGAGCTGCTCTTTGAAGGCGCGGATCTCCTGGACGCCGACGATGTCGCCGCCGCACTCGGCCAGCCACGCGCCGAAGCCCTTCTTGGCCGCCGCGCGCAGACCGTTGATGTTCCACGACAGGACCGTCAGCGCATCGCTACTGGTCTTGGTCTTGGTCTTGCGCTGTTTGGGCGGAGCCACCCGGGGACTTTGCCCATGGCGAAGGGCGCGTCAAGCCTGGCCGTCGATGGCCTGCTTGGCCGCGAGGATCGCCATGATCAAGCCCTCGGGGGGCGGCCCGTGCTTTTCGCCGTGGACCTTCTTGGCCTCGGCGTCGAGCTCGACCTTGCCGCAGCGGCGCACCAGCTCGACGGTGTCCTTGTAGCCGTCGAGGTAGTGCAGGCAGGGCGGGCACACGCCGACGTGGCGCTCGAACTCGTCCTTGGCCCCGTCGTCGAGCGAGCTGTCGAGGTAGTCCATCATGAACTGGCTGATCTCCTGGCAGGTCAGGCCGTGGACCTTCATCTTCAGGCCGTAGTCGTGCCCGCAGGAGGGGTGGCCGTCGCCCTTGGGATGATCGTGCTCGCTCATGCTTCGCCGGTGAGTTCGAGCTCGCGCTCGAGAAGGTTTCGCAGGGCCTGCCGAGCGCGGTGGAGACGAACCTTGACCGTGCCCGGCTTGATGCCCAGGAGCTCGGCGGTCTCGGCCGTGTCGAGCTCCTCGATGTCGCGCAGGACCAACACCGTACGATAGGGCTCCGGGACTTTGTCGATGGTATTGCGGACGACCTCGCGGGTCTCGGCGCGGCTCACGAGCTCGTCGGCGCCGACGGTCCAGCGCTGATGGAAGCGCTGGCTCATCCCGTTTTCGTGGAACTGGGGCAAGTGCGCGTCGATCTGCACCTGCTCGCCGTCGCGCTTGGCGCTCTCGCGCTTGCGCAGCCGGCCCAGCGCCACGTTGACGACGATCCGGTGCAGCCAGGTGCCCAGGCGCGCGTCGCCGCGGAAGCGGTCGAGGCTGCGGTAGGCGTTGAGGAAGGCCTCCTGGACGGCGTCGTCGGCGTCCTCCTCGTTGCGGAGCAGGCGCAGCGCCACGGCCCGCAGCGGCCCGACGTGGGCCCGGACCATGGCCTCGAAGGCCCGGGGGTCCCCAGACCGCAGACCCGCCACGATGCTCGCGTCATCGGGCGTCTGGGACGATGGGCTTGGCGTGTCCATGCTTCGAGGTGGTGACCCCGCTCACGCGAGATGCCGGTGGTAGCCCGGCATCGCCTGAGTAGCACGAAAGTTGGTCGATCTGTCACATGACCCATCGAGGGTTTCGATTTTTGTCATCGAATTTTTTGGCCCCGAGTTTTTCGTAACCCTTCGCCGAAGTTCGCATCAAAGAACACGAAAGCGAGGAGGAAGGACATGAGCCAGAACAACCAGGACCGCTATCAGGGACTCGCCGTGCTCATGGGCCGCTACCTCGACGGTGACCAGCGGGCGTTCAACGCCCTCTATCGCAAAGTCAGCCCGATGGTGCGCGCCCAAGTTCGCGCGCGCATCAGCGATCCCGCCACCGCCGACGAGTTGGTTCAGAGCGTGTTCATGAAAGCCCACGGAGCACGCACGCGCTACGCCGCGCCCGAGGGCGCAAACCCCGATCGGGCCGTCATCGTCTGGTACTCGGCGATCGCCCGCAACGCCACCATCGACCACGTCCGCCGCATCTATCGAGAGCGCGCCGTGAAGGTCGACACCGCCGGGGATGACACCGCGCGTCTGCTCGAGGGCCTCGCCGACGTCGCGCCCAACAGCGAGGGCATGGTCGTCGAGCACGAGCGCCAGCTGTCGATCGCTGCCCGCATCCGCGGGGCGCTCGCGTCCCTGCCCAAGGGCCAGCGCGAGGTCGTCACCAAGCACAAGCTCGAGGGTCGGACCATGGCCGAGATCGCCGAGGAGCTCGGGGTCCGCGAGGGCACGCTCCGCGTCCGCGCGCACCGGGGCTACAAAGCTCTGGCGACTGCCCTGGGCAGCTTCAGCCAGGCCGCGGCCGCAGCCTGACTGAA
>NZ_ABCS01000081.1 GCF_000170895.1 Plesiocystis pacifica SIR-1 | reverse complement strand
CGTGGCCGCGCGCAGGTTGGCGAGGACCAGGCGCGCGTCGTCGGTGAGGTACTCGCGGTAGGCGAGGGCGTGGGGGAAGGCCTTGCGGTCGAGGACCGGCTCCTCCTCGGATAGCGTCGAGCCGCTCCACGCCCGGTGCCCGTCCTTGCGCTCCACGGCGCCGAGGCGCTCGTAGGTGGTCACGGCCAGGCGCAGGCTGTAGAGCATGGTCCGCCCGGTCATCGGCATCACCATCCAGCGTGGCTCGGACAGGTGCGGGGCCAGGCGATAGATCTCCTTGCGCTCGAGGGCGGTCTTGCGGACCAGGTTGATCTCGCCGCGCTCGAGGTAGCGCAGGCCGCCGTGGATCAGCTTGGACGAGCGGCTGGAGGTGCCCGAGGCGAAGTCGGCGGCCTCGATCAGCGCGATCTTGAGGCCGCGGCGCGAGCCTTCGCGGGCGATGCCTGCGCCCGTGATCCCGCCGCCGATGACGACGAGATCGAAGTGCTCGCGCCCCATGGCCTCGAGGGTCGCGGCGCGGTCGAGGGTGGACAGCCGCGCGTCGCTCACCCGATCACCTCGGCGAGGTTCTCGAGCAAGAAGGCGTTCTCTTCCGGGAGCCCGACGGTCAGGCGGAAGTAGGGGTCGTAGTTTTGGCCGTTGGCCGGGTCGAAGCACTTGATGGCGATCTGCCGCCGGGCCATCTGGGCCTTGAGCTCCGAGCCCCGGCGCCCGTCGGTGAACCGACACAGGATGAAGTTCGCCTGAGAGGGGAAGGTCTGCACGCCGTGGAGGGGGTCGAGGCCGGCGTAGAGCTGCGCGCGGGCCTTGGCCGTCGCCTCGCGCACGAAGGGCAGGTGGTCCGGGTCCTCGAGGGCGGCCACGCCGAGCTGCTCTTGGAGGATGCCCAGGCGGTAGTTGGTCACCTGCCTCTCGAGATCGGCGACGAAGCTGGGCTTGGCCAGGAGGTAGCCGATGCGCACCGCGGCCAGGCCGTAGGCGAAGCTGAAGGTCCGCGAGACCATCAGGTTGGGGTAGCGCGGGACGAGGTTGGAGAAGTACTCGTGCTCGCCCGGGTCGACGTAGTGGACGTAGGCCTCGTCGATCCAAAAGCGCGACTCGGGGAAGCGCTCGATCAGCGGGATCATCTTCTCGCGGGTGGCGAGGATGTTGCCCGTGGGGTTGTTGGGGTTGACGATGTAGACGAGGCCGTCGCCGCGCTCGAGCCGACGCTCGATGCGGCTGACGTCGAGCTGGAAATTGTCGCCGGGGTCGAGGGGCAGCATGTCCACGTGCATGCCGCCCTCGGCCGCCTTCTTGGGCACCTTGGAGTAGGTGAAGCGCGGGGTGATGATCGGGAAGCCGGCGCGGCTGACCGCGTGCCGGAGGATCCGCTTGGGCGAGGCGAGCACGCGCTGCTTGAGCAGGTAGGGGATGGCGAGCTTGAGGATCGGCCCGGTCCCGTTGTGCAGGAAGATGTTGTCGGGGTCGACGCCGTCGATCCGCGCGATGACTTCGCGGAGCGGATCGTTGTTGGGGGACGAGTAGTTGCGCAGGTCCGTGCGCTGGGTGTAGCGCTTGAACACCTCGAAGCAGCGCTGCGGCGCGTAGGTGCCGTCGTTGAGGCCGAGGTTGAGGGGGAGCTTCACTCCCGCGGGGGGGGTCGCGCGGTCTTGCATCGGGCTGAACATGTCGGTCGTCGACACCTTGGGCGGCGTCATGAAAGCACTTTGCAGCGCGTCACTGAACCAGCGCACCCGCGCTCGCCAGTGAGCGCCATCAAAAGCGTTCGCCACGGTACGCAGGGGGGGGCTTGGAGAGCCTGGAGATCGCGGCCGTGAGCGCCTCGCGCCGGGCCCGGCGAGGCCGCCGCGTGCTCAGAACGCCGTGAAATGGGTTCGCGAGGCCAATTTGTGAACTCCCTACGCAGACGCGAGGGCGAGCCTGCGCTCGACCAAAAGGTCGAGCCCGTGAAGCGGGTGCTCCACGGGCTCGATGGGGACGGACGATGGACGATGAAGGACGCAGTGAAGTCGTTGGTTCAGGACACGCGCCGGCTCGTGGCGACGATCGCTTCGGCGTGTTCCATGCGGCGGAGGTCATCGAGGTCGCCGACCTGGACGACCTGACCGGCCGCGAGGGCCTGCTGGTGCTGCTCTCCTCGCTGTTCGAGGGCGTCGATGCCGGCCATGGTCAGCAGCGCTCCGGGGACGAAGGCGGCGAGCAAGGGCGCGTGCAGGACGAGCAGCAAGGGGACGATGAAGATGGCGAGGAGCCCCAGCTTGCCCGAGAAACGGGGCTTGCTTCGCTTGCCTCCGATGACGGGACGGCGGCGGGGACGGTAGGCTCCGGCTTGGCTCATGACGACCCCCAAGTTCGGTCGGCGATGGCTCGGGTCAAGGGGGGCGCGGAATTTTTTTCGAGCAGCCGAGGCCTACCCGCTCGGGGGGCGGATGCCAGGGAGGCGCCGCAAGAGCGCGCCTCGCTGTCGGGAATGCTGGCTATGCGGGATCGACGGCTGGGGCCGCGGGGCCGCGGGGCTCGCATTGCTGCTGGCTAGGGTCATAGCCACCCGCCTCGGAAATGCACGACGAAATTGCCATGTCAAAGAGTTGTCGACGCTCCTGGGTCCCCAGCTAGATCGAATGTGTAGCCCTCGCCGTTGGAGTGACCCATGCCCTCGCCTGCCAAAGAAACTGAAGCCGAGTTCGACGACCTTCTCGGGCAGCTCGTGAACGAGCTGGCCATGGCCCCCCCCGAGGACAACGCCGTCTCGCTCGTCCCGGAGCAACAAGAGCCTGCCCACAACGCGCGCATCACCTCGACCGAGGGTCTGGCGATTCAGGCCGCGGCGAAGGCCGAGGCCCGCGCCGAGACCCCGCCCCAGGGCAGCAACACCGTCGCCATCGTCGGCATCGTGACCGCGGCCCTCTCGGCCGTCGCCATCGCGGCGATGTTCGCCTTCCAGCCCGCTGGGGCCGCCGCGGGGGACCACCAGGCTGAGGGTCTGGCCGTCGCCACCGCGCAGCTCGACGAGGCGCGCGCGGAGAAGGCCGCCGCGGACAAGGCCGCAGCAGAAAAGGCCGCGGCAGAGAAGGCCGCGGCAGAGAAGGCCGCGGCAGAGAAGGCCGCCGCGGAGAAGGCCGCGGCAGAGAAGGCCGCCGCGGAGAAGGCCGCCGCCGAGGAGGCCGCCAAGGCCAAGAAGAAGCCGCGTCCGCGGCGGACCAAGCCCAAGACGACCAAGCCCAAGCCGACCAAGCCCGTCGGCTCCGACTTCGGCGACCTCTAGGTCCGACTCCAGAAACGAACAGGTACAGCGCACCGCGCCGTGCCTGTTCGTTTTTTGGTTCGGGCGGTGGTACACCCGCGCTCTCATGGGCCGCAGGGGTCGTCGACGCAAGCGCAGCTGGGAGCCGGAGACGGCGGTCATCGAAACGCTCGATCGCAAGGGCAGGGGGGTCGTCCCCGCCGGCGAGGACGGGCGGCCGCGCCAGGCCTTCGTGCACGCGACCTTGCCCGGGGAGCGGGTCCACTTCCAGCGCCGAGATCGAGAGGGGCCCTCGGACGTCGCGGGCGTGCTCGAGGTGCTGGAGTCCTCGCCGCTGCGGGTCGAGCCGCGCTGCGCTCACTACGGCGTGTGCGGGGGCTGCTCGCTGATGCACCTCGACCCCGACGAGCAGGTGGCGCTCAAGCAGCGCTGGCTAGCGAGCGACTTCGAGGGTCACGGCCTCGCCCCCGAGCGCTGGCTCGAGCCCCTGCGCGCCGAGCCCTGGGCCTACCGCCGGCGGGCGCGGCTCGGGGCCAAGTGGGTGGCGGGCAAGGACAAGGTCGTGGTCGGCTTTCGGGAGCAGGACAAGCGCTTCATCGCCAACCTCGAGGGCTGTGAGGTGCTGGCTGGTCGCCACGGCGGCGCGCTGATCCCCAAGCTCTCGGAGCTGATCGCGGGCCTGAGCCTGGCGACGAAGATCCCCCAGGTCGAGGTCTCCGTCGCCGATGACACCGATGGCGCGGTCACGGCCCTGGTCTTTCGGGTGCTCGAGCCGCCCACGGACGAGGACCGCGAGCGCTTGCGGGCCTTCGCCGCGGCCGAGGGCCTGCGCGTGTTCCTGCAGTCCAAGGGCCTGGACACCGTCGCCCTGTTCGCCGACGAGCGCGGCCAGACCGAGGGCGAGGGCTTTGAAGACGCGCGGGAGCTCAGCTACGCCCTGCCCGAGTTCGAGCTCGACCTGCGCTTTCGGCCCACGGACTTCGTGCAGGTCAACGCGGCCATCAACCGCTCGATGATCGCCCGGGCCGTCGAGCTGCTCGCCCTCGAGCCCGAGCACCGCGTGCTCGATCTCTTCTGCGGCCTGGGCAATTTCAGCCTGGCCCTGGCCCGGCGCGCAGGCGCGGTGTTCGGCGTCGAGGGGGACGCCGGCCTGGTCGCGCGGGCGGCCGCCAACGCCGAGCGCAACGGCCTGAGCAACGCGCGCTTCGAGGTCCGCGACCTCTACACCCAAGTCGGCGAGCTCGAGTGGCTCGGGGGCCAGCCCGTCGACCGCGTGCTCCTCGATCCGCCGCGCTCGGGAGCCCTGGCGATCGTCGAGCACATCGACCGCATCGCCTGGGCCGGCAAGCCCCGGCTGGTCTACGTCGCGTGCAGCCCCGAGACCCTCGCCCGCGACGCGGCGGTGCTGGTCGGGACCCACGGCTATCGGCTGAGCGCAGCGGGGGTCATGGACATGTTCCCGCACACCGCCCACGTCGAGTCCATCGCCCTGTTCGAGCGGGACTGAGCGCTGCTTTGCCCCCGCAGACGTCCCGAACCAGGAACGTGCGCTTCACTGCGCCGCGGCCACGCGGGCGGCCTCGGCCCCGAGGTCCCGGGCGAAGTCGTCGAAGGCGGGGCGGAAGTCCGGCAGCTTGGGCGCGATCATCCCCATCATCGAGCCCGTGAACACCTCCTTCATGGTGAACGCGGTCTGGCCGTCGCCGACGGGCTCGAGGGTGAAGGTCCGCTCGCCGCGGAAGGCCCGGCCCCCGTCAGACCAGACCATGCCCGCGTGCTCGCGGACCTCGCTGACGGCGAGCTCGAAGCTGCGGTCGGGGTCGGTCTTGGCGACGAGGCGGACGGTCTCGCCCTCGGCGACGGTGCCCTCGAAGGTGATCAGCGTCGAGTTCCATTCGGTGTAGCGCGAGCCGTCGGTGAGCACGGCCCACACGGCCTCGGGCGGGGCGTCGAGGGTCGCGCCGACGCGGACCTCGAGGTAGCGGGTGCCCTCGAGGGCGACGGCGGGGCTGTCGAGGGTGATGGCCTCACCGGCTTCGGCGGGAGCGGTCGAGGCGCACGCGGACGCACAGAGCAGCGCGGAGGCCAGGACGAGAGCGGAGAGGGCGGAGCGGAGCGGCTGGCGGCGGGTCACGAAGATTGTGTATCATTGATGTCTCGAGAGTATTAGAAGTCATTTCAAGATAACTCTCTTGCCAAATTGATATCAATGGATCCCCAGCTCGCCATCCTCAACGACGTCGTCGTGTTCACGGAGGTCGTCCGCCAGTCCAGCTTCACCCGGGCCGGGAAGGTCGTGGGCTTGCCCGCGTCGGCGGTCAGCCGCCGCGTCGCCCGGCTCGAGGCCGCGCTGGGCTTCAAGCTCTTGCACCGCACGACCCGCAGCGTCGGGCTGACCGACGCGGGCCGGGTCTACTACGAACGCACCGCCCACATCGCCCACGACGTCCTCGACGCGGCCCGAGCCGTGCAGGAGTACCTCGACACGCCCAAGGGCTTGCTGCGGGTGACGGCGCCCCCCGACGACGGCGGCGTGATCTGGGCGATGATCTCGGGCTTCGTCCGCGACCACCCCGAGGTCGAGCTCGAGATCATCCACACCCTCGAGTACGTCGACCTGATCGAGGCGGGCGTCGACGTGGCCCTGCGCGGCGGCTCACCCCCCGACTCGACGGCCCTCACGGCGCGGCGCCTCGTCGACTCGCGCTTCGTGCTCGTCGCCAGCCCGCGCTACCTCGAGCGCCGCGGGACCCCGACCCGCCCCGAGGAGCTCGCCGAGCACGACTGCGTGGCCATGGACACCTGGGTGCCCAACGCCTTCTCCTCGCTCATGGGCCCCGACGGCCCGGTGAGCGTCGACTTCCGCAACCGGGTGCGCAGCAACAGCCAGGAGACCGCGCGCAAGGCCGCCCTCGACGGCTTCGGCATCGCGCCCATGGTCGAGATGACCTGCTGGCGCCAGCTCGAGTCCGGTGCGCTGGTCGAGGTCTTGCCCGGGGCGCTGCCGTGGCCGGCGACCTTTTGGGCGGTCTATCCCGTGGCCCGCAGCAAGAGCGCGGCGACCCGAGCCTTCGTCGAGCACCTGGTCCGCAACGTGCCGGCGTTGACCGGGCCCGTGCCGGAGGGGGAGCCAGCTTGAGTCAGATCGACGACGTCCACCAGCCCTCGTCGCACACCTGCGTCGAGTTGGCGAGGGGGTGGCGGGCGCAGTCGAAGCGGGCCGCGTCGTCGGGGTCGTCGAGGCAAGCTTGGAAGTGCTCGGGCTCGTGGAGCTCGCCGAGCTGCGCGTCGTAGACCTCGCCGCCGAGGTCCTCCCTGTCCCAGCGCCGGTGGATCGCCGAGCCGTCCTCGCGGATGAACACGTAGCCTCTGTCGTAGGAGAAGCCGAAGTCGATGTCCTCGTCCCACTGGAGCAGCTTGGGGCTGCGATCGCGCAGGGCCTCGAGGGCGCAGACGAGGGCGTCGGGGTTGGTGAGCACGAAGCCCTCGTCGCCGCCCGTATCCGTCGCGCCGCCGTAGACCGAGCTCACCTGGATCGGCGGGCAGCTGTCCGCGGGGCAGGTCGGGAGCAGGGGATCCTCGAAGAACTCGGCGTCGTCGCCCTGGATCTCGATGCACTCGCAGATTTGTTCGGAGCCCGTCTCGGCGGTCGAGTCTGCCTCGGAGGTCGAGTCTGTCTCGGAGGTCGAGTCCATCTCCGTGCTCGACTCGGACTCAGACTCCCCAGACTCGGAGTCCGACTCATCGGACCCGTCACCTTCGGCGGGCGCTGAGGGCTCGGGGCAAGCGGTGAGCAGAGGAAGCACGAGGACAACGCGAGCGCGACGCATGCTCAATGTTTGGCCCCATCGAGGGCCGCCGCGCAGCGCTCGCTCGGCGCTCAGCCGATCGCGGCCAGGAGCATGGCCGTGAAGGGGTCGGGGCACTCGATCTGCGGGTAGTGCCCCGCGCCGGGGATCAGCTCCAGGGTCGCGCCGGGGATCTTCTCGACGACCATGGTCCGCATGAGCTCGGGCGAGAGCACCTGCTCGGCGGCGCCGCTGAGCACCGTCGTGGGCGTCTCGATGGCGCCGATGCGATCGCCAAAGTTGGCGTTGCGCCACGCGGCGAAGCCCCCGAGCAGCGACTCGATGCAGACCGAGGCCATGGACGCGACGAGGGCCTCGAGCAGCGCGGGCTCGGGGGTCATGGCGAGCATGGCTCCGATCAGCGTGGACGCGCCCTCGCGGTGGCCACACATGGACTCGAAGTAGGCGATGGTCGGCTCGTCGAGGGCCACGCCGGAGGCGGGCACGGGGGACACGAGGACGAGCTTGCGCAGGGCCTTGGGCCGCTCGAGCGCGACGGCTTGGGCGATGGCCCCGCCCTTGGAGTGACCGACGAGGGCCAGGTCGCTCAGCTCGAGCTCGTCGATGAGCGCGACGACGTCGCGGACGTCGTCCTCGAGGGTGTAGCCCTCGCGCGGCTTGGCGCTCCATCCGGTGCCGCGCAGGTCGGGCGCGAGCACGCGCCCAGCGGCCTCGGTCCAGCGGGCCAGGACCGGGTCCCAGACCGTGCCAGGCACGCCCCAGCCGTGTACGAGCAGCGTCGGCTTGCCCTCGCCCATTTCGCGCAGGTGCAGCGCGATCCCGTGTTCGAGCTCGATCCTCTTCGTCGTGATGCCCATCGCCGCGATGGTATCAGCCGCGTCGACGAGCGCGTCGCTGGGCCAGGGCGAGCAGCGCCGACGCGAGGGTCTGGTAGACGCCCACCTGGGCGAGCTGTTCACCCCGCGTGGCCAGCAATTGGGCGACCTGCGCGTTGACGCCCACGAGCACGACGCGCGCTCCGAGCATGCGGGCGGCCCGTGCCGTTCGCTCGAGGTGCTCGGGCAGGGTCTCGTCGACGTCGCTGATGCCCGTGATGTCGAGGATGACCGTATCCGCTGCGTGGGGGCCGATGCCCTCGAGCACGGTGTCGAGGATCTGCTCGGCGCGCTGCGGCGAGACGGCGCCGACGATCGGCAGCACGAGCACGCCGGGCAGCACCGGCAGCAGCGGCGCGGAGAACTGGCTCGCCAGGTGCTGGACCTCGTCGCGCAGCTGCATGTGCGCGCGGGCGAAGCCGTCGATGATCACGTCGCGGGCACCGTCGGTGATCCGGCGGTTGACCGCCGCCGCAGACAAGAGCGCGCGGGGCCCCTCGAGGCAGCGCATGGCCAGCTCGTTGAGCATGTCCTCGGTGATGTTGGCCAGGCGAAACAGCGAAGACGCCGGCAGGCCCTGGCGCGCGCGATCGTAGGCGACGGACTCGACCAGAGCGCCGAACAGGTTCAGATCCTTGCTCTCGAGGGCCTCGAGCACCTTGCCCATGCTCCGCGCCGTGTTCGGCCGCACCGCCTCGATGTCGAGGCGCTCGTAGCCCGGCAGCTCCATCGTCGCCCGAGCGGCCGCGTCGATGAAGTCATCCCCCTCGAGCCGCATCTGCCGAGCCAGCGCGATCCGAGCCTCCTCGACGGACTCTGCCGTGACCCCGAGCCGTGCGAATAGCGCGTCGATCAACCTGCCCCCTCGCTCATTCACGCGTCGCCAGGGTCGGCCCTTCGGCCAGCCCGATCAACCCCACCAACCCCAGCCGTACCCCACATCCAAGCCCCAATCAGCGCAACTTCGAGCACCGACACCCAGTCACCATACGTCCGGCCTGGCGCCCCCGAGATGAGCCCCGCACCCCGCCCTCCCACGACCGACCAGTCTCCCCCTCATCACAACGAAGGGCTCTCATCCCCGCCAGCTGACGCCCCCGCTAGCGGGGGCGACCACAGGCCAACTCGAAGGTACGAACCCCATTGCCCACCAAGCCAAAGCGGAGGAGCGGACAGCGACGAAGCGCCCCGGTCCGAGGCGCGTGTGGGGGGCATGACAGCAAACGCCCCCGCTAGCGGGGGCGACCACAGGCCAACTCGAAGGCACGAACCCCATTGCCCACCAAGCCAACGCGGAGGAGCGGACAGCGACGAAGCGCCCCGGGTCCGGAGCGCTCGTGGGGGCATAACGGCTAGTCCCGGACGACTTCGAGCTGGTAGCTGCCGCAGCTCTCGTCGTTTTGGAACCGGAACACCCGCACCGTCACCGTCGTCGGCCAGGGCACCATCTCGAGGTAGTCCAGCTGCTCCTCCGGCCCCGGGTCGAGGTCGTTGAAGCTCCACTCGGTCAGCGGCGGGGCGTTGGAGCCGAAGTCCGAGGCGAGGCCCTGGCCGTAGGCCTGGGCGCCGCAGTCTCGGTAAATCTCGAAGCGGTAGTCGTCGTTGTCGTTCTGGGCGAACTGGATGGTCGCGGTGCCGGCGAAGGGGCGGGCCATGCCGGGGTCGACGGGGAACTCGAAGCGGTACCAGTCTTCGTAGCCGCTGCCGAGGCCGTTGTCGGTCTGGTAGATGGTCCCGATCGGCATGTCGGCGATGCTCTCGCCGTTGGCCACGGCGCCGTAGTTGCCCGCGTCCTGCCCGCAGCTCTGACCGACGAGGGACTCGTCGGTGGCACACTCGCCGCCGCCGGTGGTGTCGTCGGCCGTCGTGTCATCGGCCGTCGTGTCATCGGCCGTCGTGTCATCGGCCGTCGTGTCATCGGCCGTCGTGTCATCGGCCGTCGTGTCATCGGCTGTCGTGCTCTCGGAGCCCATGGTGTCACCGGACTCGGAGCCGACCTCGTCGCCCATGGTGTCGCTGTCGCCCATGGTGGTCGAGGTGGTCGACATGTTGGTGGTGAAGTTCTGCCCGTCGTCTCCGCCGCCGTCGTTGTTGCAGGCCACGACGAGGGGAAGCGCGAGGGTGAGGCAGGGCAGGAATCGACGGGCGAGAGTCATCGGGGCGTCCAAAACAAGGATTTGGGCCATGCTAACACGACCACCGGCGGGTCCCGAAGGATGGGAACAGCGCTGCTTGCGCTGCTGGAGCCTGATTCAGCCCCGATTTGGCCCTGATTCAGCCTTGGTTCAGCTCCGAGACAATCTCGTAGCTGCGCAGGCGCGCGGCGGGGTCGTGGGTGATGCAGTTGATCACCAGCTCGTCGGTCTCGTAGCGCGAGGCGAGGCGGCTCAGGCCCTTGCGGACGCGCTCGGGGCCCCCTCGGATGCGCAGGGCTCGGGTCGCGTCGCGGAGCCGGATCTCGGCCGGGGTCCACGGGTGGGCCAGGGCCTCCTCGACGCTCGGGAAGGGCTCGCGCCGGCCTTGGCGGGTGCGCAGAAACCACAGCTCGGTGGAGCTGAGCAGGGCCTCGGCCTCGTCGTCGGTGTCCGCGGCGACGACGTAGGCGGCCACGGACACCCGCGGCTTCTCGAGCCACGGCGAGGGCCGAAAGTGCTCGCGGTACTCGTCGACGACGCTCATTCCGGTCGCGCCTCCGAGGAAGGCGGCGAAGCAAAAGCCCCAGCCCAGGCGGGCCGCGAGGGCGGCGCTCTTGCTGCCCGAGCCGAGCAACCAGGGTTGGGTGGCGCCGGGTTCGAGCTTGGACAGAGGTTGGGCGAACACGCCGGCGTGGGGGTGCGCTGGAGGGAAGCCCTCGGGGCCCGAGGCTGCCCCGTGGAGCAAGTCGCCGAGATCCTCGAGCTTGCGCGCGAAGAGATCCTGGTCCAGATCGGGGGGCGCCCCGTTGGGGCTCAGGGCGACCGAGGTGTGCCCGCTGCCTCCAGGGGCGCGGCCGATGCCCAGGTCGATGCGCCCGGGGAACAGGGCCTCGAGGGTCCGGATCTGCTCGGCGACCGCGAGGGCGCTGGCGTGCATGAGCATGATTCCCCCGGTGCCGACGCGGATCTTCGTGGTGAGCGACGCCACGCGACTGGCGAGCAGGAGGGGGCGGGTGCCGGCGAAGCTCCCCGCGCCGTGGTGCTCCGCGAGCCAGTAGCGCTCGTAGCCCCAGGCCTCGGTCTGCCGGGCGAGCGCGAGGGTCTCGGCGATGGCCGCGTGGGCGCTGCGTCCTGCCGCGACGGGGGACTGATCGAGCACGCCGAGGCGGAAGGGGGGGCCAAAACTGGACACGACGGCGAGGGTACTGCGGCCGACCCGGCCTGCAAGGGTGGCGGGGCGATTCCCAAACTCGGGCCCCACTCGGGCAGGACCCAGCAGATGGAGCCAGCTTCGACCGTGACCCCGCGCGACATGTTTCGCACCCTCGATCACACCCGCGCCGCGGCGAGATTGCGTATCCTTCGCCCCGTGAAGCTTCATTGCCTTTCCAAGAGTGCGGCCCTGCTCGTGGCCGCGGTGGCCCTGACCGCGAGCGGCACGGCCTCGGCCGCAGAGCTGTTCACCTACACGCCCGCCGCCGTCGATGACGCGGGCTGTGGTGGCGCGGGTTGTTGGTCCAACTACATCCGCGTCGCCGACCTCGACCAGGACGGGGCCCTCGACATCGTCGAGCCCAACTACTTCGGCTTCTTCTCCGAGGGCGGCCAGCAGCCCCTGCTGATCTTCTTCGGCGACGGCGAGGGGAACTTTACGAACGAGTCGTCCGCGGCCGTCGGTGACTTCGAGGGTCGCCTGCGCCAGGTCGCGGTCGCGGACATCACCGGCGACGGCTACCCCGACATCTACGCCCCCGACGGCTTCAACGGCTCGCAAAACGCGACCGACGTGCTGTTCATCAACCAGGGCGACGGCACCTTCATCGACGAGGCCGAGACTCGCCTGCCCGAGGGCGGCGGCGCGCCCGGCTCTGCCGGCGGCGTGCGCTTCGCGGACCTCGACGGCGACTGGGACCTCGACATCTTCGTGGCCGACGGCTACGGCCAGGGCTCGGTCGGGGACACCTACGTGCGCATCTTCCTCAACGACGGCACCGGCGTGTTCACCGAGGGCGGCACCATCCCCACGGGCGCCGAGGGCGTGGCCAACGACCCCGACGACGTCGACATCTTCGACGTCGACCGAGACTGGGACCTCGACGTGCTGATCAACATGCACGGCGGGCAGTCGCAGCTGTGGCTCAACGACGGCGCCGGCAACTTCACCGACGCCACGGACAACTTCACCTCCCAGCCCTCGAGCGGCTTCCACTACAACCCGGGCATCTGCGACGTCGACAACGACGGCGACCTGGACGTGTGGATCGACAACATGGCCTCGGGCTACCGCGAGCAGCTGTCGATCAACGACGGCACCGGCGTGTTCACCGACGAGACCAACGCCCGCGTCAACGGCAACATCTCGGGCGCCGACGACAACGGGGTGGCCTGCGCCGACGTCGACAACGACGGCGACTTCGACGCGGTGATCTTCAACCTGTTCGGCGGCGGCGGGGTCGAGCGCGTGCTGTTCAACGACGGCACCGGCAACTTCTCGGGCAGCCCCCAGGCCGACGAGTTCTCGACCACCAACGACGCCACGCTGTGGGGCGAGGCCGGCGACTTCGACGGCGACGGGCGCCTCGACTGGGTCACGGCCCAGGGCGAGCAGTCCGGGCCCCTGCGCGTCTACCTGGGCGCCGAGGTCAAGCCCGTCGACGAGCAGGCCCCGGAGATCACCCACGGCGAGGTCGTCGAGGGCGAGCAGGCCGAGGACTTCAGCCCCTGGCTGCGCTTCGCGGTCCGCGACGAGATCGTCAACGACAGCGGCCCGCTGCTCGACGCCGCGTGGATCTCGATCACCGTCGGCGGCGAGGAAGAGACCACCGAGGCCTGGTTCCTGGGCGGCGACCTGTTCGTCGGTCAGATCCCCGCCCAGGCGGCCGGCGCCGAGGTGACCTACGCCTTCTGCGCCCGCGACCGCGCCGGCAACGAGGGCTGCGGCGAGGACATCGTCTACACCATCGAGGGCGGCGCCGCGGAGACCACGGGCGAGGAGACCACGGGCGAGGAGACCACGACCGAGGGCGGCTCGGAGAGCGGCACCGACACCAGCGAGGAGAGCGAGAGCGACACCGCGGCGGACGAGGTCGGGACCGAGGACACCGGCGGCGACGCCATGGCCGACGAGGGCGGCGATGCAGGCTGCGCTTGCTCGACGGACTCGGACAGCCCCGCGCAGGGCGGCGTCTTGGGTCTGCTGGGTCTGCTCGGCCTGGGCCTGCTCCGTCGCCGCCGCGACTGAGCACGACTGCCGCGCGCGAGCGCGAATTCGAAGGGACGGGACGCAGCGCGCGTCCCGTCTCTTTTTGTAAAAACCAGGGATGGCGAAGAGGAGCGGGAGCTGACCCGGGTCGAGCTGCCGCGGCGGATCATGGCCCTGGGCCTCGTCGGGACCCGGCTCGTCGGCGCCGACGAGGCCGGCAACCGCTTCGTCCTCGACGTCGACTGGGCGTGGCTGCGCTGAGAAGGCCGTGGAGTCGTGGACGACGCCACGCCCTCCCTGCCCCACGTCCACGACTCAGAGGGTCGGCCAAAACGAGTCCTGGCCGCCCCTCTGTCGATTTTAGCCGTCGTGGACGACGCCACGCCCTCCCTGCCCCACGTCCACGACTCAGGGGGTCGGCCAAAACGAGTCCTGGCCGCCCCTCTGTCGATTTTAGCCGTCGTGGACGACGCCACGCCCTCCCTGCCCCACGTCCACGACTCAGGGACTGTCAACGAATCCACGCCCCCGCGAGCGGGGGCGACCACGAGCCTTCTCCAAGGCACGAACCTCATTGCCCACCAAGCCAAAGAGGTGGAGCGGAGCGACGAAGTGTCCCCGGTCCCAGGCAGCTGTGGGGGCAAAACAGAGCTCAGCGCGGCGCTTCGATGAACTCCATCCCCTGAGCGCGCAGCACCGTCTTGCCCTCCCGGCTCTCGACGACGACCGCCCCGCCCGAGCGGCGCCCGTGCCCCGCGACGGTGGCGAGGGCGTCGCTGTGGACCTCCAGCACGAAGGGGAGCGGGTGTTTTTGGCCCTTGGCGTAGGCGTCGACGCGGACCCCCGCGTCCTCGACATGGAGCTCGACGCGCTCGATCTGCTCCGCCGCGGGGCCGACGGGCAGGTAGGTCCCGGCGCGCCCGCGCCAGACCTCGGTGATCGGGCCGGGCTCGTAGCGGCGGGCGAACACCCACGCGCCGTGAGGCCCCCGGGCGACGAGCACCTCGTCGCCGTCGAGGACCTCGTGGCTGACGCGGTGGCCGGGGAAGAGCTGGCCGACGGGCATGCCGAAGAGCCGCCCCTGGAGGTCGAAGGTCCCGTCGTCGCGGGGGATCAGCCGCAGGCTCTGGCGCCCGCGCAGCTTGGCGTGGAGCTGCCCGCGGCGGCGCTCGAAGTGCAGGTGCGTGGTCCCGTCGGAGTAGTCGTGGGCGGCGATCGCGTCGAGGCGCTCGGGCGTGAGCTCGACGCTCGGGGGCGGCGGGACGGGGTCGACGGCGTCGAGCTCCGCGAGCAGGTCGAGGTCGGCTTCGACGGCGACGGCCAGGGCGAGGGCCTCGTCGGCGATGGTCACGACCGCGGGGCTGCGCTGGTTGCCGAGCACGACCACGCCGACTCGGTGGTCGAGGGACACGCGCAGGTCGGAGAAGAAGCCCCCGGTCGCGCCGTTGTGGTGGACGATGTCGCCGCTCGCCTCGCTGCCCGGGCGGATGAACCAGCCGAGCCCGATCTGCGTACCCAGGTCGATGGCCGCGTCGGCGTTTTGGGCCCGCAGCATCTCGTCGACGCTGGCCTCCGCCAGCAAGCGCGTGCCCTCGACCTCGCCGCGGCCGTTGACCCACTTGACGAGCTGGGCGAGCTGCGTGGCCGTGGCGCGGATCGAGCCGCAGGGTTTGTAGGTGATGGGCGTGGCCGCGCTCCCGCCCGCGTCGTAGCCCGTGGCGAGCGCGGCCCGCTGCGCGTCGGTCAGCCGGATCGACGCCCCGCCCATGCCCAGGGGCGCGAGCACCTCCGCCTCGAGGTGCTCGCCGTAGTCGCGCTCGACGGTGCGCTCGACGACCAGCGCGGCCAGGTCCGCGCCGACGTTGGAGTAGACCGCCGCGTGGCCGGGGGGCTGGGTCAGCCACTCGTCCCGGAGCAGCTCGGGCAGCACCGCGGGGGTGTAGTTCGGGTCCTCGAGCACGGCCAGGTCCGAGGGGATGCCGGCGCGGTGGCTCAGGAGCTGGCGCAGGGTCGGGGCCGAGGTGTCCTCGAAGCGCGACTGGATCTCGAACTCCGGGAGGTATTGGTCGATGGGCGCGTCGAGGTCGAGGGCGCCGGCCTCGACGAGCTGCATGACCGCCAGGCCGATGAAGGGCTTGGAGATGGATCCGATCTCGTAGACGGTCTCCGGGCTCGCGGCCAACTCCCCCTCGCGGCGAGCGAGGCCGAAGGTCTCGGCGTAGACGATCTCCTGGCCGTGGACCACGGCGACGCTGATGCTGCTCGCGCCGTGCTCCTCCATGCGCGCGGGGATGGCCTCGCTCAGGCGCTCGCCGAGCTGGGCGTAGTCCGTGGGCAGGGGCTGGGCGAGGGCGGGGGCGTCGGTCTGGGTCTCGGCGGTCTGGCCCGCGCAGCCGAGGGCGAGGGACAGGGCCAGAGCCAGGGCCATGTTCAGTGCGATGGTGGCGATGCGTCGCATGCCCATGGTTGTCGGCGCGGCGCCCTGATCCCTACAGCTACTGAGACACGGGCTCGAAGCCAGGATCGTCGCCGAGCCACGCGGGGTCGAGGCGCCCGGACGCGAGGGCGTTGTCGAGGAACTCGAAGTGCGCCGTGGCCCAGCGGAAGGGGCTGTGGCGCGGGGACGCGTAGCGGATCCCCGCGGTGTCGAACAGGGCGTGGCCGAGGGCCGAGCGCTCCTCGACGAGCGCGCGTTGGGCCTCGCTCGCGTAGGTCGCCCGCCAGCTCCGGGTCGGGCTCCCGAAGTTGAGGTAGCACCCGCTGCCCAGCCAATCGATGCGGTAGCTGGCGAAGCTGTCGTCCCGCGAGCGGACCTGGTTTTCGGGCGGCCTGTCCCAGCCGCGGCAGTTCGGGGGCCGAAAGCGCGTCGGGGTGAGGGTCTCGTGGCCAGGCTCGGTCCCGCGCAGGTCGTAGAGGAGCACGGCGTAGCCCCCGTGATCGGCGACGGCGAGGGTGCGCTCGAGGGTCGTGCCCCGGCGCCCGAACAGGGCCTGGGCCTGGGCCTCGATCTGCGCCGGGGTCCGCTGATCGACCTCGAACTCGAAGCCGGCGAGCCACGGGGCGTGGGCGTGGGGGGTGTCGCTGACGATCAGCACGTGGTTGAGCTGGAGCGGCTCGCCGAGCACGCGGGCGGACCAGTCGGTGGGCGGGAAGGCGCTGACCAGGGCCGTGCCGAGGCTGGCGACCAGGACCACGGACAGCGCGATGACCTGGGTCCAGTTGCGCTCGAGCTCGAGGGTGTCGCCAACCAAGGACAGCTCGAGGTCCTCGGCGAACTCCCCGAGGGCGCGCAGCTCGTCGCTGAGTCCCAGGCTGCGGCGCCCGGCGAGCACGGCCGCGGCCAGCGAGGGCAGGGCGCACAGCAGCCACGGCAGGTGGCTCGACAGGGCCATGGACGCGACGGGGATCAAGAACGACCACGCGCCCGCGGAGCCGGCCAGGACGGTGGCTAGGATCATCGCCGCGAAGGTCAGGCGCCAGTGCGCTCGGGCCCGCCGCAGCACGCGGGCCCGGGTGCGCAGGTGGGCCTGGATGTCGAGGGCCTCGGCGCGCTCGAGGATCCGCCCTCGCCTCCACTGCGCGCCGACGATGGCCAACCAGGTGAGCACGAGCAGCGCGGCGGCGAGGGGCACCGCCGGGAACACGGTGTCCTCGAGGGTCGCGCCCGCGAGCGGCAGGGCGACCAGGCTGGCGAGGCCGAGGGCTCGTAGGCCCTCGCGGCGGCTCCGGTGCGTCGCCAGGCCGTCCGCCTGGGTCGCGGGCGGGAGCTCGGCTGCGGGCGGGAGCTCGGCCGGGTCGGCGTCGTAGAGGTCCACGACCTCGGCCCACCATTGAGGGTCTGGGGCGTCGGAGTGGGGCTCGCTCATGATGGTGCTCCCAGGCGCTCGCGCAGTGTCTTGCGGGCCCGCGTCAGGCGGACGGACACGTTGGTCTCGGTGATGCCCACGACCGCCGCGATCTCGGCGTAGGACAGGCCTTCGAGGTGGAGGGTGAGGACCTGGCGCGAGCCCAGGGGCAGCTCGGCGATGGCGTGGAGGAGGCGCTGGCGCTCGGCCTCGCGGGCCAGCACGCGCTCGGCCGAGGGGGCGGTGTCGACGGCCTCGGCAGCCTCGACGGTGGTCGTGCGTCGGCGTCGTCGCAGGTGGCTGATGGCGCAGTTGTGGGCGATGCGGTAGGCGAAGGTTCGCAGCGAGGCCTCGCCGCGGTAGCTCGGCAGCGCGCGCCAGATCGCCAGGGTGATCTCTTGTTGGAGGTCCTCGCGCTCGCTCGCGCTCCGGCTGTAGTGGGCGGCCACGCGCGCCAGCCCGCGGCCCCAGCTCTCGGCGATCTCGGTGTAGCGGGCCGACCGCAGCGCCACCGCCGAGCGCGACTCCCGATCGCCTCCGGCCACGGCCGCGAGGGCGGTCGTGTCGGCGCGCTCAGAGCTGTCGGAGCGGGTGTTCACGGAGAGGCGGGCGGAGGCGGAGCCGAAGGCGAGGTCCCGGGACTCCATCCTGCCCGAGGTTGTCGCCGGCCCGGACCGATCCCTACACGCTCCGGCAAAAAAGTTTGCTCAGACCCTGAAAACCGCCGCGTAGAGCCCGTTGGACGGTGTCCGCGGGCTCTGCCATCATCGCGCCTGCGTGACCACTCGAGCGACGAGCGACTGCGTGCTGGCCATCGATCTGGGCACCTCCGGGCCGAAGGTCGCGGTGGTCAGCGTCGAGGCCGAGGTCCTCGGCTGGCGGACCGAGCGGACGGCCCTGCACCTGAGCGAGGGCGGCGGCGCCGAGCAGGACCCCGAGGACTGGTGGCGGGCGATCTGCGCGGCCTCCCGGGCGGTGCTCGAGGCCACGGGCCTCTCGGGGGGGCGCAGCGCCGACGGCAAGGCGCGCATCGTCGCCGTCTCGGTCACGGCCCAGTGGGCGGGAACCGTCGCCGTGGACGGGGAGGGCAAGGCCCTGCGCCCGGCGATCACCTGGATGGACTCGAGGGGGGCGCGCTACATGGACGCGCACTGCGGCGGGGCCTTGCGCGTCGAGGGCTACGGCGTCAGCAAGCTCGTCCGCTGGATCCGGCGCACCGGCGGGGCGCCGAGCCTGGTCGGCAAGGAGCCCACGGCGCACCTTCTGTGGCTGCGCCACAACGAGCCCGAGGTGTTCGCGGCCGCGGCCCACTTCCTCGAGCCCAAGGACTGGATCAACCGCCGGCTGACCGGGCGGGCCACGGCGACGACGGACTCGATCTGCCTGCACTGGATCACCGACAACCGCGACATCGGGGCGATCGCCTACGACGACGCGCTGGTCGAGCAGCTCGGCGTGCCGCGGGCCAAGCTGCCCGAGCTCGTCGCGGCCACCGAGGTGATCGCGGAGCTGACTGCTGGCGCGGCCGAGGACCTGGGCCTGGCCCCCTTGGTGACCGGCGGTGCGGCCGTGCAGGTCATGGGCGGCACGCCCGACGTGCACTCGGCGGCCGTGGGCTCCGGGGCCGTGGGTGACGGCGAGCTGCACCTCTACTTCGGGACCAGCTCGTGGCTCAGCGGGCACACCCGGGCCAAAAAGATCGATCTCTTTCACAACATCGCCTCGCTGCCCTCGGCGCTCCCGGGTCGCTACCTCATCGGCGACTCCCAGGAGACGGCCGGGGCCTGCTTCGAGCACCTGCGGGACCACCTGCTGTTCCCCGACGACGGCCTGAGCGGGCCGCCGCCCGAGGACTTCTTCGAGCGCGCCGAGGCCCTGGCGTCCGCGGCCCCGGCGGGCTCGCGCGGGCTCATCTACACGCCCTGGCTCTACGGCGAGCGCTGCCCGACGCCGGACCACACCATCCGCGCGGGCTTTCACAACCTGTCCCTGGCGAGCACCCGAGGCGAGCTGCTGCGCTCGGTCTACGAGGGCGTGGCCTTCAACACCCGCTGGCTCCTGCAGTACGTCGAGAAGTTCGTCGGCCGCCCCGCGCCGAGCATTCGCTTCATCGGCGGCGGCGCGAGCTCGGCCCTGTGGTCGCAGATCCTCGCCGACGTGCTCGACCGGCCCATCGAGCAGGTCGCCCAGCCGCGGGCTTGCAACGCCCGCGGGGCCGCGCTGCTGGCCTCTTTGGGCCTGGGCTACCTGAAGGTCGAGGACATCCCCGCGCGCGTCCGGGTGGCCCGGCGCTACGAGCCGCGGGCCGACGCCCGCGAGGTCTACGACGCCAACTTCGCGGCCTTCCTCGACATCTACGCCAAGAACAAGGCGATCCACCGCCGCCTCAACGGGGCGCGCCCCGGCTCGAGCTAACCAAGAAAACGAGCCAGCGGGAGACTCCGCTGGCTCGTCGGGAAGGGGAGGGCGCTCGGCTCAGGCGGCCGCGGCCTTCTCCTCCTCCTTGCCGTCGGCGCTCGGCGGGCCCTTGGGCACGGGGTAGCGGACCAGCCACAGGATCCACTTGGGCGACAAGGTGGCGAAGAACACCGCGATCCAGGCGAACAGGGGGATGAGCCCGAGCTTGGCGACGATGTCGCCGAACTTGGTGATGTCGGGGCCCGCGGTCTCGGTCATCGACTTGGTCAGCGACTCCATCACCGGCTCCATGATGGCCATGAAGATGGCGGGCATGAAGGCCATGCCGATGACGATCAGCGTGCCGGTGATGAAGAACTTCTTGTGCTCCATCAGCGGGATGCCCCAGCGGAAGTAGCCGCGCAGGATCTTTTGGCTGCGCGACATGTACAGGGCGCAGGGGACGATGATCATCGCGACGTGGAAGACCAGCAGCGCGCCGGTGCTGCCGATGCCGACGCCGAGGCTGGTCATGGCCGCGTCGGGCACGGCGCTGGCGTAGACCACGGCGATGACCAGCATGCCGATGACGCCCTCGGTGCTCGGGCCGACGGCCGAGGCCAGGGCGATGGCCGAGACGATGGCGACGAACAGGATGACCCCGAGGAAGGCGCCGATGACCTTCGCCTCGGCCTTGCAGGTCTCGACGACCATCATCGCCACGCGCTCGCCCGCGTCCTCCTCACCGGACTCCATGGCCGTGCGCGGGAGCTTGACGACCGCCAGGAACATGTCCTTGAAGGCCAGGGCGAAGATCAGCACGGCGACGAGGGTGAACAGGCCGTCGAAGTTCGAGAGCGCCTCGGACACCGACTGGATCCGCTTGGCGACGTTGGTGAAGAACTCGACGTTGGGGGCGAGCTCCTGGAGGGCCTCCACGAAGGTGACCAGGATGTCCGGGTTGGCGAACTCCTGGGCCTTGGTGATGAAGCTGGTCATGAACGCGCCGATCAGGTCGAGGATGTCGGGCGTGAGCTTGTCGAGGTTTTGGAAGGTCGCGTCGACGATCGCGGCCTGGGGGTTCATGAGGCTCGCGGTGATGCGCTGGAACAGGCGCAGGAGCAGGAGCGTGCCGCTGAACATGGCCATGGCCAAAAGGCCCAGCTTGGTCGCCGTGAGCGAGTGCTGACGCAGCTGCCGCTGCTGTTCGGGGGAGGGGAACTGCTTGCGGTAGAGGATCGGGCTGAGCAGCAAAAGGGGCGAGAGCAGGGTCAGGAACACGAGCGCCAGGAAGGTCCGGCGGAATTTTTTGTTCTGCTTCTTGGCGGTCTTCTCGGCCGCGGCGTCGAGGGCCTTGGTCTGGGCCGTGGCCAGGTGCTCGCGGATGCAGGCGATCAGCCCGTCGCGGTCGCCGGACTCCAAGCCGCAGGCGGCGTAGCCCGCCTCGAGGGCCATGGCGCGGGGATCCACGCCGCCGCCGCCCTCGGCCTGCGCCGCGGCCATGTTGGCCCGGGTCTGGGCGAGGATGCTGGCGAGCTCGGGCTGGGACATCGCCTGGATCTCTCCGAGGTAGGCCTCGGCCTCCTCCTGGGTCATCGCGCCGCCCTCGACCTGGGCGCCGAGGATGCCGTTCATCTCGTCGAGGATGGCGTCGGGGCTCATGGCCGCGATGTCCTCGGGGATCTCGACCGCTTCGGTACCGGCTTCGGTACCGGCCGCTTGCTCCGCGGCGGCCTGTTCCTGGGCGACGAGCTGACCGAGCACGGCGGCGAGCTCGGGCTGGGCGAGGCCCTCGAGCTCGGCGAAGAAGGCTTCGGCCTCGTCTTGGGTGATGGCGCCGGCTTCGAGGCGGGCGCCGATGATCGCGTCGATGGTGGTGAAGATCTCATCCGCGCTCATCGACTCGATGGCGACGGGCTCCTCGCCAGCGGGCTGCTGGGCGAGGGCGACGCCCGACCCCGCTCCGAAGAGCGTGAGGGCCAGGGTGGACGCCGCCAGAGCCCGGGACAGAAAGGGCCGCAGGGCGGGGCGCTCTTTGGTCTGCGTGATCCGTTGCATGGGTGTTTCCTTGCTTCGTTCGGGGTGGCGGCGCGGGGGCGCCGGGCTACTCGGCGGCCTCGAGCAGCTCGGCGACGAGGATGTTGATGAAGGCGATGCCGCAGGTCTTGCCCATCTCGCCCTCGCAGCCCTCGTGCACGAACATCTGGAACTCGGCGGGGGCGGGCTCACCCTTTTCGCCGGTGACGTTGACCTTGCCGCCGGCCTCGAACTCGACGATCAGGCCCTCGCCGTCGAGCTCGAGGCGGGCGCCGTTGGCCTCCAGCTTCATGGGCACCTCTTCGCTGCCCTCCATGATCTTGCCGTCGGCGCTGACGGTCATGTAGACGGAGCCGTCGGGCTGGGTCAGCTTGCCGTCGGTCGAGACCTTGCCGACGAGCTCGCCGCCGACGGTCACGGTGCCGTCCGCCTTGATCTCGAGGCCCGCGCCGGGCTCGTCGCCCTTGACGTCGATCTTGGCGGCCTGGACCGGGAGGATCGCCTTGGGCTCGGGCTTGGCGTCGGCGGGCTTGGCTTTTGGCTTGGCGTCGGCGGGCTTGGCCTCGTCGGCTTTCTTGGCCTCTTCCTTTTTGTCGTCCTTCTTCTCGTCCTTCTTCTCGCTGTCTTTCTTGTCGTCAGTCTTGGCGGAGGTGTCCGCTTTGTCTCCGCCACCGTCGCAGGCCGCGACGCACAGGGAGAGGGAGAGGAGGGCACCCATAACGGCGTTGGTGTGGGAGGTCATGATGAAGGCAGGGGTAGCACTGCGATGATTTGAACCCCACCCGTCCATGGTTGTAATCGTTACAGGAGAGCGGAGAGTAATGTTCTTACAAAGGGCCTTGATGGGCATTGATGAGTGTTGATTCGTGACTCATTCGGTCTCGGGGCTGGCAGGATCTGCGGCCTGAGCGCGAGTGCACTCCGCGCCTGTTTGCAGCATCGTTGCGGTCTCGGGGGCGCCAGCCCTTGCCCTGCGCGGCTGCGCGACGGAAAACGGCCCCGTGCCCCGGCCCTACTTCCAGACCAGCGGCGTCGCCTGCTTCGCCCACCGCGGCGGTGCGGCCTTGCACCCCGAGAACACGATGATCGCCTTCCGCCACGGCCTCGAGGCGGGGTGCCGGTGGATCGAGACCGACGTGCACCTGACCCGGGACGGCCACGTGGTCTGCTTTCACGACAACGACCTCGAGCGGACCACCAACGGCCGCGGGAAGGTCTGGGAGTACACGTTGGCCGAGCTGCAGCGCCTCGACGCGGGCTACCACTTCAGCCCCGAGGGCGGGGGCGGCCACCCCTTCCGCGGGCAGGGGATCACGGTGCCGACCCTCGACGAGGTGCTGGCCCTCGATCCGGAGGTCCGGATCAACATCGAGATCAAGCAGCGCGAGCCCGAGATGGTCGGCGCGCTGTGGCGCTACATCGACGACCGCGGCCTGCACGATCGCCTGCTGGTCGCGTGCGAGTTCGACGGCCCGGTGCGCGCGTTTCGGAACCTCGCCCGCGGGCGGGTGGCGACCTCGAGCGGGCGCGTCGAGATCTTTGGGTTTTGGCTGGCCGCGCGGGCCGGCGTGTCCGACTGGCTGCCCATCGAGTTCGACGCCATGCAGATCCCCGTGGACTACAGGGGGCTCCGGGTCCTCGACCCCAACTTCCTGCGCGCCGCTCACCGCCGCGGGGTTCAGGTCCACGTGTGGACCATCGACGACGCCGACGAGATGCGCCGCCTGGTCGAGCTGGGCGTCGACGGGATCATGACCGACCAGCCTGGGCGCCTCGTCGAGGTGGTCACCGAGATGGGTCAGCGGGTGCCCCAGGGCTGATCGTTCAGGGGGTTCCCCCACCGAAAGCAGGGTGTCGGCGGGGCTGTCCGCGCGCGTCTAGGCAGGTCTGGGGCGCGCTGGGGCCAGCCGTCGTGGTCGAGGGCACGCCCCCAACCGTGTTTTCCCCGCGGGGACCGGTTTTGTGGTTCATTCAGGGTGTCGATGCCCCGACCCCCCGCGACCCCGGCGCCCGGTCTCAGCCCCGGGACCGTCATCGCCGGCAAGTATGAGCTGCTGGCGCGGATCGGCGCGGGCGGCATGGGCGTGGTCCACTCGGCGCGGCGCCGCGACCTCGACGACATCGTGGCGATCAAGAGCGTGCTGCCCGAGCGCCTCGGCCCGCGCAACCGCGCCCGCTTCATGCGCGAGGCCCGAGCCCTCGCCCGCATCCGCCACCCAAACGTGGTCCAGGTCTTCGACCTCGGCGAGCTCGCCGACGGCTGCCCCTACATGGTCATGGAGTTCGTCGAGGGCCCGACGCTCGCGCGCGTGCTCCAGCGTAGCCGGCCGAGCGCGGCCTACTCCGTGGCGCTGTTCTCCGACGTGTGCCGAGCCGTCGAGGCCGGCCACCGCCGCGGGGTGGTCCACCGCGACCTCAAGCCCGGCAACGTCATGCTCGCGCGCAGCGACGACGGGGGCGAGACCGTCAAGGTCCTCGACTTCGGCCTCGCCAGCTTGCTCGACGAGCAGGGCGACCGCTCGCGCCCCGGCGGCCTCGTGGGCACGGTCGCCTACATGGCGCCCGAGGGCGTGCGCAGCGGGACGGCCAGCCCGGCCAGCGACCTCTTCTCCCTGGGCGTGCTGCTCTACGAGCTGGTCACGGGGCGGGTGCCCTTTCGGGGCAGCAACGCCATCGCCACGGTCATGGCGATCTGCGAGGACGGCTACGTCTCGCCGCGGGAGCTCGTGCCGGGCCTGCCCGACGCCGTGGTCGCGGCGATCGACGCGGCCTTGCAAAAGCGCCCCGGCGATCGGCCCGGCTCGGCCCTGGAGCTCGGCGCCATGGCCCGAGGTGAGCCCTGGCGCGCCGGGGAGGCCCGGCGGTCCATGGGCGGGGGCCTGCGCGTCGACGGGGAGGGCTCGGAGACCTGGCGCTCGGACGAGGGCTCGGACGAGGGCTCGGGGAGCTCGGTGTCGAGCTCGGACAGCCGGCGATCGGGGGAGCTCTACGGCAAGGGCCTCGGCGGGCGCGACGGGCCGGAGCTCGGCGGGCCGGACACCCTCGTCGGCGACGAGCTGACCTTGGGAGGGGACAGCGCGTCCATGGACCTGCGCTCCCTCGGTCCGCGAGACGCCGACGCCACGCGCGACAGCTCGCCGGGGCAGGCTCGCCGCGCGGGGCAACTGTCTGGCGCCGCGACGATGATCGCGACGGCCGCGACGGCCAAGCCGAGCCCGAGCCGCAGCGGCGACTCCTCGGCGGACGGGAGCGGTCGGGGCGAGGGCGGGCGCAGCCCCGAGGGGGTCCGGGCCAGCCTGTCGAGCTTGCCCCTGGTCGGTCGGAGCCTCGAGCTCGAGGCCCTCGCCGAGCTGTTCGCCGCCGCGCCGCGCCGCGACGCGACGCCCATCGCCGTGGTCCTGGGCGATCCGGGCATGGGCCGCAGCCGCCTGCTCGAGCGCTTTGGCGAGTACGCCCGGGAGCGGGGCGCGGCCGTGTTCGAGGGGCGCTTTTGGAGCTACGACGGCGACCGGGCCCCGGCCGAGGAGACCTTCACCCGCATGCTCGGCGACGCCCGGGTGGCCTCCACGGCCCCGCGCGAGCGCGAGGCGGGCAACGATCGCCGCTCGGGCCACGGGGTCCTCGCCCAGCGCTTCGCCGACGCGGCCCGAGGGCGGACCCTGGTGCTGATCCTCGACGACCTCCACCGCGCCCCCCGGCGCGACCTCGAGTTCCTGACCTTCCTCGTCCGCGGCCAGCGGCTGCCCGTGCCCGTGGTCGTGGTCGCGTCGGCCCGGCGGGCGGCGGCGCGGACCGACGCGCGCACGGAGCTGTCGCGCTGGCTGCTGCAGCTGTCGGGGCTCGAGGCGCGGACGAGCGTGCTGCTCTCGGCCCTGGGCGAGGACGAGCTGCGCGCGTGCCTGCACCAGACCTTCGGCCGCGTGCGCGTGCGTCCGCGGGACCTTCGGCGCCTGCGCCGAGCCTGCGCCGGCGTGCCGCGGACCTTCGCCGAGCTCCTGCGTCACCTGCTCGGCCGCGGGGCGATCCACCGCCTCGACGACGGCAGCTGGGTGTGCGAGCCGCTCCCGCGCCGGGTGCTGCCCGAGGGCCTGCGCGCGACCGTCGAGGCCGAGCTGGCGAGCGTCGACCCCGAGCTGCGCAAGCTCCTCGACGCGGCCGCGGTGATCGGGGAGACCCTGCGCTTCGAGGCCCTCGAGCGCGTGCTCGGCAAGGCCATGGACGAGGACACCCTCGACGAGCTCGTCGATCAGGCCGTGGCCGAGGGCTGGCTCGAGGAGCTCGGCGACAAGTCCGAGGGCGGGGCCGACGAGCTGCGCTTTCGGGACGGGCTCGTCCGCGAGGTGCTCTACGACGGCCTGGGCACTCGCCGACGTCGTCGCTTGCACCGCGGGGTGGTCCAGGCCTTGCTGGAGATCGAACGCCCCGGGCGAGTCGCGAAGATCCTCGCCGGCCACTACCGGGCCCTCGCGGCCTGGCCCGAGACCCTGCGCTGGGGCCTGCGGGCGGCCCGGCGAGCCGTCGAGCGCCACGACCACGACGCGGCCGAGCACGCCCTCGAGCACGCCGAGCACGCCCTCAAGGCCCTGGAACAAGAGGAGGGCGAGCGCGCCCTGGCGCTGGTCCGCGCCCGCGTCGACGTCGACGCCCTCGCCGGCACCCTCGACGCCCGGGTCGGCCGCTTCGCCGAGGGCGTGTCGCGGCTGCGCGGCGTCTCGGGGCTCCTCGATCGTCACGGCGACGCGCTGGACTCCGTGCGCACGGACGGCGCCTCGGGCCTGGGCTCCGGGGCCCGCTGTGTCCCCGAGCTGCGCTTCGAGGTCGCCCTGGCGCTGGCGCGCTGCCACCTGGGCAAGGGCGAGCTGGCGACCTCGGCCGAGGCCGGCCGTCAGGCCCTGGCCCTCGCCGAGGCCCTCGTCGCCGGCGGGGAGCTCGACCAGGGCCGCGCCCGCGAGGCCGAGTGGGAGGCCCGGGTCGCCCTCGGGCACACCCTCGCGCGCTTTGGCGACTGGCCCGAGGCGAGCGCCGTGCTCACCCCCGTCGTCGAGGTCGAGCCCCTCCCGCACCTGCGCGTGCTCCACGTCCTCGCCCTGCGCGAGCTCGGCTGGGTCGAGGCCCGCAGCGGCCGAGGGGCGCGGGCCGACGCCCTCGCGCGCCAAGCAGAAGCCGAGGCCCGGGCCAGCGGCGAGCCGCTCGCGGAGTACTGCGCCCACTCGCTCATGGCCGTCGTGCTCTCGGCCCGGGGCGACAACGCCGAGGCCATCACCCGCTACCGCTCCGCGCTGCGCGGGGCCCGGGCCCTGTCCCTGCGCCGCCGCGAGATGATCGAGCTGGCCAACCTCTCGATGTCGCTGGTGTTGCTCGCCGGTCGGGAGCGCGAGGCGAGCGAAGACGGCGGCGGCTCCCCCTCGGAGGGGAGCGCCGACAGCCGGACCCTCGACGAGGCCCTCGAGGGCATGCTCGGGGTCATCGGGATCTGCGAGGAGCTCGGCGACGTCGCCTCGGCCGGGGACGCCCGCGTGGGCCTGGGTCGGGTGCTGCGGGCCCGGGGTAACGTCGACGAGGCCATCGCCAGCTTCCGCCGCGGCTTCGCCACCTGCGAGGAGGTCGGCCGGCGCGAGTACGCCGCCCTGGCGCTGTTCGAGATCGGCCGCTGCGAGCTCGAGCGCGGGGCCTGGGCGGCGGCCCGAGAGGTCCTCGAGCTCGCCCACGAGCGCCTCGCGGGCGCCGGCAGCCTGCACGCCTGGGAGATCGAGCTGGGCCTGGCCCGCGCCGCGAGGGGCCTCGGAGACGAAGAGCGTGCCTTGATCCACGCGGCTGCTGCCGACGAGCGGCTCCGCGAGAGCCACAGCGAGGGCGAGGGCCTGGCCCGTGGGCTCGCGGCCATCGCCGCGTTCTCTGCTTCCTCTGCTCCCTCGGGCTCTTCGAGCGCGGGCGACTGAACAAGCGATCGGCAACCGAGCCGATGACGGGCACGATCAGGACGTTCTGAAAGTCGAGAAAAGCGCGATCTAGCCGGTCCTGTACGGCCTTACAGCGCCTTTGCGCCGGATCTTTGGCGCCCCGGCGGCGCCGTGGTCCCATGACCGCGCCACCCGTCATGCACTTGAGCTT
Source organism: Plesiocystis pacifica SIR-1 (assembly GCF_000170895.1). Taxonomy (GTDB): domain Bacteria; phylum Myxococcota_A; class Polyangia; order Nannocystales; family Nannocystaceae; genus Plesiocystis; species Plesiocystis pacifica. Next base: position 16,277 of record NZ_ABCS01000081.1, on the reverse strand, counting down.
GGTCATGATTCACAGCGATCTGCGCGACAGCGAGATCGAGTCCATCTACGCCGACTGTGGCTATCGCGGCTGCGAGGTCGTCGGCGAGCCCACCCCCGGTATCGCCGTCCTCGGCCTCGTCGAAGACGAGCGCGAGCGTCGGCCCAACCACGCCTTCTTGCGTCACTGTCGTGACCAGGGCTGGACCGTGCTCGCCGACGAGGACGGGCGCCTCGCCTCGGTGTCCACCGAGCGCTGGTCCGCCCTCGCCGTCGAGCACGGGGCGCGGGTCGTGCTGCTCCACGGCGAGCCCGACCCGGGCATGCGCGCGTTCGCGGTGCACTACCCCGACGGCCGCCGCCGGGCCGTGGCCGTGTGCGAGGGCGAGCGCGAAGAGGTCGGGACGCCGCTGGCGATCGAGTCGGCCTTTCGGGGGCGGCAGATCACGGTGGATGACTTGATCACGCTGGTCGCGAGCCTGGGCATCGACTTCGAGCGGCTCAACGTGCTCTCGCCCTACACGGTGACGGCCGCGCAGGCGGTCTAGACCGGTCGCGGTCGGCTGGCTATCGCCGCCGCCGCGCGACCCAGCCGTGGATGAACAGGGTCTGAAAGCAGCGCGTCGGGGCGTCGAAGTTGGCCGATGCGATGAGGTCCTCGAGCTCGCGGGGCGGCAGCACCGAGAGCCGCGCGCCGAACATCTGGGTCATCTGCTCGAGCTGCGCCTCGCTGGCCCCGGACAGCCGCCACGCTTGCTTCCACAGGTCGGCGAGCTCGCCGTCGAGGGCGTCGGCGCACAGGTCGGCCACGACCAGCGGCGCGCCTGGGCGCAGGCGGCTGGCGATGTCGGCGAAGAGCTGCCGCCGGCGCTCGCGGTCGACGAGAAACTGCGAGACCAAGATCATCGTCGCTCCGTCGAAGGGCTCGGCCCCGGCCTCGGGGAGGCTCTGCAGCGGGCCGTGGTGGAAGCTGCAGCGATCGCCGAACCCGGCCGCCTCGACGCGCTCGCGGCAGCGCGCGAGCATGGGCGCCGAGGTGTCGACGGCGGTGAAGCGCCAGCCGGGGAACGCGGGCGCGAGGGCCAGGAGCTCGGCTCCGGTCCCGGCCCCCACGGACAGGACTCGCGCCTCGGCCGGGAGCCGCGTGAGCGCGAGCTGGGTGACGAGGTGCAGCGCGTCCCGCAGGGGCGTCAGCTCGCGAAATTGGTCGTCGTAGCGGGCGGCGTGGCCTTCGTCGAAGAGTCGAGGAGCGCTCATGCACGCAGACTGGCCCGCGCCCCGGACCTCGAACAGGGCGCATCTTGTGTTTGAGTCGGCCGATCTTGTGCCCCGAGGGCATCGGCCAACAGCTTGCTAGAGTGACCCCATGCACGCGCGGCCCGGTTTGATCGAGGTCGGTCACATGCACGTGGCCGAGCTCGCCTGGCACGCGCCGCTGAGCCACACCGACCACTCCGCCACGCTCATCGTCGCGGGCAGCCTGGAGATGACCGTGGGCGAGACCGTGTCCGCGGGACCCAACGCCGTGCTCGTCGTGCCCGCTGGCGTCCCGCACGAGCCGGTGCGTGGGCACGACCTGGAGCTGTGGGGGGTCCGCTTTTGCGCGAGCTGCTTCGACCTCGACGAGAGCCACCCGCTGATGACGCCCTACGCCCGGGTTCGGCGCGGCGCCTTGCCCCTGGTCTCGCTCTCCGAGGCGCGGCGTGATCGCGTCGTGCAGCTCTACGAGGACATGGCCCGGGAGCAAGACGCTGGACTGCCCGAGTCCCCCGAGCTCTTGCGCAGCATGTTGTTGCTGCTGCTCGCCGAGTTCTACCGCGCGACGCCAGCGGGGCCGAGCAAGTGGCGGGCGAGCTCCTTTGTCCCCGAGGCGTTGAGCTTCATCCAGCGCCGCGCCCTCGAGGCCATCTCGCTGCGCGACGTCGCCTCGGCGGTCGGCCGCGCGCCGACCCACGTGGCGGCGACGGTGAAGCGGGAGACGGGGCACACGGTCGGCGAGTGGATCACGGCCGCCAAGCTGGCCGAGGCGAGCTCGCGCTTGCTCCACACCGACGACCCCATCGCCGACATCGCCGCGTCCGTCGGCTGGCGCGACCAGACCCACTTCATTCGCCAGTTTCGCAAGGCCCACGACGAGACGCCGGCGGCCTGGCGACGCAGGCATCGCCGCGGGCATCAGGGCTCCGGGGACGAGCGCGGAGGCTAGAGCGCCGCTCTAAGCGCGCGCGTCCGGAGCAGGAGCCTCGCCGAGCTCACCCCGGGCCGACTTGGCGTAGAAGGCGAGGTAGCTCGACTCGACGTGCATGTCCTGGGCGAGGCAGCGCGCGTGGGCCTCGGGGAGCGCGTGCCAGGGGATGGCCGGCCAGGCGTGGTGGATGGCGTGGAAGTTCATGTTCCACCAAAACCACCGGAACACGGCGTTGGTCCGCACCGTTCGGGTGCGCGCGAGCTGGTCGCCCTCCGCGGGCATCTCTTCGTGTTCGGTCACCGTGACCACGCCGTGGATGATCCGCGCGAGCACGAGGACCGCGAGGAACTCAGCCAGGAACACCGGGTGGAACACGGCGAGGGCGCTGACGCCCGCGATCCAGCACAGGGCCATGGCGCGGCACTCCCAGGCCAGCCGGGGTCGAGCCGCGGGCGCGGTCCAGCCGGCCTCGACCCGGTCCCACAAGCGCGGTGGGACGACGGCGAGGACGAGGGAGTGCAGGGGCACGAGGCTGCCCAGGGCCCCGGCGAACACGGCCTGGAAGCCGAGGCGCCCCGGCATGGGCGGGAGGCTGAAGCCCTTCTCGGGGTCACCCTCGCGGTTGGTCTTGCGGTGATGGGTGAAGTGAAAGGCCTTGTGCATGCCCAGGGAGTAGCCGTAGGGCACGCCCAGCAGCTGGCCCCACAGGGTGTTGAGCCACTTGGTCCGAAACGCCGTCTGGTGGGTGCACTCGTGGTAGGGCGCGTAGAGGCTGAACAGCAAGAAGGCCAGGGCGAGCAGGGCCGGCGCGCGCACGGGCCAGGGCATGGCCGTGGTCATCAGCGCGGCCGTGAGCCCCACGAACAGGCCCAGGTGCAGCGTGAGTCGCAGGTGGGTGGGCAGGTCGCGGCGGGCCATCAAGGTCGCCAGGTCGCGGCGCGACAGGAGCTCGCGTTCGTCGAAGTTTGTGTCCATGGTGAGGGCGCGGCGGGCTGCATGCCCGATACGGTTGTGCCCGGGCTCGATGATTCCTTTCAACCAGCACCAATTTCGCGGCTCGTGAGCCATGCCCCCGTACCGGCGTCGGGTTGGAATTGCTAGGCGGCGTCAGCGAGGGCCGGGCACGTCGACGTCGATCAGCACGCCAGGGTCCTCGATGGCCACCCGCAGCACCGCCCCCGGAGCCCCGAGCAAGATCGCCTTGGCCCCCCGATCGCCGCGCAGGCGGGTCAGCTCGTGGAAGTAGCGCCGCGGCCACAGCACGGGGTTGCCCAGCCGCCGCTGGTCCCCAGAGCCGGCCTCGGGGGCGACGATGAGGTGCTGGGTGCTGGCTCGGTGCGCGGCGATGAGCCGCTCGAGGTCCTCGACGCGCACGTGGGGCATGTCGCCGAGCACGACGAAGCTCGCGTCCACGGCGGTCTGGGCGATGGCCTCGACGCCGCGGGCGATGGACGGGCCCATGCCCTCGGCGTGCTCGGGGTTGAGGACGAACGCGACGGGCAGCTCGGCGAGGGCCTCGCGGACGCGCTCGGCCTCGTGGCCGAGGACGACGACGCAGGGGCTCGCGCCGGCGGCGAGGGTCTTGCGGACCACGGCGCGGATCATCGGCTCGCCGTCGATGACGTGCAGGAGCTTGTTGATGGGCCCGGCGCGCCGGGACGAGCCAGCCGCGAGGACCACCGCGCCCACGCGGCGCTCGCGGGCGGCCTTTTGTCGGCGGGTGGCGACGACCTCGGCGAGGATCGACAGGGCAATCTCCCCCGCACCCTTGCCGCCGATGGCGACCCCGGCCGGGCCGTGGAGGCGGGCCAGGGCGTCCTCGCTCAGTCCGGCCTCGCGCAGGCGCTCGAGCCTCGCGCTCGCGGTCTTGCGGCTGCCGAGGGCGCCGACGTAGCAGGCCGGGCTGGTCAGGGCGACGCGCAGCGCGGGGTCGTCGAGCTTGCGATCGTGGGTCAGCATGACCACGGCCGTGCGCGCGTCGATCAGCCGGGGGAGGGCGCGCTCGGGTCGCTCGCGCAGGACCTCGACCCCGGGGAAGCGGCGGTGGTCGGCGAGGGCCGCCCGGGGCTCGACGATGACGGGCTCGAGGTCGACCTCGCGGGCGAGGCGGGCGAGCTTTTGGGCGACGTGGGTGCCCCCGACGAGGACGAGTCGAGGGGGCGCGCGCAGGGGCTCGACGAGCACCTGGGTCTCGCCCTCTTCGAGGAGCCGCGGCCCGGCGTCGAGGGCCTCGCGGGCGAAGCTCGGCAGCGAGGGGCTCAGGCTCGCCAGCTCGGGGAAGGCCGGGGCGGCGACGAGGCGCGCGTCGCCGGTGCGCAGGTCGAGGAGGCGGACCCCCGCGTTCGTGGCCGCGAGGGCGCGGAGGGCCTGGATGTGCGCGGGGCTCGGGGCTTGGCTCACGGCGACGCGGATGCGCCCGCCGCAGGGCAGGCCGACGGCGCCGACTTGGCTGTTGGCGATGTCGAACTCGAGGATGCGCGGGGTCGGCTCGGGGGCGTCGAGGAGCTCGAGGCCGGCCTGGACCACCATGGACTCGACGCAGCCGCCGGACACCGAGCCCCAGAACTCGCCGGTGGCGCTGACGACCATGCGGCTGCCGACGGGGCAGGGGCTCGAGCCGACGACGTCGATCAAGGTGGCGATGGCGGGGTCGCGGCCGAGGGCGCGGGCGGCCGCGACGGCCTCCCAGGCGGTGTTGGCCGCGGACACGCTCGGGGCGATGGCGGGGGCGCGCGGGCTCGAGGCGTCGTCTTTGGCCTGGGGAGGGGCGCCGTGTAGCGCCTCTTCGAGGGCCCGCCAGGGCAGGAAGGCACAAGACCGGCGGCTCGGGTAGTCGGCGAGGGCAGCGAACACGTCGAGGTCGGACTCGGCGAGCGCGGAGTCGAGCTGGGCATCGCCCGCGACCACGGCCTCGAGGGCGCGCAGACCCTCGTCGAGGGTCGAGACGGGCTGCTCGCGGAGGAGCGCGCTCATGATCGAGGCCGACGCGACACACACCGCGCAGGCCTCGACGGCGCAGCCGAGGGCGGCGAAGCGCCCGTCTTCGACGCGTGCGGCGACGCGGACCTCGTCGCCGCACAGCGGGTTGGTCGCGCAGGCCTCGACGGTCGGATCCTCGGGGACGGGGCCGCAGCAGGGGTCGTGGGCGTGGGCCAGGAGTCGCTCGTGGTAGAGCCCGCTCATGCCCCGGTCCGCCTCCGGCCAAACACGCGCAGGACCTCGTCGAGGGCCGCGAACAGCCGCTCGAGGTCGGCGCGGGTGTTGTGCAGCCCGAGGCTCACGCGGCTCGAGCTCGACGCGCCGAAGTGGGCCATGAGTCGCTGGGCGCAGTGGTGGCCGGCCCGAATCGCGACGCCGTGGCCGTCGAGGATCGAGGCGACGTCGTGGGCGTGCACGCCCGCGACCAGGAACGAGGCCAGGCCCACGCGCCGCCGCGGCCGGCCGAGCGCCCTGATCTCGGGGCGGGCGTCGAGGCGGTCGACGAGGGCGTCGAGGAGGGCCGCGGCAGCGGGCTCGCTACGGCGCGCGGCGAGGAACTCGAGGCCCGCGGCCAGGCCCTCGACGCCGGGCAGGTTGGCCGTGCCCGCCTCGAAGCGCCCCGGCCCCTCGACGTGGGTCACGCGGTCGAGCTGCGCCCGGCGGACCATGCCGCCGCCGACGAGCAGCGGCGCCGTCTCGCGCCACAGCGAGGCCTTCGCCCAGACCGCGCCGATCCCCGGGGGGCCGTGGGCCTTGTGGCCCGAGAACGCGTAGGCGTCGCAGCCGAGGGCGGGCAGGTCGAGGTCGAGGTGGGCGACGGCCTGGGCGCCGTCGACGATCAGGGGGGCGCCGGCGGCCGGGGAGCGGGCGAGGAGCTCGGCGACCTCGGGGATGGGCGTGAGGGCTCCGGTCACGTTGGACACGTGGGTCAGGGCCAGCAGGCGCGTGCGCGGGCTGAGCTTGGCGCGGAGCTCGGCCAGGTCGAGGTCCCCGCGGGCGTCGCAGCCCACGACGACGAGCCTGGCCCCCGTTCGGGCGCAGGCCCGGCGCCAGGGCAGGAAGTTGCTGTTGTGCTCGGCGACGCTGAGCACGAGCTCGTCGCCGGGCCCCAGACGCGGGGCCGCCCAGCCTTCGGCGAGGAGGTTGAGCCCCTCCGTCGCCGAGCGCACGAACACCAGCTCGTCCTTGGCCGCGCCGAGCTGCGCCGCGATCCGGGCTCGGGCGCCGTCGAGGCTCGCGTCGGCCCGCTGCCCGAGATCGTGGACGCTGCGTCCGGGGCTGCCGCTGCGGACCATCGCAGCGGCGACCGCGTCGATCACCGGCCGGGGCGTGAGCGCGGTCGTGGCCGAGTCGAGGTAGGTCAGCCCGGGGCGATCGACGAGGGTGGGGAACTCAGCCCGCAGCGTGGGCATCGACCGCGCCTCCACCCGCCTCGCCGCCGGTCTCCCCGGCGTCCTCGAGCGCGGGCGGCTCGGTCTCGCCGGGGCAGATGCCGCCAGCGTCGACCCAGGTCTTCATGGCCGCGGTGAACTCCGCGTGGCTGATCGGCGGCTTGGCCCGCTGCCCGCCGGGCTCCCAGCCCCACAGCACCAGCGGGTCGTGCTCCACGTGGTGGAGCAGGTCCGCGAGGCTGCGCTCGCCGTTGTCCGCCTTGCTCCGCAGCTGCACGCACAGCTCGGTCACGGTCCGGTTTTGGAAGATCATCGGCGTCTCCTTGGGCGGCAGCTGCCAGTGCGGGGCGCCGGGCGGCCCTGGAGGCGCGCCGGGCAGCTCGGTGTTGTGCTCGGCGTGGCAGGTGGTGCACTCGAGCCCCGACTCGAAGCTCGCGCGGCTGATGTTCATGGCGTGGGTGCCGACCTTGTCGGACAGGGGGCGGTCGCCGTCGGGGTGGCAGTTCATGCACCGCGGGTGGGTGAGCACGGAGTAGACCGGGGCGAACAGCGAGTCGGCCTCTTCGGCGCTAGCCTCGGGGATGGCAGGACGCGTCGCCGTGGCTTCGAGGGGGACTGGCTCCTCGGGCGCAGCGGCTGCGGCGACCCCGGTGTGGCCCATCTCTTCGGGCGGCGGGCCGATCCACGCCAGGGTCACGCCGATGGCGATGGCTCCGATGACGAGCAGCCCAAAGACGGCGACCCCCAACCACTCGAGGATGTCCACCCCGAGCTCTGCGATGCGCTTTTTGTCCATCTCACTTCCCTCCTTGGTCGGCGCGAGCGCGAGCGCGGTCGAGCTCGGGCTGCAGCGGCAAGCGGCGCAGGCGGTGGCCCGTGGCCATGAACAGGGCGTTGGCGAGGGCCGGGGCGACGGGGGCGACGGCGGGCTCACCCACGCCGCCGATGTCCTCCTCACTGCTCAGCAGCCGGACCTCGATCTTGGGCGCCTCGTGCATGCGCATCATCCGGTAGGTGTCGAAGTTGCCCTGCTCGACGGCGCCGTCCTTCATGGTGATCTCGCCCCACAGCGCGGCCGTGAGCGCGAAGATGACGCTGCCCTCGACCTGCGACACGACCAGGTCGGGGTTGACCGCGTAGCCGCAGTCGAGGGCCGAGTAGACCTGGTCGACGACGATGGTGCCCTCGTCGACGTGGGCGTCGATGACGTGGGCGCAGTAGCTGCCAAAGGCGAAGCACACCGCGATGCCCCGGCCGACGCCCTCGGGCAGCTCGCGCTCGCCCCACTCGCTCATCTCGGCGACGGCCTCGAGCACGCCCAGCCACCGCGGGCTGTCCTGCAGCATCGCCCGGCGGAACTCGTAGGGGTCTTGCTCGGCCGCGTGGGCGAGCTCGTCCATGAAGGCCTCGACGACGTAGGTGTTGATCGAATAGCCCACGGAGCGCCACCAGCTGACGACCACGGGGGTGTGGAAGTTGGCGTAGCTGACCCGGCGGTTGGGGATGGCGTAGCCCAGGTGCGTCGCGCCCTCGGTGGGGATGGTGTCGGCGAGCAGGGTGTTGCTGTCGAACAGGCGCGAGAGGTTGCCGGCGAGCCACTTGCGCAGGCGCGGGGGGATGACCGGCGGGAACAGGCCGCCGGCGTCCAGGGACGCGAAGATCGACTGGGACTGGGCGTGGAACTCGAGGGCCGCGAGCTCGCCCGACGCGTCGAGGGTGCCCTTGATGCGGTTGTGGGACTGGGGCCGGTAGCGGTGCCCGCGGGTGTCGTTCTCCCGCGACCAGATCACCTGGACCGGGCGCCCGACCGCCTCCGACAGCCACACGGCCTCGATCGCGGCCTCGGGGTGGGAGCGCCGACCAAAGGCGCCGCCGAGGTAGGGCGTGTGCACGATGACCTGGATGCGGTCGCAGCCGAGCTGGTTGGCGGCGGCCTCCTGGATCGCCGAGGGGCCCTGGTTGCCCGTCCAGATCTCGCACACATCGCCGCGCACGTCGGCCACGGCGTTCATGGGCTCCATGGGCGAGTGGGACAGGTAGGGGGTCTCGTACTCGGCCTCGAGCACGGTCCCGCTGACGGCGTCGACGTCTCCCTCGTCTTCGGCGACGTGGCCCTCGTCCGTGCGCGCGGCCAGCTCGGCGCGCAGGTTCTCGGTCCCGAAGCTCGGGCCGGTGCCCTCGTCCCACTCGATCTCGACGGCGGGCGCGGCCCGCATGGCCTGCCAGTACTTCTCGGCGACCACGCCCACGCCCCGCGGGGTGATGACCACGTCGACGACCCCGGGCATCTCCCGGGCCTTCGAGTCGTCGAGGGACACGACCGCGGCGCCGATCCGGGGCGGGTGGATCATCACCGCCCGGGTCATGTTGGGCACGACGACGTCGATGCCGAACTGCGCCTCGCCCGTGACCTTGGGCGCGCTGTCGATGCGCCGCGCCGGGGTGCCGACGAGCTTGAAGTCCTGCTTGGACTTGATGACGGGCGCCTCGGGGACGCGTTGTTGCTTGGCCGCTTCGACGAGCTCGCCGTAGCTGGCCGAGCGGTCGTTGGCGTCGTCGAGGACGCGGCCGGCCTTGGCGTGCAGGCTGTCGGGGGCGACGCCCCAGCGCTCGGCCGCGGCCGCGATCAACATCATCCGCGCCGCCGCGGCGGCCTGGCGGACCGGGACGAAGCCGGTCACGATGCTGGTCGAGCCGCCGGTCGCGGTCTCGAGGGCGTCGTACTCCTTCGAGGCGATGGGGAAGAAGACCTCGAGCTCATCGAGGCCGACCTCGAGCTCCTCGGCGACGAGCATGGCGAAGCCCGTCATCGTGCCCTGGCCCATCTCGGCCTTGGGGAAGCCGTAGAGCACGCGATCGTCGGGGGTGACCGTGATGTAGATGTTGGGCCGGAACGCGCCCTCGACGTCGTTGGGGTCGGGGACCCGCGCCTCGTCGGCGCTGGCTCGCACGCCGCCGTAGATGGTCAGCCCGGCGGTCCCGGCGAGCATGCCCAGCAAAAAGCGCCGCCGGGCCACGCGGCCGCGCCGGAGCAGGGGGACGATCGCCTTGCTGGCCTCGGGGGAGCTCGCGGGGTCTTGCGTTGCCTCGCTCACTTGGCGCCTCCGTCCTCGGACTGGCCGGTGGCGGCGTGGATCGCCGAGCGGATGCGCGGATAGGTCCCGCAGCGACAGATCGAGCCCGACATGGTCGCGTCGATCTGGGCGTCCGTGGGCTTGGGGCAGCGGCGGATCAGCGCCGCGGCCATCATCAGCTGGCCGGGCTGGCAGTAGCCGCACTGGGGGACGTTGCCCTCGACCCAGGCCTGCTGCAGCACGGTCAGCTTCCCGTCCGCCTCGCCTTGGGTGAGGCCCTCGATGGTCGTGATCGCCTTGCCCGCGACGTCACCCACGGCCGTGACGCACGAGCGCCTGGCCTTGCCGTCGACGTGCACGGTGCACGCCCCGCACAGGGCCTGACCGCAGCCAAACTTCGTCCCGGTGAGCTCGAGCTCCTCGCGCAGGACCCACAGCAGCGGCACGTCCTCGGGGACGTCGACGCTTCGCTCTTCTCCATTGACCTTCAGCTTCACCTCGAGCACTCCTTTTGAGGGCAGTCCTCCAGAGGGTACGGATTTCGCTGGCAGCGTGCAGAGGCCAAAGGCGTCAAAGCCCTTGCCCATCACGCCAAAGTGGGGAGGACGGGGGTCCCGGCGGCGATCGGCTGTTCGAAGGATCAACTGTGTGAACGAAGGTGTCTCGGGCTGGGAACGGTGGCTCCGCGCCTCTACACTCCGGCCCGTGACCGCCATCGAGCTCTACGGCACCGCCACCTCCCCCTACGTCCGCCGCGTCCACGCCCTGGCCATCGAGTTCGGCCTCGACTGCACGCACGTCGACACGGCCAGCGACGCGGGCCAGGCCCGGCTGCGCGCGCTGAGCCCCGTTTGGAAGATCCCCGCGGTCGTGCTCGACGGCGAGCCGTTGTTCGACTCGCGGGTCATCGGCGAGGAGCTGGTCCGTCGTCAGGCCAAGGCTGGGGCGCTCGGCGAGTTCGCCCCCCTCGACGAGGGCTTCGCCGCGCGCAACCTGAGCACGGTCATCGACGGCGCCCTCGACTCGCTGATCAACGTATTTTACCTGAAGCGCGACGGGATCAGCCCCGAGGCGGCGAGCTACCTGGCCAAGCAGGGAGCTCGGGCTGCCTCGGCGATGACCTGGGTCGAGGCTCAGCTCGACGAGGCCGGGCACTGGTTGACGCCGTCGGGGCGCTTTGGCCTGCCCGAGCTCAACCTGATCACCACCCTCGAGTGGATGCGTTTTCGCGCGACCTATCCCGTGGACGCGCACCCAAAGCTGGCGGCCTTCGTCGCCTTTCACACCGAGCGCCCGAGCCTGGTGGCCACGCGGCCGCCGGCCTGAGCGGGTCGTGAGCTGGGTTCACCGGGCTGGGCGTGAAACGGCGTCCCTGGTGGGCTAAAAGCGCTTGGTGAGCATCACGGCCAAGGCCAAGCAGCGCGTGGTCGACACCGGGGAGAGCCTGGTGTCGACCCTCTTCGAGTACGCCAAGAAGGTCCCCTTCGTCCGCGATCGCATCGCGGCGGAGTACGAGAAGATGATGAAAGACATCGCCGGGCAGGTCCGGCCCTACGCCGCCGACTACCCGACCTACACCGAGCTGCCCGAGCAGGGTCGGGACCGCGAGGCCATCCTCGAGGAGATGCGCAACTTCCACGGCCTCGAGGCCGACCGCTGGAAGGACGGCTACGTGTCCGGGGCCGTCTATCACGGCGACCGCGAGCACACGAGCTTCCTCGACCAGGCCTACGCGATCCACTCGCAGACCAACCCGCTGCACTCGGATCTGTGGCCGAGCGTGACCAAGTACGAGGCCGAGATCGTGGCCATGACCGCCGACATGCTCGGCGCCAAGAAGGCCGGCTCGGGGCCCGAGAACGAGGTCTGCGGGGCGGTCAGCTCCGGCGGGACCGAGTCGATCTTGCTGGCCATGAAGACCTACCGGGACTGGGCCAAGGCCGAAAAGGGGATCACCAGCCCCAACATGGTCATCCCCAACACGGCCCACGCGGCCTTTTACAAGGCCGCCGAGTTCTTCGACATTCAGCTGCGCAAGGTCACCGTGGGCGCGGACTGCCGGGCGGACGTCAAGGGGATGAAGCGGGCCATGGACCGCAACACCATCTGCCTGGTCGGCTCGGCCCCCGCGTTTCCCCACGGCCTCGTCGACCCCATCGAGGAGCTCGCCGAGCTCGCGCAAAAGCGCAAGGTCGGCATGCACACCGACGCGTGCTTGGGCGGCTTCGTGCTGCCCTGGGCCCGGGAGCTCGGCTACCCCGTGCCGCCCTTCGACTTCGCCGTGCCCGGGGTGACCTCGATGTCCGCCGACACCCACAAGTACGGCTACGCGGCCAAGGGCACCTCGGTGGTGCTCTACCGCAGCAAGGCCCTGCGCCGGCACCAGTGGTACACGGTCACCGACTGGCCCGGCGGCATCTACTTCTCGCCGACCTTCGCCGGCAGCCGCCCCGGGGGCTTGAGCGCGGCGTGCTGGGCCTCGATGCAGGCCATGGGCCGGGAGGGCTACCTCGACGCGACCAAGCGCATCGTCGAGACCGGGCAGAAGATCCGCCGGGGCATCGACGCCATCTTGGGGCTGAAGGTGCTCGGCGACCCGCTGTGGGTGGTCAGCTTCGCCAGCGGCGAGGAGGGCTTGAACATCTACGAGGTCCTCGACGCCATGGGCAAGAAGCACTGGAACCTCAACGGCCTGCACCGCCCGCCCTGCGTGCACCTGGCGGTGACCTTGCGCCACACCAAGGAGGGGGTCGCCGAGCGCTTCCTCGACGACCTGCGCGAGGCCGTCGAGCACACCCGGGCGAACCCCGGGGAGGGCAGCGGGATGGCGCCGATCTACGGCCTGGCCGGGACCATCCCGGCGCGGGGAGCGGTCAGCGACCTGCTCGAGATGTACCTCGACGCGGTCTACGATCTCTGATCGGTGGCCTGGGCGATGGGGCTGGGGTCGTTCGGCGCGCTCACAGCTCTTCGACGAACACGTCGAGCAGGAGGTCCTCGACGGCCTCGTCGACGCGCGAGCTGGCGTAGCCGTCCATGGCCCACTCGACGGTGACCGGCTCCGCGCCCTCGCTGAGGTCGGCGAGGCTGAAGTGGACGACGGTCCCGGTCAGGCACGCGTCCTCGGCCTGGGGCCACCAGCTCTCGGCGCGCAGGTCGGAGGGGTCGTCGGTGCTGGGCGGCGTCGCCGACAGCGCGAGGGGCTCGCTGCCCTCGAGGCGCATGAGCGCGGAGCCGTCGGGCGCCTGTGGGGCCGCGGCGCGGTGGAACATCCACGCGTCGTGGGGCTCGCCCCGGCCTTCCCAGCACAGCGTCACCATGAAGCTGCGCTGGGGCGTGTCGAGGTCGAGGACGAAGGGCTCGGCCGCGTGGCGGGTGTTCGCGGTGTAGTCCGCAGGCTCGCAAGCGAGCAGGGCGACGCAAGGCAGGGCGAGCAGGCGAGTCGAGAGCGCGGGCTTCATCGTGCTTGGGCTGTCCCGCGCTGCGAAGGTCCGGTTCAACCGTGCGATGGCGCCAAGTCCCGCCCCTTGTCCGCGGTCTGGCGACATCTGTCGCCAGGTCGGGGCTTTTTCTCGTGAGCCCCGACACCCCCAAAAAAGCGCTCGGGTTGCATCGGGCGCGTTCGATGGCCGCCGCCTCGCGGCAATGGATTGAGCGTGAACGCCAGCAAGACCATCGCCACCGCCGCCCTGCTCACCCTCTTCGTCCCCGCTGTCGCTTGCGATTCCGAGGACATGGACTCCGCCGTCGACGCGGAGCTCGACGCGGCCATCGACGGCCCCGAGCTCACCGCGACCCTCGCCGACCTCGACGCCCTCCCCGTGGACGAGCTCGACGCCGAAGAGCTCGCCCTCAACGCGCCGCCCCAGCCCGTCTCGACCCTGTCCCAGCAGGTCTACCAGTGCGACATCGACGTGCTCAACGGGACCACCAACTGCGACCCGCAGTACGTCGACGCCAACGAGTTCGACCCCAGCGAGTGGACGGCCAACGTCGACATGCGCCACAAGGGCGCCAACTTCCGCCGCATGGACATCTACGCCGAGATCTGCGACCCGAGCGAGTACGCCTTCGCCGTCGCCGACTCGCCCACGACCAACGGCTGGGGCGGCGACTCCAGCACCGCCGACCACGACGCCGAGGCCCACCTCTACGGCACCGGCCTGCAGGTCTACGGCACCCTCGACGCCACCCACGGGGCCTACGGCAACCACACCAGCTTGGGCTCGGCCCACGCCGGCGGCTGCCAGGTGGTCCACACCGTCGTCTATCACAAGGAGGGCGGCGACGTCGGCGTGTTCAGCTTCGACGGCGGCGGCTCGCCGATGACCATCCGCGACACTCAGACCTTCAAGCTCGACTACCAGGCCTGCGCGACGAGCTCGGACCCCGCCCGCGGGATCAGCTGCGACTTCGAGGACAGCAGCCTCAGCGACGTCGACCGCTGGCACTTCGGCCTCAACCGCACCGTCGGCAGCGGCTCCCGCGACGGCGCCGGCGTGCAGCAGGCCTGCGTGGTGCTCAGCGAGGACGCCGGCGTCACCCCGCCGGACTGCCTCGCCTCGCAGTCGGTCGAGGGCATCCCCGAGGGCACGCGGAAGTTCTGCATCGGCGCCGGGACCCCTGCCCAGATGCAGGCGCAGTGCGAGCAGTTCGCGGCCAACTGGGTCGGCTGGTACACGAACGGGAGCTACAACTACTCGAGCCACTGGGGCAACCCCTGCCCGCAGGGCACCAGCCCGGTCCCCAACAGCTACTTCTACGTGCCGAACTCCTGCGTCCCGTACCCCGGGGTGGGGGACGGCTGCGGCGGCCCGGGCTCGATGAACTACGAGCACCAGATCGGCGTGATGTGCCAGTGAGCTAGTCCGCCCCTGGTGGGGGCCAGGGGCGGGCCCGAGGGGTCCCCGAGTTCCGCTCGGGGGCCCCATTTTTTTGTCGTCGTCGCGCGGGGCCGTGTCGAGGAAGCCTCGCCCTGTTAGGCTGGCCTGGTGACCGAGCGCGGGGACTTTCAGCACTTCGCGCGGGTGCTCGAGGCCCTGCCGGTCCCGGTCTACGTCGTCGACGCGACCTCGGTCGTCTACATCAACGCGGCCTTCACCGCGCTGCTGGGCGTCGAGCGCAGCGCCGTCCTGGGTCGCTCGCTGATCGACTTCGTCGCCCCGGAGGATCTGCCGGCGGTCATCGATCGCCACCGCCGACGGATGCGGGGAGAGGCGGTCAGTCCAGACTACGAGTACTCGGTGATCCTGCCCCGCTCGGGCGAGCGGATCGCGGTGCGCAGCACGGCCAGGCTGCTGACCATCGAGGGCGCGGCCTACAACATCGGCACGGTCGTCGACATCCGCGAGCAGCGGGCGATGCAGGCCGAGATCGAGGCCAAGGTCGCGCACATCCGCGAGCAGGCCGAGGCGCTCCAGCGGTTGACCGCGCCGGTGATCCGCGTGGCCGAGGGCGTGGTCGTCATCCCCCTGGTGGGGCGCTACGTCGCGGACCGGGCCGAGCGTCTGGTCGAGGACGTCATCGCCTCGCTCCCCGAGCTCGGCGCCCGGGAGCTGATCTTGGATCTGACCGGGCTGCGCTTCGAGGGCGTGGGCGTGCTCGCGGCGCTGACTCGAATCGCCCGCGTCGCGGGGATGCTCGGGGCCCGCTGCACCCTCGCGGGCTTGTCTCCAGAACTCGCCAGGGCCTTCGCGGACCAGGGCCTCGGCACCGAGGACTTCGAAATCGCCGCCAATTTGGCGCAGGCGCTCGCCCGGCGAGGGGACTCGCGCCCTTGATTCGCGCTCCCTGGGCCCCAGGGACGGCCCCCCCAGGGACGGCCCAAACCCCGGGGATTGCGCTGCGTCCCAGACGCCGTGTAGCTTCGAAGCCGTGAAGCGCCTCAGCCTCAGCCTGCTCGCCTGCTCGTTCACCCTCGCCCTCGCCTGCGACAAGGCCGAGCCCGCGGCCGAGAAGGCCGACAAGGCGACCAAGGAAGAGCCGAAGGCCGACGAGGCCAAGGCCGACGGCGACGCGGCCAAGGCCGACGAGGCCAAGGCCGCCGAGGCCGAGGCCAAGCACCTCGACGTGTCCGCGGACAAGTCCGGCGCGCTCGCCCGCGCCGCCGCCGTGCTCGAGACCAACGACAACGCCCACCACAGCGACGTCCTCGCGGACATCTCGCACCACGCCGAGAAGCTCGCCAGCGACGAGACCGTCTGCAAGCACATCATCGAGGTCCGCGGTTCTGGCGAGCTCGACGCTTGCGTCAAGGAGCAGGAGCACCACGTCGTCCTGCTCGGGCCCGAGATCTACGCCCAGGCCGTCGAGTGCCTCATGGACGCGAGCACGGCCGAGCAGATCGACCTGTGCGTCGCCGCCGAGAAGGAGGCCGAGCTGCTCTTGCACGAAAAGCCCCACGGCGACGGCCTCGACGAGAAGACCTGCACCGAGCTCTTTGACCAGTTCGAGAAGCTGGCCATCGAGGACGCCAAGGACGACCACCCGGAGGTCGTGAAGGAGATCCTCGAGGAGGTCCGCGCGGACGTGGTCGAGACCTGCATGGACCAGGGGACCAAGGCGGAGGTCGAGTGCGGGATGAAGGCGACGACCTTGGCTGAGGTCAAGGAGTGCGCGCCGAAGATGATGTGAAGAGCGGCCCCTTGGGCCGCTCTGCACGTCATCT
>NZ_ABCS01000082.1 GCF_000170895.1 Plesiocystis pacifica SIR-1 | reverse complement strand
CCTCCATCAAACTCAGAGATTGAGCAGAAAAAAGGCGGCCAAGGCCGCCCGTTTTCTACTCAATCGTCCAGGTGTGACCGGAATTGAGGAGCTGGTCGATGTCGCCTTCGCCGGCCGCTTGGGCGTCGGCGACCTGAGCCAGGACAGCCGCGTCATAGGCCGGCGCGGGATCGCGCAGCAGCACACCCAGCGCCATGGGGAAGGTGGGCGGCTCCATGCCAGCGAGCAGGAAGGCCATCGGGCGGTTGGTCTCGTCGTGGACGAGGATGTCCGCCTCGGTGATGCCGTCCTCGCCGATGGTCACGACCTCGAGCTCGAGGCTGTTGGGCTTGAGGCGCAGGCCCTTGCTCTTCTCCTTGCCGAAGATCATGGGCTTGCCGTGCTCGAGCAGGAGCACCGCGTCCGCGCCGGCTTCCTTGCTCTTGACGTGCGCCCAGGTGTCGTCGTTGAACACCGGGCAGTTCTGCAAGATCTCGATGAAGCTGGCCCCGCGGTGCTCCCGGGCGGCGACCAGGGTCGGGCCGAGGTGCTTGGCGAGGGTGTCGACGGAGCGCGCGACGAAGCGGGCCCCCGCCCCGAGGGCGATGAGCGCGGGCACGACGGGCATGTCGATGGAGCCCTTGGGCGTCGACGGCGAGCGCAGCCCGACGAGCGAGGTCGGCGAATACTGGCCCTTGGTCAGGCCGTAGATGCGGTTGTTGAACAGCATCAGCTGCACGTCGACGTTGCGCCGCAGCACGTGCATGAGGTGGTTGCCGCCGATGCTCAGGCCGTCGCCGTCGCCGGTGATGATCCAGATGTCGAGCTCGGGGTTGGTCAGCTTCAGCCCCGTGGCGAAGGCGGGCGCCCGGCCGTGGATGCTGTGGAAGCCGTAGGTGTTCATGTAGTAGGGGAAGCGGCTGGAGCAGCCGATGCCCGACAGGAACACGGTCTTGGCCGGGTCGGCGTTGACCGTCGGCAGGGTGCGCTGGATGGTCGCCAAGATGGCGTAGTCGCCACAGCCCGGGCACCAGCGGACGTCCTGGTCCGAGGCGAAGTCCTTGCGGGTGAGCTTCTTGGGAGGATCGGAGGGACTCATGCCAGGTTCTCCTCGATGGCTTTCTGAATCTCGCTGACCTTGAAGGGCTGGCCCGAGATCTTGTTGATGCCGACGGCGTCGACGAGGAACTCGGAGCGCAGGATCTTGCTCAGCATGCCGTTGTTCATCTCCGGCACGATGACCTTGTCAAAGCCGGCGATGAGCTCGCCCAGGCCGGGCGGCAGCGGGTTGATGTAGCGCAGGTGGACCTGCGAGACTTTCTTGCCCGCGGCGCGAGCCCGGCGGACCGCCTGGGTGATCGCCCCGTAGGTCGAGCCCCAGCCGATGACCAGCAGATCGCCGCTGGTCTCCCCGACCTCGGGGGCCGCCGCCGGGATGTCCTTGGCGATCCCCGCGACCTTGGCCGCGCGGGTCTTGGTCATCTTGTGGTGGTTGTCGGGGTCGTAGGAGATGTTGCCCGAGTCGAAGTCCTTCTCGAGGCCGCCGATGCGGTGCTCGAGGCCGGGCGTGCCGGGGATGGCCCACGGCCGGGCGAGGGTCTCGGGGTCGCGCAGGTAGGGGTGGAAGCCCTCGGGGCGCTCGGTCGGGAAGCTGACCGGGAAGGGCTCGAGGTCGGCCATGGCCGGGATCTTCCAGGGCTCGGCGCCGTTGGCCAGGTAGCCGTCGGTCAGCAGCATGACCGGCGTCATGTACTTGACCGAGATGCGCGCGGCCTCGATGGCCATGAAGAAGCAGTCGCCGGGGGTGCAGGCGGCGAGCACCGGCATGGGCGCGTCGCCGTTGCGGCCGTAGACGGCCTGGAGCAGGTCCGACTGCTCGGTCTTGGTCGGCATGCCCGTGGACGGACCGCCGCGCTGGATGTCGCAGACGATCAGCGGCAGTTCGAGCATGATCGCCAACCCGATGGCCTCGCCCTTGAGGGCGACGCCGGGGCCGGAGGTCGTGGTGATGCCCAGGGCGCCGCCCCAGCTGGCCCCGACCGCGGCGCACACCGCCGCGATCTCGTCCTCGGCCTGGAAGGTGGTCACGCCGAAGTGCTTGAGCTTGGCGAGGGCGTGGAGCACCGAGGAGGCCGGGGTGATCGGGTAGGAGCCGAGCACCAGCTTGAGGCCCGAGAGCTTCGAGGCCGCGGTCAGGCCCCAGGCGAGGGCGTCGTTGCCGGTGATGTTGCGGTAGGTGCCCGCGGGCAGCTTGGCCTTGGGGACCTCGTAGGCCCCGATGCCGCTGGGCAGCTCGGCCGTCTCGCCGTAGGCGTGGCCGGCCTTGAGCGCCGCGACGTTGGCCTTGGCGATGTCGGGCTTCTTGGCGAACTTTTGCTCGAGCCAGGCGACGGTGTGCTTGGTCTCGCGTCCGAACAGCCACAGCACCAGGCCGAGGGTCCACATGTTCTTCGAGCGCAGCGCGTTCTTGGTCCCGAGCTCGAACTCGGCGACGGCCGCGAGGGTCATCGCCTGGATGTCGAGCTTGATGACGCGGTACTGCGACAGGAAGGCCTCGTCCTCGAGGGGGTTCTCGGCGTAGCCGGCCTTCTTGAGGTTGCCCTTGATGAAGGCGCCGGAGTTGACGATCAGCAGACCCCGCTCCTTGAGGTCGCCGATGTTGGTCTTCAGCGCCGCGGGGTTCATGGCCACGAGCACGTCCGGCTCGTCGCCGGGCGTCATGATGTCGTGGGCGGCGAAGTGGATCTGGAAGCCCGAGACGCCGTAGGTCGTGCCCGCGGGGGCCCGAATCTCGGCGGGGAAGTCGGGGAAGGTCGCGAGGTCGTTGCCCATCAAGGCAGTCGTGTTCGTGAACTGACTGCCAGTGAGCTGCATGCCGTCGCCAGAGTCACCGGCGAAGCGGATGACCACCGACTCGAGGGCCTCGCGTTCTTGGGCCTTGGGGAAGGTGTCCATATGGGTCTCGATGGCCGCACCCGCGGCCCAAAGTACTGTCGGACGAGTATGGCGGGGCCGCGATGCCTTGTCACGGGATTAGAGGTACGTTGGCTCACGGGCGCAACGTCGTTCACGGTCGCGCAGCGGGGCCCTACGCACAAAGCTCGGGAGCGTGAGGGTTGGCCCCGCGGCTAACTCGGCGTCGCGCGCCGGGCCTCCAAGCGCGCGATGATCACCGCCGTCGTCGAGTCCCCGACGACGTTCACTGCGCTCCGACACATGTCGAGGATTCGATCCATGCCGAGGATGAGCGCGATGCCCATGGCGACGATGGGCTCGGGGATGCCGACGGTGACCATCACCACGTAGAGCAGGGGGATGACGCCGCCAGGGACGCCAGCGGCCCCGATGGCCATGAGCATCGACACGAGGATCAGCGTCAGATAGGCCGAGGGCTCGAGCTGGATGCCCCACACCTGCGCGACGAAGTGCACGGCGATGACCTGGTAGATGGTCGTGCCGTCCATGTTGATCGTGGCGCCCAGAGGCAGGACGAAGCCAGCGATGGGCTTGGGCACGTCGAGCTTCTCTTGGGTCACGCGGATCGTCGTGGGCAAGGTCGCGGCCGAGGACGAGGTCGAGAAGGCCGTGATCCAGACCTCACGGATCGCGCGGATGAACTCGATGGGTCGCATGCCGGCGAGCAGCCGGATGAGGGGGGCGAGGACCAGCAGCAGGTGAGCCGCGAGCGCGATCAGCACCACGGCCGTGTACAGCGCGAGGGCCTGGAGGACGTCGAGGCCAAAGCGCGCCACGACCATGAACACCAGGGCGGCGACGCCGTAGGGGGCGAGCTTCATGAGCAGCTCGATGAGCTTGATCATCGCCTCGTTGACCCCGTCGAGGACGGCGACCACGGGGCGAGCGCGCTCTTTGTCGATGAGCGTGAGCGAGATTCCAAAGGCGAGCGCGAACAGGATCACCTTGAGCAGGTCCCGGTTGCTCGTCATGGACAGCACGATGTTCTCGGGGATCAGCCCCACGAGGATCTGGAGGATCGAGCCCGAGAAGTAGCTCTGGGCCTGGCCGGCGGTGGCGGTCTTGGTGGTGGCCTGCTCGGCGAACTGCGCCGCGAGCAGATCCCGGGTCTCGGGCGAGATCACCGAGCCCGGCTGGATCGCCAGGTAGAGCAGCGTGGCCAGGACCGCGCCCAGGAAGGCGGTGGTCATGAACACGAGCACGGTGCGTCCGCCGAGGCGCCCGAGATCCCGGGGGTCGCCGAGGGAGTGCATGCCCGTGGCGATGGAGGTGAACACCAGGGGGACGACGGTCAGGATGATCGAGCGGATGAACAGCTTGCCGACGGGCTCGATCCACCGCTCGCCGAAGGTCTGGAGGGCGGCCTGGTCGGCGAACACCGACACCCAGGCGTCGGTCCCGGTCAGCAGCTCCTTGCAGAGCACCGCCAGGACGCTGCCGACGACCATTCCGATGAGGATCTTGGTGTACAGCTGCATGCCCCCGGACGTCTCGGCGTCGGGGGGCTCGGGCGTGGGGCCGTCTTTGGGGCCGTCCTCGGTCATGGCGCAGAGGATAGCGGAGCCCCCGACCAGGGGGCGCTGAACTGCGCGGTGGGGTGGACGCCGAAGCCGAGGCGGTTGTCCGTGACCTTGGCCCAGCGCGGCTCGAACACGTAGAGCTCGTGGCGGCCGCCGTCGAGGACCGGGGCGGCGACGGGGTGGCGGGCGAGGTAGCGCGCGCGCAGGGCTTCGGCGACGGCAGGGGTGCAGCGGGCTGCGCGGTGGACGGTGCCGCGCAGCTGCGCGCCGCGGAGCTCACCGACGGTCTCGCTCTCGAGGTAGACCGACGCGCCGGCGGCCACGGGGGCGAGGGCGTCGACGCACAGCTGCCCGTGGCGGCTCGTCGGTGAGCTGGCGAACACCAGCAAGGGCGCGGCGTGGCGGCCGACGCTGTCGGGCTCGACGAGGGCGAAGAACAAGGGCGTGGATCCGGGCGCCGGGTCCTGCGGATCGACGAGCGCGAGGCTCATGACCCAGCGCTCGCGCAGCACGGTCATGAGAGCGCTCACGGGGGCGTCGGGAGTGCCATCGGCGGCGGAGCCGAAACTGCGCTCGGGGCCGGGCTCGGACCCAGGTTGGCCAGGGGAAGAGGCGCTCACGATGCGGGCATAGCACGCGTGACGGGGCCGGGCGCGAGCGCTACGGTGCGCTCCATGAGTGCCGATCTCGACGCTACCGTGGACCAGGCTCGCGCCGCTCTCGAGCAGGGTGACTTCGAGGGCGCCCAGCGCCTCCTCGAAGCGGCCGCGACGGGCGGAGCCAACATGGAAGACCCGCGGCTGCTGCACCTCGGGGCCCTGCTCGCGTGGGCCGGCGGCGACATCGACGAGGCGGTCTCGAGCTTCGAGCGCGCGCTCGCGGCCAAGCCCGTCGAGCCCCGGCTCTACGTCGACGCCGGTGAGCTCTACGCCGACATGATGAACTTCGACGACGCCGAGGACGTGCTGCGCACGGCCCTCGAGCGCGAGGACCTCGAGCTCAACAAGGAAGACCGCGCCGAGGTCCTGCTGCTCCTCGCCCAGACCCGCTTGGCGCACCTCGACGCCGACCCCGAGGAGGCCCTCGAGCTCCTCGACCAGATCGATCCCTCGCTGCACACCGACCCGGCCTGGGTCAGCGTGCGCGCGGCGGCCCTCGCCGGCCTCGGCCGCGCCGAGGAGGGCGAGGGCCTGCTCGCCGGGGCCGTCGAGCGCGAGACCGACCCCGAGGCGGGCGCCGAGCTGCTCTACCAGCTCGGCCTGGCCCAGCGCGCGACGGGCAAGGTCGACGCGGCCGTCGAGTCCTGGCTCGCGCTGCGCCGCCGCGACCTGGCTCAGCTCGAGGTCGACGCCGACGCCGAGCTCGAGGCCGACGAGCGCGACGACCTCCAGCGCCAGCTCGAGGACGTGCTCGAGAGCCTGCCCGACCCCGTGCTCAAGCTGGTCGCGACCGCGCCGATCCGCGTCGAGCGTTGGGTCAGCGAGGCGATGATCCGCGGGGGCTACGACCCGCGCTCGGCGGTGATCTTCGAGGGCCGCCCGAGCACCGACGACGCCGCGGCCGAGCTCCAGGGCATCGTGCTGTTCCGCGACATGATCGTGGCCGAGATCGACAGCGACGAGGAGATCGCCGACGCCATCGTCGAGTCCCTGGTCAACGAGCTCGACCGCTTCTTCGACATCGAGGGCCTGGTCCCCGGCGTCTGAGCCCACCCGCGAGAGGATTTTGCCCATGCTCGACTCCAACGACGTCGCCGCCCTCGTCTACGACTGGAACGAACTCGACAAGCGCCGGACCTCGACCAAGGCCCCCCGCTTCGTCGACGAGACCATCCGCGACGGCCTGCAGTCGCCCTCGGTCCGCGACCCGAGCATCGAGCAGAAGATGGAGCTGGTCCGCTACATGGACCGGCTGGGCATCCACGTGGTCAACCTCGGCCTGCCGGGGGCGGGGCGCCGGGCCCAGGAGGACGTCGAGGCCCTGCTGCGGATGATCGTCGACGAGAAGCTGCGCATCCAGCCCAACTGCGCCGCGCGGACCGTCGAGGCCGACATCCGCCCGATCATCGAGATCTCCCAGCGCGTCGGCATGGCCATCGAGGTCACGGCCTTCATCGGCTCGAGCCCGATCCGCGCCTACGCCGAGAACTGGGACGTCGCGCGCCTGGTCGGCCACACCAAGGCGGCCATCGAGCTCATCGTCAGCAACGGGCTGCCGGCCTCCTTCGTCACCGAGGACACGACCCGCTCGCACCCCAAGACCCTCGACACCCTGTTCCGCACGGCGATCGACGCCGGCGCGACCCGGCTGGTGCTGTGCGACACCTGCGGCCACGCCGTGCCCCACGGCCTGCGCAACCTGCTGAACTTCACCAAGGGCCTGCTGCGCGGCATGGGCGCGGAGGACGAGGTCAAGCTCGACTGGCACGGGCACAACGACCGCGGCCACGCCCTGACCCTGGCGACCCTGGCCCTCGAGTGGGGCGTCGACCGGGCCCACGGCTGCGCCCTGGGCATCGGCGAGCGCGTCGGCAACACCTCGATGGATCACCTGCTGCTCAACCAGCATCTGCTCGGCCGCCTCGACCCCGAAGAGCACGACCTGTCTTGCCTCGTCGACTACGTCCAGAAGGTCAGCGAGTACACCGGGGTGCCGATCCACCCGAGCTACCCCCTGGTCGGCCGCGACGCCTTCCGCACGGCCACCGGCGTGCACGCGGCGGCGATCATCAAGGCCGAGTCCCGGGGCGAGAAGGAGCTCGCCGACCGGGTCTACTCCGCCGTCCCGGCCCGCGTGTTCGGCCGGCGCCAGGAGATCGAGATCGGCCACTACAGCGGGCGCTCCAACGTGATCTACTGGCTGCGCGAGCGGGGCATCGAGCCCACCGACGAGCTCGTCGACCGCATCTTCAGCTACGCCAAGAGCCACAACCAGACCCTCCGCGACGAGGAGATCTTCCGGGTGGTCCGCGGCGAGGCCGACTGAGTCGTGGACGTGGGGCAGGGAGGGCGTGGCGTCGTCCACGACGGTCAAAGCGGACAGGGACTGTGAAAACTTCACAGTCCCCTGAGCGGAGCATGGCGGCCGAGACCATCGACGAGGTCATCGCCGAGCTCGACCGCGTGCTCGAGTGGGCCCGGCGCGAGGACAGCCGCGTCGGCTACTTCGCCGCGCTCTACCGCAAGGTCACCGTGCAGGTGAAAGCCGGCATCGAGGCCGGCGAGTTCGACGACGGCCCGCGCATGGAGGCCCTCGACGTGGCCTTCGCCAACCGCTACCTCGACGCGCTCGCGACCTACCGCAGCGGGCGAAGGCCGGTCGGCGCGTGGGACCTGGCCTTTAGGGCCTCGGGGGCGTGGATGCCGACGGTGATCCAGCACCTGCTGATCGCCATGAACGCGCACATCAACCTCGACCTGGGCGTCGCCGCGGCGACGGTCGCCCCGGGCGCGGCGCTGGCCGATCTCGAGCTGGACTTCAACCGCATCAACGACGTGCTCGCGTCCCTGGTCGACGAGGTCAAGGCCGAGCTGGCGCAGATCTGGAAGCCCCTGGGGCCCCTCGATCGCCTGTCGGGGAGCCTCGAGGACGTCGCGGTGAACTTTTCGATGGTCAAGGCGCGGGAGGCCGCGTGGGCGCTGGCCTCGGAGCTGGCCCACCAAGACGCGCGCGCGCAGGCCGAGACCATCGCGGCCCGCGACGCGTGGGCGGTGGCCTTCGGTCACGGGCTGTGGCGCCCGCCCATCGGCCGCCTCGCGCTCTTGCTGATCCGCCTGGGCGAGACCCGGGACGTCAGCGAGAACATCGAGATCCTGATGTAGGGCTAGCTGCCCAGGAGCCAGTGCGGGCCGATGCTCCACCCGAGCAAGCGTCGAGCCGGCGCCCCGGTGCGGGTGCGGCCGCGGCCGCGGGCGTCGAAGCCCCCGCCCTCGAAGGCCAGGCGCAGGCCCGCCGACACCGGCGCGATGCGTCGGGCCAGGGCGAAGGGCTGCGCGGCGACCATGGCCTCGAAGGTCTCGGCGGCGTGGCGCTGCTCGGCCCCCTCGCACAGCGAGAGCAAGAAGATGGCCTGGCGCCAGGCGTAGGCCGTGTGCTTGATCATCAGCGCGCGCGCGTGCTCGTGGACCGAGGCCTGGCGCCAGCGCTGGAGGATCCACGTGAACACCTGGCGGACCAGCTCGGGCGCGTGGGTCTTGAGGTTCTCGTAGAGGCCCAGGCGCAGGGTCAGCGGCGCGAGGTTGTGCGTGGTCATGATCTGCGCTTGCTCGAGGATCGCACCGTTTTGCGCGATCCAGCTGTTGCGGCCGGCTTCGCGGGTGTTCTCGTGAGTTCGAGCCTCGTAGGCTCGCATGGTGCAGCGCTGACCAAAGGGCAGCTCGCCCAGAGAGCCCGTCCACAGCCCGTAGTAGCGGGCGTAGAGCGTGCCCACGAGCAGGCGCCGGGTGAGCACCTCGGAGTGGCCGAAGGTTTGGGGGAAGTCGCCCGTGAACACGTCGGCCGCGAGCTCGCGAACCAAGGGCAGGTCGAGGCCGCTGGCGTGGACCAGGGCCTCCATCTCGCGGACCAGGACGTTGGGCAAGATGGACTGGGGGAAGGCCGAGAGCGCGAGGGTGGTGACCTGCTCGAGGGTCTGGCGGGTGAAGGTGCGGGGGTCGACGACGTGCACGTCGACGCCCGCGTCGGGCCGACGCAGGGGCGCGAGCGCGGCGATCCACGGCAGCTCTTCGAGCTGCACGGGGCGGGCGTAGTTGGCCAGCAAGAGCGAGCGACGACGGCGGAAGGCCGCGTAGATCTGGGCGAAGAGCTCGCGGACGGCCGGATCGTCGATGCCCGCGGCGGACACCTGCGCGGTGATCTGCGGGAGCACACCCGCGAGCACCTCGCTCGACGCGATCACGCCGCGCTCGACGAGCTCGGCGATGGGGGCCTCGAGGGCGCCCTCGATCTTGTCGAGCAGCACGGCGGGCATCTCGACGCCGCCGTAGAGCTCGGCGTGCTCGTCGTCGCCCAGGGGCGCGTTGATGCTCTCGAGGCTCGGCAGCCCGCCGTCGACGGGGTAGCGAGCCAGGCGAGCGATGAGCACCGCGGCCATCTCGGGGTGCGTGGGCAGGTCGGCGATCTCGGCCTGGAGCTCGCGCAGCTGGGTGCGCAAGGGCAGGCCGGGGGCGCCGTGTTTGGTCAGCGTGCTGGCCAGGGCGCGGCGAACCCAGCCCAGCTCGCGCCGGGTGAGGGTGCCGGGCTCGGCCTCGAGGGCGCGGCGCAGGCGAGCGAAGTTGCTCTTGGGGTGGCGGTGCTTGGCGCTGCGGGAATGCTTCGCCGCGGCTCGGGCGTAGGCCTCGAGCCAGGCCTGACGGCGCTCGCTCCAACCCGCAGGCATGATCTTCCCCGGCCACGCGCCCGCGAGCACGGGCTGGCCGTTGTCGGCGTGACGCGTGAGCGCGCCGGCTTGGTCGCGGCGCAGGTGCGGCCAGTCCTCGACCTCGACCTCGGCCGGATCGACGGTCGCCAACCACAGCGCGACGAGCTCGTCGAACAGCGGGTTCCACACGCGCAGGGCCTCGTTCATGGTTGCGATGCGCGGGGGCAGCTCGACGGCGCACAGCTTGTCGACGACCTCGCCCACGTCGAGGCGGTGGACGGTCGCGCCGGTCTGCCGCGGCCGCGCGCGCAGCTTGGGGTACAGGCGCAGGCGGTGCATCAGCGGGCGCAGGACCTCGATGAGCTCGAGGGCCTCGGCCGCGTAGCCGCGCGCGAGCAGGGCCGCGACGACGGGCAGGGCACCCTCCTCGGGGAGCTCGATGTGCAGCTGGCCCGCGTCCACGGCCGCGCTGAGGGCCTGCATGCCGGCGTCGCTGAGGAAGTAGTGGTTGAGGCGCTCTCGCGCGCTGCGTCCCGGGACGGCGCGGGGCAGCTGCGAGAGCAGGGCCAGCTCGTGCTCTTGGAGCTCGCCCTCGGCGAGGTAGCGGCCCGTGGAGAACCCACCGGGGGCGACCTCGAGGGTGGCCCATGTGGGTGTGTGGCCCAGGGGTGTGCGCGAGCTGGCGTGGAGGGCCCCGCCGCGCATGCCCTCGATGACGGCGCGCCAGCGGTGGATCTGCGCCATGGCGCGAGCGCGGGCCGTCGGACCGCCCTGCATGGGCAGGGCGGCCAACGCCTCGACCGCACGCTCGAGTCGAGCGTGGGCGTAGCCCGTGGTGGCCTTTGGGACGATCCAGTGCGTCATGACGACACGAACCTGAAGGCAGGATTCGAACCTGCGCCGACCCGGGCCGAGCCGGGCGTTCTACCGCTGAACTACTTCAGGGGGGTTCAAGGGGCGAACAGAGCGCGTCGGAGGAGGAATTCGGTGCGCGTGGAGCAGGGAGATGAGCGTGGCCTAACGCCCCAAAGATGCTCTTCTCAACGCCGAAGTATGACCCAAGTTGGGACCTGTGCCAGTTCGCCCATTGCGGTCTGCGTTGGCGGTCGATCGACGTCCATCGGCGCTCTCGTGGACAAAAGCGAGGCCTTGACGCCGCCTGTCATGGGGGCCTCGACTGGGGTTGGGATTGGTTCGAAATGGTGGGGATGGCATCGGGGCGGGCGCCTGAAAGCCCCACCTCTAGGGCTCGTTGTCGGTCGTGCGTCGACTGACAATCTTGTCGTGCCCCGAGTCCTGGGAGGCCATGGAGCCATCGCCTGGAGGCGACCCCGATGCACGAGGATCGGAGGTCGCCGGTCGTCACTGTCGCCACTGCGCGCGCCATGTCAACGACCTGACTTCGCTCGACGACGAGGGCCTCGGCGCTTTCCTCGACGAGGCCGACGCGAGCCCGGAGCGCCGCTGTGTGCGGGTGGTGGGCGAGGTGCTTCGCACGGTCAATCGGGGAGCTGCGCTGGCGCTCACCCTCGGCGTGGCGGGGGTCGTGGCGGGGTCGGCGACGGGCTGCGCGAGCCCATCCCCGGGCGTGCGCGATCCTGGCGGCGACGCTGCGATCGAGCTGTCGCAGACCCTCGACCCCGACGCCGAGGGCGGGATGATCGGCGGCTTCGTCCGCGATCCGGATGGTGAGGTCGTGGAGAACGCGATCATCGTCCTGCAGCAGGCCGGGGACTTCGAGGCGCGCGAGCGGATGACGAACGCCCGCGGCATCTATCGCTTCGACGGGCTGCCGCCAGGGACCTACACCGTGCAGGCGCTGCATGGCCGCGCCAACGTCTCAAAGGTCGTGACGCTTCCCGAGGACGTCGACGCGAGGGTGAATTTTGTCCTCGATGGGGACCGGGACGTCATCGTCGGCATGGTGATCCAACGGTCGCAGACCATCGACACGACCACGGCCTCGAGCACCTACGTGATCACGATGGACTGATGGACGAAGGCCGTAGGCCCCACGTCCATCAGTCAGCCCTTGACCCCGCCGGCGCCCAGGCCCGCGACCATGTGGCGCTGGACCTGATAAAAGAGCAGCATCACCGGCAGCGAGACCACGATCGCCCCGGCCGCGAACAGGTCCCAGCGCGCGTCGTACTCGCCGATGAAGCGCTGGAGCACGACGGGCAGGGTGAAGGCGCGCTCGTCGTTGAGCAGCGTGGCCGCGAGGATGAACTCGTTGTAGGCGGTCATGAACGCGAACAGGAAGGTCACCGCGATGGCCGGGCGGGCGACGGGCAGGACCACGCGCAGGAAGGCCTGAAAGCGCGTCGCGCCGTCGACCATGGCGGCCTCTTCGAGGTCCGTGGGGATGGCCTCGAAGGCCGAGCGCAGCTGGAACACGGCGAAGGGGATGGAGGTGCTCGCGTAGCACAGCACCAGGCCCGTGCGCGTGTTCAGCAGCTCGAGGGTCTCGAGGATCATGAACAGGGGCACGGCGCTGGCGACGGCGGGGAACATCTGCGTCGCGAGCAGCAGGCGCATGCCGCCGCGCTTGCCGATGAACTCGAAGCGCGCGAAGGCGTAGGCCGTGGGGATGGCGATGGCCACGCCCACGACGGCGGTGGCGATGGAGACCACGATGGAGTTGAGCAGCTGCCGGCCGAACAGCCAGATCTGTGAGCCGTCGACCTCCGTACGCGTCGAGCCCACGACCTCGCGGATGTTGTCGAGGGTCGGGTCCGTGGGCACGGGCATGACCTGGGCCTCGAGGCTGGTCGAGCCCGAGAAGGCCAGGCTCACCACCCACAAGATGGGGTAGAGGGAGAAGGCGACGGCGGCGAGGATCACCGCGTGGGCGGCGATGGACTCGAGCAGCTCGCGCTGGGACGCGGTCACGCGCGGTCCTCCTTCGAGCCGGTCATGAAGCGGTCGGTGATCCGGCTGGTCGCAAACAAGAGCAGGAAGATCAGCACGGCGTAGGCGGCCGCGTAGCCATACTGGGCGTCGCGGGTGAAGGCCCAGCGGTAGGCCTCGGACACGAGGATGTCCGTGCTCCCGTCGGGGTCGCCGCCCGAGACCAGGAACACGACGTTGAACATGTTGAAGGTCCAGATCGCGCCGAGGGTCACCGCGGGGATCATCGTCGGGGCGATCATCGGCAAGGTGATCTGGGTCAGCCGCTGCCAGCGCGAGGCCCCGTCGACCTCGGCGGCCTCGAGCACGTCCTTGGGCACGGCCGCGAGCGCGCCGAGGGTCACCACCATCATGAAGGGGAAGCCCAGCCACACGTTGGTCGCGACGTTGGCGGTGAAGGCCGTGCTGAAGCGGCTGAACCACGCGATGGGCTCGAGGCTGAAGCCGAACAGGTCGTTGATGGCGTGGATCAGCCCCGTGACCGCGCCGAATTGGCGGTGGAACATGCCGCGCCAGGCCAGGGCGGTGACGTAGCTGGGCACGGCCCAGGGGACGATCAGCAGCACGCGGTAGAGGCCGCGCAGGCGCATGGTCGGGCGCGAGAGGACCAGGCCCAGGGCCACGCCGATGGCCAGGTGGAAGAACACGTTGACCACGGTCCACAGCACGGTCACGGCGAGGACGACGTAAAAGGAGCCCGTCGACAGCAAGGGCGCGCCGCGGGCGGTCAGGATGGCCACGAAGTTGGCCAGGCCGACGTAGTACATCTCGTGGGGCTTGCCGGCGAACAGGGCCGCGCCGGCGCCGAAGAAGATCGGGAGGATGACGAGCACGGTCACCGCGACCACGCCGAGGGCGATGTAGGCGTAGGCGGGCAGCGAGCGGCGCAGGGCGTCGAGGGTCCCGGAGGCGCCGCCGAGCTTGCGGGCGCGGTGGACCAGCGCGCCCGCGCCCAGCAGGCTGAGCATGCCCAGGAGCACGACCACCGGCGCGGGGTTGGCCGGGGGCGGGGGCGGCCGGCGGACGTCGTCGAAGCGCCGGCGGGCCTCTTCGAGGGCGGGCTTGGGCTCGAGGTCGCGGCGCAGGACCTTGCGGATCGCCCGGTTGGCGGGCTCCCAGACCGCGCGCATGGCCGCCGTCGAGGCCATCGGCGTGCTCTGGGCGGCCTGGGTGGCGAAGGCCTGGAGCAGGGGGTCGTCGCTGGGCGGCACGTCCGTGCGCGCGCTCAGGCTGCGCGCGGTCTCGGCCCGGATGCGCGCCCCCGCGGGCCCCGCGATGTGCGCGAGCAGCTCGCGGGCGGCCTGCTTTTCGGCGCCGTGGGGCGAGAGCATGATCGCCTCGACGGTCAGCAGCGGGCGCATGGGCTCGCCGGTAGCCTCGACGACCGGGAGAGGCGCGACGGCGTACTCGACCCCTTCCAAGTCCGCGGCGAGCCACGGCCCGGAGAACACCGTGGCTGCCTTGCCCGCCTTGAACAGGTTGGTCACCAGGGCCCCGTCGGCGTCCTCGGGGATGACCCCGGCGTCGATCAGCCCGAGCACGTAGTCGAGGGAGCGCTCGGCGGCCTCGCCCTCGAAGGCGTAGTCGTCGGCGACCGGGTCGTGCAGGGCCCCGCCAAAGGCCGCGAGCAAGGCCGCGTGGGCGTAGGCGCCGCGGGCCTCGTAGGCCAGGGGGTAGACGCCCTCGGGCCAATCGGGGGCGTCGCCGAGGGCGGCGATGGCCTCGAGGCTCGCGGGCGGCTCGGCGACCAGGGCGGGGTTGTAGTAGAGCGCGATGCACTTTTGCGACAGCGGCAGGCCGTAGGCCTCGCCCTCGAAGCGCACGGCCTCGAGGGCGCCGAGGTTGTAGGCCTCGGCGCCGCCCGAGCGGGCCAGCAGCTCCGCCGAGATGGGCGCCACGATGCCGCGCTCGCGGAAGTTGCCCAGGCGCTCGTGGGCGTCGATGAACAGGTCCGGGCCCTCGCCCAGGGGCACCGTCGACTCGAGCTTGGTCGAGAAGGCGTCGTAGGGCACGGCGAGCACCTCCACGGGCCCGCCCCAGGCGGCGAGGATGGCCTCGAGGGCCTCTTCCTCGGCGCCGCGGTAGGCGTGCCACAGGACCACGGGCTCCTCCGCGCGGGCCTCCAGGCTCGGGCCCAGGGCCGTCAGCACGAAGGCCAGGGCGAAGGCCAGCTTGGCCCAGCGCCGGTGCAGCGCGGCCCTCACCGCAGGCTCTGCTCCGTGGCGGCGTCGAACAGGTGCAGGCGCTCGACCCGAAGGGGCACGCGCTCGCCCTTTTGCACGGCCAGCTTGGCCGGGAGCGCGGCGATGAAGGGCTGGCGCTGGGCGTCCCCGCGGAGCACGCCGTGGACGGTGAGCTCGGGCCCGAGGGTCTCGACGACCTCGACCTCGAGGTGCAGGTCGGCCTCGGCCTCGGCGCAGGCGCGCAGGTCGTGGGGGCGCAGGCCGAGGATCACCTCGGCGTCGGGGCGCAGCTTGGAGAAGTGGCCCGCGTCGCGCACGGCGACCTCGCCCGCGCGCCACAGCTCGCCCGCGCGGGTCAGCGGGGCGCGCAGCAGGTTCATGGCCGGGCTGCCCAAAAAGCCGGCCACGAAGCAGTTGCGCGGCTCGTCGTAGATGTCGATGGGCCGCCCGCGCTGCTGGACCTCGCCGCCTTCTAGAACATAGAGGACGTCGGCCAGGGTCATCGCCTCGACCTGGTCGTGGGTCACGTACACGCTCGTCGCCCCGAGCTCGTCGTGCTGCTTGCGGATGTCGACGCGGACCTGGGTGCGCAGGGCCGGGTCGAGGTTGCTCAGCGGCTCGTCGAACAAGAACAGGGCCGGGCGCCTGACGATGGCGCGGCCCATGGCCACGCGCTGGCGCTGCCCGCCGCTCAGATCCTTGGGCAGGCGCTCGAGCAGGTGGGCGATGTCCAGCATCTTGGCGACCTCCCCGACCCGCTGGTTCATGGTCGCCGCGTCGGTCTTGCGCAGGCGCAGGCCGAACTCGAGGTTGCGGCGCACGCTCATGTGCGGGTAGAGGGCGTAGCTCTGGAACACCATGGCGATGTCCCGGTCGCGGGGCTCGAGCTGGGTGACCTCGCGCTCGCCGAACAGGATCTTGCCCTCGCTCACCTGCTCGAGGCCGGCGAGCAGGCGCAAGAGCGTGGACTTGCCGCAGCCGCTCGGGCCGACGAGCACGGCGAAGGCCCCGTCGGGGATGTCGAGCTCGACCCCGCGCAGGACGGTGACCTCGCCGAAGCGCTTGACGATGTTCTGGGCTTTGACTGCGACCATGCCGAGGGCAGCTCAGTTCGGATTCAGATCGGGGTCCAGTCGCTCTCGGGCACGAGCACCACGGCGCTCATCGGCGGCAGGCTGACGTCGACGGTGCCGTCGCTGGCCACGGTCCAGGTGTCGCCGGTCAGCGCGTCCTTGAGCACCGTGCCCGCCGGGGCGATGACCGGCATGGCCGCGCCCTCGAAGCCGGTGTGGCTGTCGTGGACCTGGTTGGTGTTGAAGACCATCAGCGAGTAGCCGTTGCCGCTCGTGCCCCCGTTGCGCTGGAAGGCGAAGATGCCCGCGTCCTCTTCTTCGCCGGCGCGCGCCGAGGCCCAGGTCACGCTCACGTCGCCGCGGCGCAGGGACGCGTACTGCTTGCGGATCTTGGCCATGCGGGCGATCCACTGGAAGGTGGTGCCGGTGGTGTCGAAGCCGCTGTCCCACAGGTCCTCGCGGTTGGCCGGGTCGTTGCCGCCGGCGAAGTCCTGCTCGGTGCCGTAGTAGAGGCAGGGCACGCCGGGCACCGTGTAGAGGAACACCAGGGCGTTGCGCAGCAGCTGGCCCTGGACCTCCTCGCTGAGGTCCTGGACGTTGTAGAGGAAGCGCGGGACGTCGTGGTTGTCGAGGAAGTTGACCGGGATGTCGCTGGGCGCGATGCCGACGCCCCCGGTGGGCGCCGTGGTCCCCCAGGTCGTGGTCCGCTGCTCCCACAGGGTCTGGATGCGGTCCGTGCCCTGGGCCTGGATGAACACGTCGCGCACGGCCTGGAAGTACTGCGGGAAGTAAAACGCGCTGTCGAGCTGGTCGCTGGTCAGCGGCGGGCCCCCGGCCGCGCAGGTGGTCTCGCCGTCCTCGGGCGGGAGCTGCTGGGTGAAGGAGCCGACCAGATCGTCGCGCCCGTCGAAGGCCTCGCCGAACATGAAGAAGTTGGTCTTGCCCTGGGGCCCGAGGCGCTGGCGCATGCGCTGGGCGAAGTAGCGCCAGAACTCGTACTCGACGTGCTTGATGGTGTCGATGCGGAAGCCGTCGGCGTTGGTCTCTTCGATGATCCGCGCGTAGACCTCGACGAAGGCCTCCTTGACGTCGCACCTCGTGGTGTCGACGTCCTTGAGCCCGCCGGGGAAGTCGCCGGTCAGCAGCTGCTCCTCGACCTCGAAGTCGAGGGTCCGGCCCTTGCGGTTGTAGACGTTGGGGTTGCGGAACACCGCCGGGCTCGGCGGGAGGTGGTTGGTGGCCGGGTCCTTGCCGAAGATGATCGGCGCCGGGCCGGCCTCGCCCAGGGAGGTGAAGGACTGGATCCCGCGGGGGTCGAAGTCGGGGTCGTACTCGTTGATGTACATCACCGGCGAGCTGCTGCCGTTGCCCTGGAGCTGCTCGTCGGGGTTCCCGTTGAGGTTGATGTCGTAGTAGAACAGCTGCCCGACGTGGTTGGTGACGATGTCGATGATCACCTTCATGTCGCGCTCGTGGGCCTTGTCGACCAGCCGGCGCAGGGCCGGCAGGTCGCCAAAGTGGGGGTTGAGCGCGGTGAAGTCCTGGGCCCAGTAGCCGTGGTAGCCGTCGACGTCGGCGTCGGTCTCGACGTTCTTGACCACCGGGGAGATCCAGATGGTCGTCACGCCGAGCTCCTCGAGGTAGGGCAGCTTGTCCTCGATGCCCTGCCAGTCGCCGCCGTGGTAGCGGGCCGGGGCGTCGAGCTCGATGCGGTAGTCGTTGCCGTTGTCGCCGTTGGCGAAGCGGTCGACGAGGATCTGGTAGATGACCTCGTCGCGCCAGTCCTCGACCTCGTTGGTCAGCTCGGGGGTCTCGTCGTAGCCGCCGAAGTCCAGGCAGCTCGACAGGCCCACGGGCGCCGCGGCCAACAGGGCGGCGAGGCCCAGGGTGGAGAGTCGAGCCGAGAATTGGGGGTGTCGTCGTTTGGACATGACCGTGGCTCCTTTAGTCGCGGAAGTAGCTCGTGCTGCCGAACCACCACTCGGCGCCGAAGCCGAAGAAGTGGTCGACGGGGCGCAGGCTCAGCACGTGGTCTTGGGGGTAGAGGGAGCGCGCGCCAGCGTCGCGCACCGAGAGCATGTACATGGCGCGGATGTGCGGGCGCGCGTAGGAGCCCCGGCCGCCCGGGGCCCAAAAGGGCATCACGCCGACGCGGCCGAGCCCGCCGGTGATGGGGCCGCTTTGCTCGCCGATGTCGAGGCCGGTCAGCACGCCGCGGCGCTGGAGCTGGTAGGAGCCCTCGAGGGCGACGCCGCCGACCTGGCCGAACCAGGCCTGGGGGCGGAGCAGCACGATGCCCTCGTTGAGGTCGGCGTAGTCGAGGTCGGGGCTGGCGTTGCGAAAGCGCCGGAAGTAGGCCCCGCCCATGAGCCCGAACCATTTCTTCTCGTAGTTGCCGCCGAGCGCGATGATCAGCTCGCGGGCGCCCTGGGTGGTGCCGTCGGGCGCGAGCTGGCGCGGGGACTGGAGGTCGCCGTAGGCCGCGAGGTTCCAGGCGTGGCGCACCCACAAGTTGATGTGGGTCGAGCGCTCGCCGGTGAACAGGCTGACCTCGCCGCCGGCGACGAAGCCGTGGTCGTCGGGCAGGTCCTCGTACTCGCGGTAGTCGACCTCGCGCTGGCCGGCGCGCACGTGGTGGGTCTCGCCGTAGGCGACCAGCTTGACCCCGCCGGTCTCGCCCACGCCGAACACGTGGCCGAGCTTGTAGCTGGACACGAATTTTTGCCGGTTGAGGATGTCGACGGTCGCGGAGCCGGGCTGGTCCAGGGGCAGGGGGCGGTCGGCGTTCTGGACGAAGAAGGGATCGTTGGGCTGCTGCAGGCCGCCGTGGACCTTGAGGAAGGTGCCGCCTTTGAACTGGTAGCCCAGGCCGCCGCCGACGGTGTTGAGGTTGTCGAGGGGCCACCAGTCGAGGACGTAGATGTCGTCGCCCCGGTACATGCGCGAGCCGGCCCAGAAGCTCAGGCCCTTGGCGCCCAGGTCGAGCTCCTCGATGTAGAGGTTGCGGACCGCGAGCTTGGCGTCGAACTGCCCGTCGTAGTGGAAGATCGGGTGGGCGAAGGCGACGGTGGTCACGATGCGCGTGTAGGAGTCCGTGACCTCCCAGTAGTCCTCGCGGCGCATCTCGAGCTCGGCGTAGGTCGACTCGTCGAAGCGCGAGCCCCGGGCGACGATGTCCCCGTCGCGCCCCGGTCGGCCGCGCAGGTCCCCGGCCGCGACGACGCGGCCGTAGGAGCCAAAGTGAAAGCCGTCGGCGTAGTTGGGCTGGTCCTGGCCGTCGGACACGCTGCCGACCGGCGTGGCCTCGGCGGTCTCGGGCGCCTCGAGGGCTTCGAGGGCCTCGGCCTGCTCCGCCGCGGCGCGCTCGGCCTCGGTCTGAGTTTCGGCGACCTCCGCCTCCACGCGCTCGAGGGCCGCGCGGGCCTCGTCTCGCTCGCCGCGGAGGGCATCGACCTCGCGCTCGAGCGCGTCGAGGCGCGCTTGGATGGCCTCGAGCTGCGCGTCGGTGGCTGCGTCGGAGCCATCGCCGGATCCATCGCCTGCATTCTCTTCTTCGGGCGGCGCAGGCGGGGGCGCGGCCAGGGCCGTGCTCGCCAGCGCGGGGCCCAGCGCCAGCGCCAGACCCACGCCCACACTGATGATCTTGCTGGAACGCAGCGGGGGGCAGCCCGCGGCCAGGGGCCGCAGATGGAATGTGGCATTGCCCGTATTCGACACCGCCGGAACCTTACCCCAGGGCGCTCCAACTTCGCATGGATTTCGAGCTAGGCTGAGGCGGTGAGGCGGGCTCTCGACGGGGTGATGACGCGGTGGTGCGCCGCGCTGATGATCGTCGCGTCGAGCGGGTCGTGTGCCGCGGAGCACGAGGGGCCGCCCGCGCGGGACTGTCGCTTGGTGGTCTGGGCGCAGCCTCAAGGCGGCGGCGCTGGGGAGCTGCGGGTGGTCGGCAGCTGGGACGACTGGGCGGCCCCGGGGCGAGCCCTCGAGGCGCGCGACAGCGGCTGGTATGTCGCCGGGATCGAGCTCCCAGCGGGAGATTACGGCTACCTCGTCGTCGAGGATGGAGCCGCCCGCGTCGACGCCCTCAACCCGCTGACGACCTTCCGCGCGGGGGACGAGCTCGAGGTCTCGCTCGCGCGCGTTGCCGACTGCGGCGAGCCGGCGCTCGCCGTCGAAGCGGTGGCCGTGGAGGGTGAGGTGGTGCACATCGACGCGCAATTTTTGACGGCGCGCGACGGTGAGATGCTCGCGCCTGCGTCCTTGGGCGGGAGCCCTGGCCTCGAATGGATTCAGCCCTCGGCGGCCACTGGAAATTTGCAGGCGAGCGTCGAGGGTTTGGGGCGCGGGCGTCATCGCGTCGCGCTCACGGCCGCCGACGCGGCGGGGCGCGAGGCCTCGGCGGAGGTCTCGGTGTTCGTCGACCCCATCGCCGCGCGGTGGTCCGACGGGATCCTCTATCAGGTGGTGACCGATCGCTTCCGCGGCCCGGGCGGGGCCTACCTCGACGCCCCGGAGACCCCGGCGTCGCGGGCCGGCGGGACCCTCGATGGGGTGCGCGCGGCGATCGAGGACGGCTCGCTGGCTCAGCTGGGGGTCAGCGCGCTGTGGCTCTCGCCGGTCTACCTCAACCCCGACGCCGATCGCCTCGGCACGGACGGGCGGCTCTACTCCAGCTACCACGGCTACTGGGTGCTCGAGTCGCGGACCGTCGACGGGCGCATCGGTGGAGAGCCGGCGCTGCGCGAGCTCATCGACCTGGCCCACGGCGAGGGCCTCGGGGTCGTCCTCGACGTGATCCCCAACCATGTCTACGAGGACCACGCGGTCGTGCCCTCGGCCAGCGCGGCGGGGTGGTTCAACACCCACGGGCACACCGAGGAGTGCGTGTGCGGGACGCCGACCTGTCCCTGGTCCGACTACCAAGAGACCTGCTGGTTCGCGCCCTACCTGCCCGACCTGCGCCTCGAGAAGCCCGAGGCCATGGACTTCTCCATGGCCGAGATCGCCTGGTGGGTCGACGAGTTCGACGTTGACGGGCTGC
Organism: Plesiocystis pacifica SIR-1; assembly: GCF_000170895.1. Taxonomy (GTDB): domain Bacteria; phylum Myxococcota_A; class Polyangia; order Nannocystales; family Nannocystaceae; genus Plesiocystis; species Plesiocystis pacifica. The sequence goes on along the minus strand of NZ_ABCS01000082.1, from coordinate 22,398 downwards.
GCATCGACGCCGTGTCGATGATGCCCCGGGCGGCCTCGCGGCGGGTCGCGGACCTGCTGCGCAGCTCGGCCGCGCCCGGGAGCGATCGCCTCCTCGTCGGCGAGGTGTTCACCGGCGGCGGGACCGGAGGCATCGACGGGCTGCGCTACTACCTGGGCCCCCAGGGCCTCGACAGCGTGTTCGACTTCCCCCTGATGTGGAGCCTGCGGGCGACGCTCTCGGGGGCCGAGGGCTTCGCCAGCCTCGACGCGCTCTTGGACGAGGAGGACGCGGCGCTCGAGGGCTCGGGGGCTCTGCTCGCGCGCATGCTCGGCAACCACGACACGCCGCGCTTTGTCTCCTCCCTGGTCGGCGATCACCTCGGCGATCCCTGGGACGAGCCGGCCTCGCAGCCCGAGGGCGCGGACGCCGAGTCGGCGGCGGTGCTCGAGCGGGCGGCCCTGGGCTGGACGCTGCAGATGACCCTGCCGGGGATGCCGGTGATCTACTACGGCGACGAGCTGGGCCTGGCGGGGGCCAACGATCCGGACTGTCGTCGGGTGATGCCCGACCCCGCGACCCTCTCGCCCGCGCGCCAGCAGCTCCTGGCGCACGCGCGGGCCCTGGGGCAGCTGCGCCGAGCCACGCCCGCGCTGCGCTCGAGCTTCCGCGAGACCCTGCTCGTGGGCGCGGACACCTACGCCTACGCGCGCTTCGAGGCCGACCCGGACACGACTTTGGGCGCAGGTGTGGCGATCGTGCTGCTGTCGCGGGCGGACGCGGACCAGAGCCTGACCCTGCCCGGCGGCTCGGTCCCGGCGGGCCGCTACGTCGACGCCCTCGACGCGGACTTCGAGGTCGAGCTCGGCGAGGGCTCGACGCAGCTCACCCTCGGCCCGCGCAGCTCCCGGGTGCTCGTGCAGGCTCAGCGGTAGCGCTCGGTGAGCATGGTGTAGTCGACGACGGCGTCGACGGCGTCGCCGTCGAGTCGAGGGGGCACGCGGCCCTCGTAGCGGAGCAGGCCGGCGCCCTCGAAGGTGATGAACATCGGCGCGATGGCGAGGCAGACGAGCGCGCTCTTGGGGGCGAAGCGTACGATCGAGCCGTCCGCGTTCGCGCAGCTGAGCTCGAAGGCGTAGCTCTTGCCCCGATCGGCCGCGGCGAAGCGGACCTCGATGACCTCGCCATCCACGAGCTGGTCGAGGTGCCGCCGGACGAAGCCAAACAAGGTCGGCCCGACGACCACCGGCGCCCCGGGTCCTTCGCTGGCGGTCTCGAGTTGCCCACCGCGGCGACGGGTGAAGTGCAGGGAGCCGTCGTCGTCGACCTCGACGGTGTTCACGGCGCCGGTTTGATCGTGCACTTCTTCGAAGCGGCGCAGCCGGTACTGGTCGTCATGGCTGGCGCGCTGAACGACGACGAGGGCTCCGCTCGCGTCGTAGGTGGCGTGGGTCGACTGTTTGGATTCGCCCTCGCCTCGGACCCAGCGCTCGTAGCGAAAGGCGGGGGCGTCGGCGCCCATGGGGACGACGCTGCCATCGTAGACGTGGGTGCCCACGGGTTCGGCCAGCTCGGTGAGTCGCGCGCGGTCGGCGGGTGACAGGGAAGCGGGCGCGGAGGCGCACGCGACCATGACGATCGAGATCAGGACGAGAGCCAGGCGATGCATGGGCCCAGGGTGTTGCTTGACGCCGTCGTGCGCAGTGTCCGAAGCTGACTTTCTGCTGTCCGAGCATGACATCGCGGCCACCAACGTGTGCCCTGCCTTCGAGGAGTCCCTCGCGCGGGGGGTCAGCGAGGCCGAAGTCGAAGCCGCCACCGGCTGGACCCGCGCGCAGCTCGAGACGCCGGACGCCTTCGTGAGCGGGGCCTCGACCTACCGCCACATGGAGCTGATGCTCGCCAAGCCGAACTACGGCGCCTTCGTGGTCGCGGCGGCGAAGCGGCACACGCTCTCGAGCCTCGGGGTGGTGGGTCTGGCCTGCAAGACGGTGGCGACCATCGGCGAGGCGATGCAGTGCCACCAGCGCTACCAGCACCTCACCAACCGCACGGCGAGCTATGCGACCGAGGTGGTCGAGGGGCAGTTTTGGCTGCGAGAGACCCGCGAGGACCCGAGCCTCGGGAGCCAGCTGATCAGCGAGTACACGCTGCTCATCGCGCTCCAGCTGCTGCGCGACGGGACCGCGAAGTCGCTGCCCGCGATCCGCCTGCAGAGTCGGCGCGCGCGGGTGCCCCCCGAGCAGCGCGAGGCGGTGGAGGGCTTCGCGGGGACGACCCTCGAACTCGGCTGTCCGCAGGCGGCCGTGGCCCTCGACGCGAGCGTCCTCGCGGCACCCGTGGCGAGCGCAGACGGTGAGCTGGCCGCGTACTTCCGGGCGGTGCTCGAGCGCGCGTCTCCGCCGGCGGAGGCGAAGGCCCTGTCTCGCCAGGTCGCGCTGGCGATCCGCGACCTCCTGCCGACGGGCACCCCGAGCGCGGAGGCGGTCGCCAAGCGGCTCGGCTTTGGCCGTCGGACCTTGCAGCGGCACCTGGCGGACGAGGGCGCGGGCTTTGGCGAGCTCGTCGAGAGCACGCGCAAGGCCCTGGCGCGGGGCTACCTCGCCGATCCGGCGCTGAGCCTCACCGAGATCGGCTATCTGCTGGGTTACGTCGAGCAGGCGTCGTTCTTCCGCGCCTTTCGCCGCTGGTACGGGACCACGCCCGCGGCCTACCGCGAGGGAGAGCGCCGGGCATGAGCGCGGGCCTCGAGGCCGTGGAGGCCTACCTCGCCCCGCTGCCCGAGGGCCTCGACTCCTACCCGGAGTGCGGCATGAAGGGCGCGACGGTGCGCGCGTACCTCGGTGGCCTGCCCGCGTTCACGCTCTCCCCCGACCTGCCCGAGCCGATCGCCGCGCTCTTTCACCGCCCGCCGAAGTCGAGCGCGTGGGTCCCGGAGGTGGTCTGCCACGCGCTCATCACCTACGTGGCCTTCGACGTCCTCGGCGGTGAGGAGGCCTACCTCGAGCACGTCCACCGGACCAACTACGCGCTGTTCACCTCGCTGGCCTACCGCGTGCTGTTCAAGGTCTTGAGCCCCAAGCAGATCGTCACCCAGGCGAGCGCGCGCTGGGATGTGTTCCACACCGGCACGACGCTGGCGCCCGTGGGCAAGATCGGGCGCAAGGGCGGGAAGCTGGCGATGCGCGGGCCGCCGCACCACTGGAGCCCGCTGCTGAGCCGGGGCTACGCGTCGTCCTTTCGGGCGGCGGCGGAGGCCGGCGGGGCCCGAGACGTGGGCTTCGAGATCACGGCCGACGGCCCGGGGGGCTGGATCTTCGACGCGCGCTGGAGGTGAGCCCGGAGCGCGGCCTCGAGGCTCTTGCGGATCGTCAGCGCGGGCAGCTCGGCGTCGCACAAGATCTCGGCCAGCTCCGCCCCCACGCCGGTGAGCACGAGCTCGGCCCCGAGCATGGACAGGGTCCGGTGCAGGCGAGACAGCCCGTCGCCCGCGCTGTCGTCGGTCTGGGTGACGCCCGTGAGGTCGAGGACGACGGTGCGCGCCGAGCCCAGGGACACGGTGTCCGAGAGGCGCTCGATGATGCGCTCGAGGCTCTCGTCCTCGAGGGCGCCGACGAAGGGCACGGCGACCAGACCGTCGAACACCGGGATGATCGGGGCGACGAGCGCGGTGATCAGCAGCTGCTGCGCGGCCAGGAGCTCGTCGCGCATCGCCAGCTGGTCGCGGAGCTCGTCGGCGTCGTCTTCGAGGTCGGCGGCGTGGAGCCGCTCGAGGACCACGGCGCGCTCGGGGCGGGGGTGGTCCCAGGCGACGAGGCGGACCGCGAAGCCGCGCCCGGCGAGCAGGAAGGCTTCGCTCTCGGCCGAGCGCGGCGGGCTCGACAGGTGGCGGTGGATCGGGCTGAACTCGGGGCGGTGGAGGAGCTCGGCGAGGGGGCGCCCGGTGAGCGCGTCGGCCGAGGGCGCGCCGGGGACCAGGGCCCGGAGCAGCTCGGCGAAGCGCGCGTCGCAGTCGACGACGCGGCCCTCGGCGTCGAGGAAGGCCACCCCCTCGGACAGGGCCCGGCGGGCGGCCGTCCAGGCTCGGGCGAGCTCGGCAGGGTCACGGGGACGCCGACCTGGATCTTCCACGGGGCGCCACCGTAGCACGTGGCTCGCGGCCCAAGGCCTGCCTGGCGCGGTCCTCGGCTTGCTCCCTGGTCGGAGCCGGGCTGGGGCAGTAGCATCCCCGGCGGTGAGCGAGGCAGCGCAGAGCCAGCCTGGGTCGGGCAGCGCGGAGCAGCGCAGCCCCGACGGCGAGGTCACGCCGGGCGGCGCGACGACCACCGCGCTCGCGCCTCAACCCGAGCCCAAGTCTGCCGCGCTGGATCTGCCCGGCCCGACCCTCAAGGTCCCGCCGCTGATCGTGGTGTGGATGGCGCTGAGCGTCGGCGTCGCGGGCCTGGTCGGCGTGGTCGGCTCGGGCAGCGCGGTGCTGGCCGTGTTCTCGATCCTCGCGGTGGTCATGATCCTCGGCGCCCAGGTGCGCATCACCGCGATCCGCCGCCAGGCCCACGGCCTGATGCAGCGCGGGCACAAGGCCTTTAGCGCGGGCAACTTCGAGGTCGCCAACGCCGAGCTGGGGGCCCTCGCCGAGTCGTCGGGGCCGCCCGAGCTGCGCGCCCAGGCGACCTACTTTTGGGGTCTGACGGCGATGCGCCGCGGGGAGCACCGGGCGGCCAAGGAGCGCCTGGCCGCGGTGGTCGACAGCGGCTGGGACAAGCGCCAGGGTCTGGCCAACATCGCGCCGGAGATCCACGCGTTCCTGGTCATCGCCTCCGCCCTCGAGGGCGACCTGGGCGAGGCCGGGCGGCGGCTCGAGGCCGGGCGGCGGCGCAACTTCGCCAGGGCCCCGGTGTGGTTCGTGGCCGAGGCCTTCGTGCTCGCTCGCGGCGAGCGCTGGCGGGAGCTCATCGACATGCTCGACCGGCGCTCGGCGGCCATCGAGGACGCCATCGTCGGCACGCTGATGCGTCAGCTCGATCTCCTGCGCGCCCTGGCCCTGGCCCAGCTCGCCGGCGACCGCTACCGCGTCGCCGACGAGAGCCAGCTCCTGGGCAGCGTGCTGCGGGGCATGAAGTACGGCCGCTTCGACTACCTGGCGAGCTCGTGGCCGGTCATGCGGGAGTTCATGCGCAGCCACGCCATGCTCGGGCCGACGATGCTCGCTGCGGGCAGCGCCCCGGACTCCGGTCGACCCGAGCCGAGCTGATCCGAGCAGGGCAGGGCAGTTCTCCGGACGTCGGCGGTCTTTCTTCAGAGACTGCTCAGGGGCGCGAACTCCGATTGTTCCGGGAGCGCCCGCAGGGTGACGCGGCTCATCGAAGGGGCGGGCCGGGCTGCTATGCTCGCGCCGTGTCTACCTTGGCTTGGATGGGGACGACGACCGGTCGAGCGCGCGCGTGGGCGCTCGCTGCGGTGGCGAGCGCTGCCCTGGGGGCGAGCGCGTGCAGCATCGACGACCTGGGCTCCGACGACGAGTTCGGCAACCCGCCCACGGCCGGGGACACCTTCGACCCCGACCAGGGCGGCGACGGGGGCAGCACCACAGGCACGGGCGGGGGCGATGCCGGCGAGGACACCAGCAGCGAGACCACCGGCCCGCCCGAGTGCGCCGACGAGAACAAGCGCTGCCCCCACGAGTTCAGCCTCCTCGATCAGGGCTACGGAAACGTCACGCTGATCGGCGATTTTTCGCCCTCGGGCTGGGACGTCGGCCTGGGCATGGGCCTGGACGGGGGCACCTGGCGGGTGACCGCCGACGTCCCCTGGGACACGCCGGTGCTCTACAAGTTCAAGATCGACGACGGCGCCCAGTACATCCCCGACCCCGACAACCCCAACCAAGTCGAGGACGGCTTCGGGGGCTTCAACTCCGTGCTCGACGGCCAGACCTGCGAGGACTGGACCTGCGACCCCGGGCTGATCGGCGACTTCGACTGGCGCGACTCGGTCATCTACTTCGTGTTCGTCGACCGCTTCAACAACGGCGACCCGGGCAACGACGGGCCGATCGGCGTCGAGGCCCTCGCCGACTGGCAAGGCGGCGACTGGGCCGGGGTCACGGCCAAGATCGAGGAGGGCTACTTCGGCGAGCTCGGGGTCAACACCCTGTGGCTGTCCGTGCCCCTCGACAACACCAACGTCAGCGGCCAGGGCAACGACGGCTACTTCTACTCGGCCTACCACGCCTACTGGCCGCAGAACCTCGACGCCACCGAGGAGCACTTCGGCACCCTCGCCGAGCTCCAGCAGCTCGTCGACGCGGCCCACGAGCGCGACATCAAGGTGATCATCGACTACGCGATGAACCACGTCCACGACACCGCGCCGGTCTACGCCGACCACCCCGAGTGGTTTTGGCCCAACGACAACGGCGAGGGCGGCAACTGCGTGTGCGGCGAGGGCTGCTCGTGGGGCGGCGACCAGGGCCGGCGGTGCTGGTTCACCGGCTACCTGCCCGACTTCAACTTCACCAACGCCGAGGCCCGGGCCTTCTCCGTGGACAACGCGACCCAGTGGATCCTCGACACCGGGGTCGACGGCTTCCGCCTCGACGCCGTCAAGCACATCGAGGACAGCTGGCTCATCGACATGCGCGCGCGGGTGGCCGCCGAGATCGAGCCGATGACCGGCGAGCACTTTTACATGGTCGGCGAGACCTTCGACGGCGACCGCGACACCATCGCCTACTACGTCCAGCCGAGCATGCTCGACGGGCAGTTCGACTTCCCCCTGCGCATGGAGCTGGCCAGCAAGCTGATCATGCGCCAGGGCAGCATGTCCGAGCTCGCCGGCTTCATGGACTCCAACGACGACTACTACGGCGCGGGGATCATGAGCACCTTCATCGGCAACCATGACATCCCGCGGGTGGTGCACCTCGCCGAGGACATCCCGCTGTGGGACAACGCGTGGACCGACGGCAAGGACATGGCGTGGACCAACATCCCGCTCCCGGGCAACGAGGCGCCCTTCGAGCGCCTGGCCCTGGGCTTCACGCTGATCTTCACCATCCCCGGCGCGCCGCTCATCTACTACGGCGACGAGTACGGCATGCCCGGCGGCGGCGACCCGGACAACCGCCGCTTCATGCAGTGGTCGGGCTACAGCTCGGGGCAGCAAGGGCTGCGGGATCACCTCGAGCAGCTCACGACGATCCGCGCCGAGCAGACGGCGCTGCGCCGGGGCTCGCGGACGACCCTGAGCGCGGACCAGGACACCCTGGTCTACGAGATGAGCTACGCCAACGACATGGTCGTGGTCGCGCTCAACCGCGCCGACGGCAACCGGAGCGCGGGCGGGCTGCCCGGGGGCAGCTGGGTCGACCTGCTCAGCGGCCAGGTGGTCTCGGGGACCAGCGTCGACCTGCCCGCGCGCACGAGCATGATCCTGGTCCCGCAGTGAGGGCTGGCGCGCGGCGGCGGCCCTTCAAAAGGTGAGGTCGAGCCCCAGCGAGGCGCGGACGGCCGCGGCGGTCAGGGGCGCGAGCGGCTCGCCGCCGATCCGAAAGCGCGCGCGCACGAGGCCCGCGGGGACCTCGACCCCAGCGACGAGGGTGAGCCGGTCGAGCGCCTGCCAGCGCAACCCGACGCTCGGGACGAGCGCGACCCAAGGGAGGGTCTCTCGCCGAGGGTTTGGGGTCGGGGACAGGCCGCGGCCGATGGCTTGGCCGAGCTCGAGGCCCGCGCACAGCGGGAGCGTGACCACCCCCGCCCTCGGCAACCAGCAGCCTGCGCTGCCCAGCCACCATCCGTGGATGCGCGCCGCTCGGCCGTCGTCCAGGAGGGTTCGCCGTGGCAGCCAGGCGCCGCCGTCGAGCCGCCAGGCCCAGCCCCGGCCGAACACGCCGACGCTCGCCCCCGCGTGGGCGTAGACCGCAGGGGTCGGCCCCCAGCCCGCCCCGCCGCGGACGCCCGCGCCGACGCGCGGCCGCTCGCGGCGCGAGCTCGAGGTGGGCCTCGAGCTCGCGTTGGATCTTTGGGGGGAGCTCGAGGGGGCAGGCCGTTGCTGCTCGACTTCGTCGCGCTCGGGGGCGGTCGCGGGGCCTCCGCTCGCTGTGCTCGGGGCCGGATCGGGGGCTGGCGCGGGCTCGGCTGGCTCGGCTGGCGCGTGCAGCCCGACGCGACGCGAGACGGCGAGGGGCTCGAGGCTGACCGCGATGATCAGGGCCGCGGCCGCCGCGAGCTCGTCGCACTCGGGGGCCGAGAAGATCCGCCGAAGCGGCGACTGGAGCCCTTGGAGCCCTTCGAGCTCCAGGTCCACGGTCCAGCCGCCCTCGTCCTCGGTGACTTCGGCCCGGGCGCGGATCGCCGCGTCCGCGTCCGCCGGTCGCGGCTCCTCCAGCTCGGGCAGGTAGGCGGCGATCATCGCCGCGAGCTCGCCCTGGCTGGGGCAAGAGCCCCCCGCCTCCCAGGCGAGGGACCAGCCCGCGCCTGGCTCGGCGGGAGGCCCCGCAGATGCCGACGCAGGCGCGAGCACGACCAGCGCGAGCCACAGCCCGAGCTGCGCCCACCACCAGGGGCGCACGAAGCTCGAGCTGAGGTTGGGTCGGGGGGGCACCGCCAGGTCGTTATAGCGAACCCGTGTCGAGTTGCAGCAGCCGTCGCTCGCGGGCGAGGGCGCCGTCGCCTCGCCCGACTCGCAGGCGCAGGCCGGCGATCCGTGCCTTTGTGACGATTGGGCAAAGGGATTCAATGTCTACATGGAGCAGTCAGCTGGGCGCCATATGCCATCTGGCATCACGTCGCTCATGCGCTCTCGTGTCTCGGAGGCGGGCCGCCGCGCCCGGTCCCCCGGTGATCGGCACGAGGGACAGGGCTCGGCTCAGCGGGCCTCGAGCCAGGTCTCGAGCCCGCGACGCGCTACAGGCAAGGCGGCGCGGTCAGCCCCGGGTAGGGGAACAGGTCGACCGCACAGTCGCTCTTCTTGCCGTGGAGGAACAGCTCGCCGGGGCTGGCCGCGAAGGTGCCCCGCGTCGTGTCGACGACGTAGCCGTTGTTGAACACCTCGTTCGGCGGCTGCAAGGGGCGAAAGCCCATGTCCGCGTCTCCGTCGAGGAGCGCCGCGAGCTCGGCGTTGCGGTAGTAGGTGTTCGCGCGCGCCCAGACCAGGAAGTGCTGGAGGTAGCGCCGGCCGGGGCCGCCCGTGTCACCGTTGATCAGCTGGCCTTGCTTGTGGCGACCCTCGTAGCCCTCCGGTCGGTTGAGCTTGGCCGTGAGCAGCAGCGCGGTCAGCAAGCTCTTGGGACCCCCGACCGTGCTCGACTCGGGGTGCTGCGGGTGGTTGGAGCCCTCGGAGGTCGAGTACTCGTAGAGCGAAGGGTCGCCGTGACGAGCGAACAGGTCGGCGATCTCGACGAGGTGGCCGAGCTGGCCGCTCACGTAGTGCTGCCCCGTCTCGCCGTTGTTGCCCCCGCGGTAGTAGTCGCCCATGGTGCCGTCGGGGCGGAGGTTGTAGCGGATGACCTCCTCGAAGAACAGCTTGCAGTCCCGGATCAGCACCTCGTCCTCGAGCATCCAGCCGATCACGCACACCGACATCGCCGAGTCCGTGATGCGGTTTTGGGTCTGGAGCTGACCGTAGGTAGCGAACGGCCCGCCGTCCCACAACGAGAAGTCGTCGTAGGGGGGGTTGTCGATGTTCGCGTTCGGGGTCCCGGCGATGCGCGCGTCGAGGCTGTCAAAGATCGAGATCTCCTCGAGCAGGAATTGTTCGATCGCGTCGCGGAAGTACAGCCCGGCCTCGAACAGCCAGGCCTCGATCTGCGCGCGCTCCTGCGCCGTGTACACCGGGTTGTCGATCACTTGCCCTTCGACCGCGCGGTTGCGGGTGTAGTCGTAGGCCTTGGCGATCTTGACGACCCACAGCGAGGTGAAGAAGAAGGGGTTGGTGCTGGACACCTGCTGGCCGCCGCCGAGCCCCTGCGCTTGGTCCCCGATCCCCCACCGGCTCCGGTTCGAGAAGTCGACGCCGGGGGCCCGGGAGACGTCCGTCTGACGCAGCAGCACGCGGCGGACGTCGTCCATCAGCGCCTCGTCTTCTTGGACGGCCGCGACGAGGGCGGCGGACAGCAGGTCGTCGCCGTACTTGAAGGCGTCCTGGCAGGTCCAGTAGTTGTCGGAGGGGGTGCAGGGCACGAAGCCGTTGCCCGTGCTCTTCTTCGTCGCGGGGGCCCACGTCGGGATCGTGCCCTCGCCGTCCCAGTAGGGGGGATCTTGGGAGGAGACCGTACGCCAGCCTGCGATCGGCCCGTTCCAGTAGTTGTAGAAGTCTGGGGTCACCAGATCGTCCCAGTCGTCGAGGACCGGCTCCTCCACGAAGTTCTCCATGGAGGCCTCGAAGGCGGCGGCTGACGCGAGGATCCGCTCCCACTCCGCGGGCGAGTTCGGGGTCACGTCGCCGAGGCTCACGAAGTTGAAGGTCGCGGTGCCCGCGGCCCGCTCTTGCAGCAAGTGCAGCTCGGAGATGGTGAAGTCCTCCGAAACGAGGGGGTCGCCGGGCTCACCTCCGGTGTCGCTGTCGGTGTCGCTGTCGGTCTCGCTCCCGTCGGTCTCGGCGTCGCCGGTGCTGGTCTCGGCGTCGCTGGTCTCGGCGTCGCTGGTCTCGGCGTCGCTGGTCTCGGCGTCGCTGGTCTCGGCGTCGCTGGTCTCGGCGTCGCTGGTCCCGGCTTCCGAGCTGCTGCTCTCGGTGTCGTCCCCGGCTTCATCTCCGAGCTCCTTGTCGTCGACGACGCAGCTAGCGAGGAGCAGGGCCAGGCAAGTCAGTGGTTCGAGTAGGCGTTGCATTCATCGGGGCTCATCTCCGGCCGCGCCGATTTTCATCCCGGGGCATTCGTCGAGGGCTTTGGGCGAGAGCGGCGTGCTGGGGTTCGCCGAGGCCCAAGCGCGCCGAGCCGCGTCTGCGTCGGCGGCTCGATCGAGCTGACAGAGCAAGCTCACGCGCAGGCTCTCGCGCTCGCGAGCGAGCACGCCGGTCGTGAAGCGGCGCCGGTGCTCCTCGAGCTTGGCGAGGGCCTGGGCAGGGTTGGCGGCGCGGAGCCGTTCGGCCTCGTCGAGGAGCGCGAGCTCCTGCGCGATGGATGGATGGGCCTTTGGCATGGCCGGGTGTGCGGGGGCGTTGTCTGGCGTGTCAGTGCGCGGCTCGACGAGGGGAGCGGGCGCTCGAGCAGGGAGCTCGGTCGGGGGCGGGGTCGCCGACTGAGTCTGTGCGCGTCGAGGGGCGGACGAGGGCTCGCCCGCGCTCGAGGTGGAGGACTCGCCTGCGGACTCGGCGACGGGCGCAGGGCTCGGCGCGAGGGCGTGGCTCGCCACGGCCCCGGCCCGAAGCGCGAGCAAGCCGGTGGCCGTCAGGGCCAAGGTCGCCGCGACGCTCTTGGCTACCCACCAAGCTTGCGCGGCCGAGTTCGAGGCGGCAGCTCCGGAGGCCGGTGGGGGCTGGGTCCCGTCGATCCCCCCGCCGTCTTCGGGCGGGCCTGGAGGTCCCAGGGTCGCGCGCAGCCGGGCGAGGACCTCGGCCTCGGCCTCGGGAGGCGGGTCGTCGCGAGCCGACAAGGCTCGGCGGATGAACTCATCGAGCTCGTGCACGTCGACTCCGATCGTTGGCGCCGTGACCCTGGTGCTCCGCCGCGGGCTGACTCGGCTCGTGGGCAAGGCTCAGCACTCGCTCGAGGTCCGCCCGGGCCCGGCGCAGGCGCGAGTAGACCGTCGGGACCTTGCAGTCGAGGGCGTCGGCGATCTCGTTGGCGCGGAGCCCCTCGACCACCGAGAGCACGTAGACCTGGCGGCGCTCGGGACTGAGCGCGTCGAGGGCCGAGACGACCCGGGCGAGGTCCTCGCGGTCGCTCAGCTGCGCGTCGAACTCGGGGGGCTCGGGCCGGGGCAGCGCCGCGTGCTTGCGCTCTCGTCGGGCCTGCGAGCGTCGATAGCGGAAGGCCACGCGCCGGGCGACGCCGTAGAGCCACGCGCGGGCCGAGGCCCGCCCCTCCCAGCTCCCGAAGCGGCGGTGGGCTGTCACGAACACGTCCTGCGTCGCGTCGTCGAGCTGATCCGGGGGCACCCCCAGGCGCTTCAGGGATCGCCAGACGAAGGCGAAGTGCGCGCGATAGAGGGCCTCGAAGTCCTCTGAGAGCGCGGCTGGATCGCGGGCGGGCACCGTAAGGGCATCATCTCCGGACGGCGGCGAATTTATCCAGGACGCCTCGGTCAGGGGAGGCACTTCGTGCCAACTCCGCGCCTCGGTCGGCGGGCTAGCGCGCTGGGCCGCGCGGTGAGCAGGACGCACAATGGTCCGACCATGGCGCCCCCCGACGGTTCAGCCCAAGCCTCCGCCGCCCCCCTGCGCACCGGTGCCGACTACATCGCGAGCTTGCGCGGCCGGGGCCTGCGGGTGTTCTACGCCGGCGCGCGCGTGGAAGAGCCCGTCGATCACCCGGTGATTCGACCCTCGATCCAGGCCGTGGCCGAGACCTACGACCTGGCCGTGCGCGAGCCCGAGCTGGCCAGCGTCACCTCGCCCTCTTCCGGCGAGCGGGTCAGTCGCTTCTTGCACGTCGCGCGCAGCCGCGAGGACCTGGTGCTGCAAAACAAGATGCAGCGCCGCCTGGGCCAGCTGACGGGGACCTGCTTCCAGCGCTGCGTCGGCATGGACGCCCTCAACGCCCTGCACTCGGTCACCCACGACATCGACGCGGCCCACCAGACCGGCTACCACGCCCGCCTCGAGGCCTTCATCGAGCTGGTTCAGGCGGGCAACCTGGTCATCGGCGGGGCCATGACCGACGTCAAGGGCGACCGCGGCAAGGCGCCGCACCAGCAGGCCGACCCCGATCTGTTCGTGCACGTGGTCGAGCGCCGCGCGGACGGCGTGGTGATCCGCGGGGCCAAGGCCCACCAGACCGGCTGCATCAACTCGCACTGGCTCGTGGTCATGCCGACCATGCGCCTGGGCCCCGAGGACCGCGACTACGCGATCATCGGGGCCATCCCCGTCGACGCGCCGGGCATCACCTACGTCTACGGCCGCCAGTCCTGCGACAGCCGCAGCCTCGAGCCCACGGCCCTCGACCGCGGCAACCCGCGCTACGCCGGGCAGGAGGCCCTGGTCATCTTCGACGACGTGTTCATCCCCACCGAGCGCGTGTTCATGGACGGGGAGGTCGAGTTCGCGGCGACCTTGGTCGAGCGCTTCACCTGCTATCACCGGCGCTCTTACGTGTGCAAGAGCGGGGTCGGGGACGTGCTGATCGGCGCGGCGGCGACCATCGCCGAGCAAAACGGGGTGCCCCGGGCCTCGCACATCCGCGACAAGCTCGTCGAGATGACCCACCTCAACGAGACCATCTACGCCACGGGCATCGCGGCCTCGCACCAGGGCCAGGCCACGGCCTCGGGGGCCTACATCAACGACGAGATGCTCGCCAACGTGTGCAAGCACCACGTGACCCGCCTGCCCTTCGAGCTCGGGCGCCTCGCCCAGGACCTCGCCGGCGGGCTGGTGGCGACCCTGCCCACGGGCGCCGACCTCGAGTCCGAGGAGGTCGGCCCGCTGCTGCGCAAGTACCTGGCGACCACGGCGGAGGTCTCCGTCGAGGACCGGTGGAAGATCCTGCGGCTGATCGAGAACATGACCCTCGGCCGCAACGCCGTCGGCTACCTGACCGAGTCGCTCCACGGCGCGGGCTCGCCCCAGGCCCAGCGCATCCAGATCGGGCGGCAGCAGCAGCTCGACTACAAAAAGCGCCTGGCCCGGCGGATCGCGGGCATCGGAGAATTTGGCGAGTCCGCCGAGGAGCCCGGGGACATCGGCAAGGGCGAGGCGGGCGGCTTCTTCGCCCGGGTGTTCGACAGCGACGAGCCCGAGCCCGAGCCCGAGCCCGAGCCCGAGCCTGTTGATCAGGCCGAGTGAGCGAGAACTTGCTATATCTGCGGCCATGACCGAGGAGCTGACGCTCACCGCCAAGGACGGCCAAGAGCTGTTCGTCTACCGCTGGCTCCCGCCCGAGGGCAGCGAGCTCCGAGCGACGGTGCAGATCGCCCACGGCATGGCGGAGCACGGCGTCCGCTACGAGCGGCTCGCCCGGGCCCTCAACGCCGAGGGCTACGTCGTCTACGCCAACGACCACCGCGGCCACGGCAAGTCGGCCGGGGGCGACGCCAACCTCGGCTGGGGCGGCGAGGACAGCTGGCGCGCCTGCGCGGACGATCTGGGCACGATCGGGGCCCACATCGCCGAGCAGCACCCCGACCTGCCGCGGGTGCTCTTTGGCCACAGCATGGGCTCGTTCATGACCCTGACCTACCTGTTCGAGCACTCGGCCAAGGTCGACGTGGCGGTGCTCTCGGGCACGAGCAACGGCGGCGACCTGCTGCAAAAGGCCGGGCGCGTGGTCGCCAAGCTCGAGCGCCTGCGCCAGGGCCCTCGGGGCAAGAGCAAGCTGCTCGCCTTCCTGTCCTTCGGCTCGTTCAACAACGCCTTCAAGCCCGCGCGCACCGACTTCGACTGGCTGTCCAAGGACGAGGCCGAGGTCGACGAGTACGTCGCCGACCCCTGGTGTGGCTTCGACGTCACCAACCAGTGGTGGGTGGACTTCCTGGGCGGGCTGATCGAGCTGGGCGACGACGCCAAGCTCCGGAAGATCCGCGCGGACCTGCCGATCTACGTGTTCGCCGGGGACCAGGACCCCGTCGGCGCCCAGGGCAAGAACGTGCGCGCCCTCGTCGATCGGCTGCGGGCCACTGGCCACGCCCGGGTGAAGCAGACCCTCTACCCCGGGGGGCGCCACGAGATGATCAACGAGCGCGAGCGCGACCAGGTCACCCGCGAGCTCATCGACTGGCTCGGGAGCACGCTCGAGACCTGTTAGGCCCGCCCTAGGCCCGCAGAAACTCGACGAAGAAACGGACCGCGCCCTCGGGCCGGACCTCGTGGCGGACCTCGGGCTCGATCACCCCGTCGACGCCCGGCTCGAGCCGCCAGCGTTGCGCCTGCGGCTCGAGGATGGTGTAGATCAGCGCCCCGGACTCGACGACGATGCGCCCCCACACGCCGGCCTTGGTGTCGTGCGCGCGCAACAATCCCGCGGGGACGCTGCCTTCGTCGAAGCTCGGCGTGCGCCGGTAGGCGCTCACGTTCGCGGGGAGGGTCGGGAGCTGCGCGGGGTCGAGGAACACGCCGAGACAATAGCCAGTTGTGCGGCGCCGTTCGGGGAATTCCGCGGCTTGCGTTGGGCGCGGGAGTTGGCCGACGATGGGGCATGGTGGCTCGCGCGCGCATGCTGGGACTGGGGGTGAGCCTGGGCGTGGGTCTCGCTGCGACCTCGCTCGGGTGCCAGCGCGAAGAGGCCGGGGACGACGAGGCGGTGACGATCGGCGCCGACGAGCTGTCCGGGGACGACTTCCCCGACCCCGACACCGAGTCCACGGACGAGAGCGAGACCGAGTCGAGCTCCGAGGAGGGCAAGCTCGACATGCCCCAGGGCGAGGGCTCGTCCTCGGGCGAGATCCCGGGGGAGTGCGGGGACATCATCGCCGTGATCCGCGACTTCAAGGTCGAGCACCCCGACTTCCAGGCCTACAGCGCCGACGTGGCGACCCCGGGCCTGGTCGAGGAGGACCTGGGCCCCGACGAGCTGCCGGTCTACTCGGGCCTCCAGGCCGACCCGCCGCAGATCACCTCGGCCGAGACCTTCGCCCAGTGGTACGTCGACGTGCCCCAGGTCAACCAGCGCTTCGAGATCGAGCTGCCGCTCGTGGAAGAGGGCGACATCCGGGTGTTCGACGATCAGACCTTCTATCCCATCGACGGCATGGGCTGGGGCGACGAGGGCCTGACCGACGCCATGGGCGTCCCGCACAACTACCTGTTCACCACCGAGATCCACACGCTGTTCACCTACGAAGAGGGCCAGTCCTTCACCTTCGTCGGGGACGACGACCTGTGGATGTTCGTCGACGGCAAGCTGGCCATCGACCTGGGCGGGCTGCACCCGGCCCAGGCGGGCACGGCGAACCTCGACGAGATGGGCCTGAGCCCGGGCAGCGTCTACAGCATGGACATCTTCCACGCCGAGCGGCGCTCGACGGACTCGACCTTCCGCATCGAGACGACCATCGGCTGCTTCATGCCCATCGAGTGACGCGCGGCGCGAGCTCGCCGTTCGGGCCGGCCTGCGCGCGGCCAAATTCGGTTAGCATCGGTCGATGTCTAGGCTCGAATTGCGTCCTGGCCCGCTGCTGATCCTCGCCGCCTCCCTGGGGCTCGCGGCGTGCTCCGACGACGGCGAGGGCACCGACGAGAGCTTCGCGTTCACGACGGGCACCGACGAGGGCGAGATGCCGACCTCGGGCTTCCCGATGGACGACACCGACTCGGGCACCGACTCGGGGACCGGCAGCGAGACGGGGACCGAGGCCGACACCAGCTCCGAGAGCGAGAGCGACGTGGGCACGGAGACGGAGTCGGAGTCGGAGACCGAGTCGGACACGGGCGAAGAGGGCGGAGAGCCCATCGGCGAGCGCACGGTCATCTACCAGCTCGTGGTCCGCCACTTCGGCAACACCAACCAGACCCGGGCGGAGAACGGCTCGCTGGCGGAGAACGGCGTGGGCAAGTTCAACGACGTCGACGACACGGCCATCTCCGCGCTCGTCGACCTGGGCTTCACCCACGTGTGGCTCACGGGGGTGCTCCGCCAGGCCACGCTGACCAACTACACCGGCTACGACATGCCCCCGGACGACCCGGACATCGTCAAGGGCCGGGCCGGTTCTTTCTACGCCATCCGCGACTACTACGACGTCTCGCCGGACTACGCCGTCGACCCGACCCAGCGCCTCGAGGAGTTCGACGCCCTCGTCGATCGCCTGCACGCCGCCCAGCTGCGCGTGCTCATCGACCTGGTCCCCAACCACGTCGCGCGCAGCTACCACTCGGTCGTCGAGCCCGACGCCGACTTCGGCGTGGGCGACGACCAGGGCGCGTTCTTCGACCCCAGCAACAATTTTTTCTACCTGAGCGGCCAGTCCCTGAGCCTGCAAAAGCCGGGCTACTACAACCCGCCGGGCTTCAGCTTTGACGGGGCCTTCGCGCCCGAGGACGGCTCGCCCGGGAGCTCGGCCAAGGTCACCGGCAACAACCAGACCTCGGCCAGCCCGGCGGAGACGGACTGGTACGAGACGGTCAAGCTCAACTGGGGCTACGACTTCACCCAGGACGTCGCCGACTACGATCCGATGCCGGACACCTGGCTCAAGATGGACGCGATCATCGCCTACTGGCAGGCGCGCGGGGTCGACGGCTTCCGGGCGGACTTCGCCCACTTCGTGCCCATGCCGGCGTGGACCTGGATCATCGACGAGGCCCGGGCCCGCGATCCGGAGGTCTACTTCATCGCCGAGGCCTACGAGAACCTCGACGGCCTGCTCGACGCGGGCTTCGACTCGGTCTACTACGACGCGGGCTACGACTCGCTCAAGCGCATCTACCAGGGCGCGGCCTCCCAGGAGGACTACGCCGCGACGATGTTCGCCCTCGACGACGACCAGCGCCCGCGCTACGCCCAATACCTCGAGAACCACGACGAGCGGCGCATCGCCTCGCCGGTGGTCGGCGGCAACAACCCGGACGACTCGGGCTTCGGCTCCAAGGAGGCCGGCTACCAGCTCGCGCCGGTGGCCTACCTGTTCGGCAACGGCCCGATCTTGTTCTACAACGGCCAGGAGGTCGGCGAACCCGGGAGCGGGGCCGAGGGCTTTGGTCAAGAGGACGGGCGCACGTCGATCTTCGACTACTGGTCCCTCGAGGCGCTCTCGCGCTGGGTCAACGACGGGGCCTTCGACGGGGGCCAACTCACACCCGACGAGCTCGCGCTGCGCTCGTTTTATGGCGATCTGTTGGCTTTGAGCCAGGACGACTCCGCCCTCGGCGGGAGGTATTGGGGTCTCGAATACTTCAACAACCCCGGCATGTTCGGGGACTGCCCCGACGGCTTTTATAGCTTCGCTCGCTTTGCCCCGAACGAGGGGAGGGTGATGGTGGTGGTGGCGAATTTCACCCCTGGAGGCTCCGCCGCCGGGCCGGTCCGTCTCCCTCAGGACATGATGGATGCTGCAGGGGTATCTGGCGATGTCACGGTGCGCCGGGTCCTCGACGGCAGCGGCAGCGTGGACGTGGAGGTGTTTGGCGGGGCTTCGAGCGCGCTGGTCAGCGACGGCTTCCAGGCGGACATCCCCGATCAACGCAGTCACGTGTTCGTGATTGAGTGATCGTTATTGGGGCACTTGGCCCCAATCAAGCCGACGCGGGCTGGGGGCGCTATGACCCCAGTCCGGGTCAGTCTTTGATCGCAGTTGCGGTGACAAATTCCGTCAGTCGGCCTCGGAGCCGTTGGCCGGACCAACCCCACCGCGGCGACCAAGGCGACCTCGCGGCGGGGCCCTGGCGTGGCCAATTGGCCGCGCGCGGAGTCGAGCAGGAGCGCTCGGCTCGACTCCGCGCGAGTTTTTTGGATCCGTCCGAGGGAGCTCTACACGTAAGATGACGAGCGATAGCCATCACGAGTACTCATCATGAAACGCACCATTCTTCGTCACCTTGGTCTTGGCTCTGCCTGCTTGTTGTCCCTGTCCGTCGCCGCCTGCGGCGACCCTTGCCTCGACGATGGCCTCGGGAAGGGGGAGTGCCTGTCGACGAGCAGCAACGCCGACGAGGTCGGCTCCGAGGAGACCTCGGACGAGACGGCCGACGAGACGGCCGAGGGCACCATGGACGAGACCGAGACCGGGACCGCCGACCAGGGCTCTACGGAGACCGGCGAGGCCGAGACCTACTGCGCCGATGACGACATGGACGGCTACGGCGATCCCGAGGACTGCGAGGAGGTGCCCGCGGGCGAGGACCCGCCGGCGGGCAGCGTGCCGCAGTCCAACGGCGAGGACTGCGACGACGACGACGCGAACACCTTCCCAGGCGCGGCGCCGAACGATGACCCCGAGGCGTGCATGACCGACGCCGACGGCGACGACTTCGGCGACGAGATGCCGAGCAACTCCAACGCGGTGCCCGGCTCGGACTGCAACGACACCAGCGAGAACACCTTCCCGGGCGCGGCGCCGAACGACGACCCCGACGCGTGCATGCAAGACGAGGACGACGACGACTACGGCGACTCGTCCCCGGTCGGCACGACCATCCCCGGGACGGACTGCAACGACACCAACCCCGAGGTGTTCAACTGCACGCTGTGGTGCGAGGACGCCGACCAAGACGGCGTGGGCGGCCAAAACTGCGTCGAGGTGAGCCCCGGCGAGGAGCCGCCCGAGGGCTACGTCGAGGGCGACAACGACTGCCTCGACGACAACCCCGACGTCTACCCGGGCGCGGCGGAGCAAGAGCCCGAGCTGTGCACCGCCGACATCGACGACGACGGCTACGGCGACATGAACGCCGAGATGACCTACCCCGGCTCGCAAAACGGGACGGACTGCGACGACTCGAGCGCCACGGCCTTCCCGGGCGCGGCCGAGATCGACGACCCCAACGCGTGCATGGAGGACGCGGACGACGACGGCTGGGGCGAGAGCAGCCCGATCGAGGGCGTGGCCCCGGGCAACGACTGCGACGACAGCGACTCCGCGCGGGTGGTTTGCCCCGACGCCGTCCCCGGCTGCGTCGACACCACCCTCGGCGGGAGCGCCCAGCTCATGGCGACGGCCGTGGGCGGCGACGGCAACTACACCTACGAGTGGACCCCGGCCGACACCCTCAACGACGCCTTCATCCCCGACCCCGAGGCCATGCCCACGGACATCACGACCTACACGGTCACGGCGACGGACGGCCTGGGGAACCAGGGCACCGACGACCTGACGGTGCACATCACCGACAAGTCGTGGATCCTCGGCGGCGTGCCCGAGGCCGAGTGCGAGGCGGTCGGCTTCCTCGGCGCCCCGGCCACGCACACCTTCTCGGCGGACGGGACCACGACCTGCACGACGAGCAACTCGGACCCGACGGCCTACATCTGCCCGATCGTCCACGAGTCGGTGCGCATCACCGGGACCATGGAGGTCCAGACCACCGACGATGACGACATCATCGGCTTCGTGTGGGGCTGGCAGAGCGCCGACCAGTTCTACATGCTGAGCTGGAAGAAGACCTACCAAAACTGGTTCGGCTGCGACGGCCTCCCCGGCATCACCGTCAAGCTCGTCGATCGCCAGGAGGACTGGACCAACACGGACTTCGCCTGCGGCACGGACACGCCCAACGTCTCCGTGCTCATGGAGCCCCAGGACACGACCACCAACGGCTGGATCTCCAACCGGGTCTACGACGTGGAGGTGCTCTACGACACGACGCAGACCGAGATCACCATCACCGACACCTCCAACGCGATGGTCGTCGCAAACTTCGTCGTCGCTGATGGGACCTACCCCAGCGGCCAGTTCGGCACCTACGACTTCTCGCAGGTGTCGGCCTGCAACGGGCCGTGGCAGTCCAGCTGCCTGTGACGTGAGCCCCACGAGCCCACCACCTTCACCACCATGCTCGAGCAAGCAACCATGAAACTCCGCACATTCGGACTCTCCATTCTCTCCGCGCTCCCGATCCTCATGGTCTCCCCCTTCGCCTCCGCGGCCCCGGAGGAGGGTGCCGATGGCGACGCCTCGGCCGAGGCCGGGGGCGAGGCCTCCCTGTCCCTGGGCGACGGCGCGTCGGCTGCGGCCGACGGTGACGCGTCCGCCGATGGCGACGCCGACGCGGGCGGTGACGCCTCCGCCGGCGGCGGCGCGGCCAAGCCCAAGAAGGCCAAGGACCGCGGCGACGAGAAGTGGATCAACCGCTGGGAGCCCGAGGGCGGGATGACCGAGATCGGCATCTACGGCGGCGTGTTCTTCCCCAGCCCCAACCACGAGATCTTCGAGCCCTCCCTGGACCTCGGCGAGCTCCAGGGCTGGAAGGAGCTGCCGACCCTGGCCCCGGACATCGGCCTGCGCGTGGGCTACTACCCCGGCCAGAACCTCGGGCGCTTCTTCGGCCTCGAGGCCGAGGGCGGCGTGATGCCCTCCTCCGTCGACGGCGGCAACGCGCTGCTCTACCACGTCCGCGGCCACCTCGTGGGTCAGCTCGGGCTGTGGAGCGTCACCCCCTTCGTCGTCCTGGGCGCGGGCGGGATGGGCGTGTCGAGTGAGCGCGCGGCGCTCGGCAACGACATCGACCCGATCCTCCACTTCGGCGCGGGCGTCAAGGTGTACATCAACCGCTACGTGATGCTGCGCCTCGACATCCGCGACAACGTCAGCCACAAGCAGTCCGTCGACCTGGCCTTCCGCGCCCACAACCCGGAGGTCCTCCTGGGCCTGTCGGTGACCCTGGGCCGCGAGAAGGCCAAGCCCGCGGGCGACCGCGACGGCGACGGCCTGACCGACGACGTCGACTCCTGCCCCGACGAGCCGGAGACGGTCAACGACTACCAGGACGAGGACGGCTGCCCCGAGCCCGACTCCGACGGCGACGGCTTCATCGACGACAAGGACACCTGTCCCAACGAGGCCGAGACGGTCAACGACTACCAGGACGAGGACGGCTGCCCCGAGTCCGACCGCGACGGCGACGGCTTCTGGGACGACCAGGACTCCTGCCCGGACGAGGCCGAGACGGTCAACGACTACAAGGACGAGGACGGCTGCCCCGAGTCCGACCGCGACGGCGACGGGATCCTCGACGAGCTCGACAAGTGCCCGGACGAGCCGGAGACGGCCAACGGCTACCAGGACGAGGACGGCTGCGCCGACGAGGTGCCCAAGGAGGTCGCGGCCTTCACCGGCGCGATCAAGGGCATCACCTTCGAGACCGACTCGGACAAGATCCGCAAGTCCTCGACCAGGACCCTCGACAAGGCGGTCAAGGTGCTCACGGACTTCCCGGACATCCGCATCAAGGTCACCGGTCACACCGACAGCCGCGGCGACCACGACCACAACGTCGACCTGTCCAAGCGCCGCGCCGAGTCCGTGAAGACCTACCTGGTCGAGCACGGCATCGACGCGAGCCGGATCACCACCGACGGCTTCGGGCCCGACAAGCCCGTCGACACCAACGACACTCGCGCGGGCCGGGCGAACAACCGCCGCATCGAGTTCGAGATCGTGCAGCGCGCCAAGTAGGCGTCCGCTGACCATCCAAAGGGAGGGGGGCTCGGGGAGGTCGAGGGCAAGACCGTCTACCTCGTGCGCTCCGCCGACCTGTTCACCGGCCCGCTCCTCGGGCCCCACCGGGCGGGCCTCGGGCTGGATCGGCCCGCTCGAACCCGGACCCTGGCCAGCGGCGTGGAGGCGATGACCGTCGCGCGCACGGGGCCTCGGACGTTGGTGATCACCT
>NZ_ABCS01000083.1 GCF_000170895.1 Plesiocystis pacifica SIR-1 | reverse complement strand
TCGTCGCTGTCGTGGGTCGTCGATCCACCATGAGGCCCTTCGGGGGCCCCGCAGTCTCCCTCCTCGGGGTGCTGCTCCTGTTCGCAGCCCTGCTCGCGCCGAGCTGGGTGCGCGCCGAGATCGATGGTGACGACGACCCCGAGGCCCCCGCGACGCGGGCCCAGGCTCACGCGCTGCTGCCCGCGGCGGCCGGCTTCGACCCCCTGACCACCGCGCCAGATCCCCGCGTCGAGCAGGTCTCCGTCGACGGGCCCGTGTCGGCGCCCGGCCTGGACGAGGCCTGCGACGCGCCCGAGCAGAGCTCGGTGAGCGAGCTGGTCGACTGCGGCGCGGAGTGGTCCCAGTCCCTCGACGAGCCGGCCCTGGTCAGCCTGCTGCGCCGGGTGCTGCTCGAGGGCACGCCCGAGCAGTGCACCGAGCTGCTGACCGAGCTGTGGGAGCGCGAGAGCTGCCAGGTCGGCGGGACCGAGTGCGGCAAGCTCATCGCCGGCGGCCTGCCCGGGCCCGCGCCCAAGCTCG
Source organism: Plesiocystis pacifica SIR-1 (assembly GCF_000170895.1). Lineage (GTDB taxonomy): Bacteria > Myxococcota_A > Polyangia > Nannocystales > Nannocystaceae > Plesiocystis > Plesiocystis pacifica. Next base: position 41,651 of record NZ_ABCS01000083.1, on the reverse strand, counting down.
CCAACGCGTCGACCGGCGACACCTTCCTGGCCCAGCTGAGCGCGCCCATCCCCGGCGCGCGCCGGCTGCCGCTGCCCGCGGACGCCAGCTTCCGCGCCCTGCTCACGCCCACGCCTCCCTCGCCGCCACCTCGGTCCTGAGCGCACCCTCTGTCCGCCTCGGCAGCGCCCGTCCATTCGGGACGCGCTGCCCGGCGTGGACCGGTCCCGCGCGGCTGCACGCCTCGTCCTGGGATCGGTGACCACACCGAACCACAAGCAACAGGCGGACTTCGTGCTGCTCGCCACCTCGAGCGCCATCCCGCACATCGGCGGGACTTCGACGCGCGCTCGCGGGGGCACCCCCTCAGGAACCGAAGTGCACCATGACTCAACAATCTAGGCTTTCGCGCGCGCGGGCGGTCGTCTCCGCTTGCTCGCTGGCCCTGCTCGCGGCCGCCGTCACTGTCACGATGGCCGGCTGCCCCGCCAAGCCAGATCCGCTCCAGGCCGGGACGAACATCGACCTGCGCCGCTACTACGTCGAGCTCGACGAGCGCGACCGGGAGTACGCCCTCGGGGGCGAACAACCCCTGGTCACCATCGTGCTGTGGACCGACTACGCCTGCCCGCCCTGCGGGCGGACCTGGCAGGTCATGAAGCACCTCGTCGAAGACTACGGCGACGACGTCCGCGTCGTGTTCCGGGCCGGCACCGTGCCCGGCTTCCAGCACGGCGAGCGCGCCACCGAGGCCGCGCTGGCGGCCGGTGCCCAGGGCAAGTTCTGGGAGATGCACTGGCGCTTGTTCGAGAACCCGGAGGACTTCTCCCGCCCGGTTCTGCGCAAGCACGCCGAGGTCATCGGCCTCGACGTCAACCAGTTCATGGACGACCTCGACACCGGCGCCTACTCGGGCGACCGCGTCCGTGATCGTCGCCGCGCCACCGAGCTCGGCCTGTCGGCGCTGCCCGCCGGCTTCGTCAACGGCCTGTTCGTGCTCGGCTTCAAGGAGGAGGCCGGCTGGCACGCGCTCATCGACCGCGAGCTCGCCAGCGCCCGCCGGATGATGCAAGAGGGCATCAAGCGCGAGGCCGTCTACGCCGAGTTCATGCGCACGGCGAAGCACGGCCAGGTCACCGAAGACGGCCCCGAAGGTCAGGGCTCGGCCGAGGCCGAGGCCGAGCGGCTCATGGCCGAGCGCAAGGCCATGGCCGAGGCGGCCAAGGCCCCGCAGACCGAGGGCCCCAAGCACGACCAGCGCTACGCCATCCCGACCGGCGCCCCAGGCTACGGCCCTGCGGACGCTCCGGTAGTCCTCGTCGAGTTCATCGACTACCAGTGCCCCTACTGCCGCAAGGCCCACGAGGAGATCGTGCCCGCGCTCATCGAGCGCTACGGCGACGACCTGCGCGTGGAGCTGCGCCACCTGCCCCTCGAGATCCACGCGGGCGCTGCCCCGGCCGCGCGCGCGGTGATCACGGCCTCGCGCCAGGGCAAGGCGACCGAGTTCCACGAGGCCTTGTGGAAGCTCGACGGCGGGGGCCTGGGCTTTTCGACCTTCGTGCGCCTCGCCGACGAGCTCGGCTTGGACAAGGAGGCATTCGAGCGTGACTTCCAGACCCGCGAGGTCAGCGACGCCCTGGTGGCGGACCTGCTGCTCGCGCGGCGCCTCGGGGTCCGGGGCACGCCAGGCTTTTTCGTCAACGGTCGCTTCGTCGACGGTGCCCGCAGCGTGGGGACCTTCGAGGGGCTGATCGACGAGGAGCTCGAACGCGCCAAGGCGCTCGCGGAGCAGGGCACTGCGCGGGCCGACTTGAACGCAGAGCTGATGCGCGGGGCCCTGGGCCCCGAGCAATACCCCAACGCCCACATCCAGATGACATCCAACGCGGCCGGACAGCTCGGCCAACTCTGAACCCTCCGGTTCACTCAGATTCCAACACAGGACAACATCATGAAGCGCTTCCTATTCAACTCCTTCATCGTCGCCGGCCTCGCCGGAGGCCTCGTGACCACCTCGGCCTGCGTCGAGCCCCCGGCCAAGTCCGAGGGCGGCGGCGAGGGTGCCGACGGCGACGCCCCCGCGGGCACCGGCGCCTTCGTGACCATGGATCAGGTCGACGACGGCCTGAAGGACAAGGTCACCGGCGATCGCTACCAGATCACCTACCAAGAGGGCGACATGTGGCACGGCGCCGAGTCGGGCGCCCTGGTCACCATCGTCGAGTACTCGGACTTCCAGTGCCCCTACTGCTCGCGCCTGACCGACGCCCTGCGCGAGCTGGCCGAGAAGCACCCCGAGGACGTGCGCATCGTCTTCAAGCACTACCCCCTGGCCATGCACCGCGACGCTCGCCCGGCCTCCGAGGCCGTGCTCGCCGCCCACGCCCAGGGCAAGGAGTTCGGCTGGGCGATGCACGACATCGTGTTCAAGAACGCCCGCAAGCTCAGCAAGGACGACCTGATCGCCTACGCCGAGCAGGCCAAGGTCCCGGACATGGACAAGTTCAAGGCGGACCTCGAGGGCAAGACCTTCGGCGGCGCCGTCGAGGCCGACATGACCCAGGGCAAGCGCTTTGGCGTCACCTCCACGCCCAGCTTCTTCATCAACGGTCGCCCGCAGCGCGGCGCCAAGAACCTCGAGGCGCTCGAGAAGCTCGTCGAGGAGGAGAAGGCCTTCGCGCAGACCCTGCTCGACGCGGGCGCGACCCGGGACAACCTCTACGCCCACATCATGCGTCACGCCAAGACCAAGCGTGAGGCCCCCAAGCGCCCCAACAAGAAGAAGCAGGGCAAGCAGGCCGGCAAGCCCGACCCCGCGGCCAACTACGCCGTGCCGGTCACCGATCGCCCGATGAAGGGCAAGGCCGAGGCGCTCGTGACCATCGTCGAGTACTCGGACTTCGAGTGCCCCTACTGCCGCAAGGTGCTCCCGACCCTCACGCAGATCGAGGAGGAGTACGGCGACGACGTGCGCGTGGTGTTCCGCCAGCAGCCCCTGCCGATGCACAAGAACGCCAAGCCGGCGGCCCTGGCCGCCCTCGCGGCGCACAAGCAGGACAAGTTCTGGGAGATGCACGACGCCCTGTTCGAGAAGGCCGGCTCCGAGCGCGGCGCCCTGGGCAAGGAGGGCGTCTACAGCGAGCTCGCCACGCAGCTGGGCCTCGACGTCGCCAAGTTCGAGGCCGACATGAAGGACCCCGAGCTGGCCAAGATGATCGCCGAGGACCAGAAGGTCGCGCAGCAGTTCGGCGCGGGCGGGACCCCGGCCTTCTTCGTCAACGGCCGCTTCGTCTCGGGCGCGCAGCCCTTCGAGGCCTTCAAGGCCATCATCGACCAGGAGAAGGCCAAGGCTGAGAAGTTCATGGCCGACAAGGGCGTCAAGCCCGAGGATCTCTACGAGGAGATGCTCAAGGGCTGGGAGACCGAGGTCAAGGCCCCGCCGATCGCCGATCACCAGCGTCGCCAGTTCGACCTCAGCGCCGTCCCCGGCAAGGGCAACACCACCGATCCGAAGCTCACCATCGTCGAGTGCTCGGACTTCGACTGCCCCTACTGCACCCGGGGCGCCAAGCTCATCGAGGACATCTTCGCGGCGCCGGAGTACAAGGACAAGGTCGCCTTCTACTTCCTGAACTTCCCGCTGCCCATGCACAAGAACGCCGAGTCGGCGCACCGCGCCGCGGTCGCGGCCGGCAAGCAGGGCAAGTTCTTCGAGATGCACGACGTGCTGTTCGCCAACAAGGGCAAGCGCACCGAGCAGGACTACCGCGACTTCGCGGCGCAGATCGGCATCGACGTCGACAAGTTCATCGCCGACTGGAACTCCGAGGAGACCGCCCAGAAGGTGCAGGACGACAAGGCCGTGTGCGCCAAGAACGGCGTCTCGGGCACGCCCAACTTCTTCATCAACGGCCGCTCGATGCGTGGCGCGGTGCCCTTCGAGATGGCCAAGGCCGTCCTCGACGAGGAGCTCGCCGGCGGCTTCGAGGCCAAGAAGAAGGGCGCGCCCGCCAAGAAGGACGAGGCCAAGAAGCCCGAGCCCAAGAAGGAGGACGACGCCAAGTAGCCGGCGACGTCCCCTCGGAGACCCCCAGCGCCCGCTTCGGCGGGCGCGCCGAGGGGGTCTCCCCCCCACCTCAGAGCCCCAGCCGCGGCCCAAACCCGCGTTCGCCCCGCATGAGCCCCGCGTGGCTGGAGTCCTGAGGTGGGGGGTGGAGCCCGCCGAGACTGTGCGCTACCACTCCCGCCGGAGTCCTCGATGTCCGACTACGACGACACCAAGACCCGCGACGACGAGACCCTCGACGAGTCGCAGACCAATGCCGAGATCGCCGAAGCGCTGCGCCTGTCCCGAGCCAAGAAGGCCGGGGCCGGCGGCGCGTCGGTGACCACCGAGTCCACCGAGGCGGCCGCGCCTTCGGGGGTCGGGGAGGACGCGCCCCAGGAGCCCGATCCTGCGCAGGAGGTCGAGGCCGCCGAGCAGGCGGCCAAGGACGCGAACCGCAAGGACGTGGTCAAGAGCGCCTTCCTCGGCAACCTCGTGTTCGTGCTCGGCTTCGTCGCCACGCTGATCGCCGGCTACTACGTCGGCCAGTGGGCGCGGCTGAAGTTCGGCGACAAGCCCCAGCCCGACGGCGGCGACCGCTACCGCGTGGAGCTGCGCGGCGACGAGCCCCAAAAGGGCCCGGACGACGCGCTGGTGACCATCATCGAGTTCGCCGACTTCCAGTGCCCCTACTGCGAGCAGTCCGTCGAGCCCCTCGCGGCCGCGATGGACAGCTACGAGGGCGACGTCCGGCTGATCTTCAAGCACTACCCGCTGCCCGGGCACCGCCTGGCCGCGCCGGCGGCCTACACCTCGTGGGCGGCGCACCAGCAGGGCGAGTTTTGGATCTTCCACGACCGCCTGTTCGCGGCCAAGTCGGCCATCGACGACACGCCCGACTGGATCAAGGAGCTGGGCCTCGACGCCGAGAAGTTCGGCCGCGACATGGAGTCCCTCGACGCGCGCTCGGCCGTCGACGAGGACATGGCCGCGGGCGGCAAGGTCGGCGTGACCGGGACCCCGGCCTTCCTGGTCAACGGCCACATGTACCGGGGCAAGCGCGACGAGCTCGGGTGGAAGAAGATCATCGCCGCCGAGCTCGACTACGCCGAGGAGATCAAAAAGAGCGAGGGCCTCGCCCGCGGGGAGGTCTACGACTTCCTGATGAAGGACGCCCTCGACAAGCAAGTCGGCGCGCCCGAGCGCAAGGCGGCCCCCAAAAAGCGCCGCCCCGGCGAGCCCGACGACGTCTCGGTCTACGCCGTGCCGATCACCGGCGCCCCGGCCAAGGGCCCCGCGGACGCGCTGGTCACCGTGGTCGAGTTCGCCGACTACCACTGCCCCTACTGCGTGCGGGTCAAGACGGCCGTCGACAAGCTGGCCGAGACCTACCCCAACGACGTGCGCGTCGTGTACCGCCAGCGCCCGCTGGCCATGCACCCCAACGCCCGCGACGCCTCGCGCGCGGCCCTGGCCGCGCACCAGCAGGGCAAGTTCTGGGAGATGCACGACAAGCTGTTCCTGCATCAGGCCCAGACCCTCGACGAGTTCGAGAAGCTCGCCGCCGAGCTCGGCCTCGACGTGGAAAAATTCGTCACCGACTACGACGGCGAGGCCGTCGCGGCGGCGCTGCAGTCCGACCTCGAGGTCGCCCAGCGCTTCGGCATCAGCGGGACCCCGGCCTTCTTCGTCAACGGGCGCTACCTGTCCGGGGCGCAGAGCTTCGCGGTCTTCGAGCAGGTGTTCGAGGAGCGCCGCGCCGAGGCCAAGGGCCTGGTCGACGCCGGGACCCCAGCCAGCGGCGTGTACGCGAAGATCATCGCCGACGGCAAGCCCACCGCGAAGGACTGAGGCGTGAACGAGGACCAGGACGCGCCGCAACGGATGATCTCGGCGGTCAGTGAGCCACGCTCGGCTCGCTCGGCCGCGGGCATGACCATCGACGACGCCAGCGTCGACGGGGAGAGCTTCGACGGTGAGGACGAGGGCGCGGCCGCGCTCGCGGCCCAGCTCGAGGCCCGAGACCCGCGCCTGGACCTCGACATCCCGGCGCCCTCGCGGGCCGCCAAGCCGCGCGGCTCGTCCATGGACGCCCTGAGCCTGGCCGCCCTGGTCTGCTTCGTGCTCATCGGCGGCGTGCTGGTGTTCGCGCTGGCCCAGGCCCTCGTGCCCGCGGCCAAGGCCCAGATCGGCGCCGCGTGTCGGCCCATGGCCCCCGAGCCGCGCTCGGGCCCAGCCCCCAGCCTCGAGCTCGAGGACCTCGAGGGCAACGCCGTGACCCTGGCCGACTACCGCGGGCAGTTCGTGATCCTCAACTTCTGGGCGACCTGGTGCGAGCCCTGCACCCGCGAGTGGCCCGACCTCGACATCCTCGCCGACCGCCTCGGCGAGCGCGAGGACGTGGTCATCCTGGCCGTCGGCGTCGACGAGGACAAGGCCGAGCTCGCGCCCTACCTCGAGCGCATGGGCCTGCTCGACACCAGGGTCGAGGTGCTGTGGGCCAAGGGCGAAGAGGCCCACAAGCTGTTCGGCAGCGAGAAGATCCCCGACACCTACTTCGTGAACCGCGAGGGCGAGCTCGAGTCGGTGTTCGTCAACGTGCGCGCGTGGGGCAAGGCCCAGGCGGTGCGCTGCGTCGAGCGCTCGGCGGGCTGAGTCGCGGACGTGGGGCAGGGCGGGCGTCAGCCCGCGATCAGGATCTCCCTGCGGTAGATGAAGATCCACCGTCGCAGCGGCTCTTCGGGGAACTCGTCGGCCTTGAGCGCGCCGTCGGGAGTCAGCAGGTTCAGGCCGCCGTGCTCGAGGGCGGCGATGACGACGCCGTCCTCGGTGATCGCCAGGTCGGCGACGGCGAGCTCCTCGTCGCAGCCGCCGCTGTAGCTGTCGGGGTAGGCGAGGGAGTCGATGCGATCGCCGCGTTGGATCGTGACCGAGCGGCGCGAGCTCGTCCACGCGGTCACGCCCTCGCGCGAGACGATCCGCGCCCGGCCCCCGCTGCGGCTGCCGATGCGCTGGGGTCGGGCGTCGAGGCCGACGCGCCAGACCTCGCGCGGGGTCAGGGCGAACACCGTGGTCGCGGACGCGCCGAGGGCGAGGATGGGCTCGCCGAGCTCGACGGTGCGGGAGCGCTCGGCTCGCTCGCCCTCGAAGGCGACGCGCAGGCGCGAGGCCGCGGCCTGGTGGAGCTCGCCCTCGACCCAGGCCGCGCCGCCCTCGAGCAGGGTCAGGCAGCGGCGCACGGGGCCGAGCTCGCCGTCATCGGCCGGAGCTCGATCGGCGCCGTCGGTGCAGCGCCACGAAGCCGCGAGCCCGTCGACGGCGAGGGCGTCTCCGCGCTGGTCCAGGCCGCGGACCCGCCCGGCCTGGGTCCCGCGGCGGCGCGGGCCGGCGGCGCTCAGGGTCGCCTCGAGGCGGGGCGAGTCGATGCCCGCGAGGTCGAGGGCGTAGCTGCGCACCCCGCCCTCGCGGCGCGCGAGGACCAGTCGATCCGGGAGCGCCGCGAGCTCGGTGAGGTCCGCGTCGAGCTGAACCCGGGCCCTCGGGGCGTCGCGGACGTGCAGCTGCAGCTCCGACCCGCGCAGGGACGCGAAGGTCCAGACCTCGGCGGGCCACACGGCCACGCGGGTGCGCAGGGCGTCGCCCTTTTCCCAGCGCAGGCCCTGGGTCCCGAACACGTCGTCGAGGTCCGGGGGGCGCAGCCCGAGCTCCCCGAGCTCAGGGTGTCGGAGGCTGCGGCCCGGGGCCGCGTCGCGCCAGGCGACCGCGGCCTCGAGCTGGTCCGGAGACAGGGCGCAGCGGCGCAGGTCGAGGTGCTCGAGGTGCTCGAGTCCGGCGAGCATGCGCGGGTCGAAGCCCGCGGCGGGGCCTTCGAGGCACAGCCGACGCAGGTTGGGCAGCAGGGACAGGCACAGGGTCTCGGCGACCTGGACGTCGCGGTAGTCGAGCTTGGCCGAGCGCACCGAGCTCAGGGCCTCGGTCAGCTCGCCGAGCTCGTCGACGCTCGCGCTCAGGTCCAGCTCGAGGTGCTCGAAGTCCCGGTCTTGCAGCCACGCGTAGACCAGCGGCCAGGCGTCCGCGTCGAGGCGGGAGCCCAGCGCGACCCCGCGGCAGCGGATCAGGGCCAGGTCGAGGCAGTCGATGGCCGTCGGCAGCTCTTCGGCCTTCGAGGGCAGGCTGACGCGGGCGACGACGAGGGGCTGGGTGGCGATCCAGCTCGGATCGATGGCGGCGTGGTCCCAGTCGGAGAGCGACAGCTCGACGACCATGCCCGCGTGCACGCGGAGCTGGTCGACGTTGGGCGCCGCAGCGAGGGCGGCGTCGAGGGTGTGCTCCCAGGCCTCGGCCGGCGGGGGGAGGCCGGCGAGCTGGGCGGCCATCAACGCGCCGCGGGGGTCGCCCACGCTCAGCAGCGCGTCGGACAGCACGGTCCGGTGGCTGCGATCGCCCGCGTGGGCCCGGAGGGTCTCGAGGAGCTCGGCCTGGGACACCGCTCCAGTTTAGACGGCGGACTGCTCGAAGGCGCTCTGGATGCGGCTGCGCCCGTCCTGGAGCCGCGCGCAGAGCTTCTCCACGCGGGTCTCGGCCGCACGCATCATGTCGACGAAGCGCTGGGTCTCGCGGACGATGGCCGACAACCGTGGTGAGCTCGCCAGGGCCTCGTGGATCACCAGGCGCAGGTCGTGGGCGCGGCCGACCTGCTCGGGGAGCACGGGCACGAGGGCCTCCGAGTCCTCGTTGCCGACATCGGGCATGCCGACGTCGGGGACCATGGCGATGCCCATGCCCGCGTGGGCGCAGCGGCGCAGCAGGCTGCTGTTGGCGCTGGTCATCGCGGGCTCGACCTCGCAGTAGTGCCCGTTGGCGCACGGCCAGCGCCCCGGATCTTCGCTCGGACACAGCCAGCTCATCAGCGTGTGCTCGGCGAGGTCCTCGACGCGCTCGGGGGTGCCGTTGCGGCGCAGGTAGTCGGCGCTGGCGAGCAGGCCCATGCGCATGCGCGCGAGGGGGAAGGCCGTCCATGGCCCCTTGGGTGTGCGCACGCCGAAGTGGGCGGCGAGGTGGAAGTCGTCCTGGGCCCGCAGCGGGTCGTCGCTGAAGTGGATCGTCGCGCGCAGCTTGGGGTAGCGCATGCGCATCACCTGGATGAGCGGCGTCAGCCCGGTCACCGGCGCGCCCTCGGGCAAGACCACGCGCAGCTCCCCGGAGGGCTCGCTGTCGACCTCGCGCAGCGAGGACAGCAAGGCGCCGGCTTGTTGCAAGAGCTCGCGCCCGTTGTCGGCGAGCAGGGCCCCGGGCTGGGTCAGGCTCACCCCGGAGTTGCTGCGCTCGAACAAGGTGACCCCCGCGCGCGCCTCGAGGGCGTTGACGCGGCGACGCAGCGTGGCCCGGGGTTGGCGCAGCTCCTGAGCCGCGGCGAGGAAGGAGCCCGTCTTGGCGACGGCGAGGAAGGCACGAAGTTCGTCTAAGTCCATGGTTGCGTCGGGGGCGAGCGGCGGAGCGTCCATGCTCCGATCTGGTGGTCGCTCCGCGCAGTTGTTTCCGTCACGTTTTTTGGCCCAGAAAGGGCTCACACAGGGGTCTGGCGGCTGTTGTAGCCACTCGCGAACCCGACTTGGAAGCGGGCCTCAGCGCAGCTCGAGCTCGTTGCGCAATCGCTGAGCCCACCCGCTGAGCCCGCTGCGCGTGGCCTCGAGCTCCTGCGGCGTCGCGGCCAGCGCTTGCATGTGCTCGTCGAGGGCGATCCGCGCCCGTCGCATGCGCGCCTTGACGGTGTTGACCTTCATGTCGAACACCACCGCGATGTCCGCGATGGCCATGCGCTCCCAGTAGTGGAGCTCGAGCATGATCTGCGAGTCGATGGGCAGGTGGCGCAGGGCGTTGAGCAGCAGCTTGGACTCGGCCTGGGCGACGAGCAGGTGGGTCGGCGAGGGATCCAGGCCCGCGAGCGAGGTCTCGCCGGCGTCGAAGCGGGCCCGATCGCGGGTCGTGTTGCGCAGCTGCTTGAGCAGCTTGTTGCGCGCGATGGCGAACAAGAAGGCCCGGAAGCTGCCCTCGGATCGGAAGCGCTCGATGCCCTCGATGAGCCCGAGGAAGGTCGCCTGGACCAGGTCGTCGGTCTGCGGCCCGAGCTTGTGGAGGAAAAAGCGGGCGACGGCCTGGTAGTGGCGCTCGACCAGGCGCTGCCCCGCGACCTTGTCTCCGTCGCGCCAGGCTTGGAGGAGGAGGTCATCCGTCGGCTCGGGGTGATCCACGGTCAAATGGTAGCGCCGCGCGCCGCGTGGCGACATGTCGGGGCGGACGCGCAACCAGGACTTGCGCTGCTCGCGAAGCGCGCGAGAAACTGAGGCCATGACTCGGGGCGCGCGACTGATCTGGGTGTTGAGCGCGTGCGCGCTGGTGGGCGGGCTCGCGTGCACCATGGGCAACTCGCAGTTCGGCGACAAAGGCCGCGGCGACGGCAAGGGGGACGACGCGGGGACCGACGAGGAAGAGGACGAGGAAGGTGAGTCCGAGGAGAGCGTCGGTGAAGAGGCCGCGGACGAGACGGCCGGCGCCGCGTCCGAGGCCCCGGACACGAGCGCCGATGACTCACCGGTCGAGTGCGAGGCCATCGAGGCCTACAACGACTGCGTCCTCGCCGTCGGGTGCGAGCCCCTGATGGTCGGCGAGCTCGTCCCGGCGGGAGCGGAGGGCTACTGCATCGAGCCTGCGGAGTACATCGAGTGCCGCTTCGTCGAGGACTGCATCGAGGGCGGCGAGCCCTTTTGGTGCAACCAGAACTCCGAGGGCATCATCCACTACCCCGCGTGCGTGCCGGCCGAGGCCGTCGACGAAGGCTTCATGTGCGAGCCGCTCGGCGAAGATCTGGGGCCGTGCTGATCGAGGCCGTGGGCCCCGCGCGGCGCTGAGTCGTGGACGTGGGGCAGGGAGGGCGTGGCGTCGTCCACGACGGCTAAAACAGACAAAGGGGCGGGAACGGCCGCGCAGGGGCTGCGCCGCTCGTCGGGCGCCGCGCGGTTGCGGGGGCCAACGCAAAATCCGAAGCTTGGGCGATGGTTCCGGGCGGGCGCGACATCAACGGCGGGACCGCCGACACGATGCTCAGCGAGCTCTCGTCCTACTCCTTTGGTGAGGACACCGTCGCGGCGACGATCGGCGGCGACGGGGAGCACTTCGAGGAGGAGATGCCCGAGCGAGTCGGGCGCTACCTGATCCTCGATCGCCTCGGGGCCGGTGGCATGGGCGTGGTCTACTCGGCCTACGACCCGGACCTCGACCGCAAGCTGGCCATCAAGCTGCTCCACGGTGACGACGGCCGCAGCGAGCGGGCGACCTTGAGGCTGCTGCGCGAGGCCCAGGCCCTGGCTCGGGTCTCGCACCCCAACGTCATCCAGGTCTACGACATCGGGACCGTCGACGAGCGCGTGTACATCGCGATGGAGTTCGTCGACGGCCAGTCCCTCAAGTCCTGGCTGCGCGAGGAGGCCCGCAGCCTGGCGCAGATCCTCGCGACCTTCTCCCAGGCCGGGCACGGCCTCGCGGCGGCCCACGCCTGCAAGCTCGTCCACCGCGACTTCAAGCCCGACAACGTGATCGTGACCCCGGCGGGGCGGGTGGTGGTGCTCGACTTCGGCATCGCCCACGCCCTCGCGCGGGCCGAGGATCCGGACCACAGCCTCGACGAGAGCATCGAGCGGCGCCGCTTCATCGAGCACTCGGCGAGCCACCGCCTGGCCAGCACCGAAGAGCGCGAGCTGAGCCGCTCGACGCCCTCGATCCACGAGCGCTCGGGCACGACCTCGCTGGCCCTGGACACGGAGCTGACCCGGGCCGGGGCGATGGTCGGGACGCCGGCCTACATGGCCCCGGAGCAGTTCGACAGCGCCGAGACCGACGCGCGCGCGGACCAGTTCTCGTTTTGCGTCGCGCTGTGGGAGGCGATCCACGGCCGGCGGCCCTACCTGGGCGAGTCGCCCCTGGCGCTGTGGCAGGCCGTGCGCGACGGCAAGCTCCAGCCGCCCTCGACCCGCCGCGTGCCCCCGAAGCTGCACCGGGCCCTGGTCCGCGGGCTGCAGACCGAGCCCGAGGATCGCTTCGCGTCCATGGACGAGCTGCTCGCGGTCGTCGATCGCGACCCGCGGGCGACCCAGCGGCGGATCAGCGCGGGGGTGGTGTTCGCGATGGCGCTGGTCGCGGGGGCCTGGGGCCTCGACGCGGCCCGGCGGGCGGGGCAGGCCGAGCAGGGTCCGCAGTGCACGGGGGCGCAGGCGCGGATCGCCGAGAGCTGGAACCCGCAGCGCCGCGCCGCGCTCGAGGCGGCCTTTGGCGGGACCGAGCTGCCCTTCGCGGCCAAGGTCGCGCCGACCGTGATCGGGGCCCTCGACGGCTACGCCCACGAGTGGCAGCTGGCCCACACCGACGCCTGCGAGGCCACCCACGTCCGCGGGGAGCAGTCAGCCGCGCTCTTGGATCTGCGCATGTCCTGCCTGGAGCGGCGCCGCGCCGGCCTGGACGCCCTGGTCGAGGTCCTGCTCGAGCCCGACGCGACCGTGGTCGAGAACAGCATCGAGGCCGTGCACAAGCTCCCGGCCATCGCCGCGTGCGGGGACCGCAGCGCGCTCGAGGCCAGCGAGGCCCAGGCCAGCGAGGCCCGGAGCGCGGGCGAGGGCGAGCGCATCGCGATCCTCGACGAGGCCCTGACCCGCGCGCGCGCGCGCCGGGACGCTGGCGACGTCGAGGGGGCGCTGGCGATCGTCGAGGGCGCCCACACCCGGCTGCGCGCCACGGTCGATCCCCAGGCGGGGCCGTCCGCGGCGATGCAGGCCGCGACGGCCCGGGCGAGCCTCGAGCACGGCCTCACTCAGCTCGAGGGCGGCAATTTCGACGCCGCCGGCCTCAACCTCCACGAGGCCTTCTACGGCGCCCTGGCCACGGGCGACGCCTCGGTCCAGCTCGACGCGGCCCTGGCCCTGCTGCAGCTCACCGGCGACCGGCAAAAGCAGTTCGAGGCGGCGGGGCACTGGGCCCGGATCGCGCGGGCGCTGGTCGAGCAGCACGAGCGGCGGGGCGCGGCCCTGGCCGTGGGCGGCGAGGAGGACGGCCGGGCGCCCAGCCGCGAGCGCGTCTTGCTCGAGTACTTCGTCGGCTTGATGCACTGGCGCCAGGGCGAGCTCGACGAGGCGCAGGCGGAGCTCGAGGGGGCGCTGGCCCTCGCCTCGGCGAGCACGAGCGGGGCGGCCCCAGGCGAGGACATCGAGCGCGAGCTCCTGGCGATCCGCGTGCGCAAGGGCCTGGGCAGCGTGTTGTGGGCCAAGGGCGAGGCCGAGGCCGCCGCCGAGCAGTTCCAGCTGGTCGTCGACACCCTGCGCGCGACCCTGGGCGCGAGCCACCCCAAGGTCGGCTCGGCGCTCAACAACCTCGCCAGCGCCCACTTCGCCCAGGGCCGCTACACCCTCGCCGAGGCCGAGTTCATCGAGACCCTCGACCTGTTCGAGGGCAGCTACGGCGAGGGCCACCCCAGCGTGCTCAACGCCTTCAACAACCTCGCCGTGGTCCGCGGTCGCCAGGGCAAGCAGGACGCCGCGCGCGAGACCCTCGAGCGCATCGTCGAGCTCCAGGCCAAGCACCTCGACGCCGACGACCCCCAGCGCGCCTCGACGTGGAGCAACCTGGGCCGGGTCTACAACAAACTCGGGCGCTACGAGCAGGCCGCCGAGGTCCACGCGAAGGCCTACGCGCTGCGCCGCTCGGTGTTCGGCGAGGAGCACGACGAGAGCCTCAGCTCGCTCGAGGGCCTGGCCACGGCCCAGGTCCACCTCGGCGAGCACGAGCGCGGCCTGGCGAGCTTGCAGGTGGCCCTCGACGCCCGCGTCGAGACCCTCGGCGAGGACCACCCCTCCGTGGCCGAGACCCTCGTGGTCTACGCTCACGCCCGCGCGGCGATCGGCGAGCGTCGAGCGGCCGTGGGCTTGCTGCGGCGGGCCCTGGCCCTGCGCGAGCGCAACCTGACCGCGGAGCACCCGGACCTGGCCGCGAACCTGGCCCTGCTCGCCGCGCTGCTCATCGAGGACGGCGAGCGCGACGAGGCGCGGGCGCTGATCGAGCGCTACACGGCCATGGAAGCCGCCGCCGCCCCGCCGGCGACCGATCGGGCGAGGGCGCACCTTTGCCGCGCGCGCCTGGCCGAGCCCGGCTCGCCGGAGGTCGGCGAGCAGGCCCGCGCGGGCCTCGAGCTGCTCGAGGCCTTCGAGGACGTCGAGTCCAAGGCGCTACGCCGCGCCCTCGAAGCCGCGGCGGACTAGTTGAGGGCTAGCCCCTCACAGGCACGCGCACATGTCGAGCACGCCGTCGCCCTGGACCAAGGTCACGTTGAGCACGTAGTCGCCCGCGTCGCCCAGGCCCAGGGAGATGCCGTCGACGACGATGGTGAACCAGTCGTCCTTGGGCGCGGTGTACTCGAACAGGTTGATGTCGTCCTCGGTGCACTCCTTGGCCTTGCCCACGCAGTCGGCCTCGTCGTGGATCTTGACCCGCGGGTCCCAGCCGCCGATGGCCACCTGCTGCACGGTGACGATGTCGCCGGCGTACAGCCAGATGCGGAAGAAGTGGTCCTTGCCCGTGTCGAGGTTGCCGGGGTCGTCGTGCGGCCCGCAGTTCTCGGTGTCTTCGTTGGTCGCGGCGTTGGTCGTGCCGCCGTGGGTGAAGCCCAGCTTGGCCTCGGTCCGCCCGATGATGTAGGGGTCGTCGCAGGTGTTGGGCTGGTTGTTGGAGGCCCCGTCGCAGATCGCGATGCAGGGGTCCTCCTCCATGGTGTCCGTCTCCTCGGTGGTCTCCTCGGTGGACTCCTCGGTGCTCGTGGACTCCGTCGACTCTTCCGTGGACTCCTCGGTGGACTCCTCGGTCTCCTCGTCCGTGGTCGCGTCGTCGTCGATGCTGCTGTTGTCGGCGTTGCCGCTCGAGAAGCTGGCGCTGAAGCTGCCGGGGGACTCGTCGCCGTCGCCGGACGAGCAGGCGCCCAGGGCAAGGAGGCAGGTCGACGCGAGGGTGAGGGGAAGGCTGCGCTGGAGCATGGTCAGGACCTCGAAAACAAAGAGGTGCAGTCAGTGTCGGGTGCCTGGGCCGAAGCTGCAAGGGCCCGCGGGGCCGTGAGTTCCGCGCCGACGCGGGCTCGGCTTTGTCCCAGGAGCGCTCGAAAGCGGCGCAGGGCCGGCGAAAGGGGTTCGCTGCGGCCCTGTCTGGAGGTGGGGCGCCCGCCACGGGGCCCAGGCTCACGCGCCTGGGCCCGGAGGGTCGAGTTACTCGACGGGCACGCAGGCCTCGACCTCGACGGTGTCCGAGTTGTTGTTCTCGAAGCACTCGAGGGTGGTCTGGCCGCCCATGCCGTCGTCGTTGGTGACCATGGTGATGGTCCCCGAGGTCTCGTTGTCGATGACGCAGGAGACCTCGCGGCACTCCTCGACGGGCACGGGCTCCTCGGTGTAGGCGACGCACAGGATCACGCCGTCGGCGGGGTCGCCGAGGTAGAAGGTCGCGGGCAGGGTCGAGCCCACGGCCTTGAGCCCGCGGTTGCACACGGTCCCGGTCAGCACGGTCTCGCCGTCGACGATCGAGCAGGTCGCGTCGTCGAGCTCGCCGGTGATGTCGGGCAGGGCGTCGGGGGGCGTGTCGCCCTGGCGGTTTTGGCGGTAGTTGTTGAGCTCGGGGTCCGAGTAGTTTTGGTTCACGCCCCAGCTGGCCGCGTCGGGGATGCTCAGGTCATCGTTGACGTTGGTGATCGAGTAGGCGTGCTGGTTCCACAGGTTGCGCGAGGAGGCCCAGCGGTCGAGCTGGTCGCGGAGGATGCGGACGCCGGTCTGCGCGATGCCGGGGGGGTGCGTGGCCCGGCACACGTTCGCGCCCATGCCCGGGGTGTTGGCCAGCGGGGCCGTGCACGCGTGCTCGGCCGGGCACTCCGTATCGTCGACGCAGCGACAAAAGCCCTCGTCGCACACGCCCGAGGGGCAGCCCTCGCCGTCCTCGCAGCGCACGCCCTTGTGGATCGGGTCGAGCAGGGGGCAGGACACCGAGCAGTTGCCGTTGCTGCCCACGAGGATCTCGGTGTTGTCGTCGTTGTCGGGGTCGGCGACGATCGGGTTCTCGTACCAGGTGCACGAGGTCCGCGAGGACGAGTAGAGCACCTCGCCGGTGGCGCCCTCGTAGACCCGCACGAAGCACTCGTCGCCGTAGATGGCCTCGGCCTCGCCGTCGCCCTCGAAGTCGAAGATCGACGAGCCCGTGGTCGCCGAGCTCAGGTCCTGGCTGGGCTGGATCCACCGGGTCCAGGTCGCGGCGCAGCTCGGGTCGCTGCCGTCGCAGTCGAGGTCGAACACGCGGTAGAAGTTGCCGCCGGCCGAGGCGATCTCGGGCAGGCCGTCGTTGTCGAAGTCGCCGATGGTCGGCGGCCCGCCCCCGGTGATGCCCCCGGTGATGGTCATGATGTTCTCGCCGTCGAGGGTGTCGAGGTAGACGGCGCCGGAGATCACCGTGACGATCTCGGCGATGTTGTCGAGGGCGTCCTCGTTCCACTCGCCCGGGTTGACGCCGGGGCTGCCGAAGTCGGCGAAGGCGTAGTGGCGCCCGCCGGGGCCGCCCGGGGCCTTGTAGACCCAGGTGCTCGTGCCCATGTCCCACTCGTGCACGTCGGTGGCGATGAGCTCGGGGATGAAGTCGTGGTCGAGGTCGCCGACCACCGAGATCACGCCGTTGGCGGCCCCGGTGATGACCTGCCCGGGGTTGAGGCGCACGCCGGTGACCCCGTCGTAGACCTCGGAGCCCGAGATGACCTCGGGCATGCCGTCGCCGTCGAGGTCGTGGATCGAGGGCCCGTCCCAGCGGCTGACGCCGGCGAGGTTCGACTGCCCGCTGGTGTTCCAAAAGGGCTCGTAGGTCTGGGTCTGGGCGTTGAAGGTGAAGGCGATGAGCCCGGAGTTGGCGCGCTGGGTGACGATCTCCGCGTTGCCGTCGCCGTCGAGGTCGCCGATCGCCGGGGGCGAGGCCGCGACGATGGGGTTGGCCGGGTCGTGCACGTTTTGGATCAGCGAGCAGTCGTCGCCGTCGAGGATGCGGATGACCCCGTAGTAGGCCGGGTCCGAGCCCCAGCCCGCCTGCGCGCCGCCGTCGGTGTAGTTGTAGCTGACGATGATCACCTGCCCGGCGTGCTCCTGGTCGAAGGGCAAGTTGGCGACCAGCGGGGTGGTCAGCACGTTGACGTGGCTGGGGTAGGGGTCGCCCTCTGCCGGGGCCGTCCACTCGCACTGCACGTCGGGCTCGAACAGGCCGATGATGATCTCTTGCTCGCACTCGGGGTTTTGGGTCCCGTAGGGGCCGGAGCCGAAGGGGATGCACGCGCCCTCGTCTTCGCCCTCGGGCAGGCAGTCCGGCGCCTCGCAGCAGTAGGTGTCGCCGTTGCAGTCGTCGTGGGTCTCGCACGGGCCCTCGCTGGGCAGGCACATCTCGTCGACGCAGACCTCCCCCTCGGGGCAGTCGCTGCTCACCTCGCAGGGTCCGCCGCCGCTGGTCTCCGCGCTGTCCGTGTCGGTGGTGTCGTCGTCGAGGGTGGTCGAGGACTCGTCGGCGCTCTCGCTCGACTCCCCGTCGGTCTCGGTCTGGTTGCCGAGGGTGTTGCCGGCTTCGTCGTCGAGGCCGGGGTCGTCCGCACGCCCACCGTCGTCGCCGCACGCGGCGAGGGTGAAGCTGAGGGTCAGGCCGGTACACAGGGCGAGGAAGCGGGGCGTCGTCAGGTCCGAGGTCATGGCAAGCTCCAAGGCTGTCGAGGCTATCAAGATGCTGCGCGGATCAAAGCTGCGCAGCCCCGTGCACCCGTTCCAACTCGGTGGCAGCTCGGTCGCGACGGTTGGTGCCTACTCGTCGGTCGAGGCGGCCTCGCGCGCCTCGAGCTCAGCGAGCAGCACGCCGAGGTCTCGGTGCAGCCGGGCGGCTCGGGCGGCGCCGATCGCTTCGGCGAGCTCGGTCTCGAAATCGCGCAGCACCGCGAAGCCGTCGAGGATCGACACCCCGGGCGAGCGCGAGAAGCAGATCAGCTTGGCGCGGCCGTCCTCGGGGTCGGGGACGCGCTCGAGGGCGCCCATGGCCTCGAGATCGTCGACGAGCTGACCCACGGCCTGCTTGCTGATGCCCATGCGCCGGGCGAGCTCGGTCAGCCGTGTTCCCCCGTGATCGATGTGGGGATAGAGCTTGGTGTGGGCCGGGCGGATCCGCGGCGCGCCGGGGGTGGTGGGCAGGCGCGCCACGGCCTGCTCGTCGAGGAGCCGTGCGCACTTGAACAGGCGCTGCGCGAGGCTCTGCGCCTTCACGGCCTCGACCGCGGCGACGAACTCGACCTCCGCCTCGTCCGCCTTCGTCTTGCGCCGGGGCGCCACGGACTCAGCTTGCCCAGGCCCGACAAACAAGTCAAGTAACCTTGACTAAATCGTCAGCCATGCTTGACTATCTTCATCATGCTCCGCGCCATCGACGAGAACTTGTGGTGTGTCGACAGCTCCGTGCGCGTCGCCCCGGGGGTCCGCTTCCCCGCGCGCATGACCGTCGTGCGCCACGCCGAGGGGGTGCTGCTGCTCTCGCCCTTGCCCATCGACGACGCCCTCGCGGCCGAGCTCGACGCCCTCGGCGAGGTCACGGACTTGTTCGCGCCCAACCTCTTCCACCACTTTTGGCTGGGCGACGCGAGCGAGCGCTACCCCAGCGCGACCGTCCACGCCCCGCCGGGGCTGCGCGCCAAGCAGCCCGGGGTGCGCATCGACGAGGCCCTGAGCCCGGCGCGCTGCGGCGCCGAGGGGGCGCCTTGGCTGGGGGTCTTCGACCTGCACCACCTCGACGGCGCTAGCGACCTCGACGAGTACATGCTCTTTCATCGACCCACGCAGACGCTCATCGCCACGGACCTGCTGTTCAACATGCGCGAGGTCGAGGGCGCGCTCACGGGGCTGGTGCTGCGCATGGCCGGGGCGTGGAAGCGGCCGGCGCAGAGCCGGCTGATCCGCTCGATGACCGACGACCGCGGGGCCGCCAGGGCCAGCGTCGAGGCCCTGCTCGACCTCGACATGCAGCGGGTGATCGTCGCCCACGGCGAGCTGCTCGAGGGCGCCCCGGGCGAGGTCCGGGAGACCCTGCGCGGGGCGCTGAGCTGGATGCTCGCGGCCTAGACCGGCCTAGACCTCACGCGTCCACAGGCTGTCCTGGTAGCGCTTGACGTCCTCGATGAAGCGCTCGGGGTAGACGTTGCGGAACTTGTGGTGGTCCCGGGGGATCACGTCGACCATGAAGGCGATCATGTCCTCGGGGTCGAGCTGGAGCTCGTCGCCGGCGAACAGCGCCTGGACCTCGCGGATCGGTCGCTCCGGCGTGAAGTGGTGCGCGGGGTCGTACCACTGGTCGAGGGTGTCGTACATGCGGTCGTTGAAGCCCGTGCGGAAGGGCCCGGGGTTGATGGTCGCGATCTGCACGCCGGTCCCCTCCATCTCCTCGCGCATCAGCTGCACGATCGGCTCGAGGGCGTGCTTGGACGCGACGTAGGGCGCGAGGAAGGGGAAGGTCGAGAAGCCGGCGATCGACGAGGTGAACAGGATCTTGCCCTTGCCGGCCTTGGCGAAGTAGCGGGCGAAGGGCTGGGTGAAGGCCAAGGTGGCGAACACGTTGACCTCGAACACCCGGCGGACGCGGTCCACGGGGATCTCGGCGATGGGTCCGGTCTCGCCGGTGGCCGCGTTGTTGACGAGGATGTCCAGGCGGTTGGCGTAGCGCTCGAACACCCGGGCGCGATCGTCCGCGTCGAGCAGGTCGAGCTTGGTGACCTCGAGCTCGAGGCCGCGGGCCTCGGCGGCGGCCCGCAGCGCGGTGGCCTGGGGCCAGTCGTGGACGGCGGCGATGACGGTGTGGCCGCGCTCGGCCAGGCCCAGGGCGGTGCCCTCTCCGAGCCCCGAACCCGCTCCGGTGATCAAAATGGTCTTGCTCATGGTGGTGTCTCCTTCGTGGTCGCGGGTTCAGATGATCTTGGCGCCCGTGTAGACCGCAGGCTTGCCGTCGAGGAGGGCCTCGAAGCGCCCGAGGGCGCGCTTTAGGTGCGGCGTCTGCCAGTGCGCCGACTCGGCCTCGGCGTCCCTCCAGCGCTCGTAGGAGAGGATCACCTCCGGGCGTTTGTGGTCACGGATGAAGCCGTACTCGAGGGCTCCGGGCTCCTCGCGCGTGGCCGCGGCGAGGGCTTCCAGGGCGGCGATCAGCGCGTCGACCTGGCCAGGCTTTGCCACCAAGATGGCGATGGTATACACGTTTTCGTTCACTACACTCTCCTCGTGTCGTGCTCCGCGGGCGTCGTCCGCCGCTGGAGTCGAGGGCAAGGTAGGCCCGAACGTATGGACGAACCATGTCTTCTAATCTCGATTTTGTGCTGATTCGTCCAACTGCCCATTGGCGAAGGTTTCGCGCATGTAGTCGACCCAGGCGCGCACCCGGGATCCCCGAGCGCGCGGACGGCCAGGTCGCCCGGGGCTCGACGCGAGCGTCCGGGTGACCCGCGGGCGTTGACGAGGCTCGGCGGGCGCTACTCGATCAGCGGAGGCTGGCACATCCCGCCGGCGTCCTCCGCCGGCGGGTTGGTCCGAAAGCCCAGCTCGGCTCGCCAGGTCGGGAGCTCGAGGCCGGGCAGGCGCCCGTCTTCGGTGATCGAGCCGGCGTGGTAGGCGTGCTGGTTCCAGATCCGCCGCGTCGGCGCGAAGCCGCCGGGCTGGTTCTCGAACACCATCAGCGTGGGCGTGAGCTCGATGTCGGGGTGCAGGTCGCCGGCGTAGGGGATCGAGCTGACGACGACGAGCTCGGCGGCGCCGTCGTTGTCGATGTCGGCGATCACGGGGTTGGCCGAGCTCGCCCGGGCGCTGCGCGGGCTCTCGAAGCGCACGCTGCCGTCGAGGGCGAAGATCCGCAGGCGCGAGCGGTCGGCGTAGATCATCTCGGCGTGGCCGTCGTCGAGGAGGTCGAAGGCGGTCCCGCTCGAGCGCGCGTCGCCCTCGTCGACGAGGATCGACAGCTCCTTGGAGCAGGTGTCGCCCTCGACGGCGAGGAGCTCGAAGCGGTCGTGGTAGCCGTAGAGGATCTCGGCCATGCCGTCGCCGTCGAGGTCGGCGATGGCCGCGTGGTTGCGGTCGCCGCTCGAGCAGTGGGCCTTCTCGCTGCCGTCGTGCTCGAGCACGCGGTGGTCGTCGAGCTGCAGGTAGAGCTCGGGGAAGGGATCGGCGTCGAAGTTGGCCACGGCCGCGTGGCCCCCGTTGGGGTTCGCGGGGCTGGCGTGGAAGCGCAGCTCGCCGTCGAAGGCGTAGGCGCTGCCGCCAAACAGGACCTCCTGGGCGCCGTCGAGGTCGAGGTCGATGGCCACCGGCGAGGAGTCGGCCTCGGGGGTGGAGGTCGGCAGCCACAGCGTGGTCCCGTGGGTGTCGGCGACGAAGTCGGGGGCGAGCAGCTCGGGCTCGCCGTCGCGGTCGAGGTCGGCGATGGCCACGGCCCCGCCGCCCTTCGAGGGGTGCCACTCGTCGCCGAGGCCGACCATCTGCCCGGTATGGTCGAGGATCACCAGCCGGCGCAGGCGCGGCGCGCCGGGCGTGGCGGCCTGGCTCTCGAGGGTCACCAGCTCGGGATCGCCGTCGCCGTCGATGTCGGCGACGGCCGGGGTCACCGTCGGGTCGACGGGGTAGGGGCTGCGCAGGCGCGTGGTCAGGGTCTCGCCGTCGACGACGTAGACGTGCCCGGGAGACAGCAGCTGCGTGGGCTCTTTGGGCAGCTCGGCGGCGACCACGATGAGGTCGGGGCGATCGCACAGGTCGATGACGCCGTCGTGGTTGTCGTCGTCGAAGTTGAGCACCAAGGGCGTGGTCAGCACGCTGTGCTCGCCCTCGGGGCCGACCCAGGTGCGCGCGAGCTCGGGATGGAAGTCGAGCTCGCACGATTGCCCCGAGCGCCACTGGGTCTCGCAGGGGGGCGGCCCGTCGATGGAGCCCGGCCCGACCTGGCAGTAGAGCGGGGGCTCGTGGGGCTCGGGTCCGGGCCCGGGCTCGTGGGGCGCACCGCTGTCGTGGCCGAGCTCGCCCCCGAGCTCGTCGCCGCCCGTGTCCCCATCGTCGGCGGCTGCGGCCTGTGCGGTGAGTGTCACGTCGAGCGCGCAGGCGCTCGGCCCCGCGCTGGCCAGTGCGAACAGCGCGAGCATGGGACGAACTGTCCCTCGGTTGCGTGACCTGCCCACGACCGCCGGAGCTTACCGGGCAAAATACCCCAGCGCGACCGCGCAAGCCCTTGCTGGCTGCCTCGAGCCCTCCAATTAGCGGGGGGAGCGCAGTCGTGACGCGTCAGCCGCCGGGGGCGCACTGCTCAAAGCCGACGACGCCGGGGTTGGCGCGATAGGCGTTGTGGTCCATCCAGTTGCCCGGCTCGAAGTCGGCCTCGTAGCTCGACACGCGGCCGTCCTCGCGGATCGTCTCTCCGCGGTAGGCGTGCTGGTTCCAGATGCGCCGGGTCGGAGCGAAGGCGCCTTGGCCGTTGCTGACCATGGTCAGCGCGGCGGTGCCCGGGAGCTCGGGCTCGCCGACCGAGGACACCGGCTGGCTCGAGGCGAAGAGCATGTCCGCGCCGCCGTCCCCGTCGATGTCGGCGACCACCGGGCTGGCGATGTTCTCCCGCGCGGTCCGGGGCAAGCTGGCGACGACGTTGCCCATCTGATCGTAGAGGCGCATCTGGCTGTCGTCGGCGTAGAGCACCTCGGCCCCGCCGTCGGTCAGCAGGTCGAAGACCGTCGCGGCCCCCTTGGCGCCGGGGGTGTCGATGTTCTTCTCCCAGGCGATCGTGCAGCTGTCCGCGTTGGGGCGCAGGGCGTAGACCTTTTGGCCGATCGCAAACAGGATCTCGGCCTTGCCGTCGCCGTTGAGGTCGCCGATCGAGGTCGGGTTGCCAGCCTCGCCCATGACGAGGTGGGCCGGGCACACGGCGATCAGCGAGCCGTCGTGGTCGAAGACCGCGTGCGCGCCGTCGTGCTGGGCGTAAAACTCGGGGTTGGGGTCGTCGTCGAAGTTCGCGACCGCCGCGCTGCCGCGGTTGGTCGGCGCGCCCTGGACGTCGAAGTAGAGCGAGCCGTCGTGGTGGTAGGCCGTGCCGCCGAACAGCACCTCGAGGTCCCCGTCGAGGTCGAAGTCCGCGGCCACGGGCATGGAGTACTGCGTGGGCGGATCGTCGAGGGCCCACAGCAGCTGGCCGCTCGCGTCGGTGACGTACTCGGGCGCGAGGATCTCGGGCGAGCCGTCGTGGTCGAGGTCGGCCACGGCGATGGCCCCTCCGCCCCGCGACTGGGCTACGTACTCCCCGGACCACTTCAGGTTGCCCTCGGCGTCGAAGGCCACGAGGTGCCGGTCGGCGAACTGGTAGGGGCTGTTGGTGCCGTACTGCTCGAGGGCCAGGATCTCGGGGCTGCCGTCGTTGTCGAGGTCGGCGATGGCCGGGTTCACGGCCCCGTCGATGCCGTGCGCGAACACCCGCGAGGTCTCCCCGGTGGCGCCGTCGATGACGGTCAGGTGGGCCTTGGGCCACACGGCCTGTTTTTCCGCGGGCAGATCGACGGCGGCGACCAGGACGTCCGGCGTGTCGCACAGGTCGATGAAGCCGTCGCCGTTGTCGTCGTCGAGGTTGGCGACCAGCGGGGTGGTCACGACGCTGTCTTCGAAGCCGTTGCCCGACCAAGTCCACTGCACCTCGGGCTCGAGGCTGACGGCGGCGTAGGGCATGTCGCAGGGCAGGGGGGCGTCGAGCTCTCCCGGCACGACCTGGCACAGGGGGCTGGGCTCGGCCCGGCCGGTCTCGCCCTCGTCCTCGCCGTCGGTGCTCGACCCGCTCTCGTCGGTGTCGCTCGAGTCGGTGCCGGCCTCGTCGGCCGACGCCTCGTCGCCTTCGTCCTCGGTGCCGACCTCGTCCGCGGCCGCCGCCGTCAAGGTCACGTCGAGGGCGCAGGCCATGGACGTGAGCCCGAGGCTGGCGACGACGAGTCCGAGGATGGGGCGAGCGGGCGAAGACATGGAGAAGCGCTTGACACTGAGTCTACGCGATTCTATTTGGACAAGCACCCAGGCGTAGGCACAAATACACGAGTAATTTCATGCGAACTTGGAGACGTAGACCACGTTCTGATCTGGAAACCGCCTCATACCGAGAATTGCCGCGACATCCGCTCTTCGCGGCTTCGATTGTCACAGCCAGATTTCGATGCCGAGGCTCGTGCCCGCCCAGAAGGGACCCCACTGGGTCAGGGTCTCGATGGTCGAGGTGCCGTCGTCTTGGAGGATCTCGAGCTGGATGTTCAAGTAGGGCGCGACGATGCCGGCGTAGCCGTTGAGGTGGACCGAGAGCCGGGGCGTGACGGCGAAGCCGAGGCCGAGGTGGCCGTAGGTTGCGAAGGCCCCCGAGGTCTGGTCGACGGTCTGGCCCGCGTCGTCGAACACGCTGCGGCTGAGGGTCAGCAGGCCGCCGACGCCGACGCCGACGTCCGGGTGGAAGTAGGGCGCGCGGGCGGGCGGAGGGATGCGCCACTGCGGCTCGAGAAAGACCATGCCCCAGCTGACCTGCGCCGTGCCGAGGTTGTTCTCGGCGCGGGCGGGCACGGTCCACAGCCACGCGGCCATGCGCAGGGCGAAGGGGTCGTGGTCGTCTTTCAGGTTGGGCAGGCGGGGCAGCCAGCGGACGCCGAGCTCGACGTGGGCGCTCACCGAGAGGCCCTGGGCGTAGCCGAGCACCGGCGCGATGCCGATGCCGACGCGGTAGTCCGGGAGCTCGGGGGGGTCGGGGTCCGGGTCGGGGTCTGGGTCGGGCTCCCCGTCGGGATCGGTGTCGATGGGGTCGGGCTCTGGCGGGTCCGGACTGGGGGCCGGCGCGTCGGTCTCGATGCGAGCGGCGCGGAGCAGCTCGACCGCCGCGATCGCCAGGGTCCGCGGGTTGCCGTCGTCGCTCTCGGCCGCGTCGAGGCGCCGGTAGAGCACGCGCTCGTTGCCGAGGTTGGCGATCCACAGCTCGACCTCGCCCTCGCCGAGGACGATCTCGATGGCCGCGCCGGCGGCTTGGGAGTTCGGCTCTCGCTCGAGCAAGACCTCGAGCAGCTCTTCGCCGAGGGCCGGGTCGTCGGCGGGGCGCTCGAGGGGCGCGCTGACAAAGCCCAGCAAGCCCAGCTCGGCCTGCAGCCGGGCGCGGACGGCCGGGCGCTCGGGGGTGACGCGGATCAGCACGAGATCGTGGCTGATCCCGTCGTCTTCGGTGGACTCGGCCGCCGCCTCTTCGGGCCCGAGGCTGGCGTGGGCGAGGGTCGGACAGCCCACGACGAAGAGGGCGAGGGCGAGGCCGCCCAACGCGAAACGACCCGGGCCGCCGCGCAGCCAGGGTCGTGTCGTCTGAGATCTGGAGCTCACCGAGCTCACGGGGTCAGCGGTCGAGGAGCTCGCGGGCCTTGGCCGCGTGGGCGCCCTTGGGGTCGCGCTCGAGGTAGTCGGCCGCGACATCGCGGGCGCGCTCTTGCTTGCCCGCCGCCTGGTAGCTGGCCATGAGCCGGCCGAGGGCGTCGGAGCGGTGGGTGCCCTTGGGCTGCTCGTCGAGGTAGGCCTCGAACCAGGTCGCGGCCTTGGGCCAGTGGCCACCCTCGGCCGCCATCTTGCCGAGCAAGAAGGCCGCCTCGCCGGCGCTGCGCGTACCCGGGAAGCGCTCGCGCAGGCGCTCGAGGACCTGGCGGGCGTCGCCGCGGGCCTTGTTGAAGCGGGCCAGGTCAGCCAGGTCGAGCATGGTGCCCGCCGACACGCGGTTGGCCTCGCCGTGCAGACCGCCGGGGCTCTCGGCGATGCTCGCCCAGGCGCCCGTGAAGTTGGCCTCGTCGTAGAGCTCCTTCCACGACGCGGCCTTGGCCTCCGCGGCCTCGGCCTTTTTGGTCTTGGCTTTGCCCTTGGCCTTGCCCTCGACCAGCGCAGCCTCGGGCTCGGCGATGGCGGCCTCGGGCGTGCCCCCGCCGGGCATGGCGATGGCGGCCTCGGGCATGGCCGGGACGGCGCCAGCGAGGGCGGCCCCGGGCTGTCCGGGCGCCATCGAAGGCAGGGCGCTGGGGCCCGATAGATCGGCGGCCAGGCGCGGCGTCCGGCTGAAGTGATCGCCGGCCTCGAGCTGCGCCACGGTGCCCTGGGGGCCCTCGACGCGCACGGAGCCCTCGGTCACCTCGACGGCGAACTCGGCCGTGGTCGGCTCCCAGGCCACGGAGAACTGGGTGCCGGTGACGTGCACGGACCACGGGCCCGCGTCGACCTCCCAGCTGGTGTCGTGTTCGTGGTGGACCGAGAGCGAGACCTCGCCCTCGGCGAGCATGAGCTGGGCGCCGTTGCTGCGCAGGGCGTCGACGCGGAGCTCGCTGTGGGGGCTGAGCTCGACGCGGGTGTCGTCGGAGAAGGCC
This sequence comes from Plesiocystis pacifica SIR-1, assembly GCF_000170895.1. Lineage (GTDB taxonomy): Bacteria > Myxococcota_A > Polyangia > Nannocystales > Nannocystaceae > Plesiocystis > Plesiocystis pacifica. Next base: position 15,123 of record NZ_ABCS01000083.1, on the reverse strand, counting down.
AGCTCGCGGCTGCGCTCGCCGGCGACGATCATTTGGTTGGCCGACATCGCGTCGCCGTCGACGGCGTAGGCGATGGGCTGGGCCTCCCGAGCGTCGCCGGGGACCATGACGATGGCCAGGGCGCAGGCGGCCGCGGCCACGGGCGCGGCCAGCCACAGCCAGCGCGAGCGCGGCTGGGTCACGCTCTTGGGCAGCGCGGGCGCAGCGTCGAGCTCGGCGGTGTCCATGGCCTGCAACAGCCGGGCGCGCGAGCGGGCGTGGGCCCGCGGGTCGTCGAGTTGCAGGTCCGACGTTTGAGCCTCTCGGACCGCCAGGAACAGCTTGCCGGTAGTTCGGGTCATGTCGCCCATATCAGTTCTCGTCCTCCACCCAGTCCCGAAGGATCGGGTCCTTCTTGGCCAGGCGTTCGAAGGTCTTTCGGGCACGCGCCAGGCGACGTTTGATGGTCGACACGGAGCAGCCACAGGCCTCGGCGATCTCGGTCAGCTCCAGCTTCTCGAGCTCGCGCAGAGCCAGGGGGATGCGCAGATCGGGGTCCATCTGATCCAACACCGCGTAGGTCCGGCGAAGGGTCTCGTGGACGTGGGGGCTCGCCTCCTTGGAGGTCAGCTCGGGGAGCTGCTCGGGGTCGGAGGAGCGGAGCCACCACTTGCGCTTGCGCTTGCGCAGGTAGCCACGGGCGGTGAACACGGCGATGCGGCTGACCCAGGCTTTGAGCTGATCGTCGTCGCCCTGGAAGTTGGGCCCGCTGCGGTAGGCACCCAGGAACACGTCCTGGATCATGTCCTCCATCTCGCCGTCGTGGCCGATGGTCCGCACGAGCACCCGCTCGACGTGGTTGCCGTAGCGATCGAAGAGCTCCGCCACCGCGCCTGGATCACCGGCACGCAGGCGCTCGGACAGAGTCGAGGCCCTCCGTGGGGTCGCTGCGACGAACGAGTCGCTCGGGCTGGCGACGCTCATGACCGGGACTGGGCGGGAGCTCATGTCTGCTCCAGACGTGACAGTCTCCCATACGCCCGAAGCAGTGTCATCGTCCGCAGATCGCAGCCAGGGGCTCACCTGCGGCCCTTGCGTGGCGGCCAACGCACGCGCGAATAAACCCGACGCATCACCGATGAATGAACCCGCCAGGCGCCGAGCCCACCCCGCGCGGCTGCGCTCGTTGTCGAGGCGCTCGTCGTGACCGGGGAGGGAGAAGGGCATCGGGGTTCGCTTCGCTCGTTTCGGGAGACGTTCAGTTCCGCACTGCGGAGCCAGCTATCGGGCTTTCGGCCACTGCTGTCATCCGTCAGTGTCGCGTCTTCCCCGGTGGGGCTCACCTTTCTTTGGGCACCCAATAAAAACTCATTGCTCACGCTGCTTTGATGTCGAATAGATATTTTTGTGATGTACATTTCGAAATATTTTTGAACTGACGCTTGATCGAAAGGACACTCGAGATGTGGATGGACGTTGAACCCTTCGATAGTTCGGTGCCTGTTTTTCGCGGCCGGCGCACGCATACGGGCCCCCACGTGGCCGCTGCGGCCCGTCCGCGGGTCGCCGAGGCGCCGCTGGCTCCCTTCGCCGCCTTCGTTCAGGTTCGTCCAAAGGTGCTGATCGTCGACGATTGCCGCGTCGCGGCGCGGAACCTCGAGCAGCTCTTCGAGGGGCGTGGCTACGAGGTGCGGGTCGCAAACGACGGTCTGCGCGGGCTCTTGATGAGCCGCGAGGAGTCCTTCGACCTCTTCGTCATCGACGTGGATCTGCCCGTCATCAACGGCATGGCGCTGCTCGAGAGCCTGCGCCGGGAGCCCGAGCACGAGGACGTGCCGATCTTGATGATGGCCGCGCGGGGCAGCGACGATCGCCAGGGCGCGCTCGCGCGTGGGGCCAACGGGTGCCTGAGCAAGCCGCTGCGGGCGGCGACGCTCAACTCGCTGGTCGACGAGTGCTGCTAATCGTCCCTTTTTGCCCCACGCATTGACGACATCCATGACGAGCCATCGGGATCTCCCCGGTGGCTCTTCGCAATTGAGTCCCTCGAGCGGCTCACTCGAGCTGGATGCGGATCTTCCCGAAGGCGCGGACGAGCTTCCCGTTGGTGCTCGGCTCGCCGGGCTCGTCGAGGCCGAATTGCAGGTAGCGTGGGGCCGTGCCCGTGTCGCCGAGGGTCGCGTCCACGCCGATCCACCGGCCGAGCCAGATCTCTGCCCACGCGTGATAGACGGCGATGCCGGTGTCTCCGCCGCCGGGGGCGAGGATGATCCCGCTGACCGTGCGCGCCGGGATGCCGAGGGCGCGCATGAGCGCCACGACGAGCACGGCGTGTTCGGTGCAGTCGCCCTCGCCGTTGTCGAGGACCTCGGTGGCGGTGGCCGAGCCGCGCACTCCGCCGCGCTTGTCGAGGCGGTCGTGGACCCCGACGACGACCCGCCGCGCGACCTCGAGGGCGTCGGTCTCGCCGTCGGCGAGGCTCCGGGCCCAGGCCGCGATCGCGGGGGCGTCGGACTGGGACATGGGCGTGGGCGCCAAGAAGCGCTCGATCTCCGCGGGCACGGTCAGGGGCAGGTCCGGGGCCGCGAAGTCCGGGCCCGGGCGGGTCGCGAGCAGGCGCAGCGCGTAGCGCGATCCCTCGCGCTCGACCTCGTGGTAGTGGCCGCTCTCCCAAAGGGGCGGCGCGTCGGCCTCGTTGGGCGCGTCGACGGTCGCCACGATGCTGCGCGCGTCGAGCTCCCACGACGCCGAAGGAGCCGAGCCGGTCACGGGGATCTTCGAGCTCAAGCGCGCCCCGCCGCGGCCGAGGGCGGGGAGCTCGTCGACGAGGTAGGCCGTGTAGGTCCCGGCGGTCTCGTAGCTCAGGGGCAGGAAGTCGTGGTCGACGGTGGTCTCGGTCACCGTCCCGTCCTCCTCGACGGCGCGCAGGCGGTAGGCGGGGATGCGCTCGCCGGCCTCGGTGCGGAACTCGGCCTCGCCCAGGAAGGTCAGCTCGGACATCTCGAAGCGCCCCTGGCGAAGGTCGAAGCTCGCAAAGCGCCGGGTCGCCGCCTCGCCGGTGCGCTGCCACTCGGCGAGGAGCTCGAACTCGACCGCGAGGGTGTCGCGGTAGTCCGGCGGGATCGCAAAGCGCTCGAGCTCCGGGCTGTCGTAGCCCGGCCCGAGGTAGCTGCGCACGAAGTCGTCGCCGTCGCGGGCGAGCTGCCAGGTGATCTCGACGTCGGCCTCGCGCTCGACGGCGGTCATGCGGGTCAGCCGGTGCTCGGCGTCGAGCTTGGAGATCGACTCGCGCTCGATGGTGAAGGCCGCGTCGGCGCCTCCGCCCGAGCGGGTGATCTGGAAGCGGACCCGCTCGGAGCGGATCCAGCGGCCGTCAGGGGTCTTGTCGAGGGTCAGCGCGAGGCTGCCCAGGAGCTGTCCTGCGACCTCGACGGCGAGCAGCCGCTCGCTGCGGCTGTCGATGACGATCGGGGCCATCGCGGCGGGCTGCCGCTGCCAACCCGAGGGCCCCGGGGCGCGCACGCAGCCCAGCAGGGCGAGGGCCAGGGCAGCGCCGACGAGGGTCCGCATCGCCCGACCATGGCAGCCCCGCGCGTTTGGGTCCAGCGGGGCTCTTACCCGGCCCTTACGTAGATCGAGCGCGGTCCTTACCGGCGCGGAGGCCTGGCTGGACCCATGATCGGAGCATGCTTCGAGATCGTTTCATGGACCGAGGGGCGCGCGCCTCCTTCCTGGCGCTGTCCCTGCTCGCGTGCGGCTGTGCGGGCGCCTTCTCGGGCGCGAGCGGAGAGCTCGAGGGCGAGGCGCGGGGGACCTCGGTGTCGCGCGTGGACGCGTCCGACTCCGACGCCCTCGTGGCGGCGGCGCTCGGGGCCGATCCCGAGAGCGAGGCCTTCGCGGCCAGCGTCGACGCCCTGCGTCAGCGCGGTCCCGACCAGCTCGACGCGCTGATCGAGCGCTACGCCGAGCTCGCGCCCACGGGCGAGGACGACGCGCGCTGGCGCGGGCTCATCGACGCCGTCGCCCAGCAGCGCGACGCGGTCTACGGCGGCCTGTTTTGGGAGCGCGATCTCGATCGCGCCCGCCAGCGCGCCCGGTCCGAGGGCAAGGCGATCTTGTCTCTGCGTCTGCTCGGCGAGCTCGACACGGAGTTCTCGTGCGCGAACAGCCGCCTGTTCCGGACCCTGCTCTACGCCGACCCCGAGCTCGCGGCCTGGCTCGAGACCCACTTCGTGCTCCACTGGTCGAGCGAGCGGCCCGTGCCGCGCATGGCCATCGACTTTGGCGACGGGCGGGTGGTGCACCGGACGATCACGGGCAACAGCGCCCACTTCGTCCTCGACGCCGACGGCCGGACCCTCGACGTGCTGCCCGGACTGTGGGCGCCGCCGCGCTTTCGGGCGGCCCTCGAGCAGAGCCTGGAGCTGGTCGGGGCCCTCGACGGGCGCAGCCTCGACGCGGACGCGACGGCGGTCCTGGCCGCGCACCACGAGCGGCGCTTCGAGGCGGCGGCGGTCGACCTGAGCGCCAAGCTGACGACCCTCCGCGGCGCGCCCGTGGATGTTCGGGACGCGCGGCTGTGGCTCGCCCAGGCGCCCGGCGACGAAGACGGAGACGGGCGCGTGCCGGCGAAGATCGCCGTGCCCATGGCGGTCGGGAAGTCGCGGATGGAGGCGCCGATCCTCGACGCCGCGCCGCGCCAGCTCGGGCTGCGGGGGCCGGCCGAGCCCGCGAAGGCGCCGAGCTTGCTCGGCGTCGCGCTGGACCTGGGCCCGGGCTTTGAGCCGATGACCGAGGCCGAGCGCGTCGTCCTGGGCGTGGGCCTTTCGCACTACGACGACCTGCACCCGAACACCCTGGCGATCCTCAGCGCCGAGCGGCCCGTCGATGGCCTGGTCGAGGGCGCGCGGGAGCGGGCCGAGCTCGAGTCGCGCATGGCCGCGGGCTTGCTGACCTCGGTCCACGAAGACACGGCCAAGAACGCCCTCGAGCTCTACCCGCGGGTGCACGCCGAGCTCGCCCGGCGGGCCCGGGCCGGCGAGCCCCTCGACTTCGAGAGCGTCGACGCGTGGCTCTACGCCGAGCTGTTCCAGACCCCGGCGGGCGACCCCTGGCTGGGCCTGGTCGACCCGGAGGTCTACACCGGCCTGGTCCGCGGCGGGGTCTCGGTCAAGGGCTGACCGCCTCGACTACCCGGGCTACTGTTTGAAGTCGAAGGGCAGGTCGAAGATCATCGGGATGCCGCCCGAGGGCAGGGTCCAGCTGCGGATCTTCTTGGCCGCGCACTTGGCCACGCCGTACTTGACCTGGTCCTTGGCGATGTCGACGCGCTTGACCACGCCGTCTTGGTCGAGGGAGATGGTGAACACGACCCGGCCGGCGAGGTCGGGCTTGCCGACGAGGGCGTCGGTGTAGCAGCGCTGGAGGTCGCCGACCTTCTTGGTGATCGCGCCGCGCTGGGCCGCGGTCATCTTTTGTTTGACGAGCTTGGGCTCCTCGGGCTTGGGCTCTTCGGGCGTGGGGGCGGGCGCCGGCTGGGCGCCTCCTTCGGCCGGGGCTGGAGCGGGAGCCGGCTGGGTTCCGGGCTGCGTGCCTGGCTGAGCGCCGCCTCCGGCCGGGGCGGGCGCGGGGGCGGGCTGGGTTCCCGGCTGCGTGCCTGGCTGGGCGCCGCCCTGGCCGTTGGTGGGCGCAGGCGCTGGGTTTTCGCCGGGCGGGGTGTAGCCGCCGAAGGGGTTGAGGGGGCTGGACTTGGGCGCCGGCTTGGAGCCGCCACCACCACCACCACCACGGCTGCCTCCGCCGCCGCGTCGACCACCGCCGCCCGTCGACGCGGGCTGAGCGGGGGCGGGCGGGGGCGCGGCCTCGGCCGGGGGAAGGGCCGCGGGCGGGGGCGCGACCGCGGCGGGGACGGCCTGCTGCACGGGCGGCTGATTCACGGCCTGGTTGGGCGCGAGGGCGGGGTCCGCCTGGGCCTGGGTCTGCGCCGCCGAGCCTCGATTGCCAAAGCCGATCCACAGCAGGGCGAGCACGGCCGCCGCGGCGATGCCTCCGAGGATCCAGGTCGTCTTGTCGTCCCGGGCCGGGGGCGCGGCGATCAGCAGGTCGTCGTCGTCGTCGAAGTCGTCGTCGTCGTAGCCATGGTCGCGGGGCCGCCGCGACTTGGGCTTGGGCCGTCGCCGGGGTCGCTTGGGGCGGGGCGCGTCCCAGTCGTCGTCGTCGTCGAAGTCGCTCTCGGCCCCGTCCCAGTCGTCGAGGATGTCGGCGTCGACGGTGCCCTCGGGGTGGACGACGGCCGCGGTTGCGATGGGCGGGCGGGGCTCGGGCGGGGGGGCTTCGGCGGGCGGGCGCTGGCGGGCCCGGGGCGGGGCTGGCTGAGCGAAGTGGGGGGCGGAGGGGGGCGCGGTCGGTGGCGGCGCGTGAGGGATGGCGCCCGCGGCCATGGCCGCGGCGAGGCGCGGGTCGACCCCGGGGGGCAGGCCGCCCGGCATACCGAAGCCGTAGGCCCCCGCCGGGACGACGCTCTGCGGTCCGAGGGCGACCAGGGCCGAGGCCGTGGCGCGCCCCGAGTGGCGCATGGCGATGGCCGCGTTGCGCAGGGCCTCGCGGACGATGGGCGCGTGCTCGAGCTCGCGGCGCAGGCTCTCGAGCTCGCTGGGCATGGGGATGCCCAGGGCCTCGAACTCGACGATCTCCGCCGCGGTCACCTCGGGGTCGACGTCGGCCGTCAGCGGCCCCGCCTCGCGGAAGCGCTCGAAGTCGAAGGCGTCCTCGGCCGCGAGCAACAGGATGTCCCGTGCGCTCATCTCAGTACCCCTGCTTTCCGAGCTCGTAGCCCAGCGTGGTTCGGAAGGTCCGCAGCGCGCCCGCGAACTCGCCTTCGCTCTTGCGCGCGAGCACGGGCGAGGCCGTCTTGAGCATGCGCGCCGTCTCCCGCCCTGACTGCACGTCCCCCGCCGAGCCCTCCTCGACCAGCGCCAGCCAGGTGTGGGCGAGCTCGCGGACGTCGGGGTTGTGGCTGTGGGTGAGCCGGCGCAGGGCCGCGTCGACGGCCCCGGCGAGCTGGTCGGGGTTGGCCTGGTGCATGCGGCGGAGCCCGGTCGGCGGGGCGCCGGGCGTGATCTCGTCGCGGCGCAGGGCGATGAAGGTGGTGATGTAGGCGCGCAGCGAGCCGCGGAGGGCGAAGTCGGGGGCGCGCAGGCGGTGGACGATGCGCGCGTGCAGGGGCCCGACGATGGTGTCGAGGCGGCCGCGCTGATCCGACACCCCGGGGATCTCGAGCTGGCGCACGACCTCGCGGATCTCTTCTGCCAGCGCGTGCAGGGCCGCTCGGTCGCCGCCGCGGATGCTGGCCAGGAGTTGCTCGTCGCGGGGAGTGGGCATGCCGGGACTAGTATAGGGGGCCGAGCGGGCCGAGCCAGAGGGTGAACCCCCGCGCGGTGGCGTCCCCGGACCCTCGATACCCCTAAATTGTTGGCGGCGGGGGACGGCGGGGGACGGCGGGGCAGCGAACCTGGAACAAGTCCGGCCGCCCCGCCATTTGGATCACCACCCGCCGAGGTTGCGCGGGCGGTCCCACTTGGTCAGCGCCACCCGCTGCCGCCCGGGGAGCAGGCGCAGCTGGAAGGTCCGCCGACCCGTCGCCGTGCGCACGCTGAGCTCGGCGTCGACGGGCGCAGCCACCCGGCCCTCGTCGTCAACCTCGGGGCGGGTGACCTCGATGAAGCAGGTGCCCTTGACCTCGCGCAGCGTCAGCACCTCCTTGCGCTCGCTGCCCTCCCGGGTCTCGCGGACGCGCACCGACTCGGGGCGCTGCACCGACAGGCGCTTGCCTCGGCGGTCGATGACCGCGACGTCGAGGTTCTCGGCCGCGGTCCAGCGCAGCTCGACGCGCAGGTCCGGCGAGCCGTGCAGGCCCAGGCTCGAGGGCTGGAGGGTCCCGTCGATGAGCTTCTGCGCCCGCGCCAGGGCCTTGCTCGACTTGACCGACTGGGACTTGCTCCGGTTGCTCGCGCGGGCGACCTCCGTCGCCTGGCTCAGGGCCGCGCGGGCGGCCTCCGTGCGCCCGCTGAGCACGAGGCACTCGACCAGCTCGGCGCTCGCGTCGGCGTTGCTCGGCTCGATGCTGACCAGGGCGCGGCGGTGGGAGCAGGCCCGCTCGAAGTCGCCGGCCATGGTCAGGGCCCGAGCCATGCGCTGGTGCATGCGCTTGTCGAAGGACTTCACCTCGACGGCGCTGGCGTAGGCGCGCAGGGCCATGGGGTCGCCCGCGGCCGCGAGGGCGTCGGCGTGGGCCAAGAGCGCGGGGGCGTGGTCCGGATCGGCCGTGGCCCAGGCGGCCGCGAAGGCCATGGCGTTGGCGTCGCCGCTGCGCACGGCTCGACGGACCAGGTCGCGGTGGGCCTTGCGGTTGGTCGGGTCGGTGTCGCGCAGGCGCTGGAGCTCGGCGATGCGCTGGCGGTCGCTGCTGCTCGGGCCCGAGGCGTCGCGCAGGACCATCTTGGGGCGGGGGCGCTTGGGCGGGGGCGACCAGCCGCCGCGGCCACCACCGCCGTTCCAGGGGTCGTCGAAGGGATCGTCGGACCAGCCGCCGCCGGGCTTCGAGCTCGGCTTCTTCTTGGCCTTGGCTTCCTTCTTGGCCGGCGCCTGGTTGGGCCCGAGGGCGCCGCTGCTGCTCGAGCCGCCGCCGCCCTTGCCCGCGCCGCCCGTGCCGATGTCCCCAAAGTCATTGTCGAAGTCGTCCTCGGCGAGCTCTTCTTCCTGCTGCTCGGCGAACTCGTCCGCCGGGGGCGCGGGGGGCTCGGCCTCGGGCTCGAGGGCGTCGAAGGCCTCGCCGTCGAACTCGTTGCCGTCGAAGGCCCCCGAGAAGTCGCCGCCCTCGAAGTCCCCCTTGGACTTCTCGAGATCCTTGGCGTCCGCGCTCGCGGCGTCGGGGCTGGGCATGGGCTGGGCGCCCGGGATGGCCTCGGAGGCCGCCGTCGCGTCCTGGTTGCGGTTCTCCGCCGGCTTGTTGGCGACGGTCTGGCCCGTGGTGGTCTTGGTCTCGGCCTTGGGCTTCTCGTCGAGCTTGTCCGTCCACCCGTCCTTCTTGCCGGCCTTGCGCGCGACGTTGAACTCCCGGTACATGCGGTCGTTCTCGAGCACCAGCAGGGCCGTCCAGCGCGAGAGCACGTTGAACTCCCGGGACAGGGCGATGATGCGATCCTTGGCGGCCGCGCCCTCGGTCTGGGTCAGGTGGGTGATCTCGGCCTGCGCCCAGGTCCGGGGCAGGTGGGCATGGACGCCGCCGGGGCCGGCCATGTCGCCCTTGGAGTACTCGGCGTCGAGCATGATCTGGAAGGTCTCGTCGACCACGCCCGAGGGCCCGCGGCCGCGCAGCTGCAGGTCGCCGCGCATGCCCGTGAGCCCGCTCTGATCCTCGGCGAGCTTGCCGACCAGGGTCAGGCTGTCGCCGGGGCGCAGGGCGGGGATCGAGCGGGGGTAGACGTCGGTCAGCCCCGGGGGCAGGTCGAGGGCCAGATCCCGGGCCACGGGGACCTGGGCGCGCAGGCGCAGCTCTCGGGCGACGCGCTCGAGGTCGTCGCGGGCGTCGAGGCGGATCAGGTCGCCGCCGCTTTGGCGGGTGAGGTTGTCGAGCACGAGCAGGTCCGAGCGCGCGCCGAGGGCCACGGCCTGGACGCGCAGGTGGGCCAGCGGGCCTTCGCCCTTGGCCATGGCTCCGAGCTCGTCGGGGGTCAGCGCGCCCGAGGTCGGCACGCCGTCGCCGAGGTAGACGACCACGCGCTCGGCGTCGGTGTTTGGATCGGCGCCGAAGCTGTCGGCCGCGCGCTCGAGCATGTGCCCGACGTCGCTGGCCCCGGCGAGCACCTGGTCATCGATGAAGGCCTCGACGCTGGCCCCGATGTTCGCGTCCGTGGCCGCGCGCAGGCCCCCGTCGAGGGCGTCGCAGGCCGTGTCGCAGGCGAGCACGGTGAAGCGATCGTCGGGCTCGAGGGTGCTGAGCATGGCCTCGGTCATGCCCTTGGCGGCGGTCCACAGCTCGGGCGTGGTCCCGTGGCTGCGGTCGAGCACGAAGGCGTAGTGGACCGGGCGCGGGTCGGCCTGCAGCTTCAGCTCCGGGCGCAGGGTGAGCATGAAGTAGCCCTGGCCGTCGCGGTCGCGGTGGGTCGCGGCGCTGACCCGGCGCTGCTCGGCGGCGATGGGCACGTCGACGCCGAGCTCGTGGGTCGGCTGGTAGTCGCGCTCTTCCATGCTCAGGCGCAGGTTCTGGCCGCGACGCTCGCGGCTGAGCTCGGCCATGGGCGTGCTGACCTTGGCCAGCGCGGCCTCGTCGATCATCGCGCTGCGCCCGTCGACCTCGACCTCGAACTCGAACTCGCCGATCTCCGTGGCCGTCGCCCCGGACCCGCCCATGGGGTAGCGGTAGCGCAGCTGCTCGCCGGCCTCGGGCAGCACCTGGGTGTAGGCGATCTTGATGCGCCGCTCGCCCTTGCCGGGGATCGGGAAGATGTTGAGCTTGAACACGCCGCCCTGCTCCCACTGCAGCAGCGCCGGGTCCCGGGGCACGGTCGCGTCGACGATCTGCCGGAAGATCCGCCGCGCGCGGGTCTTCTCGAGCATCTCGCCGGTCATCCAGGTGTTGCCGACGAGCAGCTGCAGGTCGGAGATCGAGGCGTCGGCGGGCAGGGGGAACTGGTAGATGCCCTCGAGGGTCTGGCTCGAGTCGTTGCTGAAGGCCTGCTCGATCTCCGTGCGAGCGATGCGGCCCGAGATGGTGACCTTGACCTTCTGCTCGCTCAGGCGCAGGGACTGGCGCTCGACTCGGCTGCCGGCTCGGCGGGCGACGAGGCTGCCGACGCCCTGGGGGAGGTTCTCGGCGATGCGGGCCGTGTCCTCGAAGGCGTCGGCCCAGGCGCTGTCGCGCAGGGGTCGGAGGCTCAGCTCGGGCGCCGCGACGGCGAGGATGTTGGGGTCCGGCGGGGCCTCCGGACGCGTCGTGGGGGCGGCCGGGGTCGAGATGCTCGCCCCGGCGCTCAGCGGGATCTCGCGGCCGTCGCTGACCAGCACCGAGCGGCCCTGGACCACGCCGAAGTGCCGGGTCTCGCCGGCGTGGTGGACCTCGACCTCGCCGCGCTCGAGGGTCAGGCGGTCGTCGGCGGCGAGGATGGTCAGCGCTGGACCTTCGCCGGCGGACTTGGCCAGGGCGATGAGTCGGCCGCGCTCGAGGGTCAGGGGTTGATCGAGGCGCTCGGGCAGGGTCAGGGCGCTGTCCTCGTCGACGCGCAGGCGGACGCCGGAGGCGAGCTCGAGCTCCACCCGGGTCCCTCGCGGCAGCTCGAGGCGCTGACCGCCGTGGACCGTCGCGCCCTCGCCGAGGAAGGCGCCCTCGGGCAGGTCGGGCGAGGTGACGCCCCGGCTGCCGCGGATCTTGGTGATGGTCCCGACGTCGGCGTGTTCGACCGGGGCATCGGGTGAAGCGCCTTCATCAATTGCGCCTTCGCCCCGCTCCTCCGCCCCCGTCTGGCAGCCAGACAGGGAGGGGAGGGACAGGGCGAAGAGCGTCAGGAGCTGAGCGAACTGCGTTTTCAGGGCTTTTGGTGCCATGGCGGGAGCTCCGGAGGGGGCCGGTGGCGACCGAACGCCAGCAATCCCCGTCGCCTTTCAAGGCTGGTAGCTTCCGTCCGGTGAGCACCAACATCGCCACCGAGATCCACGTCGACGCCCCCGCCGAGGCCGTGGGGGCCCTGCTGTGCGACGGGCCGGGCTGGCGCGACTGGTGCCGCGGGCTCTACTTCCTCGACCCCCTCGTCGTCGGCCGCAGCGCGCGAATGCGCGTCAAGGCTGGGCCCCTCGCGACGCCCATGCGGGTCAAGGTGGCGAGCTGTGGCGACGGCGAGGTGCGCTGGACCGGCGGGATCCCGGGGGTCTTCTTTGGCAACCACTGGCTGCGCTGGGAGCCCGGGCCCGGGGGCGAGGGGACGATCGTGCGCCACGGCGAGGAGTTCGACGGCGCCCTGGCGCGGCTCATGTTCCCGCTCCTGCGCCGCCAGCTCGAGCCGCTCTACCAGCAGATCAACCGCGATCTTCGGTCTGCGCTGAGCTGAGCGGGGAGCTCGAGCCTCCGGTGGCCGGACGGCACCGTCGTACCGCCCGGCCACCGGAGCCGCAGGGGTGGTCAGGCCCCGGGGTCGCCCAGGTCGTCCCAGTCTTCGACGTGGAACGAGCGGTCGATGCACTCCCGACAAAAGGGGATCTCACCGAAGCGAGCGGAGCGTTCGAGGTTCTCGTGGCTTCCACAGCTCGCGCAGGTGTCGACGTCGTCGCGGGTCAGCACTGGGCTCCGTTGACGGGGCACGTTGGTCGTTGTCCTCATCATCATTGCTACTCGATCGCGTGGGTTGCTGGACGCGATCGATGCTGAGCATCGCCGAGCGCGTGTCAACGGCCTCGATAAAAAAAAATCTTGACCCCTCGGATGCAGTGGTCAGTGTACGGCCGTGAACCACAGCCAGCGGGCCCGCAGCTGGCGAATCTCTGACAGCGGGCAAGGAGGTAAACGATGTTGAAGCAACGATCGAGGTTTGAATCCAAGCGGGCATCCGCTACCCGCAACGGTGCGCTGCTGGCTACGCTCGCCGCGGCGGCGCTGCTGGTCGCGCCCACAGCCGACGCGTCTCCCCAGCGGGGTGCGGACGACGGCGTGTTCAGCTTTCTGGGCATCGAGTTTTGCCTCGGTGACCAGGCCGCGGTCGACTGCGATGTGACTGTCCCAGTGCCCGAGGCCGAGGCCGAGCCGCAGGAGCCCCCGCCCCCCGTTCGCAAGGTCCGGGTCCTCGGCTTGACGATGTGCGTGGGCGGGGTCGCCGACGACTGCGACGTCGAGCTGCCCATGAAGGAGAGCTGAGCGATCCGGTGCTGGTATTCGCTGGTCCGATAGCGGATACCAGCACGTCAACCCCGTCAACCCTCGTCGCGGGCCCGGAGCTGGGTCTGGAGGGCGTCGACGCTCGCCTGGACCAGGCGATCGACGAGGTCCGACTCCGCCAGGCTGCGCATGCCCATGAGCTCGCGCTCGAGGATCACGAGCTGCACGTCGAGGGTCAGCGCCCCGCCGAGGCGGACCAGCGCGTGTTCGGCGACCTCGAGCATGACCTTGGCCGCGAGCCCGGCCGAGTCGCCGGCGCTGAGCTGGAGACCGGCGAGCTTGGCCTCGAGGGAGAGCTCGATCTTTGGACCCTCGGCGCTCGACTCCGGCGCGTCGACGTAGCGGTTGCCGAGCACCACCGCCGCCTGGCCGCTCGCGCGCAGCCCCGTGCGGTCTTCGACGACGTGGGTGAAGGGGTCGAGGGGCACGGCCGCGAGCTCGAGGGTCGAGCGCGGGCTCGCGTCGGGGCTCGCGGTGCTCAGGGAGAAGGGCAGCGCGGCGGCCTCGGCGTCGGCTCCAAAGCGCAGCTCCCCGTGGCCGCGGGTGCGGTAGAGCAGATCGAAGATCGGCGCCTCGCTGCGCACGGGCCCGGCGTCGAGCTCGGTGAGCGTGGCGTGGACGGTGCGGTCGGCCTTGTCGTGGTCGACGTAGGCGAAGTGGGCCGCGCCGACGTGGAAGCGCTCGATGGTGAACTCGCGGTCGAGCTCGAAGCCGGCCTCGTCGTCGGCCTGGACCCGGGGGGCGAAGCGTTCGTAGCGACCCTCGACGCCGTCGAGGCTGAGCTCCTCTACGGCGAAGTCGAGGGTCAGCATGCCGAGGGTGTCGACGTCGATCACCAGGGTCTCGGCGGCCAGGGTGAAGGTGCTGGCGGGGCCGCCCTCGTGGCTGCCCCGCGCGCCCGCGAGCTCGAGGCCGTGGAGCTCGACGCGGCCGAGGATGAAGCTGCCCTCGGCGTTGGCGTAGCGCAGCTCGAGATCCTCGCGGTCGTCGAGGCCGCCGAGGGCGAGGCTGACGAGGGCCTCGAAGAACAGCAGGTCCGCGGCGAGCAAGGCGGTGGTGGAGACCACCATGAGCACGACGATCCGGCGCACGACGCTGCGCAGGCGGTTGCGGACGGCCTCCTTGGCCGAGCGGCGGCCGAGCAACACGGCGACCACCGAGGAGATCAGGCCCAGGCTGAGCTCGATCGCCAGCAGCGCCCATAGAACCAAGGGGACCAGCAGCAGCTGGGCGACGATGACGAACAGGACGTCCATCGAGGACCGCAGGCTCCCACGGAGGCGGGGCCTTGCCCAGCGCGGGGTGTGGGGGGAGTGGGTTCGGGCGCGTGCTGTGTGGTGCAAAAGGAGCGGAGTCGCCCGTGTCACTGGCGGCACTTCGCGACGGGGGAAGCCCCCGGAGCGTTGCGTTCTACAACGGTGAATTACTACATTGGGAAGCCGTAGAGCCGTGCTACACCAGGTCTGCCCGCCGCGGAGCCCCCATGTTCAACGCCCCTCGTTCGACCTCCAAGACCCTCGCTTCGGCTGCCCTTGCGACTTGCATGGTCGCAGCCTGGGCCGTCCCCTCGGTCGCCTTCGCGGCGCCGAGCTTGCCCCCGGAGCCCGCGGCTCAGCCGGCCCAACCCGCTCCGGCGGCTCAGCCCGCGGCCGTCACGGTCCAGCCGGCCCCGGCAGCTCAGCCCGCGCCCGCGGCCCAGCCGGCCCCCGCTCAGCCGGCCCAACCCGCCCCCGCGGCTCAGCCCGCGCCCGCCGGTGGTTGGGCGCAGCCCCAGCCCGCGCCGGCGGCCCAGCCCGCCGCGCCGCCGCCTGGTGCCTACCCCCAGCCGCCTCCGCCCGCGGTCGCGCCCCCTCCAGCGCCGCCCAAGAAGAACCCCAACAAGGGCATGGGCATGATGATCGGCGGCTACACCATCTTTGGTGTCGTCTACCTGTTCACCGCGGTCGGGGCGACGATCTCCATCGACTCGGGCGAGCCGCAGGTCGGTCGTCCGCTGCTGATCCCCGTCGCCGGCCCCTTCATCGCCGCCTCGCGACTGTCCTCGGCCACCGCAGGCCTGGGCCTGGCGATGGCCGGCGTCGCCCAGCTCGCCGGCCTCGGCCTCGGCATCGGCGGGACCGTGCGCCTGTCCAAGTCGCGCAAGGCCGCGCAGCTGTCGGCGGCGCCCGGCGGCTTGCAGCTGAAGTTCTAAAGCGCGCGAGCGCCTAGTACCGCGTGTCCGA
>NZ_ABCS01000084.1 GCF_000170895.1 Plesiocystis pacifica SIR-1 | reverse complement strand
CGCGAGCGCCAGGCCCAGGCCCAGGCCTGGGAGGCCTACGACGCCGAGCTCGACGACCCCAACATCTCCGCTCCCTTGCGCGAGGAGATCCTCGGCAACTTCGACGCGAGCGCGCCGGTCATGGCGGGGATGCGCAGCTACGAGACCGACTGCCGCGGCGCTCGCTGCATGGTCACCGTGGAGTGGGACAGCTTGGTCGCCGCGCAGCAGGGGATCGACGCGATCATCGCCCACAGCTACCCCGACTGTTCGCGCACCATCTTCCTCACGCCGGAGGCCAACGCCGACGCCGAGGACCCCTACGAGCAGCTCATCGCCATGAATTGCACGGGCTGATCGCCAACCCAGGGGGCTCCCCCTACCGCGGGCGGCCGAGGGTTTGATAGACCCGCTGCCGCCCATGGCGATCGCGCGCAAGACCTACTTCAAGCTGCACAACAGCGCGGGCCTGGCCCTCGCGCTGTTCGTGGTCATCTCGGCGGTCACCGGGGCGCTGCTGACCTTCCGCGGGCAGATCAACACCCTCGAGCAGGGCGCGTTCGAGCGACCGACGGCGCCGGTGGTGGCCGAGCACCTGAGCCTCGAGGCGATCGTCGCCGAGGCCGAGGCCGCCGGCGACGGCTCCCCAGCGACGGACATCAGCCTGGCCCTCGAGCCCACGGACCCCTACCTGGTCTGGCTCGACGACGACGACGAGACCGAGGTCTACCTCGACGGGGCGGGCGAGGTGCTGGCGACGCGCAAGACCAAAAAGGGGCTCACCCGGCTGATCTTCCAGCTGCACACCGGCGAGCTCCTCGGCCTCGCGGGTCAGGGCCTGATGCTGGCGACGGCCCTGGGCCTGCTCGCGCTGGCGTGGTCGGGGGTCGCGATGTGGTGGTCGCGGCGCAAGCCCAAGGCCAAGCCGACGAGGGACTGAGCCGCCGAAGGCTCAGGGCAGGCGGCGCTCGGTCAGGCTGCGCGCCGGGGCGTCGCGGTCCCAGACGATCTCGAAGGGCCCGAGCACGTCGCGGGCCACCCCGAGCAAAGCCTCGCCGTCGACCTCCTCGGGCAGCCACACCCCGGGCTCGAGCTCGCGCTGAACCGTCCAGCCCGCGAGCACGCCGGCGGCGACCTGGAGCTGCACGGCGTTGGTCCCAAACGCGAGCCCGGCGGCCGTGGGCGTGTCCCAGCCGAGCCACAGCTCGCCGAGGCTGCGGCTGCACAGCAGCACGCCGAGGCGGTTGTCGCCGTCGAGGGCGTCGGCGTAGGGCGGGTAGAGCCGGCGCTGCTCCCAGTCGTCGGCGGCCCGCTCCGGCGCGGCGTCGAGGGCCGCCCGGGCGCTCGGGCACATCTCGTAGACGTAGGCGAGCTCGACGGTGGGGTACATCGCGCCGAGGGTGACGAGCTCCTCGTGGGGGACGACGTAGCCCTCGGCGTGCTCGTGGCCGCAGCGGGCGCGGTAGCGGGCGCGGTGCGGGGGGTGGTCGAGGAAGGCGAGCTCACCGGCGGCGGTGTAGGTCGCGCGGGGCTCGAGCAGCTCCTCGAGGGCGGCGTCGGGGCTCCAGGTGCACGCGAACTCGCGGCTCGGGTCGGGGGCGTCCAGGGTGTTGGCGGCGTCGGGGCTGCCCCCGGGGATCCACCGCGTGCTGTCCTTTTCGGTCATCACGATCGCGTGGAGCTCGAGGGCGTCGAGGCTGGGAGGGCGCCCGCTGCGTTGGGCGAGCTCGCGGATGGCCGCGCCGACCATGGCGTTGATGAGCCCGGGGTTCATGCCCATGCTCAGCAGGTGCGCGCCGCCGTGGATGTCGGGCGGGGCGAACAGCTCGCGGGCCCGGGCCATCGCGCCCACGCTGGGGTCGCGCTTGTCGGGGGGCCACAGGTCGTAGCAGGTGGTCAGGTAGGAGGCCCCGCCTTCGGCACACGCGCGCAGGCAGTCCCAGGTGCCCACGTGGGCGACCTCGATGACCTCGTCGACGCCGTGGGCGGCGATCAGCTCGGCGAGGGCGGCCCCGGAGCGGAGGCTCTGCGCGGGCAGCCAGCGCGCCCTGGCACCCAGTTCGGCGATCAGCGGCTGGAGCCGCGGATCGAGCTCGAGGGCGTCGAGGAGCAGCAGCTCGGTGTTCGCCAGCAGCGCGCGGCCGCGCTCGTGGCGTGCGAGGAGGGCCAAGGTCGCGGTCCCCACTCCGCCGGCTGCTCCGAGGACCAGCGCGCGATGGCGCGTCTTCGGTGCCGGCGCTGGTCCGGAGGCAGACAACACGAGAACTCTTGATACCCTGTACGACCTCTCCCTGTCGAGCGGAGCTCCAGAGATTGTCGGCATCCCAACCCAGCAGCCAGCCCCCCCGTTCGTCCTCTGCCTTCGAGTCAGGCGTCATGTACCTCGAAGAGCCCCTGCTCCAGCACGGGCTGAGCATCACCTACGAGGTCGAGAACCTGCAGTGCCACGAGCAGACGGACTTCCAGCACGTGATCATCGGGGAGTCCAAGGCCTACGGCCGGATGCTCTTCCTCGACGGCGTGGTCCAGTCGACGCAGGCCGACGAGGCCATCTACCACGAGACCCTCATCCACCCCCTGATGATCACCCACGGGGACGCCCGCCGGGTGCTCGTGGGCGGGGCGGGGGAGGGCGCGTGCCTGCGCGAGCTGCTGCGCCACTCGAGCGTCGAGCAGATCGTCGCCGTGGACCTCGACGCCCAGGTCATCGAGCTGTGCAAGCAGCACCTGCCCTCGTGGCACCAGGGGGCCTTCGAGGACCCGCGGGTCGAGCTGCGCATCGAGGACGTGCAGGAGACCCTGCGTCGGTCCAAGGCCGCGGGCGAGCGCTGGGACGTCATCGTCCTCGACATCACCGAGCCCGTCGAGGACGGCCCCGCCGTCGACCTGTTCACGGTGCGCTTTTTCGACGAGGTCGCGGCGGCGCTCGCCGACGACGGGATGATCGTGCTCCAGTCTGGCGAGTTCGATCTGGCCGACCTCGACAGCGTGCGCACGGTGTGCACGACGCTCCGGCAGTCCTTCGCGTGGGTCAACGTCGTCCACGTCATGGTGCCCTCCTTCCACTGCATGTGGTGCTTCACCCTGGCGGCGAAGCGGCCCGTGGACATCGCGCCCGCGGATCTGCGCGCGCGCGTCGGGGCGCTCATCGAGGCCAACCTCGACTCCCAGTACGGCCCGCTGCGCTACTACGACGAGCCCCGCCACCTCGCCCTGACCACCCCGCCGCCGATGTTCGCCGAGGTGCTCGAGCGGCCCGGGCGGGTGATCACCGGCAAGGACGACGCGCGGCTGATCACCTACTCGCGCGAGCGGGTCGATCGCGCCCGCATCGAGGGCTACGCCGACGAGTGAGGGTGGTGTCGTTGACAGGTTCGGGCGGCGCTCGAATCTTCGACATGAATTGGCGAGCCCTGACACCGCACCCCTGACTCGGCTCCAGTCCCTGGCCTGGCGGGAGCCAGCTGCGATCGAGACCGTCCTTGACCCCTCCCCGAGGGGCGCGGGATACGGGATCCGATCATGCTGTATCTCATCATCTATGGCACTAGAGGTGTCCGCATGCGCGGCGACAGTGGCAGCTTTCACTGCCCCGAATGCCGCAGCCAGCGGAGCTACACCCACCACAAGGTCCGGCGCTTCTTCACGCTCTACTTCATCCCCCTCATCCCCCTCGACCTGCTCGGGGAGTACATCGAGTGCGATCTGTGCGTCGGCACCTTCCACCCCGACGTGCGCCACTTCCAGGCCCAGCTGCAGGGAGACCGGCGCCAGGTCGAGGCCGAGTTCCAGACCGCGATCAAGCGCGTGATGGTGATGATGTGCCTCGCCGACGGGGTCGTCGACGACGACGAGATCGAGACCATCAAGCAGGTCTATGGGCGCATCGCCAAGCGCGAGATCAGCGACGAGGAGGTCAGCGACGAGATCGTCGCGGCGATGCAGGACAGCCGCTCGGTCCACGAGTACCTGCGCGGGGTGGTCGGGCGGATCAACGACAAGGGCAAGGAGCTCGTCGTCCAGGCGGCCTTCTTCGTGGCCGCGGCGGACGGGGAGTTTCAGGACGAGGAGCAGGAGCTGCTCGCCGACATCGGCGAGGCCCTCGAGCTCCGCTCGGGGCACTTCAACCAGATCATCGACGAGCTGTTGGCGGACTGATGGCCCGGATGGCTCGCTTGCCTCGGGCCGCGCTCGCCGTCGGGCTCAACGCCCTCGTGCTCGGGCCGGCGCTCTTGCTCGCCACCCTCGAGCGCGCGCCGGCCCTCGCCTTCTTGGCCCTGGTCAGCGCCTTCGCGGGCTTCGAGGCCCTCGGGGCCGAGGGCCAGGACCGGGCCCTCGACGCGCGCGAGGGCCTGCCCCGCGCCGAGCTGGCCACGGCGCTGACGACCCTGGGGCTGTTTTGGCTGGCCCCGCTCACGGCCCAGCCGGCGCCGCCCTGGTCCGCCGTGGTCGCGGGCGCGGGGCTCATGGCGGTCGGCGTCGCCCTGCGTCACCGGGCCATGGGCGCCCTCGGAGCGGGCTTTGTGTCGGAGGTCCGGGCCGCGCGGCGGCTGGTGCAGCGCGGGCCCTACCGCTACGCGCGGCACCCCTCGGAGCTCGGCCTGCTCGCGCTGACCCTCGGGGCCGGGGTGATGCTCGCCAGTGTCGTGGCCGTGCTCGCGTGGGCGGCGGTGCTCGTGCCGCTGGTGGTCTGGCGCATCCGCGCAGAAGATCGGGCGCTGCGGGCCTGCTTTGGCCGAGACTACGAGGACTACGCCCGCCGCGTCGGGGCGCTCGGATCCTTCGGGGTCGCAGGCTCGGGCGGGCCGAAGGGGCCGAAGGACTCAGGGTGAAGCCTGCGCGGTGTTGGGCCGGCGCGGTCCACCCTATACTGCCCGCCGCGGCCGCGCCCGCCTGCCCATGCCCAGCTGGCTCCTCGCAACCCTCGCCCTGCTCGCGCCCGCCTTGCTCGGGATCCTGGCGGGCGCGCTGAGCCTGTTCGACGAGCCCGAGCGGGCCATCGACAACCTCAACCGCTTCGCCCTGAGCTTCGCCTTCCCGGCGCTGATCTGGACGGGCATCGCGGGCTCGGACTTTGGCGCGCCGACGCAGCTGGGCTTTTGGCTGGTGGTCCCCGGGGTGCTGCTGGTGAGCGTCGCCCTCGCGCGGGCGCTGGCGCCTCGGCACGCGAGCACGCTGGCGCTGGTGTGCGCGTTTGGAAACGTCGCCTACCTCGGCCTGCCCATCGTCGAACAGGTCCTGGGCGCGGAGGTGATGGGCACGGCCTCGCTGGCCACGGGCATCCACGTGACCTTGGCGCTGACCGTCGGTCCCTACCTGCTTTTGCGCTGGGACCCGGGGCGAGGGGACTCGGCGAGCGCGGCAAGAGCCCCGCCGATGCAGCTGCTGCGCCAGCCGCTGCTGTGGGCCCCGCCCCTGGGCTTCGCGGCCCACGCCCTCGGCCCCGAAGCGCGCGCGGCCGCGGTCTCGGTGCTCCAGCCCCTCGGTCGCGCGGCCGCGCCCGTGGCCCTGTTCGTCCTCGGGCTCTACCTTGCCTGCCACCGCCATCGGCTGCGCAGCCTGGGCCTCGGCGACGCCCTGCACGTCGTGTTCAAGCTGCTCGCGATGCCCGCGCTGACCTTCGCTGCGGCCTGGGGCGCGCACCGCTTGGGCTGGCTCGGCCTCGCGCAGGCCCAGGTGCTGTGCCTGCTGTCGACGATGCCCGCCGCGATCACGACCTTCGCCATCGCCAAGGGGGCGCAGCGCGGGACCGAGGCCATCGCCAGGGCGATCGTCCTGACCACCCTCGTCTCCGGGCTGACCATCCCCTGCGCGGCCTACCTGGTGACGACCTGGCTGCCCACGTGGTGAGGCCTTCGCAGCCCTCGCCGACATGCCTTAGGATCTGGGCGTGGCCGACTCCGCCGGGCGACCGTGGTCGCGGACCAACCAGCTGACCCTCGCCGCCGCCGAGCGCCTGGGCGTCGAGGTCCGCGGCCTCGGCAGCGAGCACAGCGATTTTTTCATGGTCCTGCGCGCCCCCGGCCGGCCGGAGGTGTTGATCAGCAAGACCCGCTCGCCCTTCCTGACCCAGGTCGCGCAGACCCTGAGCAACAATAAATTCCTGTCGCGCGAGCGCCTGGCCAGCCGCGGCGTCCCGGTGGTCCCGCAGCGGCTGTTCGACGAGGGCTGGGATCCCCGCAGCGTCGACGGGGCTCGGGCCGCGGCGAAGGAGTGGCTCGAGGCCCACGGCGAGCTGGTGCTCAAGCCCAACGGGGGCAACCGCGGCGTCGGGGTGGTCTCGGGGGTGCGCGATCGTTCGGGCTTCGAGGCGGCCTACGCCTTCGCCCGCGCCCTCGACCGGGACGAGGAGGTCGTCGCCGAGCCCTACCTGCCCGGGGTGAACGTGCGCGTGGCCGTGGTCGGCGGGCGCGCCCTCGCGGCAGCCATCGTCCAGCGGCCCGCGCTCATCGGCGACGGCGCCCGCGACTGCGCCGCGCTCTTGGCCGAGCTCGACGCCGACCCACGCCGGGCGACGTGGGAGCGGCGCGAGCTCCTGCCCCTCGATCGCTTCGACCCCGAGATGGTCGCCGAGCGCCTGGCGGCCTCGGGCCGCGTCGCCGAGGACGTGCTCGCCCCCGGTGAGCGCGTCGAGCTGAGCTTCGAAGAGGCCGAGGTCGTCGACTGCACGGACACGCTGCACCCGGGCTGGCGACGCTGCGCCGAGCAGGCCGCGGCGGCCCTGGGCGTGGACGTGGGCGGCGTGGACCTGCGCGGCCTCCCGGAGGCCTTGTTCGAAGCGGGGCCGGTCCCGGGCGCGCACGCGGCCTGCGTCCTCGAGGTCAACGTGTTGCCCGCGCTGCACCTGCACGCGCTGCCGACCAGGGGCCAGCCGCGGCCGGTGTTCGAGGCCTTCGTCCGCTACTGCGTTCAGCTCCCGGGGGCGCCGGCGCCCTGCGCTTCCATCGAGCTGTGAGCGGGCGCGGACTTCGGACACGCGGTACTAAGCCCCGCGCAGCCGGACTCGGGCCAACAGGGGGCGGTGATCCGAGAGCCGCAGGTCGACGGCCTCGACCCCCGAGAACTCGAAGGCCTTCGAGATCAGCACCCAGTCCAGGCGGCGGTCGGGGCTGGGCCCGGGGCCGGGGAAGGTGACCATGGGGCCCGTGGGCTCGAAGGCCTCGAGCTCGAGGTCGCGGGCGAGCAGGCGCGTGGCTCCGCCTTCGCGCCAGTCGCTGTTGAGGTCGCCGGCCACGATCACCGGGCGGCCGCGCTGGCGGATCAGCGCGGCGAGCTCTCGGACCTGGCGTCGGCGCTGGCTGGCGCGGGCGAAGTCGGTGTGCACGGAGACCACGTCGAACTCGAGCTCGGGCGCGCCCGGCCAGCGCAGCGAGCTGATCACGAAGCCCTTGCGGAAGGTCGGCGGCGTGGGGGCGAAGGTGTGGGCCCAGGCCTGCTCGAGGGGCCAGCGAGACAGCAGCGCGGTGCCGTAGCGCAGGCCTCCGCCGTCGACGTTGCAGGCCCGGGTCACGTAGGGCAGGCCGCTGTGCTGGGCGAGGAAGGCGACGTGATCGAAGCGCCCGCTCCACCACGAGGAGGCGTCGGCCTCTTGCACGCACGCGAGGTCGGCGTTGGCCTCGGCGATCCACGCCGCGATTCCCCGCAGGTTCGCCCGCAGGGTCTCGGGCTTCGTGAGCAGCTGGTGGGCCCCCACGCCCCGGCCGTGGGCCAGGTTCGCGCTGACCAGGGTGAGGGCTTCGGGCGTGGGCGCGGGCTCGGGCTCGGGCCCGTGGCGCTCGATCGTCGCGGGCAGGCTGCGCTCTCCTCGAGCCTGAGTCAGCGCGCGAGCGAGGCGAGCGGCAGCGCGTCGCCGCCTGGATCGGCCTCCACTCGAGCTTGGCTTCGATGGCTCCGAGGGCACGTCTGAAAGGGTGATGCCGCGGGCGAGGACTCGCAAGGGCTGCGCGCTCGATCTGGTTTTCGTTCGTCAGATCCTCCGCGGCCCGTGACACTGTGGCTGCGGTGCTCGACCTCCACGCCAGCTCGAGTCTCGCCGGGGCCGATCCCGGATGGTCCTTGCCAGCCCCGGTCGGCGACCCCACCGGGGGCGTGGCCGCCCTGCTGATCGCGCTGACGCTGATCCACCTCGCGCTCCGGGGCCTCGATCGTCTGGGGCTGATCGCGTACCGGGGCCTCGCGCTGCGCCGCGGGCTGGCCCAGGCCGCCGTCGCCCTCAACGCCATCTTCCAGCCGCACACCCAAGACCCCGAGCAGGAGGAACGCATGACCATTCAAATGCGCGAGGAGGACGACACCGACGGCCCCGGCCTGGACCCGCCCCCCGAGGCCCTGGACGTCGAGCACTTCCCCGACGACCAGCTCCGCTAGCGAGCTGCCGAAGGTCGGGTGTACAGCATCTCGAAGGGTTAGCTCCCGGGCTTTGGTTACCTCGACGTCGGCTACTCTCGAGGCGGCGCCTACTCGCCCTCGGGCAACGCGGTGAGGGTGCGCGACGAGGACCTCCAGTACGCGAGCAGCGGCACGCTGCAGGCGTCCGCGACCCACATTCGCAAGCGGCCCTGAGCGCGTCGTCGAGGGCCTTGGCGCTCGGCGGCAGCTGGCCCGGAGCGCCGCGGCGCGGGGACGGGGAGCGGCGCGCGAGTTTGCATGACGAGTTCCGGGCGTCGTGGACATCGCGGTTGCTGACGATGTCCATGCACGCCGAGTCCCTGTCCCGGCCGCTGAGTCCGCTGCGCGATCACCCGAGCTTTGTCCGCGACACCCTGGGCCTGCTCGCCGAGGCCGTGCCGCACGACATGCTCTCCTACAACGAGGTGCCCCAGCAGTGGCGGGTCGACCCGAGCGAGGGGGAGGCGGCGGCGGGGATGATGGTCTGGGCGCCCGCCGCTCCGACCACGAGCTTGAACGTGGACGACCAGCAGGCGCTCGCGCTCCGCTACCTGCACGAGCACCCGGGTCGGCTGCGTCGCGGGCAGCCGGTGGTCCGCAACCGCGACCTGTGCCCGCCCGAGCGATGGCACCGGACGACGCTCTACAACGAGCTCCATCGCCCCCTCGACATCGAGGCGCAGTGTCTCGTGTACCTCCCGGCGCCCTCGGGGCTCGAGCTCGTCATCGCCTATAGCCGGGCGCGGGGGAGCTTCTCCGACGCGGAGCTCGAGCGGCTGTCCGCGCTCCAGCGTGGGCTGTCGCAGACCGTCCTCGACCACTGGCGCTACCTCGAGCTGCAGACCGAGCGCGCGCTGTGGCGGACCCTCGCCGAGGGGGAGGCCCGGGGGGTCGTCTACCTCGACCGCTGCGCCCGGGTGGCTTGGGCGAGCCCCCAGGCCTGCGCCTTGCTGCGCGAGTACGACTTGGCCCTCGCGGGAAGCCAGCTGCCGAAGGCCCTGAAGGAGTGGCTGGCCCCCGTCTACCGTGGACGCCGCGAGACCCTGCCTGGCTTCCAGCGTCGCGGTCAGGGGCGGGTGCTCGCGGTCGAGCTGCACCCGGCGCAGGAGCCCCACGGCGGCGGCATGCTGACCATCGAGGCTCGCGCCTTGCCCCGCGCCGAGCTCCCGCAGGCCGTGGCCGACCATGTGCCCCAGCTCGTGGACGGCCTGGGCCTGACGCCGCGGCAGGCAGAGGTCGCGCTGTGGATGAGCTGCGGCAAGACCAACGCGGAGATCTCGACGATCCTCTCGATCCGCCCGGCGACGGTCAAAAAGCACGTCGAGCGCATCCTGGACCGGCTCGGCGTCGAGAACCGAACCGGCGCCGCCAAGCGCGTCCACGACGTCGTGGGGGCCTGGGCCTAGCCTGAACTAGTTGATGCCCTCGAGCACGACCTCGACGGCGCGGGCGATGAAGTTCCCGTCTGCCGCGCCGCCGGTCAGGACCACCCGGTGGTGCAGGGCGCCGATCAGCATCGACACCGCCAGCTCGATCTCGTCGGCGTTGAGCTCGACGCCGCAGCTCAGGGCCACGCGCAGGGCCTCGTCGAGCTCGGCGGTGGCCTGGTCGAGGAGGGCGGTGCGGGCCGCGTCGTCGGCGGCGGCGAGCTTGGCGGCGAGGGACTCGAGGGCCTCGCAGATCTCCCCGCCGGCGATGTCCACGGGCTGGAGCACGAAGCCGAGCCGGGCGTCGACGAGGTCCTCGACGGACAGACCGGTGAACGAGGTCTGGGCCGTGTTGAACTGGAAGTTGCCGGCGTGCTCGCTGACCTTGGCGATGAGCTCGTCGATGGGGGTGTTGGACAGCGAGAGCATGACGAGCTCGTCGAGCACGTCGGCGAGCTGCTCCCCGATGATGTCGCAGACCACGGCGTCGAGGGCCGTGAGGTCGTCCTTGACCAGGACGTGGCCGGACTCTTCCGACAGCCGGCGCGAGACCAGCTGGAGGATGCGCAGGGTGAAGTAGGCGTCGTCGAGCAGGCCGAGCACGCCGAGGTGGTCGGGGACCAGGTCCTCCTCCTCGTCCCAGTACGCGACGGAGGCGGCGATGACCTGGGTCATGACCGCCTCGACGGGGGTGCCCACGGCGGACTTGGCCGCGGCCGAGAGCAGCAGGGGGACGCTGCGGATGTAGCCTTCGAACAGCTCGAGGGCCTCGCGGCGCTCGGTCTCGCCGAGGGTCTCGCCGCGCTCGCGGGCGCGCTCCTCGAGCAAGTTGGCCAAGTGTCCGTCCTTCGCCTCGATGGCGATGGCGGTGTCGATCATCTCGTTGAGCTTGGCGGTCTCCATGCGCGAGCAGCCGATGTACCACACCCCACCCGGGCGCTGGCTGCGAGTTGGGGCGGGGTCCATCACGTCGACCCGGCGATCGGGCGGGGCGCTGGCTCCCCGTGGCTCCCCGCGCCTCCCCGCGCCTCTCCATGGCTCCAGGGGCCCCCAGTGGTGAAAATGCGGCTCAGGGGGCTGCCGGGGCGGCGTGAGCGACGAACAGGTACGCTCCCTCGACCTCCAGGCGCAGCCGGGTCCGGAAGCTGAGCAGGTCGGCGCTCGGGTCCTCGCCGGTGCCAAAGCGGAACGCGACCTCGCGGTGCTCGAGGGCGTCGTCGATGATCAGCCGTCGGGGCCCAGGCTCAGCTCCGCGCGCGGGCAGGGGGACCACGGCCACGTCGACGCCGAGATCGCCCTCGACGGTCATGGCCACGCGGTCGCCCCGCGGGTGGATCGCGTAGCCGCGGATGTGGCTGTCTTGGTTGAGCACCGGCGTCCAGGTGATGGTCTCGAGGGGCACGGTCGCGGTCGTGGGGGCGAGGGCCGTCTCGGGCAGCTCGTCCCCGCCGGCTTTCTCGGGCGACTCCTCGCCAAATAGCTCGGCCTCGATGGCGGCCCACGGCCGACCCAGGTCCACGCGGGTCAGGGCGTAGTCGACCTCGTTGATGTACCAGCGGTAGACGAAGGCGGGGGCCTCGTCCGTGCCCGGGATGCGCTGAATCTCCCGGCTCCAGGGGTTGAGCTCGGGGTCGCCGGGGTCGGCGAGGGGCACGAGCAGCACGCGCTCGGGGTGCTGGCGATCGAGGACCGCGAGGGCCTCGGTGTCGTCCTCGAAGTCCACGAGCACGCCGACGCGCCGGCCCTCGTCGTCGAGCCAGATCAGCGAGGAGGAGTTGTCGGCCTGGAGCCCGGCGCCCAGGCGCGTGGTGTTGCCCTCGGGGTCGACCACGTCCACGACCAGGGCGCCGTCGACCACGTCGCGGGTCGCGACGCCCCTTCGGTGGACCGAGAAGTAGCTGTCGGTGTGCTCGCTCAGGGCGTACTTGGCCACCGAGCGCAGGCCGCAGGCCCCGAGGCTGGGGTCGCTGGGGTCGAAGGCGAACAGCTGGCCCTCGCCGTAGTCGTCGAGCAGGAACAAGGCGTCACCGGCGGCCGAGACCTCGAAGCGGGCCAGCTCGCGCCGGGGCCCGCCGCCGCCCATGAACTCCGGGCAAGGGACGCGGGCGTCGACCTGGGCGGGCGCGCCGGCGGGGATGGCCGAGTAGGTGTAGAGCGGCGCGAACTCGACGGCGAGCTCGTCCCGGCGCAGCTTGGGGCGGGCCTGGGTGCTGCGCACGAGCATGCGGCCGTCGGCCAGGGGGAACACCGAGGCGCCCTCGAGGGCGTGGACCAGGGGCACGGCCCGCTGGCTCGAGCCGCGGACCTCGATGGCCTCGATCTGTTCGCGCTCGCGGTCGGCGAAGCCGGCGGCCTTGAGCTCGAGGCGCTCGTTCTTTTCGAGGGCCTCGATGGCGTGGAGGAGCTTCAGGCGCAGGGTCTGGGTCGCCGTCGAGGGCGACTGGGCGTCGAGGGTGGGCGCGAGCTCGGGCTGGGCGAACAGGGCGCGCAGGGCCTTGGCCCCGGTGCCGACCTCGACGTCCCGGGCGCCCTCGTGGACGTCGCGGCCGCTGAGCTCCGTGGTCAATACGTGGGGGCCGGCGAAGTCGCCGATGCTGATCACCCCAAAGCGTACGCGGTCGGGGATGCTCGCGGGGTCTTGGTGGCCCAGGGCCGCGTCCGTCGAGAACTCGAGGCCGAGGCTGGCGAGCTCGAAGCGCTGGGGCTCCTCGACGACGACGAAGCCGTAGCCGAAGCGATCGGCGAAGGCGAGCATGGCCTGGAGGTCGACCTCGCCGGGGTCGTCGTAGCCCTCTTCTTGCTCGACGATCTGGTCTTGCCAGGCTTCGAAGCTCCCGCCGACGGCCTCGAAGCCGAGCTCGGCGGTGTAGGCGTGGAGGTCGACGGTGCGATCGGCGACGATCATGAGCCGGTGGGCGACCTCGGGCTCGCCGGTCCCGGAGGTCCCGAACGCGAAGTAGATCCCAGCCGCGATCCCGACGGCCGCGAGGACGCCGATGATGACCTTGTTGCGATTGCTCGACTCGAGCTCTTGCATCTCTTTCATGGCGACCTCCGGCGTGCGGCCGCCACCGTAGCAGAGCCCCGACGCCACCGGGCGCCGGGAACTCTGACTCGTAGACTGTGAATGTCACGGCTTCGGGTCGGCCGCGCTAGAACGCTGGCCAGCGCCCACGCGGCTCCCATCCTGCCTCGCCTCGAGCGCCGGCGCGAGCACGGGGTGCGCAGCTTCGTCCGCGCCATCTCCTCGTTCAGAGCCCAGGAGTCCAAGGTCCGTCAAGATCACGTAGGCCGCCGGGAGCAGCACCAGGACCAGGACGGTGCTGGCCGCGAGGCCGAACACGATGCTGGTGGCGACGGGGATCAGCATTTGGGCTTGGCGGCTGGTCTCGAACATCAAGGGCACGAGGCCCGCGATGGTCGTCGCCGAGGTCAGGAACACGGCCCGGAAACGGGCTCGGCTGGCGCTCTGGGCCGCGTCGACCGGGGAGAGGCCGGCGGCCCGCGCTCGCTTGATGAACAGCATCAGCAGGATCGAGTCGTTGACGACGATCCCTGCGAGGGAGACGAAGCCCAGAGCAGCCTGTGAGCTGAGCGTCGAGCCCAAGAGCAGGTTGCCCACGACGACGCCCACGAAGGCGAAGGGGATCGCCAGCATGACCAGCAGGGGCTCGACGTAGGTCCGCAGCTGGAGGCTCAGGACCACGAAGATCGCGACCAGCCCCAGGATCGCCCCGCGGGCCATCGAGCCCATGGTCTCGGCCGAGGCCTCCAGCTCACCACCGATCGAGAATTGAAGATCGGGGTTGTCCGACCTGAGCCGGGGCAATAGCTCCTCGGAGAACTGAGCCATGAGGGCATCGAGCTCGAGCTGCTCGCGGTCGAGCTCTCCCGTCACCGTCACGGTTCGCATGCCCTGGCGGCGGCTCACCTTGCCGTAGCTTCGGGTCTCCTCGATGTAGGCTAGCGAGCCGAGGGGCACCTGGCCGTCGCTCGTCGTGATGGAGAGGGTCTCGAGGTCGGCGATGGTGTCCCGCTGGAGTCGGTCCAGCTCGACGAAGACCTCATACTCCTGGTTGTCTTTGTAGAGGGTCTCGACGGACACCCCCGACAGGGCCGCCCTGATCTGCTTCGCCAAGTCTGCGCCGGTCAGCCCCGGTGAGCCGACCCCGGGGCGCAGGCGCACGAGGAGCTGGGCCGTGCCGAACTCGAGGTCGTCGGAGATGTCGGTGACCGCGGCGAACTGCGAGAAATACTGCTCGACCTCCTCGGCGATGAGATCGAGGCGCTCGAGCTCCCCACCTTGGATGCGGACCTCGATGGCGTTTCCCGCCGGCCCGCGCCTCCCACCGGCGCCAAACTTTGTCGCCACGGCGTTGGGCACGGGGCCGAGCGCCTCGCGCCACAGCGCCGAGAACTCGCCAGTGCTCGTGTTTCGTCGTTCGACGCTGAGCAAGTCGACGGAGACCGTGGCCAGGTGCGGTCCAGAGCCGTCGACGTCGGCGTTGTAGTTGTAGCGAGTCGTGACGTTGTGGACCAAGTCCTGGGCGCCGGGTTGTTGGGCGCGCAGCTCCTCCGAGACCGCGAGGGCGGCCGCCTCGATGCGCTCGACCTCGCGCTTGGTCGCTTCGAGGGAGGTCCCTGCCGGCATCTCGAGGCGCGCCTCGACCACGTCGCCCTCGGTGTCGGGGAAGGCTCGGTAGCGCAGCTTTCCGCCCTGGACAGCCCCGAGCGATCCAAGGAAGAGGACGATGGCGAGGCCCACGGCGGCGTAGCGATGGCGGATGGCCAGGTCGACGAAGCGGCCCATCGCGCGCTCACGCACGAACTCGAAGCCGGCGTTGAAGCGCCTGCGCACCCCCGCTTCGCTCCGCTGCTCTCGCAGCGAGTGGCCCAGGTGGTTGGGGAGGATCAAGAAGGCTTCGATCAGGCTCACGGCCAGGACCGCGATGAGGACCGTGGGGATGACCTGGAGCGTTCGGCCGATCGGGCCGTCGATGGCGGACAGCGGCACGAACACACAGATCGTGGTTGCGAACGAGGAGAGCACCCCGCCCGCGACCTCTGAGACGCCCTGGACGGCCGCCTCCAGGGGGGCACGGCCTGCGCGCAGGTGGGTGGCGACGTTCTCCGACAAGACGATGGCGTCGTCCATCAGCAGCCCGATGGCGATCAGCAGGGCCATCATCGTCATCATGTTCAAGGAAAGGCCCAGCGCGGACATCACCCACAGCGCGCCGAGGAAGGAGACGGGGACCCCAGCCGAGACCCAAAAGGCGAGGCGAAGATCGAAGAACAGCCACAGGGTCGAGAACACGAGGGCGAGGCCCAGGGCGCCGCTCCCGAGCAGCAGGCTCAGGCGCTCTTCGATCACCGACGCGTTGTCCGAGGTGATCGTGAACACGACCCCGTCGGGCTTGATCGCCTCTTGCCCGGCGATAAATTCCTCGACGGCACGGAGCACGTCGAGGCTGTCCTCGGTGCTCGCTTTGCTGACGACCAGGAGGCCCGCGCGCTCGCCGTTGATGTAGGTCTGCTCCTCCTCGACGGAGAAGGCGTTCACGACGGTAGCGACATCGCCGAGTGAGACCTCGGCCCCCGCGTCGCTCGTGGCCACGACGAGGCTGCGCAGCTGGGCCGGCGTGATCCGCTTGTCGTCATAGCGGACGAGCATGGTCCGGCCGCGCATCTCCAGCTGGCCCAGGGGCGTGTCGAGGCTCTGGGCGGAGATCGCGTCTGCGATCTCCGAGACGCCGAGGCTGTATCGAGCGAGGGCGGCCTCATCGATGGAGATCTGCAGGCGGCGATCGGAGAAGCCGGCGATGCTGACTTGGGACACCTCGTCACGGGCGAGCAGCCTCCGCTCGAGGCGCTCGAGGTAGAGCTCGAGGTCTCGGCCCGACATCGGCCCAGTGACCGCGACCGAGACCACGCTCCGGGTTCGAGTGCGCGCGGCGACCGTCGGCTCGTCCATGTCGCTGGGGAAGTCGGTGATCGTGTCGATCGCCGCTTGGATCTCGGCGAGCATGTCCTCGACCTCCTCGCCGTCGGCGATCTCAACGGAGACCGTGGCCGAGCCTTCCCGCGCCTCTGTCGTGATCGTGCCGACACCGTCGAGGCCGCCGAGCACGTCCTCGACGCGGGCGACGACGAGCTCGTCCATCGTCTCGGCGTCGGCCCCCGAGTGCGAGGCCCGGATCTCGATCACCTCCGCTTCGAATTCCGGGAAGGTCTCGCGCTGGAGCTTGGGCAGCGCCAGGAGCCCGGTCAGCAGCAAGACGACCATGAACAGGTTGGCGGCCGTCGGGTGCCGGGCGAAGTACGCGATCACTGGGCCTCTCCCGGGTTGCTGGCGGCGCGCTCGCCCGAGCTCGGGGCGGGCCCGGCGACGAGTTCGGCCAGGCGTGAGCTCTCGAATGCATCGACGCGCGGAGCGACGCGCATGCCATCGACCGCTGGCGCGACCTCGCTGACGGTGACCCGCTCGCCAACCGCGATACCCTCCGCGACGCACACGAAGGACTCCTGGCTCCAACCGATCTCGACCTCGCGGATCTCGAGGCGATCGTCCTCGTCGACGACGTAGACCCGTCCTTCGTGGACCGCCTCGGTGGGCAGCGCGAGGCAGCCGGGCTTGGGCTCGCCGATGAACTCCACGGACACGTGCATGCCCGAGCTCAAGTGGACATGGCGAGAGCCCGAGCGGCGCAGCTCGTGGTCGATTTCGACGACGACGCCCGAGGTCCGGGTCTGCGAGTCGACCCCGGCGAAGCGGCCAAAGCGAGCCGGCCAGGACGCTTCGATCCCCGCCGTGCGCAGGTGGACGGTCGGGTGGACATGCTCGGCGATGCTGCTGATCCATCCTCCGCGGCGGCGGCCCTGCGCGCCCCTCGTTTGGCCGCTGGTGACGGGCCCGGTGCCCTCCACCCCATCCGCGGGTGAGGGCGGGGGCTGAGGCTCGTCGCCGAGGCTGCGGTCTTCGGCAGGCGAGTCGCGACCGGCGAGCGCGCGGTCTTCGAGGGGCCGCGGAGGCGGCTCGGGTCGAGCTGGCAAGAGCGGGTCGATGCCGCCGATGGGGAGCCGCGCCGTGACCTCGAGGGTGTCCAGGCCCTCTCCGACCACCAACACCTGTGACCCGGATACGGTCTGGCCCGTCGTCACGTGGAGCTCGGTGACCCGCATGGTGAAGGGGGCGACGATCTTGGTCCGCGTCAGCTCGAGCTCGGCTCCGGTGACTCCTGCGTTGACCTCTTCGAGCTGAGCCGCGAGGATCCGTCGCTCCGCAGGCAGCTCAGCGAGGGTGTTGTTCAGCGCCAGGACCGACTTCTCCGCGCTGAGCACCGCGGACTCCGCGGCCTCCACCTCGCTGAGCGAGGCGCTCCCCTGGCGGTAGAGGAGCTGCGTCCGCTCGAGATCTCGGTTGACGAGCGCCAGGGCTTTTTCCTCGATCTCGAGGCTCGCCTTGGTGCTCTTTTCCCGTACCTCGATCTCGTGAATCTGCGCCTTGACCGCTTTCGCGCTCGCCTGTGTGCGCCTCTTTTCGAGCTCGAGCTCCTCCGGGTCGATCTCGAACAGCAAGGTCCCCGCGCGCATCAACCGTCCGACTTGGAGGTTCGGGTCCATCCCGACGATCGTCCCGCCGACTGCCGCGACCCCCTCCCAGCTCCGCGCAGCTGCGACCTCGCCGTAGCCGGTCACCCGGGGCACCGCCTCGGTCTCGCGGACCTCGATGACGCGAACCGATTGGCCCCGATCTCGCTTGCTCTCCGTCCGCGGCCGCTGCTGCGTTTGGCTCAGCCACAGGTAGAGGCCGACGCCGAGCGCGGTGAGCCCGGCGAGTGTGGTCGCGCGGATGAGTGGAGAGTCGGAGCGCTGCATGGGCCGCCTAGAGTGTTCTTTCGGCGGCGCCGCTCGACAGCGCAGCGCAGGTAAGCCCGAAGTAAAGTCATTGTCTCGTAGACTCGTAGACCCCGGCGCTCGAGTGGCGTCGGGACTCCGGGCGACCGACTACGACTTCGCGTACCTCTGCCCTACGTCTCCGGGTGTTCTCGCGGTCGTGGGCGACCCCACGCCCCGTCCCGAAGCGCTCAGCCCGAAGCGCTCAGCACTTTTTCTGAGCGCAGTCGCGTCCGAGCACGAAGGCGAGGCCGAGGTCGAACTCGACGAAGGTGGATAGCCCATCCTGGGTCGCGTCCTGCAGCGTCGCCGCGACGCCCAGGCGCAGGGCGACGCGCTCGGTGGCGTAGAACTTGACCCCGCCGCCGAACACCGGGCCGACGTCGGTCTCGCGGCCGAGCACCGCGGCGGGGGAGGCCACGCCGATGCCCTGGAGGCCCAGGGCTACGAAGGGCGTCACGCGGTGGGGCAGCTGGCCGACGATCTGCCCGCGGCCGATCCAGCCCGTGGCGGGGTCGCCCGCGCCGGTGCGCACGGCCATGTAGCGGCCCTCGACCTCGAGGCCGACCCAGCGGATCGGGTAGTAGCCCAGGCGGCCGTAGACCTGCGGGGTGGGCTGACGGATCTCCCGCTGCTGGCCGACGCCGAACTCGTAGAGGCCGTGGCGATCGGAGATCAGGACCAGGCCCGCGCCGACGCCGAGCTCGACCATGTGGCGCTCGGGCTTGGGCGCCTCGGGCTCGAGCTCGGCGGGGGGCGGGTCGGCGATGATCAGATCGAGGAGGGCGACGGGCTCGCCGTCCTCGGCGAAGCGGACCGCGATGGTGGCCTGCTCGGGGGCGTCGGCCTCGGCGTAGAGGGTCAGCGCCCAGCGGCCGTCTTCGAGGACCTCGATGGACTCGACGCGCACGCCCTCGGGGGCGCTGAGGTGGAGCTGCGCGGGCAGGGGCAGGTCGCTGTCGAGGGCGAGCTCGCGGGTGTTCTCGCGCTCGCGGATCAGCTCGACGGCCTCGCCCGAGGGGTTGGACACGGCCGCTTCGACGCCGACGACCTCGATGGGGAAGGGCACGGCCGCGTTGCCCTCGGCGTCCTCGCAGCGCAGGGGCTGGACGCCGACGGTGGCCAGGGACACGCGCTCGCTCAGGGCCTCCTCGCCCGCGCCGCAGCGGACCCCGTCGGGGAGCACCAGGCTCGATCCGGTCAGGACGCGGGCGCCCTCGGGAGCTGCCTCGGCGCCGGCCTCGGGGATGCCTGGAGCTGGCCCGACGCCGGCCCCCTCGACGGGTTGACCGTCCGGCCCTTCGAGGCTCGCGGCGACCAGGTGAACCTCGAAGTCCTCGGACGGTAGGCTCTCGAACTGGTCGTCGTCGACGGCCGCGACCCGCACGTAGTAGTCGCCCGGGGGCAGGCCCTGGATGTCGAAGGCGTCGACGCTCGCGGGCACCTCGACGGCGCTGATGACCTGGAGCCCCTCGGGGTCCGAGGCGACCTCGACGTAGTAGGCGCGGGCCTCGGGCACGGGGCTCCAGCTCCCGCGGATGCGGCTGAGCTCGCCGGGGATCGACAGGTAGACGTGGGGCCCCACGAGCCAGCTTGGCGTGGGCGGCAGCGGGATGGGCTTGGCCGCGCGCTTGGACTTCTCGACCTTGACCCCCATGCCGCGCTTGAGCTTGGTGGTCCCGCCGGCCTTGGCCGAGACCGTGGTCTTGCCGTCCCCGTGGTTGTGGATGCGGCTGGCCCCCTCGTCGTCGACCTTGAGCAAGGCGTTGCCGCCGTCGAGGCGGGTGGAGGCCCCGGGCGTCGCGACCTTGGCCGTCTGCGAGGTCGCCGGATCGCCGGACAGCTCACCCAGGCGCGCGCGCAGGGCCCCGCGCTCGAGCTCGGCTTGCATCGCGATGACCTGCTTGTTGCGCACGGCGTGGTGGCCAAAGACGATCACCAGGGTGTTCTCGCGCAGGGCGACGCTGGACTCGTCGCGGAAGCGCACGGCCGCCGAGGAGGACTCGAAGGTGTTGACCCGGCCCTGCTTGAACAGGGCCTCGCCGAGGGTCGCGTCGTGCCACTCCGTCGACGGGGCCGGGCGCGAGCGGACCTGGTTGTGGGTGTGCTCGATCTTCGCGTCGGGACCGTCGTGGGCGAGCGCGGGGCTCGGCGCGGCGACGACTGCGATCAGGGGCACGGCCAAGCTCGCGCGGAGCAGGGCGGACAGGAGCGGGAGCCGGGCCGCGAAGGGCCGGACCCGCGCGCTGGGGGTGCGTGGGTTGGGTCGTGGGAGCACGGTCGTCTCCAATGTCGAATGTCTGGGGGAGGGTGGCGCTCGGTGGTGGCCGAGAGGTGGGGGCTTCTAGGGTCGCTGGCGGGCGCGTCGACGGGCTCGCCGGAGCGCGCGGCGGAGGCTCCGGACCGCGCTGTCGGTGTCGATGGGCAGGGTGGTCAGCTCGCTGACGCCTAGGCGGGCGAGCTCGCCCAGGGTCTGGCGATCGTCGCTCCGGACCGCGGCGACGACGGGGAGCCCGGTGGCCACGCAGGCCTGGACGCGGCCAGAGTCGCTCGCGTCGACGAGGAAGAGCAGCTGGGCCTCGGTCGGGGCGGAGCCCTCGCCCGACCAGGGCAGGAGCACGAAGTCGTTGGAGCGCAGGCCGAGCTCGTCTTCTTCGTCGAGCTCGCCGACGAGGATGAGGGCGGTGCCGTCGACGTCGAGGGCGTGCAAGGGGGCCGTGGGGATCTCGCTGGTCGCGTGGGCGCGGACGGTGGGGTTGGTCGCGAGCTCCTCGAGGGTCGGCGTGGGGGGCGGGTCCTCGGCTGGGGACTCGCCGGCGGGCGTCTGCGTCAGCGCCCGAGTCCGCGCCAGCCCGTTGGGGCGCGGGGCCGGGGCGGCCATGGTCTTGCCGAGCTCGTTCCCGCCCACGGCGTTGGGGCCGAGGGCGCGACCGTCGACGGAGATCATCCGCTGCGAGCGGGTCGAGGGCACCCGCGCCGAGGCCACGCCGCTGCGCGCACGGGTGCTCCCGCCTCCGTCGATGGCCTCGAGCACCGCCGCGACCTCCCCGGGCTCGGGCCGCTGCTCGGGCCGCTTTCGGAGCATGCGCATCACGAACTCGTCGAGCTTGCGGGGCACGCCGGGGTGCCACTGGCTGGGGTGCATGGGCGTCTCGTGGGCGTGCTTGGTCAGCATCAACACGGCGCGCCGGGCCACGAAGGGCGGCCGCCCGGTGAGCAGCTCGTAGAGGATGCAGCCGAGGGAGTAGACGTCGCTGGCGGGGCCGACCTCGCGGCCGCGGGCCTGCTCCGGGGACAGGTAGTCGGGCGTGCCGACCACGACACCTTGCTGGGTCATGCGCCCGGACTGGGCGTCCTCGGCGATGAAGGCCAGGCCGAAGTCGAGGATGACCACGCGCTCGCCCTTGGGCAGGTCCTCGAGGAAGACGTTCTCGGGCTTGAGGTCGCGGTGCACCGCCCCGATCGCGTGGGCGGCGACGAGGGCCTCGGCCAGGGGCAGCCCGACCTCGCGGACCATCGCCAGCGGCGCGGGCCCGGCGATGGTCCGCAGGCGCCGGCGCAGGTTCTCGCCGCGGAGCAGCTCCATGGCCAGGTAGGCCACGCCCTCGCTCTCGCCGATGTCGTAGATCTCGATGACGTTGGGGTGGCGCAGGGCGGCGGCGACCCGGGCCTCGCGCTCGAAGCGACGCAGGGCGCTGTCGTCCTCGTCGTCGTCGAGCAAGCGCGCGTGGACCAGCTTGAGCGCGACCTCGCGGTCGAGGTTGAGCTGCCGCGCCCGGTAGACCGCGCCCATGCCCCCCGAGCCCAGGAGCTCGATCAGGGTGTAGCGACCGGCGATGGTCGTGCCGATTTCAGGGGGCGAGGCGGTCATGGCTCGAGCTCGAACAGTTGGACGGGTTCGCTGCGGCCGCTGAGCTGCCGCTCGCCGAGGGGGATGAAGTCGAAGGCGTCTTTGGCCAGGGCGGCCGTGGACTGGCTGACCAGGATCTGTTGGGGGCGGGCGATGGCCTCGAGCCGGGCGGCGACGTTGACCACGTCGCCGATCGCCGTGTACTCCATGCGCCGGTCGGAGCCGATGTTGCCGACGACGCAGCTGCCCGAGTTGAGGCCCATGGCCAGCTCGATGGCGCAGCCGTAGGTCGACCGGAAGTGCTCGTTGGCGATCTCGAGCCACGAGACAATCTCCTCGGCGGCCGCCAACGCCCGCTCGGCGTGGTCCTCCCGGGGCGTGGGGGCGCCCCAAAAGGCCATCATGCTGTCGCCGATGAACTTGTCGACGGTGCCGCCGTGGCGGAACACGATCTCCGTGGAGATGGTGAACAGGTGGTTGAGGAGCTCGACGACGGCCTCGGGGCTCAGCCGCTCGCTCAGCGGCGTGAACGCGACGACGTCCATGAACAGCACGGTGATCTCGCTGCGCTGGCCGCCCAGGCCCATGTCCTGCTCTCGAGACACCACGCGCTCGAGCAGCTCCGGGGAGATGTAGCGGCCCAGATCGCGGCGGACCTCGATCTCGCGGGCGACCTGGGCCTCGCTGGCCTCGAGGCTCGCGGCCGCGTCGGACATGGCCTGGGCGAGGACGCCGAGCTCGTCCCGGGAGCGCGGGCTGACCCGGGCGTCGAAGCGGCGCTCGGCGAGCTTGGCCGTGAACGCGGTGAGCTCGGCGAGGGGGGCGGTCAGCCGCCGGGCGGCCCACAGCCCGAGCAGCCCGGCCCCGAGCATGACCGCGAGCACGCTGCCGAGCACGACTCGCCGCATGTCCTCGAGGCTGGCGTAGGCCCAGTCGCGGGACACCTGCGCCACGGCCACCCACTCGCGCCCGGGCAGGCCGACGACGGTCCCGACGGTGTCCCGGCCATCTTCGACGTACTCGCCCGAGCGGGCGACCATGGGGCCGAGGGTGCCCGCATCGACACCTTCGAGGGCCGGCGAGGCGCTGCGCTCGGTCAGCGCGGCCTCGCCCCGGGTGTCGGCGACGATCCGCAGCTGGCGATCGACGAGCAGCAGGGCGCCCTCGCTGCCGCCGAGGTGGGCGTCGGCGAGCGCGCGCATGTGCTCGCTGACGCCGGTCATGGATACGAAGCCGACGACGAAGCCCGTCGGCGGGGACTCGGGGCCGCTGGGTCGGATCGCGGTGACGATGGGGACGCGCAGGGGGCGGTGCTCGGCGTCCGAGTCGTCGCCGCCGTGGAGGGCCGCCGCGCCCGTGGCCGCGCGCAGCTTCGTCGCGCTGGCGAGGAGCTCGGGGTCGAGGGCCTCGGGGACCGAGCGGCTGTCGACGCCGAGCTCGGACAGCACGTCGATGATGGCCCCCTCGCGGTCGTAGATGGCGACCAGATCGAGGCTCTGCCGGGCCTCGACCTCGGCCTTGGTCAGCTGAATGCGCTCGTCCTCGCCCAGGCCCGCGTCGGCGAGCACCCGGCCGATGGCGACCAGCCCGGCCTCGGCGTCGTCGAAGCCGTGGTCGACGGTGCCCGCGAGGTCCCCGAGCACCGCGATCTGCAGCTCGAGCTGGGTGATCTGCAGGGTCTCGGCATTGGCCCGCAGCCCGACCCAGCCGATCAGCGCCAGGGGCAGGGTAGCCAGGGCGGCGACCAGCAGCGCAAATTTGACGCGCAGGGAGAGCCCCATGGACTCGGGCGCGAGGGGCTGCTGTGGGGGGGATTGCATGGAGCGAAGCTCACACTCGAGCGCACGCGAGGTCCGTGTCGAGCCGTGTGGTCGACGGAGCCTGGACCAACCTTAGTCACCATTTTTCGTAGCAAAAAAGTGGGTGCAATGTGAGCCCCAATGGCAACGATGGCGGCCTACGCATGGGGCAGGGATGTCTCGATCCAAAGTGGGAGGCGAGTCAGCTGGGTGCCGTTGTCTAGCCCCAATCCTCGGTTGAGGCCCATTTTTCCCCATCTTCATGCTTCTTCGGGTCCGCCCGGCGACTCGAAACGAGGGGCCCGGGGGCGCCGGCCACGGGCGCCCCTCGATTTTGAGATGAATGCAGCGACTTCGCGAGTGCTGTCGATTTCATTGCGTGCAGTTTTCTGCAAACTGCCGCCGCGCGACACGAGCTGACCGTTGCTCGCGTGGGCTCAGGGGTTGAAGCCACAGCCGCCGCCCACGCAGCCCCCGCAGTCCCAGCGGAAGTTGTCGAGCAGCACGACGCTGGCGAACAGCGCGTCGCCGACGTCGGCGAGGAACAAGGTCAGCTGGACGGGCTCGCCGGGGGTGGCCGGGCCGCGGGCGAGCAGCCAGGGCGTGGCCGCGTGGGTCTCGAAGCCGGTGCCGGCGAGGGCTGGGGACTCGCCGACGAACTGGAAGGCCCCCTGCTGCTCGAGGGCCGTGGTGCTCAGCGGCGCCTGGCCGACGAAGGTCAGGTTGCCCGTGTAGCTCTCGGAGCTCGACCAGGCCACGAAGGTGTCGTTGAAGGCCGTGTCGAGGTAGGTCGGGTGCTCGGAGCTGAAGAAGGCGAAGTCGAACAGGTAGCCGTAGACGCCCTCGGGCGGCGTGACCGTAAAGCGCATGAACAGCTGGTCGTGGAAGTTGGCGTTGTCGTCGACGACCCAGGTCTGGTAGAGGCTGTCGCTGCAGTCGTTGACGCCGTCGCAGTCTTGGAAGGGCGTCCCGCCCATGCCGTCGTTGGAGCCGAGCTCGGGGCTGATCGGCTCGGGCTCGGGGACGAGGTCGACGTTGCTGTTGGGGCCCAGGCCCGGCTGGGCGTTGAATTCCTCGTAGAGCGCGCCCTCGGCGTCGACATCCTGGAGCTTGCCAGTGGTCAGCACCAAGATGGCGCTCGAGGTGTTGGGCGGGACCGCGTCGAGGCCCGGGTCGGCCGAGCCGACGAACTTGCCCTCGCGCGCGGCCCAGCGCTTGCCGCCGTGGTTGTCGCCCTCGGCCTCGCCGAAGCTCTCGACGATGCGCCAGCTGTCGGGGTCGCCCAGCGGGTCGTTACCCGGGGAGAAGACCAAGCCCTCGGCCTGGATGGTCTGGTCGTCGGGGCCGAGGCAGTTGAGGCCGATGGCGAGGAAGGGATCGGCGACCAGGCCCTGGTTCACCGTGTCGCAGTCGACGTAGGCGGCGGGGGCTTCGCACAGCTCTTCGCCGGTCTCGGTCGTGTCGGTCTCGGTGTCTTCGGTGTCTTCGGTGTCGGGCGAGCCGGTCTCGGTCGTGTCGGTCTCGCTGGTCGGGCCTTCGCTGCCGATGTCTGCTCCGACCTCGTCGTCCGTGCCCTCGTCACCGATCTCGGTCTGGCCGCGGTCGAAGTCCGGGTTGAATTGCCGGCAGCCCACGCCCAGGCACAGCGCGAGGCAGGGGAGCGAGACCCTCGCAACGACCCATCGCTCGACCATCACGAGGAAACAGTACATCAATGCACGGACGCGTCCATGGAACTCGTCAGCTTTCGTCGGGTGCTGGCGCACGCCTCGAGCTCACCGAGCGGTCACCGAGGCGGACCGAGGATCCGAGCGATGACCCCGGCTCGAGCGGCCCGTGGGGGCGACAGGCCCTATTCGATCGGCATGTCGAGCTGGCTCTGGATGTGCGGCTGCTTGGCGAAGCTGTTCTTGTCCAGCGCCTTGTCGAGCGCGTCCTGAGCGGTGATCTTGCCCTCGCGCACGAGGGTGTCGAGGGTCGCGTCCATGCCCTGCATGCCCTCGCGGGCGCTCGACTGGATCAAGCTGTTGATCATCGAGGTGCGGTTCTCCCGGATGCAGGTCGAGACCGCGGTGTTGCCGATGAGGATCTCGTGGGCGGCGATGCGCCCGCT
Organism: Plesiocystis pacifica SIR-1; assembly: GCF_000170895.1. GTDB lineage: Bacteria > Myxococcota_A > Polyangia > Nannocystales > Nannocystaceae > Plesiocystis > Plesiocystis pacifica. The sequence continues at coordinate 16,577 of NZ_ABCS01000084.1, read as the reverse complement.
GCCGTCGGCGCGCTTGAGCAGCTGCTGGGCGATGATGCCGCCCAGGGACTCGCCGAGCATGCCGCGGATCGCCGGCTGCTGCCCCGCGGGGAACACGTTGATGAAGCGGTCGATGGTCGCCGCCGCGGAGTTGGTGTGGACCGTGGCGAAGATCTGCACGCCGTAGCTGGCGAGCTGCAGGGCCAGGCGCATGGTCTCGGGTCCCCGGAGCTCGCCGACGAGGATGACGTCGGCGTTCTCGCGCCCCGCCGAGCGGATCGCGTCGGCGAAGCTGGGCACGTCGATGCCGACCTCGCGGTGGGTGATCAGGCAGCGCGCCGGCTGGTGCACGAACTCGACCGGGTCCTCGATGGTCAGGATGTGGCCCTCGCGGTTGTGGTTGATCCACGAGAGCATCGCCGCGAGGGTCGTCGACTTGCCCGAGCCCGTGGGTCCGGTGACCATGAACAGCCCCGAGCGGCGCTTGGCGAGCTCGATGATCTGCGCGGGCAGGCCGAGCTCCTCGGCGCTGAGGATCTTCGAGGGGATGGTCCGGAACACCGCCCCGGGGCCGGTGTGCTTGTAGAGGTAGTTGCAGCGAAAGCGGGCCTTGAAGCCGCCCTTGCCGTCGGGCAGGGAGTAGGCGAAGTCGAGGTCGCGCTCGCGGTGAAAGGCCGCTCGGGTCTCGTCGTCGACGATCAGCTCGTCGAGCAGGGCGCGCATGCGCTTTTCATCGACGGGGATCTTGCCGTGGGGGACGAGGTCGCCCTTGAGCCGGAGCATGGGCGGGTAGCCGACGGACAGGTGCAGGTCCGAGGCCTTCTCGGACAGCATGAGCTCGAAGTACTGGTCGAGGGCCGGCATCAGTCGTCGCCTTTCTTGCGCCCGAACATGTTGCGCATGGCCCCAAAGGCGGCCTTGCCGAGGTCGGAGGCCTGCTGGCTCGCGCTGTTCCCCGCGGAGCCGCCGGGCGGACCGCCGGTGGGCGGGGGCTTCTTGGCGCCCCCGAGGCCGCCCATCAGCCCGGGCTTGGGCTGGGCCGGGGCCTGGCTCGTGCTCGCGCCCTTGGTCCCGACCGAGCGCGGGTCGTCGGCGTAGTGCTTGGCCATCGCTTCGGTGATCACGCCCTGGGCGAGCAGCTCGTTGAGCGAGTCCTCGACCCGGATCATCCCGTAGTTGCGCCCGCGCTGGAGCAGGCTGGGGAGCTGGTAGAGCTTGTTCTCGCGGATCAGGCTCCACAGCGGGATGTTGCCGGTGATCAGCTCGGCGGCGGCGACCATGCGGGTGCCGTCGGCGGCGGGCACGAGGCGCTGGGACACGACGATCTTGAGGGCGCCGGCGAGGGTCGAGCGGACCTGGCTCTGGTCGTCGGGGGGGAACATGTCGATGAGCCGGTCGATGGTCTTGGCGCCCGAGGGCGTGCTCATCGAGGCGATCACGAGGTGGCCGGTCTCGGCGGCCTGCAGGGCCATCTCGACGGTCTCGCGGTCGCGCAGCTCGCCGATGACGATGACGTCGGGGTCCTCGCGCAGGGCGGCCTTGAGGGCGCGGTGGAAGCTCGCGGTGTGCAGGCCGACCTGGCGCTGGCTGATGACCGAGCGGCGGATCGGGTGGACGACCTCGATGGGGTCCTCGACGGTGATGATGTGGTCGGGCTTGTTGCGGTTGACCAGGTCGACGAGGGCCGCCATGGTCGTGGTCTTGCCCTGGCCGCTGGGGCCGGAGACGATGGCCAGGCCCTGGTGGTACTCGGCGACCTTGCCCAGCTCCTTGGGCAGGCCGAGCTCCGTGAGCGTCGGCGGCGTGTCGATGATGACGCGGAAGCAGCCCTTGAGGCCGGTGCGGCCCTTGGCGAAGTTGACCCGCATGCGCCCGGTGCTGGCGAACTGGATGGAGAAGTCGGCGTAGCCGATGTCCTCGAGCTGCTTGGTGAGGGTGTCGCCGGCCTGGCGCATGAGCGGCATGAGCATGGGCTCGACGTCGCGCTTGGCGATGGCCGGGCCGACGGGGCTCAGGGAGCCGAGGCGGCGAAAGCGGGCGGGCTGATCGCCGACGAGGTGGATGTCGCTGGCCCCGGACTCGCGGGCCTCGGTGAGCATGGCGAGCATGCGCGCCTCGGGCGTGCCGCGGGCCCAGGTGCACTTGGCGGGGCGGCTGAGGAAGCGCTTCGAGCCCGCGGAGGCCGAGCGCGGCGGGGGTCCCCCATGGCCCGGGGAGTGCCCGGGCGAGACGCCGGGGATGGGCACGGCGCCGGGAGGCGCCGGGCTGGAGGGGCTGGCCAGGGGCGGGGTGGCGAGCAGATCGTCGTCGCCACCCGCAGGCGCGCCCGCGCCGTCGTCGAGGGCCAGGCCGATGGACGGCCCTTCGGTGTCGAGCTCGAAGTCGATGGCCGCGCTGGCGGGGGAGGGGGCCGGGGGCGGGCTCGGCTTGGGCTGGGCGCCCGCATCGTCGAGGGCCAGGCCGATGCTGATGCCGTCGTCGGCGTCGAGCTCGATGTCCCGCGGGCCAGTCTTGGGCCGGGCGACCCGAGGCTGCGGTCCCCCCTCGACGGCCGGGGTGAGGGTGGCCGGCGCGCGCTGGGGCGGCGGGGCCGGAGTTGGCTTTGGCTTTGGCTTTGGCTTTGGAGCCGCCGCGCCAGCGCTCCCCGCCGAGAAGCGCAGCTGGAGTTGGTTGCCACGGCGGGCGACGCGGCAGGTGTAGGCCCGGCCCTCGACTTCGACGGCCTGGGGCTCGCCAGGGGTGTCGGAGCTGGGCAAGAGCTCGCGCAAGTCGGCGCCGTTGAGCAAGGCGACGATGTGACCCGCCGCCAGCGGCGTCTTGGTCAGGGGGTGGAGCTTGCCCGCGCTCAGCTTCAGCGCCGCGACCTTGCCGGTCTGCAGCACGAGCTCTTCGACGTCGCCGCGTTGGAGGTACCGCAGGTAGCGATCGAGATCAGCCACGGCCGCGAGCATACCGCGCCTCCCGCGGGGTTGGGGAGGGGCTCAGCCTTCTTCGCTGACGGCCGGTGCGGGCAGCAGCAAGCTGGCGAGCACCGAGAGCACGAGCACCGAGCCGACGATCCCGAGGGACAGGTTGATGGGCACGTGGATGGGCTCGAGCCAGGGGGCCTCGGCGACGCCCAGGGCGTAGGGCCCCGCGCCGCCGATGCCCTCGGCGAGCACCATCTTCACGCCGATGAAGGCCAGCACCACGCCCAGGCCGTAGGGCAGGTAGTGGAAGCGGTCGATGACGTTTTCGAGCAGGAAGAACATCGCCCGCAGCCCCAGGACCGCGCACACGTTGCTCGTGAACACGATGAAGGGGTCGCGGGAGATGCCGAAGATGGCGGGGATGGAGTCGAGGGCGAAGATGACGTCGGCGGTCTCGACCATCAACAGCACGACGAAGAGCGTGGTCACGAACCACTTGCCCTCGTTCTTGACGAAGAACACCGGGCCCTCGAAGTCCCGGGTCACCCGCAGCCACTGCTCGGCCTTGCGCTTGACCCAGGAGTCGCCGGCCTCCTCGTCGGGGTCGTCGTCGCCAGCGATCAGCAGCTTGAGGCCGGTGTAGATCAAAAAGCCGCCGAACAGGTACAGCGACCAGGTGAACATCTCGATCAGCCCGAGGCCGACGAGGATGAACAGCGCCCGAAGGATCAACGCGCCGAGGATGCCCGCGAACAGGATCCGGTGGAGGTAGTTCCTCGGCACCTTCATGTAGCGGAAGATGACGATGAACACGAAGATGTTGTCGACGCTCAGCGACTTCTCGATGACGTAGGCCGAGAGCCACTCGAGCGCCGGTTCACGGCCGAATTGCCACCACACGAAGGCGTTGAAGACCAGCGAGAGGCTGACCCAGACGACGGACCAGATCAGGGCCTCACGCGCGGTGACCCGCTGCGACTCCCGGTGGAAGACGCCCAGATCCAGCGCGAGCATGAAGAGCACGGCGACGAGGAAGCCGGCCCAGAGCCACGGGGATCCAACGCTCTCGATTCCCAAATCTCGGCTCGTGTCTCGTGGTGAGGGTCGTGGCGAGGCGAGCGCAGCGCGAGCGCTCGCGGGGGTCCGAGCAACAGGCTAGCGCAGGTCTGGAAAACTGCACCTGCGCGCAGCCCGTGGAGCCCTCTATTTTTGCAGGCGTTTGATCGACTCGCCGACGGACACGGTGGCGGTCATGCTGCGCGGCTTCGAGCCGTCTTGGAAGTCGAACTCGACCAGGGTGCCGTCGAACTCGACGTAGGCGCCGCCCTTGAGGGGGCGGCCGAGGGCCTGGGTCGTGTACAGGTAGTACTTGAGCTCGACGTCGAGCCAGATCGCACCGGCGTCGCAAGTGAGCTTGTACTCACCGAACTTCGAGTCCTCCATGTCGCCCGTGCCCGAGCCGCCCTTGCACATGGCCTGGCCCTTGAACTTGCCTTCGGCCTTGAGCCCCTCGATGTGAGCGTCGCGCGCGTCGCCCTCGGTCAGGGTCAGGGCATCGACGCCGGCCTTGTTGAGGGTCAGGCCCTCGGTCGCGACCGGGTCGTAGTCCGCGGGGGGCGCGAGCAAGTCGGTCTTCTTGTCGTCGCAGGCACCCGTGAGGGCGAGGGCCGCGAGCAGGGGTGCGGCCAGTACCAGAGAAGGGGTCGCGCGCATGGGCGCGAAGGTAACACGGTGCCCGCGCCCCACTGCGAGGGCGGGGGGAGCAAAGTCACTCGCCGCCGATTCGGCGGGCTCAGGCCGGGTCCGTCGCCGGCAAGATCAGGTGCTCGGGGCCGAGCTGGGCGACCACGGCCTTGCGGGCGGCCTCGGCCCGGGCCGCCTCGGCGCCCTCGAAGGTGAGCTTGACCCGGACGCGCAGCTGCCCGCTCCCGTCGGGGATCCACTGGGGGTAGGAGCCGATCTCGATGTCCGGGAACTCGGCGACGACGGCGTCGAGCATGGGGGCCAGGGCGCTCTCTTCGAAGCTGGTGTGGAGCTCGACGAGGCTCCAGTCACGGCGCGCCGGGAGCTCGTCCTCGAGGGCCTCGAGGGCCTCGACCTTCGCGCGCAGCAGGGGCGGGATGCCGGGCAAGATGTAGATGCGCGCGTCGTGGGCCTGGGGCGCCCGCTCCCCCAAGATCTCGCCCTCGGCGATGTCGAGGCGCATCACCGGCCAGCCCGGGAGGGCGCGGAGCTCGGTGCCCTCGGGGATGTCGGCCATGGCCATGGCGGCCTCCGTCGACCGGCCCTTGTAGTGCTTGCGCAAGATGGCCTCCATCTCGGCGTTGCGGACGAGCGCGCGCCGGGTCGCCCGGGCGATCGCCTCGAGGGTCACGTCGTCGTGCGTGGGCCCGACGCCGCCCGAGGTGAACACCGTGGGGACCAGGGCGAGCAGGCGCAGGAGGGCCTCGCCGATGGTGTCGAGCTCGTCGGGGACCACGGCGATCTCGCGCAGCTCCATGCCGCGTCGTCGACACAGCTGGCTCAGGAACCACCCGTTCTCGTCGCGGATCTTGCCCGATAGGAGCTCGTTGCCGATGAGCAGGACCGCGGCGGTGGGTCGTTCGTCGGCGCGCTCCGGTGCGGACATCGCCGGGATGGTAGCGCGGCGCCAGGGTCGAAGGCGGAGGAAGCGGGGCGCAACGGGCGCGACCTGCTCGCCCTGGCGGGCTGGGCCCCGCGAGATCTGAACGTGAGGGTTGGCTCGCCAGCCATCCCCCCACCTCCGAGAATGTGGTATCGGCCGACCGATGGTCGACCCGCGCTACCACGGACCTGCCCTGCTCGTGCTCGCTGACGGCCGCGTGTTCCGAGGCCAAGGCTTCGGTGCTCGCGGCACGGTCGTCGGCGAGGTCGTGTTCAACACCGCCCTCTACGGCTACCAGGAGATCGTCAGCGACCCCTCCTACGCCGGTCAGATCGTCTGCCTGACCGCGGCCGAGGTCGGCAACGTCGGGACCAACGCCCGCGACGACGAGTCGGACAAAGCCGCGGCCGTCGGGTTGGTGATTCGCTCGCTCTCGCCGGTGGTCTCGAACTACCGGTCCGAGGCCAGCTTGGGCGAGTACCTGGCTCGCCGGGGGGTGCTGGGCATCGCCGAGGTCGACACCCGCGCGCTGACCCGACACCTGCGCGAGCACGGGGCCCAGATGGCCGTCATCAGCACGGAGATCGAGGACGTCGACGCCCTGCGCGAGCAGGCCGCGGCGGCCCCCTCCATGGCCGGGCGCAACCTCGTCGACGGGGTGACCACGAAAGCGCGCTACACCTGGACCGAGTCGAGCTGGCGGGCCCCGAGCGCCGAGGGCCTGTCGGGCGCCGAGCCCCCGCCCGCGGACCTGCGCGTGGTCGCCTACGACTTCGGCATCAAGCGCAACATCCTGTGCAAGCTCCGCGACCAGGGCATCGAGACCACCGTCGTCCCGGCCTCGACCCCCGTGGCCGAGGTCCTCGCCGAGGAGCCCGACGGCGTGTTCTTGTCGAACGGCCCCGGCGACCCGGCGGCGGTCGAGGCCGTGATCGCCCAGCTGCGCGAGCTGGTCGCCGACGATCGGTCCAAGGACCTGCCCATCTTCGGCATCTGCCTGGGCCACCAGCTGCTGTGCCTGGCCCTGGGCGGGCAGACCTACAAGCTCAAGTTCGGCCACCACGGCGGCAACCACCCCGTGCGGGACGAGCGGGACGGCTCCATCGCCATCACCTCGCAAAACCACGGCTTCGCCGTCGACGTGGACAGCCTGGGCGAGGGCGCGGCGCTGACTCACCTCAACCTCTTCGACAAGACCGTCGCGGGCCTCGAGCTCACGGGGCGGCCGGTGTTCGGGGTGCAGTACCACCCCGAGGCCAGCCCGGGCCCCCACGACTCGGACGCGCTGTTCCAGCGCTTCGCCGCGCAGATTCGCGAGTTCCGCGGTCGCCCAGCGCCGAGCGAGGCGAGCGCTGACTAAGGACCGCGTCCGCCTCGAATTTTTAGAGCCCGTCTCGCCTGCCTCCGCGCCTGCTTCGAGCGTCGGCGAGGGCCCGAGCGAGGGCGGGGCTCCCGACTCGGCCGTGCCCGCGCGGGCGCGGACCCTCCCCAGCGAGCGCAGCCTCGACTACGTGCCCGCCCGGGTCGAGCGCGAGCACAGCTTGCCCGGCGGCGAGGGCCTCGACCGCCTCGCCGCCGCCGTGTTCGGCGGGGCTGGTCCCGCGGGTCCGGCCCGCCTCGCGCCGCTCATCGAGCGCTTCGACGAGGAGGTCGGCAAGCTCGCCGTCGACGACGAGGACTTCGAGCTGCTCTCGGTCGGGCGCATGGACTGGGCGCTGTGCGACGTCTCGAGCCTCGGCGTCCCCGTGGCCTCGCGGGCGGGGCGAGCCCGAGACAGCTGGGCCTGGCGGGCGGTCCACGGCGAGCTCCCTGGTCACCCCCAGCTCGCCGGGCTGCCCGAGCTGCGCGCCGCGGCCTGCTCGGTCACGGGCCTGTTCGAGGTCTTCCCCGGCGAGCCGACCTGGGTCCGCGACCGACTCAGCGGCGTGGTCTTGCGGGTGCGCGAGTCCGTGGGCCCCTGGCCCCGAGGCGGGAGCGGGGCCGAGGGACCGGCCGCGCTGTGGGAGCTGCGGCTCGTGCCTTGCCTCGACCCGCGCTGCGAGGCCGAGCTCGAGTCTGAGAGCGAGAACCCATTGCGGTTCACGGGCGAGTTCGCCCTGGCGCGCCCACCTCTGGACTACCCCCTCGAGCTGCTCGAAGTGCTCGAGGACCACCACGCCCGTCGTTTTCGAGACCCCCCGTGGCCGACCATGCAGGATCTTCGCCGAGCCCGGCTCCGCCACGTCCGGGCAGGTCGACGCACGCCCATCTCCCGCATGCTGATGTGGCGCTGAGCCAGGTCACCCGAGCGGTCACCCAAAGGTGACTGGAATGAAGCGGGTCGGGGCGCGGTCGCCCGGGCGCCGACTCACGGACGCGCGCAAAAGTCATCGATAATCCCGACGGGACATGGCAACCTGCGCGAACCCCGAACATGACTGAATTTCTCCTCGCAGCGCTCACCTTCCCCGCGATCATCTTCACGGTCTGTCTGGGCATCGCCCTGGGCTACTGGTCGCTGGTCATCGTCGGCCTGTTTGGACCCGAGGCCCTCGACGGAGCCGTCGACGGGGCCCTCGACGGCGCCCTCGAAGGCGCCGCCGCGCTGACGGTCCCCAGCGAGGACGACCCCAAATCCACGGCGCTGGCCAAGGCCGAGCCAAAGCGCGGCTTTTTGGCCCGCTACGAGCTGCGCCGCGTCCCGGTCACCGTCAGCTTCTCGCTGTTCACCCTCTACGGCTGGATCCTCACCCACGTCACCTCCCTCGCCGGCGCCAGCACCCTCGACGCCCTGGTCTCGCGCTGGGTGTGGGGCTCGGGGGTGGCCTTCTTGGCGGTGTTCGTCGCCCTGCGCCTGACCTCGTGGTCCATCGTCCCGCTGGCGCCTTTCTTCTCGGGCTCGCAGAGCCTGACCAACGACGAGCTCGTCGGCCAGATCGCCGAGGTCCAGACCATCCGGGTGACCCGCAAGGTCGGCCAGGCCTCGGTCATGACCAAGGGCGGCTCGCTGATCGTCACGGTCCACGCCGACGAGGAGCTGGCCATCCAAAAGGGCGAGCGCGTGATGCTGGTCAGCTACGACCAGGGCGAGCGCGCCTTCGAGATCACGCGCATCGACGACATGTTGCCCTCGGCCCTCACCGAGGGCTCCGACAGGGCCACCTGAGCCCTGGCGCTGGTCTGGCCCTGGCCAGCGCTCGCGCACCCCCCCCCTAGCGAATTCCCTCTGCCCGGCGCTGCTCGGGCCGGTCCCCTCAACCCCTTCACCACACAAGCCATGCTGCACGCACACCCGTCCCTCTCGCTCCTGCTCGCCGCCATCGACCCGAAGCTGCAGAGCAACCTGATCACCGTCGGCATCATCGTCGGCTCGGCCTTGCTGTTCATGGTCGGGCTGGGCGTGATCATCGCGGCCTTCTACAGAAAGGTCGATCAGGGCTCGGCGCTGATCATCAACAAGATGGGCGCGGTCCCGGTGGTCAAGTTCACCGGCGGCATCGTGGTCCCGATCATCCACCGCGCCGAGATCATGGACATCTCGGTCAAGACCATCGAGATCGACCGCCGCGGCAAGGACGGCCTGATCTGCAACGACAACATCCGCGCCGACATCAAGGTCACCTTCTTCGTCCGGGTCAACCCCAAGGAGGAGGACGTCATGGAGGTCGCGCGGGCCATCGGCGCGAAGCGGGCCTCGGACCAAGAGACCCTCGAGGCGCTGTTCAACTCGAAGTTCTCCGACGGCCTCAAGACCGTCGGCCGCCAGCTCAACTTCCAGGACCTCTACACCAAGCGCGACGAGTTCAAGGCCGGGATCCTCGAGGCCATCGGCAAGGAGCTCAACGGCTACCGCCTCGACGACTGCGCCATCGACTACCTCGAGCAGACGCCGATGACCCAGCTCGACTCGGCCAACGTGCTCGACTCCCAGGGTATCCGCAAGATCACTCAGATCACCGCGGAGCAGAACGTCGAGACCAACAGCCTCAAGCAAGAAGAGCGCAAGGCCATCACCAAGCAAAACGTCGAGGCGGACGAGGCCGTGTTCGAGCTCGAGCGCCAGCGCGCCGACGCCAAGGCCAAGCAAGAGCGGGAGATTGCGACGATCCAGGCCCGCGAGACGGCCGAGACCGCCAAGGTCCAGGCCGAGGAGACCAAGAAGGCCGACGTCGCCCGCATCAAGCAGGAGGAGGAGACGGCGATCCAAAACGAGAACCGCCTGCGCCAGGTCGAGGTCGCCCAAAAGAACCGCGAGCGCGTCGTCGCCGTCGAGTCCGAGCGCGTCGAGAAGGACCGCGCGCTCGAGGCCATCGGGCGCGAGCGCGAGGTCGAGCTCCAGCGCATCGCCAAAGAAAAGGCCCTCGAGATCGAGCGCAAGGACATCGCCGACGTGATCGCCGGCCGCGTGGCGGTCGAGAAGAACGTCGCCCAGGAGGAGGAGTCCATCAAGGACCTGCGCGTGCTCGCCGAGGCCAGGCGGAGCAAGGACGCCCGCGTGGTCGCGGCCGAGGCCGAGGCCCAGGAGAACCTGGTCAAGCACATCAAGCACGCCGAGGCCCAAGAGCAGGTCGCCAAGCACAAGGCCAAGGAGAAGCTGACCCTGGCCGAGGCCGACCTCGAGGCCTCGGACAAGCAGGCGCGCGCCAAGATCCGTCTGGCCGAGGGCGTCCAGGCCGAGCAGGCCGCGTCGGGCCTGGCCGAGGTCAAGGTCAAGGAGGCCAACGCCATGGCCATCGAGAAGGAGGGCCAGGCCGAGGCCCGGGTCGCGCTGCAGAAGATGCAGGCCAAGGCCCAGGGGCAGCAGGACCTCGGGCTCGCCGAGGTCAAGGTCAAGGAGGCCGACGCCGACGCCGTGCGCAAGCAGGGCGAGGCCGCGGCCGAGGCCCAGCGGGTCATGCTCATCGCCCACGCCCAGGGTAAGGAGGCCGAGGCCGCGGCCATCGAGAAGGTCGGCACCGCCGAGGCCGTCGCCATCCAGCGCAAGATGGAGGCCGAGGCCGACGGTCTGGGCAAGAAGGCCGAGGCCATGAAGGCCCTCGACGGCACCAGCCGCGAGCACGAGGAGTACCGCCTGCGCCTCGAGAAGGACAAGGAGGTCGAGATCGAGGGCCTGCGCACCCGCGAGAAGGTCGCCGAGTACCAGGCCCAGGTCATGGCCCAGGCCATGGCGCAGGCCAAGATCAACATCGTCGGTGGCGACGGCGAGTTCTTCGATCGCTTCGTCAACGCCGTGACCATGGGCCAGTCCATGGACGCCGCGGTCAACAACAGCGAGACGGCCCAGACCCTGCTGGCCGAGTACCTCGACGGGCGCAAGAGCCTGCCCGCCGACATGGTCGAGGTCCTGTCCAACCCGACCGTGGACTCCGAGACCGTCAAGAACCTCGGCGTGGCCGCGATGATCACCCAGCTGATGGGCCAGGCAGGCGACGCCGACAAGGCCAAGTACGCCGAGCTGCTCGCGGCCGCCAAGCGCCTGGGCGTCAAGTAGGGCAGGGCTGGCCAGGGCAGGGACAGGATCTGCGACGAAGCAGTGAGCATTGATGGCTGACGACGCCGAACAATCACAAGGTGGCGCCGACGAGGTCGGCGGCAGCTACGAGGTCATCCGGGCGCGCCTGGTCGCCCAAGCCCGGGAGCTCGGCTCCCGGGCCACCGGCCTCAACGAGCGCCGCGTCGAGGCCTTCGGCGGCTCGGAGCTGGTGCCGATCGGCACGGGCCACGTGCGCACGGACAACAAGTGCATCCCCTGCGACGTGGTCATGGTCAACGGCCGGATGCTGTTCGGCTTCAACGTCTACCTGGGCCTGCGCCAGACCATCAAGCGCGAGGAGGTGTTCTCGCTGCACAACTTCGAGCACGTCCCGGGCGCCGATGAAGCGGCGGGCGAGGACATCTTCGACCTCTCGGCCCTGGGCGCGGACCACCTCGACCGCAGCTTCCTCGAGGACCGGCAGTTCGCGACGCAGTTCCACGAGCTGTTCCAGTACTACAAGTCCGCCCGGCTGCTGCGTCTCGCCCGGAGCGAGACCCAGCTGCTGGCGGTGTTCCAGACCGGGGCCACCCACGAGGACATCCGGGTGTTCCGCTGGAGCCTCGACGCCGAGGGCCGGGCGACCTACGTCGACAACCGCGGCGAGCGGGACTACAGCTTCCCGCCCCAGCACGACTTCGAGTGGGTCGAGACCGGCCGCGAGGACCACGTCGACGGTCGCCACCCGCACGTGTCGATCCTCGACGAGGTCTTCGTCGAGACCATCGGCGGCGACCTGACCATCAAGGTCGAGAACAACACCGACTCGGGCCACGGCGTCTACGCCGAGCCCGTCGAGGAGCCCGGGCAGAGCCTCGACGACGCCGACATCGCCTACGCCAAGGTCGGCACGCTGATCCTGCTCTCGGTCCTGCCCTACCGCGAGGAGCAGCGCCGCTACCTGATCTTCGCGACGCGCTCCAACAAGGTCGTGCGCGCCGACGCGATCGGGGGCGCGTGCGTGCAGCTGCCCGAGGACCACGGCGTCATCTTCCCCGGGGGCTATTTCCTTCAAGACGGATCCCACAAGGTCTTCGACGGGGACTACTCGGACTTCGAGTTCGAGCGGGCGATCAAGAGCCCCAACGGCGAGGACGTGCTCTACGTGTTCCACCGCCGCGACGGGGGCCGCTACGCGCTCTTCCCCTACAACCTGATCCGCAAGGAGATCGGCGCGGTCATCCCCTGCCACGGCTACAGCGTGTTCGAGGACGGCCGGTTGGCGGTGTTCAACGTGACCCGCGACGAGCCCAAGCGCATGCACGCCATGCAGTTTTGGGCCACGCCCTTTTGCTCGCTCGAGTACGCCGCCCAGGCGCCGTCGACGGGCGGTCCGCTGGCGCGCATCGGCAACGCCGAGCTCGTCCGCGGAATCTCCGAGGCGCTCTCGCTCAAGCGGGCCGTCGACGAGCAGGAGCCGACCCGGCAGATCTACGAGGACCTCGTCGGCGCCCTGACCCGGGCCCTCGACACCTACCACTGGTACGGGGGCGAGGCCGTCGGCAACCTGCGCGAGGTCGTCGTGCAGATGCGCGAGACCGCGGCGCTGATCGTCGACGAGTTCGACAAGGTGGTCGAGATGCGCCGCCAGGCCGCGACCGCCCTCGAGCAGGCCGTCGGCGAGCAGGTCGAGCTGCTGCGCAAGGTCCGGCCGGACTTCTTCGAGACCGTCGAGCAGTTCATGGCCGCGCTGACCGGGCTGCGCTCGCGCCGGGGCCACGTCATCTCCCTGCGCGAGGTCCGGTACATCGATCTGGCCCGCCTCGACGAACTCGAGCAGGAGCTCATCGAGGCCTTCGACAAGACCTCCAAGGCGACCGTCGACTTCCTGCTCCGGGACAAGGCCTTCGATCCCCTGGTCGAGCGCCTGGGCGAGCTGGGCGGGAAGATCGAGGTCCTCGACAAGACCAAGGACGTGCCGGCCATCGAGGCCGACATCGAGACGACCAGCGAGGGCCTCAACGTGCTCTCGGAGATCATCGGCGGCCTCGAGGTCGACGACCCGACCAAGCGCACGGTCATCCTCGAGCGCATCTCGGAGGTCTTCGCCCAGGTCAACCGCGTGCGCGCGATGGTCCCAAAACAAGCGCCGCTCGCTGATGTCCCGCCCGAGGGCAAGGCCGAGTTCGTCGCCCAGTTCAAGCTGTTCGCGCAGTCGGTGTCGAGCGGCATCGGCATGGCCGACACCCCCGAGCGCTGCGACGAGAACCTCTCGCGGCTGATGGTCCAGCTCGAGGAGCTCGAGGCCAAGTTCTCCGAGTTCGACGAGTTCCTGGGCGAGCTGGCGAGCAAGCGCGAGGAGGTCTACGAGGCCTTCACCCAGAAAAAGCAGCAGCTCCTCGACGAGCGCAGCCGCCGGGCCGAGAACATGGTCTCGGCGGGCAAGCGCATCCTCCAGGGGATCGGCCGCCGGGCCAAGAGCTTCAAGACCACCGACGAGCTCAACGCCTACTTCGCCTCGGACCCCATGGTGCTCAAGCTGCGCGAGCTGGCCTCGCGCCTGCTCGAGCTCGGCGACTCGGTCAAGGCCGACGAGCTCGAGTCGCGGATCAAGTCGGCGCGCCAGGACGCGCTGCGCGGGCTCCGGGACCGCCTCGAGCTGTTCGAGGGCGGGGAGAGCGGGGCCTCGCTGGTCAAGCTCGGCCGGCACCGCTTCACGGTCAACACCCAGCCCCTCGAGCTCGGCATGGTGCCCACGGACGAGGGCATGATCATGACCCTCTCGGGCACGGACTACCGCGAGCTCATCGCCGATCCGGCGTTCACGGCGACCCGCGGCTACTGGGATCAGCGCCTGGTCTCGGAGACCCGCGCGGTCTACCGGGCCGAGTACCTCGCCGCGTCGATCCTGTTCGCGGCCGAGGCCGGCGAGACCCTCGGGGGCCCGCAGGACGAGGCGCGCAAGACGCTGAGCCTCGCGGCCCTGCACGAGGCCCAGCGCGACGAGGCCGGCCTGGTCGGCCTGGTCCGTCGCGTCGCCGCCGATCGCTACGACGAGGGCTACGAGCGCGGCATCCACGACGCCGACGCGGCCGTCATCCTCGACAAGCTCTTGCTGCTCTACGAGGGCGCGGGCTTGCTGCGCTTTGGCGCGAGCGGGCGCGTGCTCGGCCTGTTGTTTTGGTCCGAGCTCGACGACGCCAAGCGAAAGCAGCGCTGGCACATCTCGGCGCGCAGCCTGGGCCGGCTGCGGGCGCAGCTGGGCGACTCGGCGGCCTCGCGGGCCCTGGCCCAGGAGTTCGCCGACGCGGTCCTGGCCTTTTGCGAGGCGCGCGGGGTCGACTGCCCCGCGGCGCAGGCCCAGGTCGCCGGCCGCTACCTCATCGAGGAGCTCGCCGCCGAGCGCCCGCGCTTTGTGGTCAGCGCCGACGCCAAGGCCCTGCGCGACCGCTTCCTGGCCTACATCGACCTGCGCGGGCTGAGGGCCGAGCTCGAGCGCGACCTCGAGCAGCTCGAGGACCTGCGCGCGCGCTGGGACCTGGCGAAGGCCTGGGTCGCCAGCTACCTGGCCACGGGCGACGCGGGCGCGGGCGCGGACTCGATCGCCGACGAGCTCGTGGGCTTGCTGCTGTGCCCGCGCCTCGATCGCCACGAGTCCACGGCCTTGCTGGCCGTCACCGCCGAGGGCCTGCTCGGCCAGCACCCGCGGGTCGTCGACGGCAAGCTCGAGCTGCGCCTGGACGAGTACCTGAGTCGCCTGGGCGAGTTCGTGCGCGTGCGCGTGCCGGGCTACCACGACTACCGCAAGCGCCGGCAGGAGCTGCTCGAGCGCGAGCGGACGCGGCTGCGCATCGACGAGTTCCTGCCCCGGGTGCTGTCGAGCTTCGTGCGCAACCGGCTGATCAACGAGGTCTACCTGCCGATCATCGGCGACAACCTGGCCAAGCAGCTGGGCGCCGCCGGGGACCAAAAGCGCACCGACCTCATGGGCCTGCTGCTGCTGATCTCGCCGCCTGGCTACGGCAAGACCACGCTGATGGAGTACATCGCCAGCCGCCTGGGCCTGGTGTTCATGAAGGTCAACGGCCCCGCGCTGGGCCACGACGTCATCTCCATCGACCCCAGCGAGGCGCCCAACGCCACGGCCCGCCAGGAGGTCGACAAGATCAACCTCGCGCTCGAGATGGGCAACAACGTGATGCTCTATCTCGACGACATCCAGCACTGCAACCCGGAGCTGCTGCAGAAATTCATCTCGCTGTGCGACGCCCAGCGGCGCATCGAGGGCGTGTGGAAGGGCCGCACGCGCACCTACGACATGCGCGGGAAAAAATTCTGCGTGGTCATGGCCGGCAACCCCTACACGGAGTCCGGCGACAAGTTCCAGATCCCGGACATGCTGGCCAACCGCGCCGACACCTACAACCTCGGCGACATCCTCGAGGGCGCCGACGATGCCTTCGCGTCGAGCTACATCGAGAACGCGATCACCTCGAACTCGACCCTGGCCCCCCTCGCCACCCGGGAGCAGAGCGACATCTACAAGCTCATGCGCATGGCTCGGGGCGAGGACATCCCGACCACGGACCTGGCCCACGGCTACTCCGGGGCCGAGCTCAACGAGATCAAAAAGACCTTCCAGCTATTGTTCAAGGTCCAGGAGACCCTGCTGCAGGTCAACCAGGAGTACATCCGCTCGGCGTCCATGGACGACCGCTACCGGACCGAGCCGCCCTTCAAGCTCCAGGGCAGCTACCGCAACATGGCCAAGCTGGCCGAGAAGGTCGTGCCGGCCATGAACATGGCCGAGCTCCAGTCGCTGGTCGAGGACCACTACGTCGGCGAGGCCCAGACCCTGACCTCGGGCGCGGAGCAGAACATGCTCAAGCTCGCCGAGCTGCGCGGGACCCTGGACGACGAGCAAAAGGCGCGCTGGGACGCGATCCGCAAGGGCTTCGTCAAGGCCAAGAACCTCGGCGGGGCCGAGGACGACCCGGCGACCCGGGTCACGGCGCAGCTGTCGAGCCTCGGCGATCAGCTCGAGGGCATCCAGGAGGCCCTGGCCAACCGCGGCTTTGGTCTGCACCTCGAGGGCATCAAGGCGGCCCTCGACCAGGCCACGGAGCAGCTCGAGCAGCAGGCGAGCGAGCGCAAGCAGGCGGCCCTGGCCCTGAGCCGGGCGCCCGTCGCTGCTGCGGCCGCGCCCAAGGCCGCGCCGGTCCAGGCGGCGGCTCCCGTCACCATCCCAGGCGGCGCCGACCTGGCCGCGCTGCTCGAGCGCATCGCCGCCCCGAAGATCGAGGTGACCGTTCCGCCCCCGGCGGGCATCGACGAGCTCCTGGCCCAGCAGATCCAGATCGTCGAGCGCACCCTGGTGCCCCTGGTCCAGACCGCGGCGCGGCGCCTCGACGATCGCAGCGCCCTCGAGGCCAAGCTCGATGAGCTGCTCTCGGCCCTCAAGGTCGTCGACGGCGGCATCAAGGCGAAGGCCAACTTCCCCGACTTCCCGGGGCTGCCGGCGGTGCCCGGCGGCAAGCCCAAGGTCGCGGGCGCCAAGGCCCGCGCCCCCGTAGTCCCGCCGCCCAAAAAGCCCGGGAAGTGAGGGCTCAGA
>NZ_ABCS01000085.1 GCF_000170895.1 Plesiocystis pacifica SIR-1 | reverse complement strand
GCCCTCGGCGGCCTCGCCCTCGCCGACGACGACGCAGCGCCCGCTCAGCCGAGACCCGGCGCGGCGCAGGGCGGCGAGCAGGCCCCGGGCGCCGACGACCCCGGGGAGGTCGTTGTTGGCGAAGGGGATCATCGGCTCGCGGCAGCCCGTGGCGAACACCAGGTGGCGCGGGCGGAAGGCGTAGAGGCGCTCGTGGTTCGAGGACTCGCCGCCCTCGCTCGCGGCCACGAGCGCGCGGTCCGGCCCTTCCTCCTCGCCCTCGAGCCCGAGCTTGGGTCCGGGGTAGACCCCGAACACGCCGGTGTCGGCGAGCACGTCTTCGACGGGCGCGAGGGCGGGGGCCTCGGCTCCGAGGGCGGGCGCGGCGCGGAGCTGGGGCCGGTCGAGGCGATCGACGATCGCGTGGTCGATGCCCGCCTCGCGCAAGCGGGCCGCGAGCGCGCGCCCGGCCGGACCCGCGCCGATGATCAGCACGGGCAGCTCGTGGGCGATGTGCTCGCAGCCGCGCTCGCCCACGACCTCGGGGAGCTCGCCGAAGCCCGTGAGGTTGCGGGCGAACTCCTGCATGATCTGGTTGGCGATGCGCGGGCGGACCATCAGGTGGTGGTGGTCCATGCCCTTGACGAAGACCTTGTCCACTATAGCGGTGGGGTCGAGGCGTCGCGGGCGGTAGGTGTTTTGCGAGCTCACGCGCATGCCCTCGCGGACCGGAGTCATGCACGCGCGCACGTTGGGCCGGCCGTCGACGCGGACCAGACAGGTGCCGCAGTCGCCCGCGAGGCAGTAGGCGCCCCGGGGCCGGCGATACTTGGGCGAGCGGCTCGTCATCAGCTCGCCCGCGCCGATCAGCGCCGTCGCGAGGGTGTCCTCGGGGCGCGCCGCGATCAGCGTCTCGTCGAAGCGAATGTGCACGGTTTCCCCGGTCTCCCGGTCCGGCTCCAACAAAGGGCGCGCACGAGTCACGCAGCCTAGTTAGCAGATTCCAGGGGGCGTGGAAGCCCGAAGGTCGGCCCGAACCCGGAAAAGTTCTTGGGCCCGAGGGGTGGCGCAAGGGCCTTCGCTGGGCAACTCCTCGCACACTTGGGCGGGGATCCCTCGGGAGAACCGGGTTTTTGTATGGGCGCGTTCCGAGGGCTCGCTGTTCGAGCCCCGCTCGG
Organism: Plesiocystis pacifica SIR-1; assembly: GCF_000170895.1. GTDB lineage: Bacteria > Myxococcota_A > Polyangia > Nannocystales > Nannocystaceae > Plesiocystis > Plesiocystis pacifica. Next base: position 39,558 of record NZ_ABCS01000085.1, on the reverse strand, counting down.
GACTAGTTTCGGGGCCCAAAGATGGCGGTTCCGACCCGAACGAGGGTCGCGCCCTCCGCTATGGCGACCTCGAAGTCCGAGCTCATGCCCATGGACAGCTCGCGCAGCAACACCCGCGGGGCCTCGCCCGTGCCCGGGAAGCGGCCGCGCAGATCATCGCGGAGCTCGCGGAGGGCCTGGAACCAGCATCGGGTGTCCTCGGGCGTGCCGGCGGGGGGGATGATCATCAGGCCCAGGCAGCGGACGCTGCCGTGCTCCGCGCGCTCGCAGGCCGCGAGCAGGTCGGGGAGCGCGGCTGGGGCGACGCCGGCCTTTTGCGCCTCCCCGGCGATGGCGACCTCGATGAGCACGTCCTGGACGACGCCGGCGGCGTGGGCCCGGCGATCGATGGCGGTCAACAGCTCGGGGCGATCGACGGTGTGGATCAGCGTCGTCTTGCCGACCAGGTACTTGAGCTTGTTGGACTGGAGCGCGCCGATGTAGTGCCAGCGCGGCGCGTCGTCTCCCGCGGGCGCCCAGTCGCGCTGCTTGTCGCGGAGCTCCTGGGCATAGTTCTCGCCAAAGTCGCGGAGCCCGGCGGCGTGGGCCGCCTCGAGCTTGGCCAGGGGCTGGCGCTTGCTGACGCCGATCAGCCGGACCTCGGGGGCGTCGGCGGCGATGCTTGGGTTGCGCCGGGCCACGGCGGCGTCGAGGCGCGCGCGGATGTCGGCGAGGCGGGCGGGGACGTCGATGGTGGGCATGGCGAGCTCAGCGGGACAGGGCTTCGAGGTGCGCGACGACCTGGGCGAGGGGGAGGCCGACCACGCTCGTGTAGCTCCCCGTGATGCCGGTGACCAGGGCGGCGGCGAGGCCCTGGATGGCGTAGCCCCCGGCCTTGTCGGTCCACTCGCCGGCGTCGAGGTAGGGGCCGATGAAGGCCTCGAAGGCGGCGTCGTCGAGGTGGCGCATGCGGACCTCGGTGGTCTCGCACAGCTGACTGTGCGCGCCGGTGGACAGCTCGACGAAGGCGCAGGCCGTGGTCACGTGGTGGGCACGGCCGGCGGTCAGCGAGCGGAGCATGGCCCGGGCCTCGCCGCGCTCGGCAGGCTTGGCCATGGGCGGCGCCGAGCCGTCGCCCTCGAGCCACACCGTGGTGTCGGCGGCGAGCAGCAAGGTCGGGGATGTCGTCGGGCCGTGCCGCGCCGCGGCGAGCTCGGCCTTGGCCCGGGCCACGCGCTGGACGTAGGCGACGGGGGTCTCGCCCGGGTGCCAGCTCTCGTCGCAGTCGACGGGAGCCAGCTGGCGCTCCCAGCCTGCCCGGGCGAGGAGCTCGGCGCGGCGGGGCGAGGCGGACGCGAGGATCAGCGGCGGGCGCATGGCCGCGAGATGCTCGCCCGAGTTGGGCAGGGGCGCAAATCGGGATCGGGCGCACAGATGGTCTAGACTGCGGCCATGACTCGGCCCGCGAACGTCTCGCCTTGTTCCCTCGCCAGCGTGCTCATCGCGGGGGTCGTCGGCCTGTCCGTGGCCGCGACCGCGGTCCGCGAGGCCCGGGAGGAGCACCGCGAACACGACCGCGCCGCCGCGCCCACGGAGGAGGCGGGCGAGGGGGAGGTCCAGGCCGATGTGCTGCGGGGCTTGTGGATGCGCTACGACCGACGCGGCGAGGGCGACCCGCTGCGCTTTTGGTACTTCCACGGCGACGGCAAGGGGCTGTACCGCTACGGCAAGGTCGGCCTGGCCCACACCCACAGCTTCGACTACGCCGTCGACGGGGACCTGCTCGACCTGCGCTTTCGCAAGTCCGGCGAGCGCCACCACAGCCGCGTCCGCCTCGAGCGCGACGGCGCGGGCGACCAGTGGCTGGTGATCCTCGACGATCCGCGGGAGGCCGGGGCGCGCTACCGCTTTGTGCCCTCGGACCTCGGCGAGGCCTTGACGGATGCGCCCGCGCCCGGGCTCGCGGGGGCGGGGGAGCTCGGCGATCGCATCTGGATCGACTACCGCAACTACGCCACCGGCGGCGCCGGCTTTGCGATGTACCAGCTCGCGGCGCCGGCCATCGACGGCCGCGGCGTGGGCTGGTTCCACCGCGGCGACTTCGACGACTGGAGCACGGAGTCGCTGACCTACCGCGTCGACGGCGAGCGCCTCGAGCTGTTCTTCGACCTCCGCGAAGAGCCCGCGGTCACGCCCTTCGCCCTGGTCGCCGACGAGGACGGGGCGCGCACGCTGGTGCTCGACGCGGATCCCCGGGACTACTGGGCGCGCCACGTCTACAACGACGGCGGGCGCTCCTTCGGCACGCAGGCCTTCGGGGCCGTCGAGGCGGTGCGGGCCTTCGAGGCCTCGCTGCAGGCGGACTGAAAGCCCCGCGGGTCCCGGCCGACGAGGGAGCATGCCGCGCTCCCTCGCCCTCGCCGCCTTCGCCTGCCTCAGCCTCGGGTGCCTGCCCGAGCCGACCGTCGACCTCGACGGACCCCGCGTGGTGACCAGCACCCTCGACGCGGGCGCCGTCGCCGTGCCCGTCTTGCCCGAGCTCGCGCTCGCGTTCAGCGAGCCCCTCGACCCGACCTCGCTGCACCGGGGCAGCGTCGCGCTGATCCCCTGGGAACTCGGCGAGGACTGCGAGCACACGCCGGTGTGCGCGGAGGGGCTGTGCGTGGCGGGCCGCTGCCAGACGGATCCGGTGCGCTCGGCGGTGCTCTCGGACCTCGAAGACGGGGAGTACCTCGGCGAGGACGACCCCCAATTCGAGCTCGCGCTCTCGGCCGAGGGCACCCGCGCGACGCTGACCCTCGGGCGGGCCCTCGACGCGGGGCGGCGCTACAGCCTGGTCCTCGGCGCGGGCGTGCGCGACCGGGGCGGCGCGGGGCTGCTCGGCGGCGGCGGAGGGACGCCGGGCCCGTGGCTGCGCGTGCTGTCTACGGCGCGGGCGGGCAGCGGCGGGCCGGAGCCGCGCCTGGTCTCGCCGGCCCCCGGGCGCGAGGGCGTGCCGACGAACCTCGGCCGCGTCGAGCTGAGCTTCTCGCCGCCCGTGCCGTTGCCGGGATCCGAGAGCGGGGCGAGCGTCGAGCTCGAGGCCGAGGACGGCGGACCCGGGGTGATCCTCGAAGCGCCCGAGCCCTGCCCAGGCTGGGTCCCCGGCGCGTGCTTGCGCCTGCGACCCCGCACCCTGCTGCGCCCCGGCGTTCGCTATCGGCCCGCGGGGGGCAGCCTCGTCGATCGTCTCGGTCGGCCCGTCGTGCGCCCGAGCGCGGCCAACGAGGGCTGGTTCGCCACGGGGGAGGGGCCCGACCTCGACGCGCCGGGCTTCGTCGTGGCCGGCGCGGACGAGACGCGGGGTCGCTGCGTGGTCCTGGAGGTGACGGTGTCCGAGCCCGTGCGCGCGCGCCTGGAGGTCGGGGAGGCCTCGATCGTCGCCGAGCTCCCCGAGGGTCTGTCGGTCCTGGGCGCGGCGGCCGAGGCGAGCGGCGTGGGCGAGGCGCTCCCGTGGACCCTCGAGCTCGAGGACGCGGCGGGGAACTGGGCCCGCGCGGGCGGTGCTGCCGTCGCCGGCCCGAGCTTCGACCCCGCGGTACCCGAAGGCCTGCGCATCTCGGAGATCCTCGCCAACCCCCTCGGCCCCGAGCCCCACGCCGAGTTCGTCGAGCTGGCCCTCGCCGCCGACGCCCCCGGGCCCGTGGAGCTGGCCGGGCTGATCCTCAGCGACCGGAGCATGGCGGAGATGCGCGCGGCCTCACTGGCCGGGGAGGCGATCCCCGGGGACTCCTTGCCGGCCATGGCGCTCGCGCCCGGGGAGCTGGCCGTGGTCGTCGCGCAGGGCTGGGCGCCGGGCTTGGGGGACGATCCCCCGCCGCCTCCGGGAGCGAAGCTCGTCGTGGTCGACGGTAGCCTCGGCGAGGGCGGCCTCAAGAACGCGGGGGAGCCGCTGACGCTGTGGATGCCGGGGCCCGAGGGGCCGATCTCCATCTCGAGCTACGGGAACTGGATCGACCCGAGCGCGGCGGCCCACGCCGGGCGGAGCGTGGTTGCGACGCCCGCCAGCGACGGCTGCGATCTGCCCGCGCACCCGCCCCGCTGGCGCTCCCATCCCCTGGGCTCCGCGTCACCGGGCCGCTCACCCTGAGCCGCCGGGCTTTTGCCATCGAGCCGCGAGTGCCGGATGCTTGGCGGACATGCCGATCGACGACCAGGGCTCCGAGCCGCCCGAGCGAGGCCGCGGCCCCGCCCGCCAGCAAGCTCGCCCGCAGCTCGACAAGGTCGAGGGCGTCGTCGAGCGGACCGTCTACCACAACGTCGACTCGCGCTGGACCGTGCTGCGGGTCCACGTCGAGGGCGAGCTGGGCCTGGTGACCATGGTCGGGCGCACGCCCGGGGTCGAGGACGGCGGCGAGGTCGTGGCCCGGGGACGCTGGACGGTGCACCCCACCCACGGGCGCCAGTTCCAGCTCGAGCACATCGAGCTGGCCCGGCCCACGACCACGGCGCAGATCGTCGCGCGGCTCAAGACCTACCCGGGCATCCGCGAGGTCATGGCCGAGCGCATCGTCCGGCGCTTCGGCGCGGACACCCTCGACATCCTCGACACCGACGCCGACCGCCTGCTCGAGGTCTCGGGCCTGGGCCAAAAGACCCTCGACAGCATCACCGCCTACCACGAGACCCGCCAGGGGCCCGTGGCCGAGCTCGAGAATCGTCTGCTCGAGCTCGAGGTCTCGCCGCGCCTGGGCCTGAGCCTGCACCGGCGCTACGGCGACCAGGCCATGGCGATGCTGGTCCACCACCCCTACCGCCTCGCGCGGGAGGTCAAGGGCATCGGCTTCCAGACCGCCGACCGCATCGCCCGAGCCCTGGGCGTGGACCTCGACAGCGACGAGCGCGTCGACGCGGGCATCGTGCACGCCCTCGAGAAGGCCAAGAACGACGGACACTGCGCGCTGCCGCCGGGCAGCTTGCTGGACCAGGCGCGCTCGATCCTCTCGCTGCCCGAGGCGCGCATCGAGGCCGGCATCGATCGCCTCATCGACGCCGGCGACCTGATCCCGCGGCTGCGGCCAGAGTCGGGCTTCCACTCGGGGGAGAAGGGCTCGGGGGGCCCAAAGCCGGCGGGCGGCCCCGACGAGCTCTACTTCCTCGAGCGCTTCGACGAGGCCGAGACCAACCTCGTCGCGGCCCTGCTCGCCCTCGCCAGCGCCCCGAGCGAGGCCTGGCCCGTGGGCGAGCTGCCCGACCACCTCAGCGAGGGCCAGCGCCGGGCCGTCGAGGCCGTGGCGCGCTGCGGGGTCACGATCCTCACCGGCGGTCCGGGCACGGGCAAGAGCACCGTGGTCGCCAACGTGCTCAACGTCGCCAAGGCGGCCCTGGTCCCGATCATGCTCGCCGCGCCCACGGGCCGGGCGGCCAAGCGCCTCGAGCAGACCACCGGCGAGGCCGCGCGCACGGTCCACCGCCTGCTCGAGGTCCAGGGCGAGACCGGCGAGTTCAAGCACTGCGCCAACGACCCGCTGCCGCCGGGGCTGGTGGTCATCGACGAGAGCTCGATGCTCGACCTCGAGCTCGCCGAGGCGCTGATCACCTCGCTGACCGCCGACAACCGCCTGCTGCTCGTCGGCGACGCGGATCAGCTGCCCTCCGTGGGCCCGGGCAACGTGCTCCGCGACCTGATCCGCGCCGCCGAGACCCTCGGCGAGCGGGGGGGCGAGCTGGAGGTCCCCGTGGTCCGCCTCGACCGGATCTTTCGCCAGCAAGAGGGCTCGACCATCGTCCTCAACGCCCACCACGTGCTGTCGGGGCGCCCGCTGGCCCCCGACGGGGCCGATCGCGGCAAGGCCGGGGAGTTCTTCGTGCTCCGGGCCCCGGACGCCGAGCGGACCCACGCCAAGATCGTCGAGATGGCCGCCGAGCGCATCCCCGCCGCCTTTGGCCTGGACCGCATCACCGAGGTCCAGGTGCTGTGCCCCATGCACAAGGGTCGCGCGGGCACGGAGGCCTTCAACCGCGCGCTCCAGGCCCGCTACACCGGCGACCGCGAGTGCCTCGAGGCCCCGGGAGCGGGGCGGGGCAAGGGCGGCGACGGGCGGGTGTTTCGCCTGGGCGATCGGGTCATGCAGATCCGCAACGACTACGACCGCGGCGTGTTCAACGGCGACATCGGCGTGGTCCTGCGCATGGACCAGAGCGCCGCCAACGGGGCCGGCACGATGACCGTCGACTTCGAGGGCAGCCTCTCGACCTACGAGCGCAAGGACCTGGGCTCCCTGCGCCTGGCCTACGCCATCTCGATCCACAAGAGCCAGGGCAGCGAGTTCCCGGCCGTGCTCATCCCCATGCTCACCGAGCACCACGTGATGCTCCGCCGCAACCTGCTGTACACGGCGATGACCCGGGCGCGGCGGCTGTGCGTGCTCGTGGGCGACCCGCGGGCCATCGAGCGGGCGATCCGTCGGGCCGACGCGGCGCACCGGTGGACGGGGCTGGCCGAGCGGACCATCGCCATGGCGACCCTGGAGTGGGACGGCGGGGGAGGGGCGGAGGCGGACCTGGGGATGGGCGAGGCGCTGTTCGGGGACGCGGGCGAGGACGCCGGTGAGCTCGACTCGGAGGACCTGCCGCTGTGAGCTGCACGCGAATCCTGGGCATCGATCCGGGCACGCGGGTCGTCGGCTACGCCCTCGTCGAGGTCCCGACGCGGTCCAAGTCCAGCGCGGGTCCCGGGCCCGCCCGCTTCGACTACGTCGAGTGCGGGGTCCTGCGCGCCAGGGCCCGGGACGAGATGCACGTGCGCCTGGTCGAGATCGCCAGCGGCCTGCGCGAGCTCCTCGCTGAGTTTCAGCCCCACGAGCTCGCCATCGAGCGGGCCTTCCACGGCCTCAACGCGGCCAGCGCCCTGACCCTCGCCGAGGCCCGGGGCGCGTTCAAGCTCATCGCCCTCGAGCACGGGCTGAGCGTGGCCGAGTACGCCCCGGCGATGATCAAGCGGGCCGTGACCGGGCGAGGCCGGGCGACCAAGGCCGAGGTCCAGGCCCGGGTCCAGCTATTGTGCCGGCTGGCCAAGGAGCCCCAGGCCGACGCCGCGGACGCCCTGGCCACGGCCATCTGCCACGTACAAGCGCGGCGCTTGTCGGGCGTCACCGAGGCGACGCCCGCAAAGGCAAAAGTGAAGGCAAAAGCGAGGAAATCCCCATGATTGGTTGGCTATCCGGAGTCGTGAAGCACCGCGACCCCGCCTCGGGCGTCGTCATCCTCGACGTCAAGGGCGTGGGCTACGAGCTCTTCGTATCCATTCAAACCCTCGCGGGCGTGCCCGCCGAAGGGGACGAGGTCGAGCTGTGGGTGCACACCAACGTGCGCGAGGACGCGATCACCTTGTTCGGCTTCGCCGAGGCCGAGGAGCGCCTGCTGTTCCGCATGCTGACCTCCGTGCCGAAGGTCGGCCCGCGCAACGCCGTCGCCGTGCTCGGCGGCTTCCCGGCCATCGAGCTGCTCGAGACCATCGCGGCCAAGGACAGCGCCAAGCTGGTCAAGATCCCCGGCATCGGCAAGAAGACCTCCGAGCAGATCGTGCTGACCCTGGGGGACAAGGTCGTGACCTTGCTCGAGCTGCTGCGCGCGCAGCGGGGCGGTGAGCCCGGGACCCAAGCCGAGCTCCTGCCCGCCGAGGCGCCGGACTTTGGCACGGAGGCCCGGGAGGTGCTGTTGAGCCTGGGCTGGAAGGGCCGCGCCGTCGAGAAGGCGCTGGTCGCCGTGGAGGCCGAGCTCGCCGAAGGGGCCAACGTGCAGCTGGACGCCCTCGTGCGCATGACCCTGGCCAAATTGATGGAGCGCTGAACTCTGCTCTACCCCCGCAGGCATTTGAAGACCGGGGGCGCTTCGTCGCTATCCGCTCCTCCGCTTTGGCTTGGTGGGCAATGGGGTTCGTGCCTTCGAGAGGGCTGGTGGTCGCCCCCGCGAGCGGGGGCGTGGATTCGTTGACAGCCCCTGAGCTCTGCTTTGCCCCCACGGAGGTCCGGGGACCCCGTAGAAGTCGCCCACCCCGGCCACGCCGGGACCCATGATCCAGGAAAGCGTCGTCCACGGACTCAGCTGGCGTTGAACCCGTGGGCGGCTGCCTTTCTCGGTAGGGGCGAACTTTTTTGCGTCCGCCAGGGGAGCTCTGCGTCTGCCAGGACATGCAGACCTCAGCCGTCACCTTCGCCACCAAGATGCGCGCCCACGTCGCCCTCGCGTCCGCGGACGTCGAGCGCTCCATCGCCTTTTACTCCGAGCTGTTCGAGACCGAGCCGACCAAGGTGCGCCGGGCGGTGGTCGAGGCTGGCGAGGACGCTGCCGTCGCGAGCGGGACCGCCATCTACGCCAAGTTCGAGCTCGCCGAGCCGCCCCTGAACCTGACCCTCAATTTCGCCAAGGACGCGCCCAAGCAGCGCTCGCCCGCGCACTTCGGCGTCCAGGTCAAGTCCACGGGCGAGGTCATGACCAAGCGCGCGACCATGGCCCGGGCTGGCTTTGCCGCCCGCGCCGAGGTCGGGGTGGGCTGCTGCTACGCCGTCCAGGACAAGGTATGGTTCGAGGACCCCGACGCGAACGCGTGGGAGGTGTTCGTCGTGACCGAGGCCGACATCCCCGAGCACAGCCGCCCCGCGGTCTCCGTCGAGGGCACGGCGGGCGTCGGCATCGAGGCCTCGACGGACGAGGCCTGCTGCTCACCCGGGTGCTGCGCATGACCGAGGCCCTGGCCAGCCCCAGCGGGGCGGACGCGGTCGCCGAGTCGACCTGGCGCCGCGTCCACGCCAACCTGCGCGCCTTCCTGGGCGCGCGGGTCTCCGATCGTCAGCTCGCCGAGGACCTGACCCAGGAGGTGGTGCTGCGCATGCACGAGCGCCGGGAGCAGCTGCGCGACGAAGAGCGCCTCGACGCCTGGGCCTTTCGCATCGCCCGCAACGTGCTCATCGACCACCGCCGCCGCCACGTCCCGCCGTCGGTGAGCGCCGACGACGAGGCCCTCGGCTTGGGCCTGCCCTCGGAGCTCGACCGCGCCATCGAGGCGGACGACCGCGCGCCCCGCTTTCTCGGCGCGTGGGTGCGCCAGCGCATCACCACGCTGCCCCCGAAGATGCGCGCGGCCCTCGAGCTGACCGAGCTCGAGGGCCTGAGCCAGCGCGAGGCCGCCGAGCGCCTGGGCGTGCCGCTGTCGACCCTCAAGTCCCGGGTTCAGCGCGGGCGCGAGCGGCTGCACGCCGAGCTGCTGGCGTGTTGCGCCGTGGAGCTCGACGCGCGCGGCCGGGTCACGGACTTCGCCCCGCGCGGCTGCGGGCCGTGCGGGTGCGACTGAGAGCTCGAGAAGGATCAAAAGGGCACGCCGAGCACGCCGCACAGCCAGCCCACGTAGGGCGCCGAGGTAGCGAAGCGCTCGGCGATGCGGTCGACGCTGCCCGGGCCGAGCAGGTCGCCGATGCTCAGGTCGCACACGGCGATGTGGTCCTTGCGCTTGATGTCCTCGATCAGCGGGTGCTCGGCGTCGAAGCCCCGGGGCGGGCGCTTGAGGCTGTCGCCGCCCAGGCGCCAGTGCTCGCGGAAGCGCGCGTCGTCGCGGGCCGCCGTCCAGGCCCCGTCGTCTTCGGCGATGGCCGCACGCAGCTGCGCGAGGGCGGAGCTCTCCGGGCGCCAGGTGCCCGCGCCGAGGAACACGCCCTCGTTGTCCATGTGCACGTAAAAGCCCGGCGCGTGCACGTCCTTGCCGACCTCGTGGCGGAACTGGATGCCGAGGTTGGTCTTGTAGGGGGTCTTGTCCTTGGAGAAGCGGACGTCGCGATAGATGCGCATCAGCGAGCCGCCGACCTTCTTGTCCGAGGCGACGAAGTGTCCGCTGATCTCGGCGAGCCTCGGGCCCATGGCGCGGACGAAGGCCAGCGCGGGTTCGCGGACTTGCTCCTCGTAGCGCGCCTTGTTGGCCTCGAACCAGTCGCGGTCGTTGTTCATGGACAGCTCCGCGAAGAACTCGAGCAAGCCCGGGCCGAAGCCTCGGAAGTCTCCGCTGGCGGCTGCGGGGGCCTTCTTCTTGGCGGTCGACTTCTTCTTCTTGGTGGCCTTCTTCTTGGCGGTCGCCTTCTTTTTGGCGGGGGCCTTCTTCTTGGCGGGGGCCTTCTTCTTGGCGGGGGCCTTCTTCTTGGCGGGGGCCTTCTTCTTGGCGGGGGCCTTCTTCTTGGCGGGGGCCTTCTTCTTGGCGGTCGCCTTCTTCTTGGCGGTCGCCTTCTTCTTGGCGGTCGACTTCTTCTTGGTGGCCTTCTTCTTGGTGGCCTTCTTCTTGGTGGCCTTCTTCTTGGTGGCCTTCTTCTTGGTGGCCTTCTTCTTGGTGGCCTTCTTCTTGGTGGCCTTCTTCTTGGTGGCCTTCTTCTTGGTGGCCTTCTTCTTGGCGACCTTCTTCTTGGCGACCTTCTTCTTGGCGACCTTCTTCTTGGCGACCTTCTTCTTCGAAGCCTTCTTCTTCGCGCGAGCCATGGGACCCTCCTTCGCTCCCATGATGCACCGCGCCCGGATCAGCCGTCGAGCGCTAGCCCCGGGCGCGGGCGAGGAGGGCCGCCCGGGCGGCGTCGTGATCGGAGAAGGGCGTGCGCTCCTTCCCGCGGATCTGGTCGCGCTCGTGGCCCTTGCCGGCGACGATGACGAGGTCCCCGGGCTGGGCTTCGGCGATGGCGAGGGCGATGGCCTGGCCCCGATCGAGCTCGACGACGTGGGGGTGTCCAGCCGGGATGCCTGCGCACACTTGCCGGGCGATGTCCGACGGATCTTCGTCCCGCGGGTTGTCGGTGGTGACGAAGATCCGGTCGGCCACGCTGGCGGCGAGGCCCAGGGGGGCGCGCTTGCTGGGGTCGGCGCTGCCTCCAGCCCCAAACACGACGAAACAGCGTCCCGGGTGGAGCTCTCGGGCGCAGCGCAGCACGAGCTCCAGGGCCTCGGGGGTGTGGGCGTAGTCGATCACGACGCGCGGGAGGCGGGCGCGGGCCTCGGCGTCGAGCTCGGGGAGGGCGAGGAGCTCGAAGCGACCCACGGGCGGCTCGCACTCGGCGATGGCGGCGGCCGCTGGGGCGGCGGGCAGGCCGAGGGCGAGGGCCGCGAGCAGGGCCGCGGCCGCGTTCTCGGTCTGGAAGCGGGGGAGGGCGCGGAGGGTCAGGGTGGACGGGAGCGCGGATCCGGCGGGCAAGGAGCAGTCGACGCGCAGGCGCTGGCCGGTCCAGGCGCTGCGGGGCTCGGGCGGCTCGCCCGGTGAGCTGGGGAGGGTCGAGAGGCGCAGATCGACGGGGCGATCTTCGGCCCGGCCCGGCCCGGCGAACCACAGCGCCTGCACGCCCTCGGGCAGGACCTCGGCGACGAGGGCGTGGGTGGGGTCGTCGGCGTTGAGCACCGCGAAGCCGCCAGGGGGCAGGGACAGGAACAGCTGGGCCTTGCTGGCGAGGTAGTGCTCGTAGCTCCCGTGGGCGCGGAGGTGGTCGTGGCCGAGGTTGGTGAACACGCCGACGCGAAACGGCCACGCGGTCGCAAAGCCGATGGCGAGGGTGGTCGAGGTGGCCTCGATCGCGGCGAAGCGCGGGCCCGGCTCGTCGCGGAGCTGGCCGAGGTGGCGCAGGAAGGCGCGGTGGTTCTCGGGCGGGGGGCCGCCGTGCTCGCGCAGCGGAGCGGAGCCGTCGGGGTCGCAGCGCAGGATGGAGGCGTCGACGGTGGTCACCCGAGCCGTCGGGCCGCCCCCGGCCCGGGCCATGGCCGCGGCCAGAAAGCGCGTCGTCGAGGTCTTGCCGTCGGTCCCGGTGACCCCAACCGAGACGATGTCCTCGGCCCAGCTCGGCGGCGGCGGGTAGGGGTTGTGCATTCCTTGGAGCTCAGCGGTGGGAGAGGTCCGTGATGCAAAAGTCCGTCTCGCAGAACTCCTGGATGCACGCTGCCGCGGAGGCGCGGTGGCGCGGGCGGATGGCCGAGAGCGCGCGCTGGCAGGTGAAGGTCTCCACGCTGCCGCCGCAGCTCGAGCTGACGGTGTCGCAGGTCGCTCGGGTGTCGGCCTCGATGCACGCGGCCTGCATGCCGACCTGGGTGCAGTCGTTCCAGACCCGCCACGAGCAGATGCCCTGGCTGCCGGACTGCTCGAGCATGCACTCGATGGCGGCGTTGGCCGGGCGCGGCTGGAGGAAGGCCGGGAAGGAATTGCACAGCCGGAAGGTGTCGTCGAAGCTCTCGCAGTGCCCGGCTGGGGCCTCGAGGTTGCGGCAGGTCATCAGCTGGGGCGGCGACTCGTCGCAGCTGGTCGGCGCGCTGACGTCCTGGCTGCCCGGGGGGATCTCGAGCCACACAGACGGCGGCGACTCGCCGTCGCGGGTCTCGTCGGGGCCCGCGTCCGTCGCCCGCCCGCTGGGCTCGGCGGCGACGAGGGCCGGGTTGGAGCCGGGGTCGTCGCTGGGCGTGCTCGGCTGGGCGACCTGGCTCTGGTTGCAGGCCGCGGCGAGGGAGGCGGTCAGCAGCATGAATCGGGAGCGATCGATGTCCATTGCGGCGGGCACAGCATACGCGCGCCCGCGGCCGAACATTCGCGTTTCGCCAAGAACGCGCCGAGAGCCCAACTAGTGCGCATCGCGCGCGGGCTCAGGGCGGACTCGGGGCCGTCTCGAAGGAGCGGATGGCGACAGAGCACCCCAGCCTGAGGGCGCCCAGCGATGAGATGATCTTCACCCCCGCTAGACGACGCCTCGTAGTGATGCGGTGACCTTCACCCCGGCAGACCACGCCCCCGCGAGCGGGGGCGACTCAATGCCCATGCCAAGGCACGAACCCCATTGCCCACCAGCCAAAGCGGAGGAGCGGACAGCGACGAAGCGCCCCCGGTCCGAGGGCGCTCGTGGGGGCATGACAGAGAGCGCCCCCGGTCCGAGGCGATTGTGGGGGTATTTCAGTACGCGGACAGCTCGTCGAGGGTGCGCAGCTCGAGCTCGCCGAGCTGGGCGAGGGCGGCCATGTCCATGCGCTGGGTGTCACCCACGAGCACCACGGCGGCGCCAGCTTGCCCCAGCGGCGCGGCGAACTCGAGCAGCTCGGCCAGGCCCAGCTGGCGCAGCTCGGCGAGCAGGCGCGGGCGGGGGTCCTCGTCGAGGCCGCGCAGGCGCCAGTCCTCGGCGTTGAAGCCGTAGCCGCGAAAGCGCACCCGGGCGTTGACGAGCTTCTCGATGGCGGCGCCTCGGGCTCGCTCGAAGCGGCGTTCCTGGACAGGCAGCTCGCGCATCAGCCCCATGAGCACGGCCACGGCCTCGGCGGCGCGGTCGGGGCGGCTCGCGGCGCTGGCCCAAAACAGGTTGCGGTCACCCAGGCGCGCGCCCATGGACATGCCGCCGTGGGCCGAGTAGGCCAGGCCCCGGGCCTCGCGGACCTCTTGGAAGATCAGCCCGGCCTGGCCGCCGACGTACTCGGAGTAGAGCCGGTAGCGCGGGGAGCGGGTCGGGTCGTAGGGCTCGCCCGGGAGGTAGAGGCCGATCTTGGCCTGGGCGGCCTCGTGGTGGACGACGAATACGCGCGTGCCGGTGAGCGGGGCGAACTCGGTGGCCTGGTAGTCCGGCGAAGGCAGCGGCGCGGGGCGGGTCTGCGGGGTCCCCTGGTCGTAGCCGAGGATCGCCAGGAGCTCGTCGACGCCGTGGGGCCCGGCGTAGACGCAGACCTCCTCGTAGGCGGCGAGCTTGGCCGAGGCCGCGCGCAGCTCGTCGAGCTCGAGGGCGAGGACCTGCTCGTTGGTCAGGGCCTCGGCCAGGAAGGGGCTCCGCTCGCCCCGCAGCGCCCACTGCTTGAGCACGCGGAACTTGAACTCGGCGGTCTCGCGCCGCTGGGTCCGCTTGCTGACCACGTCCTCGGCCCAGCGCTGGCGCTCGCCCTCGGTCAGCGCGGGCTCGGCCAGGCGGGCCTCGACCTTGCGCAGCACGGGGGCGAGCACGGGGGCGCGCCCGGCCATGCTCAGGTCCGTCGACTGGCGCCGGCAGTCCACGCTGACCGCGGCCGCGCTGTGGAACAGGTAGCGGCGGTAGCCGGCCAGGTCGAGCGCGCCGACGCCGGCCCGGGTCCACAGCGCCAGGCCCTTGGCGAGGACCGGGTCGTGGCGCGAGCCGATGTAGCGCCGGAAGGTCAGCTGGGCCAGATCGTTGTTGGGGTTGTCGCTGTGGTAGAGCCGGCCCCGGGGCGTCTCGACGCACTGGTAGTGCTCGCCGCGGCGCAGGATCTGGACCCCGAGCTCGTCCACGGGCAGGGCGCGGACGCGGTGGTAGAGGGCGGAGTGGGCCTCGGCGTCGACGCTCAGCTCGCTCAGGCCGAACACGGGGATCTTGGCGACCTCGGGCTCGCCCTCGACGCGCCGGGCGACGACGCGCTCGGGCCCGAGCCAGCGCCGGGCGGCGTCGACGACCTGGTCCCGGCCGATGGTCGCCAGCCGGGCGATGCGGTTGCGGATCGCCGACCACGGCTGGTCGTAGATGAAGGCGTCGAGCATCAGCCCGGCCTGGGCCGCGTTGCTCTCGAGCTGGCGCAGCTCCCCGACCTCGAAGTTGGCGATCAGCGCGCGCAGATCCGCGGTCTCGAAGTCGCCGGCGCGCAGGGCCTCGACCTGCTCGTCGAGCAAGGCCTCGACCTCGTCGAGGCTCTGCCCGGCCCGCGGCCGCCCCCACACGGTCTGGCTCCCGCCCTGGAGCCGAAAGCGCGGGAAGGAGCCGGCGTCGCGGACCTTCTGGGGCTGGGTCAGGCGGGTGTCGAGCAGGCCCGTGGCGCTGTTGTCGAGCATCATGTCGGCGAGCAGCAGGGCCTCGGCGTCGGGGTGGGTGCGGGCCACGGTCCGCCACACGATGCGCACCTCGGGGTCGCCCCGGTGGGTGATCTGCACGCGCTGCTCGGCCTTCGCCATGGCCCCGAAGGGGTGGGCGCGCTCGGGCAGGGCGCGGGCCTCGAGGCCGCCGAAGTGGGTACGGATGAGCTCGAGGGTGCGCGCCGGGTCCAGATCGCCGGCGAGGATCACCGCCATGTTGTTGGGCACGTACCAGCGGCGGAAGAAGGCCTCGGTCTCGGCGATGGACGGGGTCAGCAGGTGCCCGACCTCGCCGAGGACGTCGCGGGCGTAGGGGTGGTCGACGAAGATCCGCGACGCGACCTCCCGGGCCAGGGCTCGGTTGGCGTTGTCGAGGGCCCGGTTCTTTTCCTCGATGATGGTCTCGAGCTCCGTCGGGAAGCCGCGGAACACGGGGTGGCGGAAGCGGTCGCCCTCGAGGGTCGCCCACGCCTCGATGCGGTTGCTGGGGATGTCGACCGTGTAGATGGTGCGGTCGTGGGAGGTCATCGCGTTGAGCCCGCGGGCGCCCATGAGCCCGTAGGCCTGCTTGAGCTCGTTGGCGATGGCGTAGGCGTTGGCGCTGACGCTGGCCTCGTCGATCTTGGCGAGCAGGCGCGCGCGGGCCTCGGGCTCTCGGCCCTCCTCGCCGCGCAGGCGCTCGTAGAGCTCGCGCAGGGCGTCGAGGTGGGGGCGCTCGGCGGCGGCGTCCTTGGTCCCGAGCTCGACGCTGCCCTTGTTGGCCAGCATGTGCTCGAGGTAGTGGGCCAGGCCCGTGGCGTGGGCGGGCTCTTGCGCCGCGCCGGCCCGGACGGCGATGCGACAGGCGATCCACGGCTCGTCGTGGTTCTCGGCGAGGTAGACCCGCAGTCCATTGTCGAGGGTGTGGACGGCGACGGCCATCTCGGGGACGGGCAGGGGAGTGTCGGGCACGCTCGTGCCAGGCTAGTGTTCCTGGACCTCGGTCCGCAACCACCCCCAATTGGCGCAGGCGCAAGGGCGCGCGCCGAGCGAGCTGTGCCGGTCGGGCGGGGCTCTCAGCGCCAGACCTCGAAGCGGGCGAACTCCCCGGTCGCGTCGGCCCAGCGGGCCTCCAGGCCGTCGACCCGAGCCGCGGGCGGCCCCTGGTGGCACCACCGCTCGAGGGCCTCGAGGGCGGGCCGGGGGCCCTCGGCGCACAGCTCGACGCGGCCGTCGGGGAGGTTGCGCACCCAGCCCACGAGGCCGAGCTCGCGGGCGCGCTCGCGGGTGCTGGCGCGGAAGTAGACGCCCTGGACGCGCCCGGATACGAGGGCGCGCAGGCGCAGGTGCGATGCCGTCATGGCTCCAGTGTAGTCCACGCCCGCGCATTGACCTGGGCCGCCGCGGCCTCCATGCTCGTCGCATGGGCAGCGAGGCGAGGCGCGTGGTGGGATGTCTGGGCCTGGCCTGCTCGCTGATGGCGTGCACGCCCGAGGACCCCGTCGAGGCGCCGACGACCGCGGGCGAGGGCGCCGACGAGGTCGGGACCAGCGAGGACACGGGCACGGAGACCGACAGCTCCGAGGCCGAGATCACCGAGACGGACACGGAGACCGACACGGGCGCCCAGGAGTGCGCCTGCGCCCCGGGCACGGATCTCATCTACGTCGTGTCGAAGTTCGGCGACATCTGGACCTACGACCCGCCCACGGACACCTTCGCCGAGGTCGGCCCGATCACCTGCGGCAGCGGGCTGGTCTACTCCATGGCCGTCGACCACGACGGCCGCGGCTGGGTCCTCGACCTCGACACCCGCGACCTGTTCACCGTGGACCTGGCCGCGCCCCAAAACTGCGCCGAGCCGCCGTGGGTCCCCGGCAACGGCGGCTTCAATTACTTCGGCATGGGCTTCGTCAGCCACGACACCCTCGAGGTGTGCGAGAAGCTCTACCTGCACAGCTACAGCGGCTCCGGCCCCTTCAGCGAGGGCGAGGATCTGGGCAGCCTGGCCGTCTACGACCCCGCCGACGGCAGCCTCGAGACCCTGGCGAGCATCGACTTCGACGGCGGGGAGATCGACGGCACCGGCGACGGGCGGCTGTTCGCCTTCGCCGGCGAGAACCCCGTCAAGCTCGTCGAGTACGACCGGGAGAGCGGCGAGGCGCTCACCGTGCTCCCCCTCGAAGGCCTCGACAAGACCTCGGCCTCGGCCTTCGCCTTCCACTCCGGCGACATCTACCTGTTCACCGAGGCCGACGCGCCCGAGTGCGCCGACTGCCTCGAGGGCTGCTCCGAAGAGTACGCGGCCTGCCTCGAGGACCCCGAGTGCGCCGAGGCCCTCGACTGCGCCCTGACCCAGGGCGAGGTCACCGACGAGTGCGGCGGGCTGATCTACGCCAGCGTCCAGGACTGCATGGCGGGGACCTGCCACGACGCCTGCTTCCCCATCGGCGGCAAGCTCAGCCAGGTCCACCGCCTCGACTGGGACGAGAGCGAGGGCAACGGCAAGGCGCTGAGCCTCGTCCACCCCCTCGCGCCGCTGCGCATCGTGGGCGCGGGCACTTCGATCTGCGCGCCCTTGCAGGTCCCCTGAGCTCAGGGACTGTGAAGTTTTCACAGTCCCTGTCTGCTTTCGCCGTCGTGGACGACGCCACGCCCTCCCTGCCCCACGTCCACGACTCAGCCGTCGTGGACGACGCCACGCCCTCCCTGCCCCACGTCCACGACTCAGCCGTCGTGGACGACGCCACGCCCTCCCTGCCCCACGTCCACGACTCAGCCGTCGTGGACGACGCCACGCCCTCCCTGCCCCACGTCCACGACTCAGAGACTGTCAACGAAACCACGCCCCCGCTTGCGGGGGCGACCACCAGCCTTCTCGAAGGTACGAACTCCATTGCCCACCAAGCCAAAGCGGAGGAGCGGATAGCGACGAAGCGCCCCCGGTCCTCAGATGCTTGTGGGGGTAGAGCAGAACTCAGCCGTCAGGGGCAGCTGCTCGGGACCGGGTCCGGGAGGGTCTGGGGGTCGGTGCCGTCGTCGTCGAGGCGCACCGCGGCGAAGGTCGAGCCGTCGAGGTCGAAGACGAGGGGGACGGTGATCTGGCCGACGACCTGACCGCAGGCGGTGTCGGGGTCGATCCACTCGCCGTTGAGCTGGACGCTCGCGGTGATGTCGGACCCGGTGACGGGGTTGTTCGCGCCGGCGATCTCGGTGGCGCCCCACGGCCAGATCATCGGGCCCGCGCCGGGGATGGGCACGTCGGGGTGCGGCGTGACGGGGCCGTTGAGCTCCCGCGGGGTGGTCGAGGAGCCGACGTCGAGGCTCAGGGGTTGGACGTCGATGTCGGCGATCCAGCCCTCGCCCTCGGGGACGGCGTCGACGGTCATGATCCACTGGAGCGGGAGATCGGGACCCAGGGTGGTCTCGACGGCGAGGAGGTAGGTGCCGCTGGGATCGTCGGGGTCGACGCTGGTGTCGGTGCTCGTGTCCTCGTCGGTGTCCGTCTCGGTGTCGGCGGTGTCCGTCTCGGTGTCGGCGGTGTCCGTCTCGGTCTCGGTGGTTGTGTCGGTCTCGGTCTCGGTGGAGGTGTCGGAGCTCGACTCGGTGGTGTCGGAGCTCGACTCGGTCTCCGTCTCAGTGGACTCGGTGGACTCGGTGGACTCGGTGGACTCGGTCTCGGTGCCGGTGCTCGACTCGGTCTCGTCGGTCGTCGTGTCCGCGTCCGTCTCGCCAATCTCGTCGTCCGTGGGCCCCGAGCTCGGGCCACAGGCGAGCATCGAGACGCTGAGCGCACTGCTGATCACCAAGGAACGTGCGCGGGCGCCAAGGCTCGACTCAAACCATTGCATGCGCCGATGCTCGCACGCCCGTGCTAGCTTGGCGAGGTGGCGAGCGCCCCTGGTCCCTCGCCGGACACGGCCCCCGAGCCGTCCGGCGCCCTCGCGCCGCGGGTGTGCCTGGCCCTGCTCGCGCTGACGGTGCTCGCGGTGTGCCTGGTGACCCGCCTCGAGCTGCGCCCGCCCGCGCCGGTGGGCCTCGACGCCCCCGCCACGGCCTTCTCCGCCGCGCGGGCGCGCAACACCATGGAGGCCATCTTCGGTCCGCCCGGGCAAGAGCGCCCGCACCCCATCGGCTCCCAGGCCAACGTCGAGGTTCGAGAGCGCATCGTCGAGGCCCTGCGCGACCTGGGCCTCGAGCCCGAGGAGCAGCGCGCCTTCGTGTGCCTGGGGTGGCGCTGCGCGTGGGTGGTCAACATCGTCGCGGTGATCCCGGGGACCGACGCGGGCAGCCACGACACCCTCGGGCTGGACGCCCGGCCCGGCGCCATCATGCTGGCCGCGCACTACGACTCCGTCGCCGCCGGCCCGGGCATCGGCGACGACGGCAGCGGCGTGGGCATCGTGATCGAGAGCGCCCGGGCCATCCTCGCCGGCCCGCCCCTGCGCGACGACCTGGTCTTGCTCATCGACGACGGCGAGGAGACCGGGCTGTTCGGGGCCCAGGCCTTCGTCGACCAGCACCCCCTCGCGCCCAGCGTCGACGCCGTGGTCAACGTCGAGGCCCGGGGCTCCCGCGGGGTCTCGCGCATGTTCGAGACCAAGGGCCCGAGCGCGTGGATGATCGACGCCTACGCCCCGGAGGCTCGGGCGCTGCGCGGCCAGCCGAGCTCGCTGTCTGCCGCCATCTACGAGCGCATGCCCAACGACTCGGACCTCACGGTGTTCGGCCGCGCGGGCATGTCCGGGCTCAACTTCGCGTTCATCGGCGGCGTCGAGCACTACCACACGCCCAACGACGACTTCGCCCACCTCGACTGGGGCTCGGTGCAGCAGCAGGGACAAAACGCGCTCGCGGCTGCGAAGGCCCTGGCGAGCGCGGACCGCCGACGCGCGGACACGGGGCGGGTCGTGGGCCTGCACGAGGCCAGCGGGGCGGGGCTGGACCACGTCTACCATCCGGTGCTGGGCCTGGTGCCGCGTCTGCCCGAAGCGTGGGTGTCTGGGCTGAGCCTGGGCTGCCTGGTGCTCGCAGCGCTCGGGTGGCTCGTCGCCCTGCGTCGAGACTGGCGGGAGCAGGGCAGGGCGGCCGCGCTCGGAGCTGCGCTCGCGGCCCTCGTCGGCGTGCCGGTGGTTCTGGTCCTCGCAGGGCTCGCGGGCGCGGGGGTCGAGGCGCTGGTCCAGGCCCTCTCGGGCAGCGCGGCGCCCTTCGTGCTCCATCCGGGGCCGCGCTGGCTGGCCCTGAGCGCGGCGGCCTCGTTCGCGCTCGGGCTCGTCGGCCTGGGCTTCGCCCGCTTCGCTCCGAGCGGCGGCGGGATGGCGCTGCGCGGAGCGATGGCGGTCTGGGCGGCGCTCCTGGCCGTCGCCGTGGCCTCGCTGCTGCCCGGCGGCGCGCTGGTGTTCATGGTCCTGGCCGTCGCCAGCGGCGTGCCCCTGGCGGCGCACCTGCTCGGGCCCGAGGGGAGCCGGGCCGTCATCGTCGAGCTGTTCGGGGCTTTCGTGTTTGGCGAGGTGCTGCTCGTGCTGATCCTGTCCCTGGGCGACGCCTTCGGCTTTGGCCAGCCGATCAGCGCCGCGCTCGCGGCCCTGATCGCGCTGGTCTTTGCCCCCGCGCTCGGGCTGTTCGCGGCCTCGCTGGCGGCCGCGGATCGGCCCAAGCGCGCCCGCGCGGGCCTCGGTGGGGTCGGCCTCGTGGCCCTCGTCGCGGCGGTGGTCGCTGGCCGCTCGCCGGTGTACTCGGTCGACCACACCCTGCCGCTCACGGCGATCACCACCCACGACCGCAGCACCGGCGAGTCCGAGGTCGCCCTCGAGGTGATGCGCGAGCGCCCGGCGGATCCCGAGGCCCTGGGCATCGGCGCGCAGCTGCGCCCGCGGCCGCCGTGGTCCTTTGGCCCGCTCTTGGGTCGGGGTCGGGTCGAGGTCGAGGCGCAGCCCGAGGGGCTCCACGTCGAGGACGCGAGCGCGGGTGAGGGGGTGCTCCCCGGGCACTCGACCCTCGAGTTTCGCCTGCGATCGGGGCGGGGGTCGCCGTGGGGCATGCTGCTGATCCCCGAGGCCCTCGCCATCAACCTGTCCGTCGAGGTCGAGGGCGCGCCCGTGGGCACGCGCGAGTATCAGTGGGCGCCGGCCGGGGAACAGACGCAGACCTTCTACGCCGTCGGCCTGTTCGGGCTGCCGGACGAGGGCGTCCGCGTCGAGCTCGACCGGCGCGGGCCGTTGCCGGCGGACGCGGTGCTGTGGACCGTCGACTTTCGCCTCCACGCCGCCGAGGACCCGGCGACCCAGGCCCTGCTCGCGGCGCGGCCCGAGCACGCGGGGCCGATCCAATCGGGCGACCGGGAGGTGGTGGTCGAGCGCGTCGAGCTGCGGGCATTCGGACCTGGGGCGCGGTAGACTGGCCCCGTGTCTGAGGACGAGAGGGGGCCGGGGGCCCACGGGGGGCCGGCGCACACCTTCAGCTCGGAGATCGGGGCGCTGCACGAGCACGAAGGCCCGGCGGGTCCCCGGGCCCACGGGGGGCCGGCGCACACCTTCAGCTCGGAGATCGGGGCGATGCACGAGGGCCCAGGCCCAGGCCCAGGCTCGGGTGGGGGTGGGGGTCGAGGCCGCGGCCCGGCCTTCCGGACCTTCGACGACGTGTTCGAGGGCGCGCCGCCGTCGAGGCTCGGCGACGACGATCAGCCCTCGATGATCATGAGCCGATCCGAGGGTCGTTTTTGGCGGTGGGTGGGCATCCCGCTCATCGTCGGCGCCCTCATCGGGGCGGGCGTGGCCATGTGGCAGTTCCGCGGGTTCTTGTTTGGCGTCGACACCGGCGAGACCGACGAGACCGAAGTCGTCGCTGAGGTGGAGGCGGAGGCTGAGGCTGGCGCGGCAGACGAGGACGAGGCGCCCGAGCCGACTCCCGAGCCAACTCCCGAGCCCGAGCCGACGCCCGAGCCCACGCCGACCCCCGACGCGACCACGGGCGGCGAGACCCCGACGCCCGCGCCGCCCGAGCCCACGAAGGCCTTCACGGCCAAGGTCGAGACCCTGAGCACGGCCGTCCGCGGCAAGGTCAGCTCGGGCACCATCGAGGCCAAGCTGCGCCCGGTCGATCAGGCCCTCGAGACCTGCTGGGCCGACGCCGTCGCCAAGGGCCAGCGCGAGACCGTCGAGCTCGAGCTGCGCTTCACCATCAAGTGGAACCGGCGGGCCCAGGGCATCGCCGTGTCCGGCGAGGGGGCGTCCAAGGTCGTGCGCGACTGCGCCAAGGGGGCGGTGCCGCGGGCAGGCTGGCCGGAGCCCAAGGACCTGGGCAACGCCGTGGTCACCCGCCGTTGGCAGCTGCGCGCCGAGTCTTCGGGCTGATCGATCCCAGACTCAGGCCTGCTCGGCCCGCAGCCGCTGGTTCCAGTAGCGCTGGCACAGCGGGTAAGAGCGCAGCAGGTTGTGCTCGACGGCGCGCTCGAGCAGGCCGCCGACGGCGGGGATGCTGCACTCGACGGTGGCCTGGGTGCGCCAGTGCATGCCGGCCTCGCCGCGGGGGTCGGCGCGCATGTGTCCGTGGATCCACAGGCGGTCGCCGAACACGGTGGTCCGCTGGCGAAAGTGGAAGATCTGGGTGGCGCGATCGAAGCGACCAAACTCCTCGTAGCCGAGGGACTCGCCGACCAAGCGCGCCGCTCGCCCGGACACGTCGAGCTTGGGGTGGGCCGCGACGTTGCGCAGGATCTCGGTCTCGGTCTCGCGGTAGGCGGTGATGCGCGGCTCGGACCAGCGCAGGCCGTGGAGGAAGGTGTCGCGGTTGAAGTCCTCGTCGAGGTAGAGGGCCCAAAAGCGCGCTGGGGTGCACTCGACGGGGAGGGAGACGTCGCAGCGGCGCATCGCCCGAGTGTGCGTCGGGAGCCCGGGGAGAGCGAGCGACGCAGCGCACATCGAGCAGCGGCGCCCGAGCGCGCGGCGTGGGCGGATCCGGTGCTAGCGCTAGCTTCGCTGCCGTGGGCCGAGGCCGAGGGCATCGACGTCAGGGCCATGCGGGCCAAGCTGCGCTTCGTCGGCATGACCCCGCGCCGGCACACCAGCCCAACACCTGGCGGTGGTGGCAGCACAGCGAGTGGGCGGCGAGCTTTCCCCTTCGGCGATCAAGAACGCCACGCTGCCCTACGGCCTGTTCGGCTACCTCGCCAACGATCAGCCCAAGGTCGCCCGGACCCACCCGCCGCGGCTGTGGGCGGACAACCTGCTGGCCAAGCTTGCGCAGACGCAGCAGGCGGTACTCGGCCGCGCCGGTCTTCATGCCCTGGTAGGGGCGAGCCGGGCGGCCATGACGACGATGGCGACGGCGCTGTCGCTGCTCACAGCGTCCTCTCGACGGTCCGCTGGGCGCGGAGCTGGGCGCGAGCGCGGCCCTTGGCGCGAGCCCGGGCCCGCGTCGCCGCTTGCTTGGTGAGGGCGCCGCGCTTGGTCTCGGCCGCGTCCTCGGGCCCGACCGCGTCGACGCCGAGGACCTCGGCGAAGGCCGCGGCGATGACCGCCTCGCTGCCCGTGCCGAGCGCGCTCACGTCGTCGGGCTGGCGGATGGGCTCGGCGGCGGGGGGACAGGCGGCCCCGAGGCTCACGGCGCGGACGCCCGCCTCGTTCGGGTCGAGGCCCACCAGGGGGTCGATCCAGCCGGCTTCGAGGCAGGCGCACAGCGAGAGGAAGCCGGGCTCCGGGTCGATCATCAGGAAGCCGTCGTCGCGGTCCTCCACGTGCCCGCGGCTGAGGCCGGTGTCGCGCCAGTTGCTCCACCCGATGGTCACGCAGGGGCGCACGCTGGCGATGGCTTCGCACAACGTGCGCACGCCGGAGTTGGCCGCGCTGTAGGCCGCGCCCGCGGCCGCGCCGAAGTGCCCGGCGACCGAGCCGAACACGGCGAGGTAGGCCGCCGGCGGGAGGTGGCGGTGGAGCACCCGGGTGCCCTGGGTCTTGGGCGCGACCACGGCCTCGAAGCCCTCGACGGTCTCGTCGGCGAGCAGGCGCGCGGGGAAGCTCCCGGCGAGGTGCATGGCGCCGTCGAGGGGGCCCCCGAGCAGAGCCTCGGACGCCTCGATGATCGCGGCCACGCGGCCCTCGTCGCGGATGTCCGCGGCGCGGTAGTGGACGGTCCCGAGGGTCTGGAGCTCGCGCAGGGCCCCGGCCAGCTCGGGATCGTCGGCGGGGTCGCGGCGGCCCACGAGGATCAGCCGGGCGTCGTAGTGGCGCAGCAGCCCGCGGGCGACCTGGCGACCGATGCCTCCGAGGCCGCCGGTGATCAGCAGGCGCTGGCCGGGGGCGAGCAGGCCCGCGCGGGCCTCGCTGACGTCGGGCTCGGCCTGCTCGAGGCGCGGGGCCATGCGCAGGTCGCCCTCGAGGTAGAGCTCGGGCTCGGGGTGGGGCGACTCGAGGCTCTCGAGCAGGGTCCGCAGCTCGAGCATGGCCCCGCGCGAGCTCGGCGGATCCGAGAGCTCGACGAAGCGCGCGTCGAGGCCGGTGAGCTCGCGGTTGGCCGCGCGCAGCAGCCCGCGGACGATGCCGCGCCGGGAGCTGTGGGTCAGCGCGGCCGCGCAGGGGGCCTCGTATTGCAGGTCGCGGGGCAAGACCACGGCCACGCGCAGCCGCCGGGGC
Organism: Plesiocystis pacifica SIR-1; assembly: GCF_000170895.1. Lineage (GTDB taxonomy): Bacteria > Myxococcota_A > Polyangia > Nannocystales > Nannocystaceae > Plesiocystis > Plesiocystis pacifica. The sequence continues at coordinate 15,153 of NZ_ABCS01000085.1, read as the reverse complement.
CGCGCCGCCAGCTCGCGCAGCAGCCCGAGCAGGTGGACGATCAGGTCGCGCTCGTCCGGCCTGGGGTCGGCGAAGATCACCGCGATGGCGGCGTCGTCCTGGACCAGGTCCGCGACGGAGCCGAGCCGGCGCAGCCCCGGTCGCAGGGCCATGAAGGTGTCCGCCTTCGAGCTCGAGCCGACCACGGCGATGGACTCGGCGGACCGCCGGTCGCGGGCCGGGCCGATCGGGACCCAGGTCCAGCGGTGGAACCAGGGCGGCACGGTCCGGTGGTTGCCCAGGCCGCGATCGAGGCGCCGACGGACCGCGTCGAAGTCGCCCGCGGCCGCCTCGGGCTGGGCGCGCTCGCCTGCGCGCTCGCCTCGCTCGGTTGGCTCGTCCTCGGTGTTCGCGGGCTCGAGGCCGTCACGTGGTGCCGGGGCCAGGAGCGCATCGGGCGAGACGAAGGGCCGCACACAAGCCGCGCGCAGGCTGTCCTCGTCGACCTGTCCGTTCGCGCGGAGCGGGATGCGATCGACGAAGTGGAGCGCGCGGCCGCCGAGCATCCCGCGGATCGCCTCGACGCGCGGGGCCGGCAGCGAGCTCAGGCTCACGAGCCAGGCGTGCTGGCCCGCCTCGTCGAGGTGGATGGCGTGCAGGGCGGGGGAGTCCGCGACATGGGCGAGGATGGCGTCGGTGCGCGTCATGGATCAGCTCCGTCTCGGGTGTGCACCGAGCGGAGGATCTGATCATGTCACCGACGCCAAAACTGCGTGGCACCATCGAGTTGGCCGATGGCCGTGTCGCGCATTACTCGAGCCGAGCGTTGCGACCAAAAGACCAACTCTGGTCCTATAGCCAGTCGATGAAGTCGACGAGCTTTTGGGTCTCCTGGGCGACGACGTCGGCCATCTGCGGCCCGATGGAGTTGGTCTCCTCGTAGTGGTCGCCGTCGGCCTCGCTGAGGTAGGCCGGGAAGCCGAGCACGAAGTCGTACTCGGGGATGATGTAGCCGAGCTGGTCGTTGCCCAGGCCGATGATCCACGTATAGGGCGAGTCGAGGCGATCCTTGAGGTAGGGGCCCTCGGGGGCGTCGTCGAGGTTCGGCGGGTTGTCGTTGTTGGGGTCGAGGAGCGGGACCTCGGCGGTGAACATCTGCGAGCCGTCGTAGCCGCCCACGGCCAGCTCGGGGAGCAGCTCGCCGGGCACCGTCACCATGCGCACGGGCCCGATCTCGACCACGCCCATCTGGGTCTGGACGTACTGCCCGCCGTTCATCTCGAACACCTCGCGGTCGAAGATGCCGAGCATGAACAGCAGCTTGAAGCCGTCGTTGATGATCTCGATGAACATCGACTGGTTGGCGAACTGCAGCCGCGGGTTCTCGATCACCTCGCCGTCCTCGACGGCGGCGACGGTCAGCTCGCCGAGCAGCTGCCCGATGGTGTCGGCCTTCTCGAACTCGCCGGTGCTCCAGGTGTCGCCGTCGGGGCTGTCGGTCTGGATGCCGAGCGGGGTCATCATCCCGCCGAGCGCCCCCGAGATGAACACCGCGGTCCCGCCCAGGCCCTCGACGCCCTCGGCCTGGGTCCAGGTCGAGCCGCTCTCGACGGTCTTGCGCAAGGCGTGCACGTAGTCCGAGGTGATCAGGTTGTTGTCGTCCGCCATCGCCTCGGGGTGGCTGGCGTAGTTGATCAGCGTGGTGATGGTCTCGCCCTCGGTGTCGGCGAAGTGCAGCACGTCGATGTCGGGGTCGACGACGAAGGGATCGCGGGTGTCGTTGCTGACGTTGCGGATGCCCTTGTCGGCGTCGCCCAGGCTGGCCTGGGAGGCGTCGCCGCGGCCCACGGTCAGGGTCCCGACCTCGGTCAGCTCGCCGATGGCCTGGGTCACCGCCGCGGCGATGGTCGTGCGCACCTGGATGCGGTAGTCGGGGTCGAAGCCGTTTTGGCCGAAGGACTCCCCCCACAGGCCCATGGTGTCCGGGCCCTCGTGGTTGTGGGTCGAGTGGACGATGAGGTAGTCGACGTTCTGCGGCTCGAGGAGCTCGCGGATGGCCACGACCTCGTCGTAGAAGTAGCCGACGGTGTCGATGGCGACGATCGCCACCCGGGTCTCGCCCTGGTCGAGGACCATCGCCCGACACCCGATCCCGTCGCCCTCGCCGACCAGGCCCAGGTCGGCTCCGCGCACGCCAGCGGCCGGGCGGTTGTTCTGGAAGCCGGCCATGAAGATGCGCTGGAACTGCCCGTCGCCCTCGCCCTCGTCGGGGCCGGGGTAGTCGGCCTCGCCGGGGCACAGCCGGTCGCAGCCGCAGTCGTTGAAGTCGTCCTCGTCGTCGTAGGTGCCGTTGCCGGCCACGTCGTCCCAGCTCTCGTAGCAGTCGGGCTCGAGGTCGAGGACGGCCACGCCCACGCGCAGCGGGGCCTCGGGGTCGTCGGGGCAGTCGCCGTCGGGCCCGTCGGGGCACCAGTCCTCGGGGCGATCGCCGGGGTAGGGCTCTTGGCCGGTCTCGGTCTCGGTCTCGGCCTCGGTGTCCGAGCTGTCCGTGCTCGCCTCGGCCTCGGTCTCGCCGTTGGTCTCGGTGCCGTCCTCGCTCGTGGTGTCCGCGCTCGTGCTCGACTCGGTCTCGCCGTCCTGGCCGACCTCGTCGTCGCTGGTGCCCGCGCCATCGTCGGCGCAGCCCAGCCCCAGGGGCAAGCTGGCGAGGGCCACGGCGAGGCCCAGGTGGCGGCCGAGCCGGGCGCCTTTGTCACGCGTCTGGTCACGGGTCTGGGAGGACAGCCAAGGAGCGAGCGTGGTCATTCACGGAGTGTCGCACAGCCGCCCGGCACGGCGTTCGCAGCCGCGCCGCGTTTTCTCTCCGGGTGGGCACCGGAAAACGTGGGATCCTCGGCCCATGTCCGACGACGCCCCCGAGTTCGCCGATCCCGAGCGCTACGCCGAGCTCGCCGCCTTCGACGGCGAGTACCGCGATCTGTGGTGGAACTCCGATTTCCTCGCGCTGATGGCCAAACGTTGGCGCCTGGCGGGCAAGCGCGCGCTCCTCGACGTGGGCTGCGGCGCGGGCCACTGGGGCTGCCTCGTGCTCGGGTTGATGGACGAGGCGGCCACGCTCACGGGCGTCGACGCCGAGGCGGCCTTCCTCGACTACGCCCGCGAGCGGGCCGAGGCCAAGGGCTTCAAAGACCGCTCCCGCTTCGTCGAGGGGCGCGTCGAGGCGCTGCCCTTCCCGGACGCGAGCTTCGACGTGGTCACCTGCCAGACCGTGCTCATCCACGTCGCCGACGCCGAGCTGGCGCTGCGCGAGATGATCCGGGTGCTCCGCCCGGGGGGCGTGCTGATCTGCTGCGAGCCCGACAACCTCGCCGGCGACCTGGCCCTGCTCGGGACCTCCGTCGAGACCCCGGACGTCGACACCCTCGCGATCCTCGCCTTGCTGATGCGTTGCCAGCGGGGCAAGCGGGCCCTGGGCGAGGGGGACGAGCGCGTCGGCCATCGCCTCGCCGCGCACATGGGCCGCCTCGGCCTGAGCGAGGTGCGGGGCTACACCAACGATCGCTGCATGCAGCTGTTCCCGCCCTACGACCCCGCGATGCGCCTGGTCATCGAGCAAGAGCGCAGCTGGGCCGAGCAGGGCATCGGCATCTTCGCGGGCACGGAGCACGACGCCCGGCGCTGGTGGGACGCGGCGGACTCCGAGGCGCCCGGATCCGACGACGACTTCGAGCGGGGCTGGGGAGCGATCCGGCGCCACGTCGACGGCTTCGTCGAGCAGTCGGGGAGGGGGGCCTTCAGCGCGGGCCGAGGCTTCGTGTTCTACGTGGTCTCGGGCGTGCGCTGAGCGTCGCCGAGGTCTCGGTATCGCGGTCAACAGTGCTCGCGGTGGGGTCCACCCTGGGCGTTGCGCTGGTGTACCATCGTGACATGAGCGAGTGGTCAGGCCGGGCCATGGAGCTGGTGGCCAAGCTCCCGAGCGAGGGCCTCGAGCCGGGGCTGCGCGACGAGCTGGTCGCGACCCTGCGCGGGTTGGCGGTCGAGGCCGATATGGCCGAGCTCACCCTCGAGGCGCGCGAGGAGGAGCTCGCGGCCGCCCGCGAGCTCCTGGCCCGGCGCTCCTATCCGCTGATCCAGGTCCAGATCGACGTCCTGTGCCTCCCGATCGTCGGCCCCGTGGACGCCTCGATCATGGAGCAGATCATCGAAGAGGTGATGGGCACGGTCGTGGCCCGTAGAGCGCGGTGGCTGATCGTCGACCTCACCGGCGCGCTGCTCGGGGACGTCATCGCCGCGGACGCGCTCCGGCGCCTGTTCCGGATGCTGCGACTGATCGGCGTGCGCTCGGCGCTCTCGGGCGTGAGCCCGACGCTGGCCCAGACGCTGGTCCAGATGTCCACCCCCCTCGACATCCCCGTGCACCGCTCGCTCGCGGCTGCCCTGGACGCCGCCAAGCGAGGAGCCAAGCGATGACCACCGAATCGATCACCACGCGAACCTCTGTCTACTCCGTTCGTCCCGACGGCATCGTCGTACAGCGGAACCTGTCCGACGTGACCCAGACCGTCGAGGACGCGCGCGAGAACGTCGCGGCCTTCAACCGCATCGCCGATGGCCGCAAGCGCCTGCTCATCGTCGACGCCCGGGCCTTCCACTCCCAAGAGTCCGGGGTCCGCGACGTCTATGCCAGCGAGGAGGCGATGCGTTGCACCGTCGCGGCGGCGATCTTGACCAACATGTCGGGCCCGGGCCGGGTGCTCGCCAACTTGTTCATCTCGCTCAGCGCCCCGAAGGCGCCGACGCGGCTGTTCACCAACGAGGAGAGCGCCGTCACCTGGCTGAACAAGATCGGGCGGCTGCAGGGCCTGAGCTCGGGAACGAGCGCGTAGCGGACCGAATGCGGTCACTTTCGCCGCCGACAGTGTCGAAGGAGAGACTGTAGTCTTTTCGTGAGAGGGGGAACTTTACTCGACCATCCCACGGGCCGCGTTGTGTGGGTGTGGTGTGGAGCACTACGCGCGATCGGGCATGAAATGTCCACCAGTGTCAGCCGGCCACCTGGCCGCAATGCCGGACAATTCGGCTCAAGAGGCCGTTTTTTGGCCAGAACTGCGAATCCAGCCGTTCGCGTAGGCCAGCAGACGTGCGCGGCAACGCACAGAGTGCCATGACGTCATCCGTGTCGAATAGTCTACTGAATGAACAGAGTCGAGAAGTGCTAAACGATTAATTGGTGATATTTTTATTTTGTCGCTCGAGGGTGTTGATTTGGCCGGTGCTGAAAAGTATGCAATGAAAATGACACCATTAAAACGTTGACATTGAGGGCTGTTTAAAAGAAGCCTGAAGGCGTGATCGCATTTGTTGGTTGTTCTCGGCGTCGAGCCCGGCGCCTCGGGGTCGTGATCATGGGTCTCGGCGCCCTCGCGGCCTGCTCCGAAGAGGAGGGCAGCGACGAGCTCGCGCGGGCGGTGATCGGCCCGGAAGGCGGCGAGCTGGCCGGCGGAGGGGTGAGCGTGACGCTGCCGCCCAAGGCGGTGCTCGTCGACACCGAATTCGTGCTGCGCAGCAGCGATCGCCAGCTGAGCGAGGCGGGCTGGGAGCAGGTCGGCAAGGCCGTGGTCGTGGAGCCGAGCCAGCGCTTGTTGCTGCCCGCGAGCGTGCGCAGCACCGGGGCCGAGGCGCTGCTGATCGCCGGTGGAGCGGAGGAGGGGCTGACCGTGGTCCACGAGGGCGACTGGGCCTACCTCGAGTACCTGGGCACCATCGCCAGCGCCGCGCCCGACGCGGACAGCCCCGCGCCGAGCCTGGCCCTGCTCGAGCCGGAGCTCGACGCCTCGCCCGAGCAGCCCGGGGTGCACTTCGTCGACAACCTCCACGTCGAGCTCGCCCTCGAGGGCACGGACCGCGTGGACCTGGTGCTCTCGGCCTGGGACTACTCCGGGGAGAACCTGGCGCTCAACGGGGCGGGGCACTGCGCCTTCGAGATCGGCCACCTCGAGGGCGGGAGCCTGACCACGGGCTGCGCCAGCGGGCAGCTCACGGCCTCGATCCACGCGACCGGCGACTGGATCAGCTTCGACATCCTCCCGCTCCAGCTCCCGGCCCTCGACGCGCAGATCAGCGTCGGCGTGGTCGCCGGCGACGGGGAGCTGAGCTACGCCCTGGGCTACTTCGCGTTCGAGACCGCTGGTTGCTACCAGGAGGTCTGCGACGACCACGGCATCTGCGTCAACGGCTCGGAGCCCAGCTGCGAGTGCGACGAGGGCTACGCCCCGCCCCCCGACGACCCCCTGGGCTGCGCGTGCGTGCCCCAGTGCGGGGGCAAGGAGTGCGGCTCCGACACCTGCGGCGGGAGCTGTGGGTCGTGCGCGGACGGGATGGCCTGCGACGACGGGACCTGCGTCCCCGAGGGCGGCGGCACGGACGACGGCGGCACCGACACCACCGACACCACCGACACCACCGACGACGGCGGCACGGATACGACCGACGGCGGCACGGACACCACGGACGGCGGCACGGACACGACCGACGGCGGCATGGACACGACCGACGGCGGCATGGACACGACCGACGGCGACACGACCGGCTAGCCCGCAACTTCTAGACAGACCGAACACCCTCCTGGGAGGTCCCATGACCATTAATCGAAACCGGACACGACCCCTCGTCCTCCTCGCCCCGAGCTTGTGCGCGGCGCTGGCCCTCGGCTGCGCCGAGCCCGAGCCCGAGCCCTGCGTGAGCACGGAGCAGTTCTTCAAGGAGGCCGTGTGGGCCCCGGTGATGTCGCAAAAGTGCATCACCTGCCACAACGCCTCGGGCGTGGCCAAGAACAGCCAGTTCGTGCTCCAGAGCTCGGACTGGGCCGGCTACCTCGAGGCCAACCTGGCCACCGTCGAGCGCCTGTCGAAGCTGCAGTACGAGGGCGAGCCGTGGATCCTCGTCAAGCCGACGAACACCGTCGAGCACGGCGGCGGGGTCCAGTTCGAGCGCGGAAGTGAAGAGTTCGAGGCCTTCGCCGAGCTCGTCGAGCGCATCCAAAACCCGGTCGTCTGCCCGGACGAGACCCTGTCTGGGGAGTACTTCGCCGACGTCGAGCTCCTCGACGAGCTCGGCACCCTGCGCAAGGCGGCGCTGCACCTCGCCGGCCGGGCGCCGACGGCCGAGGAGGAGCTGCTCGTGGCCGCGGGCGGCATGGACAGCCTCGTCGAGGTGCTCGACGACATGATGCACGAGGAGGCCTTTTACGACCGCCTCGTCGAGCTCTACAACGATCACCTGCTGACCGACCGCTACCTGCCCGGGACCGGGGCCGTCGACCTGCTCGACAGCGTGACCTACCCCGAGGCCTACTGGTACGAGGGCATCGAGGACGAGGCCGAGCGCAACCTGGCGCGGGCGCGGACCAACGAGGCCCTCGCCCGCGAGGCGCTGATGCTCGTGCCCCACGTGGTCCGCAACGACCTGCCCTTCACCGAGATCCTCACGGCGGACTACACCCTGGTCAACCCGTGGTCGGCCCAGAGCTACGGGGCGGCGGTGAGCTTCGTCGACCCCAACGACCCCGAGGAATTCGTGCCCGCGACGCTGCCCGACCGGCCGCACGCGGGGATGCTGACCTCGACGATGTTCCTCAACCGCTTCCCGACCACGCCGACCAACCGCAACCGGCACCGCTCGCGCATGGTCTACAAGCTGTTCCTGGCCACGGACGTCCTGGCCCTGGCGGAGCGGCCCATCGACCCGACCTCCATCGAGGACTTCAACCCGACCCGGGAGAGCGAGACCTGCACGGTCTGCCACGCCAACATCGATCCCATCGCGGGCACGCTGCAAAACTGGGACGCGCTCGGCCGCTACAGCCCGCCAGAGGACGGCTGGTACCCCGAGATGTTCGCGCCGGGCTTCGCCGACGCCGAGCTGCCCGCGGGCGAGAAGCTCGACGCGACGGGCTGGCTCGCCGATCAGATCGTCGACGACCCGCGCTTCGCCGCCTCCCAGGTCCACATCGTGTTCGAGGGCCTGACGGGCCAGGCGCCCCTGCGCGAGCCCAGCGACGCGGGCGCGCCGGACTACCTCGGCAAGCTCACGGCCTTCGAGGCCCAAAACGCCGAGCTCCAGCGCATCGCCGAGGCCTTCATCGAGTCGGGCTACGACCTGCGCGTGGTCGTCGAGGCCGTGGTCCTCGGGCCCTACTTCCGGGCCGCGGACTTCGACGCCCCGTGGTTGTCGACGCACGAGGCCGAGGGCGGGAGCCCGGCCGAGGGCGCCGACGCCGAGGCCATCGCCCTGCGCGAGGCCGAGCTCGGGCCCGTGGGCACGGCGCGCTGGCTGACCCCGGAGATGCTCGACCGCAAGATCACCGCGCTGTTCGGGGCGCCCTGGCAGCAGCGGGTCGGGACCGACAACTTCCTGACGCGCTTTGACCAGTACCGCATCTTCTACGGCGGCATCGACTCCGACACCATCGTCGACCGCATGACCGAGCCCAACGGCATCATGGTCAACGTGGCCGAGCGCATGGCCAACGAGGTCGCGTGCTGGGGCACGGCGCGGGACTTCACCCGGCAGACGGACCAGCGCCTGCTCTTCCCCTTCGTCGACCCCGGCTTCGAGCCCGAGGACGGCAACGGCTTCGAGATCCCCGGGGTCACCGAGGCCATCCGGGCCAACATCCAGCACCTCCACTGGCACCTGCTCGGCGAGCGCCTCGAGCTCGACGACCCCGAGCTCGACCGGGCCTACGGGCTCTTCCTCGAGGTCTGGCGCGACGGCAAGCGCGGGCTGGCCCTCGACGAGTACGGCACCGGCCTGCCCGGGAGCTGCCAGGCGACCCGCGACTTTTGGAGCGACGAGGAGCTCCCCGAGTCGCAGCGCATCACCCAGGACCCCAACTACACCATCCGCGCGTGGATGGCCGTGATCACCTACATGCTCTCGGACTACCGCTTCTTGCACGAATAGGACAACCCCGATGGATCGCCGTGACTTCATGCGCCTCGCCGGCCTCGCCGGCCTCGCCCTCGTCCCCGGGGCCTCCCACCACGCCCGCGCGGGCTGGGCCACCTCGGGCAAGCCCCCGACCTCGAACCACGTCTACGAGGGCCCGCTGTGGGTGTTCGTCAACGCCTCGGGCGGTTGGGACCAGACCATGCTCTGCGACCCCAAGGGCCGCGAGAACGAGGAAGAGCTCGACCCCGTCAACAACTACTTCACCGACGAGATCGGCAGCGCGGGCAACCTGCTCTACGCCCCCGTCGGCTACAACGAGGTGTTCTTCCAAAAGTACTACCAGGATCTGCTGGTCATCAACGGCATCGACATGCAGACCAACGGCCACGACAGCGGCTCGCGGCACTGCTGGAGCGGCCGCCTGGTCGAGGGCTTCCCGAGCCTCGCCGCCCTGGTCGCGGCCCAGGCCGACCCCGGGCTGCCCATGGCCTACCTGAGCTTCGGCGGCTATGACCTGACCGCCGGCCTGGTCGCGCGCACGCGCAGCGGCAACGTCAACGCCCTCGGCCGCATCGCCCACCCGGACCGCATCGACCCCAACGACCCGGGGTCGAACTTCCACTCCTCGGCGGCCCAGGAGCTCATCACCCAGGCCCGAACCGGGCGCCGCGAGCATCTGCTGGTCGAGGCCGGGCTGCCGGCGGAGCGCGAGGCCATGAGCCAGATGTTCACGGCCTCGGGCGGGGCCAACGAGCTCAAGCTGCTCCAGGAGTTCCTGCCCGACACGCTCTCGGACCAGCCGATCCACCGCCAGGCCCAGGTCGCCCTCGCGGCCTACCGCGCGGGCATCTGCGCCTCGGTCAACATCAACTACGGCGGCTTCGACACCCACGGCAACCACGACGACAGCCACAGCGCGCGGCTGTACACGCTGATGGAGGGCGTGGACCTGCTGATGCAAGAGGCCGAGGCCCTGGGCGTGGCCGATAAGCTCATCGTCGTGATGGGCTCGGACTTTGGCCGGACCCCGACCTACAACGACAACAACGGCAAGGACCACTGGTCCGTGTCGAGCATGTTGCTGATGGGCCAGGGCATCTCGGGCAACCGGGTGGTCGGCGCGACGACCCACAAGGTCCAGCCGCTGACCGTCAACGCGGGCAGCCTGGCCCTCGACGAGGGCGGGGTGCGGATCCGGCCCGAGCACATCCACGCGGCCCTGCGCGACCACGCGGGCCTGGGCGAAGATCTCGCGGCTCGCTTCCCGCTCAACCCGGCGGAGTCGCTGGCGCTGCTGGGGTAGCGACTACCGCGGAGCCGCGGCCGGAGCGTTGGCGGTTCAGTAGTCGTAGGCGCTGAGGTCAAAGCCGATGCGCGCGCCGAGGGCTTCGTTGTTCTCGCGGTGCAGGTCCATGAGGGCCGCGGCGAGCTCCGGGGACAAAAAGCGCTTCTTCTTCCTGGGCCCAGAGCTGCTCGCTTTGGGCCCAGGCCCGGGCTTGCCCAGGCCCAAGCCCGGGGCGACGGCGCTGACCCGGCTGACGAGCTCGGCGGGGTGCAGGTCCTTGGGGATGCGCTCGCGCAGGGCTCGCTTGACGGGCATGGGGATGGTGTTGACCACCCGGGCGACGTTGGCCGCGAGCGGCGACCAGCTGGTGTTGACGCGCTGGCTGGCGTCGGGGAAGGGCCCGCCCTCGACGGCCATGAACGCGTAGAGGTGGCGCAGGAAGGCGTCGCTGTCCCGGGTGAACAGCTCGAAGGGCAGGGTGCACACGGCCCGCTCGCCGAAGCGCCGGCGGTAGTGGGCGTCGAAGGGGCCCCAGTCGAGGTCGCGGGCGTCGACGTTGGGCCCGTGGTAGAGGCCGACGTTGTAGCGCTGGAAGCGTCCCTCGCGGAAGTTGAGGTAGCGCTCGATGCTGGTCGAAAAGCCCGCCTTGAGCACCTGGCTGTAGGCCGACTCGACCCAGCGATCCTGGCGGCGGACGACGAACACGACCTGGGCGTTGGGGAAGAGCTCGGCGAGCAGGTCGGCGTTGACCCGAAAGTTGCTGTGGTTCTCGATCGGCCAGCCGACGATGGCCTCGGAGCTGATCAGCACCGTGGGCTCCTCGACGCGCGCGAGCCAGGCCGCGATCGCCTTGCGGTGGTGGCCCACGTCGATGTGCGCGGCGTTGCGGAAGAACAGCTCGAGCATGAAGCGCTCGATCGGCCCGTCGCTGGCCTGGGCGTAGTGGAGGGGATGGACGAAGCGCACCCCGGGCAGCGCGGGGAACACCCGGTCTTGGAGGAAGGTGGTCCCGGTCTTGTGCAGGCCGACGTGGAGGATGATGCGCTTGGGCTCGCTCATGGGGTGTGGCGGTCGTGCCCGTTGGGGGTGGAGCGGTCGGCGGGGTGGCGGTAGCCAGACCCGGGCTCGGCGGCCTCGCGCTGGGCGAGGAGCTCGAGGTTGGCGCGGGCCTCGGTCACGGCCTCGCGCACGGCGGGCCGGGGGTGTCGAGCCAGGCGCTCGAGGGCGGCCTGGCCCGCGCGCGGATCGGCGTCGACGCGGGCGAGGGCGTAGGCCGCCCGGACGCGGGTGAACACCGGGATGAGCAGGGGCCTGGACAGGCGCTCGATGGCCTCGAGGGCGCTCGCGCGGGTGTCGGCGTCGAGCTTGGGGCCGAGGGCGGCGAGGGCCTCGAGGGCGCGGTCGCGGGTCTCTCGGGGGCCCGTGCCCTGGACCAGGCGCGGCCCCGCCTCGGGGCTGCCGGCGGCGGCGAGGGCCAGGGCCGCCTCCCACCCGGCGGCGCTGCGGCCCTCCTCGCTGGCCAGGATCACGCCGAGCCGGGCGCAGGTCGCCGGGCTCGGCGGGTCGAAGGTCGCGAGCGCAGCGATGAGGTTCTCGCGGACCTCGGGGTGGGCCTCGGCCTCGAGGGCCTCGAGCAGCCGGGCCTCGATGGGCGCGCGGGCCAGGCCGGCACCCGAGTCGCCCTCGACCAGCTCGGCGAGGGCAGGGCCGGCCTGGAAGCGGACGTCGTCGCGGGCGTCGGCGAGGCGCTCGAGCAGGGCCTGGACGACGGCGTCGAGGGTGTCCCGGGCGCGGGCGGTCTCGGCCGCGTGGGCGCTTCGGGAGGCCGCCGGATCGCCGAGCCAGGCCTGGGCGCCGCGGCCGAGCAGGGCCAGGGCGATGACCCCACACTCGCGGATCAACACGACCGCGTCGTGCTCCGGGGCCTCGGGGGCGGCGTCGAAGTCGAGGGCCTCGAGGGCCCGGGCCAGGGCCGTGGGCGCGCCGAGCTCGGCCAGGCCGATGCGGGCCAGGGCCGCGTCCGCGGCGGCCTCGGGGCGCCCTTGGAAGTCCACGGGGCACGCGGCCTCGAGGGCGGCGAGCACGGTCTCGCGCTCGGCGTGCTCGGCCGAGGGCCACCACGTCGGCGCGACCAGGCCCAGCTCGTCGAGGAGCGCCCTCGACAGGTTGCGCACGGCCAGGTTGCGGGCCTCGGCCCGGGTCGAGCTGGCGTCGCGCAGGGCCGCCCCGAGGGTCAGCTCGGCCCGGCTCGGATCGCCCGAGCGGCGCCCGAAGATCACGAGCGCGCTCCGAGCTGGAGCAGCAGCTGCTCGAAGCTGAGGCGGACGTTGGGGTTGCGCACCAGCTGGGCCTGAAACAGCTGGATGGCCTGCATGTGCGCGGCGAGGGTGGAGGTGTCGATCCGGGTCGCGGCGGGCATGTCGGCCAGGCCCGAGCGCCCGAGCAGGAGCTCGCGCAGGTGCAGCAGCCACAGCTCGGCGAGGCGGCCGGCGGCGGCGCGCTGGCGAGCCGGCGACTCCTTGGCCTTGCTCGACTTCTTCTTGGCTTTTTTCTTGGTCTTCTTCTTGGCCCGGCCCTTGGCCTTGACGACCACGACCTCCTCGCGGGCCTCGGCCTCGGCGGCCGCAGCGGCGGCGAGCTCTCCGGGCTCCGGAGTGGCCTGGACGGCGGTCTTCCACGCCGACCACAGCGGCGAGCGATCGCCCCCAAAGATCGCGGGGACGCCGAGCTCGAGGGCGCGGAGCGTGGCCGCGAGCAGCTCCTTGGTCGGCTCGAGGCTCGCGTCGCTGAGCAGCTCGAGGGCCACGCCGGGGCTGCCGCCCGCGAGGGAGATGGCCAGCTCCCGGCGGCGCGGGTCGACCTCGAGGCCGCGGGCCTGGGCCAGGCGCTCGAGCTCGGCGTCGACCACGGACCGGGTGTCCTCGGTGTTCAGCGCCTCGAGCGGGATGGTCATGCACCGGCTCAGGATCGTGTCGAGGATGTCGTGGAGGTTGGTCGCCAAGAGCACCCAGTGGACGCCCGGGCGCGGCTCCTCGATGGACTTGAGCAGGGCGGCCGCGGCGGCCGGGTGCATGCGATCGGCGGGATCGATGACGATGACGTGGGCGGCGGCCTCGAAGGGCGCGTGCTGAACGCGGAGCGCGACCTCGCGGGCGGGCCCGGTGGCGACGGTCCGGGACTTGCCCTGGCCCTCGAGCACGGTGAAGTCGGTGTGCAGCCCACAGAGCATGCGCCGGCAGCTGTCACACTGGCCGCAGCCGACCGCCGGTGAGACCGCGCAGGTCAGCGCGCACGCCAGGCCCCGGGCCAGGGTCGCCTTGCCGATGCCGCGGGGGCCCGAGAACACCAGCCCGTGGTGCAGGCGGCTGCGGGCGATGGCCCTGGACAGCATGGCGGTGACGCGTCCATGGCCCACGACGCCAGGAAAGCGCGGGGTCGGCGTGGAGTCGGCGCTCACGGACCCGGAGCCTACCCCATCGACGCCTCCGATCTTTCGATCGCGGTCCCGGCAGGCGGGTTTCGATCCATTCCCGATTCCGAGGGACGCGGGCCTCCCCGCTTTGGCTCTGGCGTATCTTCCGCCGAGCGGTCAAACTGTGGCCGCGACATGAGCCACGAAGACGGAAAGCCTGGGTTCTTCACGCGCCTTCGCCGGGCCATCTCTTCGACCGTCGACGATGCCGTCGACGCCGTCAGTGACCCGGGCGCGGAGCTCGCGCTGATGCTCGACGACCTCGGCGCGGAGATCAAGCGAGCCGAGCGGGACCTCAAGTCCGCCGTGGTCGAGCGCAAGGTCATGGAGCGCCGCATCGGCGAGACCAAGAAGAAGGCCGAGGCCTGGCAGGGTCGGGCCGAGCAGGCCCTCAACCTCGGCGACGAGACCCTGGCGCGGGCGGCCTTGCAGCGCAAGGTCGAGATTTCCCAGGAGCTCGAGGCCCTCGAGGACAACCTCGTCGAGCAGACCAAGCTCGTCGAGGACATGCGCCTGCACATCGTCGAGTCCAAGAAGAAGCTCAAGTCCCTCAACATGCGCCGGGGCACGCTGATGGCCCAGGCGCGGGCGGCCAAGAGCGGGAGCTCGGGCTCGGCCGCGGCGGTGGGCATGGGCCAGAGCTCGCGGATCAACGCCATCGAGGACAAGATCGCGGCGCTCGAGGCCATGAACGAGGTCTACGCCGAGACGGCCAGCGCCGAGATCGAAGAGCGGCGCATCGACGCCGAGCTGCGCAAGCTCGACGAGCGCACCGAGCTCGACGACGAGCTCGCGGCGCTCAAGGCCAAGCTCGCTGGCAACGACCCCAAGGCCCTCGGCCGCGGGGACGACTGAGCGCGGCGGCGGGATCTTCGGCGCCGACACCCGCGAACCCATGACTACGGAGGACAGCGGCTGGCGCGAGGGCACCCTCGTCGTCCTAGGCCTGGCGCTGCTCCTGCTCGCGGTCTTTCCCTACTTCGAGGCGGTCCGCAACGCCAACGAGATCCCGCGCCTGCTCCAGGCCATGAGCGTGGCCGAGGCGGGGGAGTGGGCCATCGACGGGCCGAGCCGGCGGGGCATCGCGGTGGGGCCGGACGTGGCCCGCAGCCCCGCAGACGGGCGCCTGTACCCCAACAAGCCCCCGGGGGCGACGGTGGTCGGGGTGCTGGCCGTTCGGCTGGCGCAGCTCGGGGCGCAGGCGCCGACCCTGCGCGAGTTCACCTGGTGGGCGCGGCTGCTCGCGGGCGTGGTGCCGGTGCTGGTCGTCGCGGGGCTGGGCTGGCGGCGGCTCGGTCGCGACTTCGACCGGCCCACGGCGACGGCGGCGGTGCTGCTCCTTTGCCTGGGCACGCCGCTGTTCGTCTATGGCCGGCTGTTCTACGGCCACGCCCTGGCCGCGGCGCTGCTCTACGCGGGGGTGCTCGCCCTCGAGCGCGGGGTGTCGACGCGCGCGCGACCGCTG
>NZ_ABCS01000086.1 GCF_000170895.1 Plesiocystis pacifica SIR-1 | reverse complement strand
TCGGCTCGCTAGCGCGGGTTGAGCGTCTCCAGAGCCATGCCCGCGGGATAGGCCAGCGCGGACTGGCTAGAGCCGAAGGCGCCCTCGTAGCTGTACACCACCGCCCCGAAGGGCTCCTCGCTCGCCGCGACGTGGGCATGGACCGCCGAGAAGGCGCTGCTGATGTCGACGGTCGCGACCTCGTAGCCGCCGACGACCTCGAAGCCCTCGACGACGGCGTTGTCGACCACGATCTCGGCGCCTCCGACGGGTCGAATCACCTGGACGTAGTCCCTGGCGAAGCCGTAGCCTTCGCTGAAGCTGTAGCGCGTCTGAAATTGCTCGACGGGGGGAATCTGGACCATCGCAGGGCCGCCCTCCCCCTCGGGCGGAGGGACCTGGCCGTCGAGATACTGCACCGCCATGAACGCCTCGTCGGCCGTGGCGACGAAGGCCTCCGTCGAGCTGAAGGCGTGGAACTCTCCCTCGTCGAGCACGACCGGGAAGCCAGGCTGGAGAGGGTCGGTGGTGATGGTGACGCCCTCGTCCCCGGCGTAGACGCGCCAGTGCCAGACATCGAGGCCCGCGCTGTCCGGCGCCGTGGCGCACACATAGCTCGTGCCCCAGTACTCGAGGGGCAGCATCAGCTCCTGAAGGTGGTCGCAGGTGCTGGAGTCCGTGGGGATCGACGCGCACTCGTGGCTGCTCAGGAGCCACAGGGGCTCCGAAGCCGCGACCAGGCTGCCCGAGAGGTCGCCCTCGGGGACATCGGGGCCAGCCGACACGTTGAGCACCTCGTAGCGGTCGAGGGTGATCGCAGCCGAGTCGCCCGCGCCGAGCTCGGGAAGCCCCGCGCCCGCGCTCGTCGGCCCGGCGGGGCTCACCACCACCTCGGTCCCGTCGGTCAGCGCGATCATCTGGAACGCGGACTCGAGCTGCCCGTTGCTCCCCGTCTCGAACGAGGCCACGACGTAGTCCCTCCCCAGCCGCGACACGGGCAACAGCATCGAGCCCTCCATCGGACCCGTCCCCGCGCTGGCCGTGGACTGCTGGTACACCTGCACGGGCGTGGTGCTCTGGACGCGGTAGAGGCCGCCGAGCTGCTTGGCGGTCCCCGAGCCGAACGCCCCGCCCGAGATGCCCAGCTCGACGTACTCCCGGCGATCGGGGAGCAAGGTGAAGGGGACGCCCACGGCCTGCTCCCCCTCCTGCCCCAGGGCCGTGTAGTGGATCTGAATCGTCGCCGCCTCGATCCCCGGGTTGGTGATCCACATCCCGTCGGGCTCCCCCCCAAAGTTGACGATGTTGTTGATCCGCCGAGTCACGAATTCGCAGCCCGCGGCGCTGGGCTGGAGCTCGGCGACCGCACACAGCTCCACGCACTCCCCCTCGAAGCAGCCCTCCGCCTCCGGGCACTGCGAGGCCGGGCCGTAGGCCGAGCCGTCCTCGAGGCAGGTCTGGACCAGGTCCGCGTCGGCGCAGATCGTCGAGCCGGGCTGGCAAAAGAGCGCTCCTTCGTCCGTGTCCGTCGAGTCCGTCTCGGTGCCGTCCGTCTCGGACGAACTCTCCTCCGACGATGAGCTCTCCTCTTCCGACGAGCTCTCCTCTTCCGACGAGCTCTCCTCCTCCGACGAGCTCTCCTCCTCCGACGAGCTCTCCTCCTCCGACGAGCTCTCCTCTTCCGACGAGCTCTCCTCCTCGTCGGACGAGGCGTCCGCTTCAGACGAAGTCTCCTCCTCGCTCTCGCCGATCTCGTCCAGAGCCGGTGGATCGTCCTCCATGACACAGCTCGACACGAGAAGAGGACTGAGAGCGTAGATCACACAACAGTAGCGAGACAGAGCGGGCATCCACTCATGCAATACCCGCGGCCCCCCGATCGGATTAACTCAACCCCAATTACCCCTGGAACACGGCGCGGCGGCCTCAGCTCTCGTCGCGCAGCTCGTCGAGCTCTCGCTCGAGCCGCAGCCCCACCTTGACCCGCTCGTGGAAGCGCTCGGCCACGAAGCGCGCCAGGTTGACCATGACCTGGTGCCCCGCCTCGGGGTCCCCAAAGGTCAGAGCCTTGAGCGCCGCCCCATCCAGGGCGATGACCTTCGAGGGGATCAGCGCCTTCGCGCTCGCGCTGCGCCCGTCCTCGGGCGAGCTGAGCATGGCGATCTCGCCGATCAGCTCCCCCTCGCTGGCCACGTCGACGCTGCGCGCGTTGACGAAGATCTCGAAGCAGCCCTCGAGCACGATGTACATCTGCTGGGAGCTGTCGCCCTGCTCGAACAGCGCCTCGCCGACGTCGTAGACCTGGCCCTCGCCGCGGGCGAGGAGCTCCTCGACGACGCCGTCGCGCAGGCCGTCGAAGAAGGACCAGCGCTGCACGCCGCGTCGATAAAAGCGCTCCTCGTAGGTGCTCCAGCGCGCGTCCTCGGGCATGGGCGAGGCGAGCTCGTCGACGAGCTCGTCGACGAAGGGCGTCAGATCCACCCGCGGGCGCCGGGCGAGCACGAAGTGCTTCCAGGCCGAGGCCACGAACAGGGCCCCCGCGCGCTCGAGGTAGGCCGTGTCCGAGGGGATGATCACCATGGGCACGGCCGGGCCGTCGAGCTCCTGGCGGACCTTGGCGCCGTAGCGGCGCGCGCCGAACACCCGGCCCGCGGCCGCGGCCAGGCCCGGGTGCACGGTGAAGAACAGCGCCTGGGCCCCCGCCTCGAGGATGAGGTCGAAGGCCGCCCGGAACAGCGCCGCGACCGGCAGGTGGTCGCGACTCCCGAGCTCGGGGTGGGCGACGATCATGTCGAGCTCGGCGACGCAGGCCTGGGCCAGGCCTGGCAAGCGCGCGAGCTCGAGGGCCGCGCGTCGCTGGGAGGGGACCTCTCCCGGCTTCCAGATCCGCAGCCGCGCCGTCGAGTCGAGCTCGCCGCCGTAGAGGCTGCCCGAGTACAGGTGCGAGACGCCCTCGGCCTCGTCCTCGTCGGTGTTGACCTGCTCGTCGAAGGGGTCGATGCCCGCGACGTCGACCCACCCGCGCTCGTTGACCATGACCGTGTGCCGGAAGCGGTACACGGCCGTGCGCGCGCGCTCGGAGTCCGCCACGCGGACGATGGCGAAGCGAGTCTCGGGATCGATCAGCGACAGGGACACGGGGCTCGGAGCTCAGCGGGCAAAGAGGAAGCGGGGATGCCGCAGCCCACAGAGAGTAGCCACACCGAGACCTCCCCGTCCATCGCCGAGATCAACCCAGCGTCCGTGGCCCGTGCCCCCTTGACCCTGAGAGCGACCCTGAGAGCGACCTCCGGTTCACTCCCCGTCGGCGTCGCTGCCCGAGTCGCCCCCGAGCAGCGCCGAGACCTTGGCGTCCACGCCCTCGCGCGCGGCCTGCCGGGCGGCGATCTTGGCCTCGATCTCGAGGTTCGTGGTCACGTCGGCGAGCAGCTCGTCGACGGCGAGCTTGGCCAGGGCGTCGATCTGATCGCCGAAGCGCGCCTGCCACTGGCGCTTGGCCGCGTCCTTGAGCAGCTCGCGGAAGGCCTCCCGGGTCACGCCCTCGGCCTCGGAGTAGAGCACCTTGCTGATCTCGAGGTCGAGGAAGTCGGTGTTGCCTCCGCCGCCCCCACCACCGTGGTCGTCGTCGTGCCCGTGCTCGTCTTCGCAGTGCTGCTCGTCCGCCATGGCCGGATGCTAGCAAACTCCACCGCAGTTTTTGCCCCCGCGTGTGTTCCGCCCCGTCCCCGTGGATGCTGCGAGGGCAGCGAACTGTGGCCAAGGCGAGACGCGTGGGGCATGCTCGCTGAGGTGGATCAGCGGCTCTACATGCGCCTCTACGAACAGCTGAACGAGGGTCGCCACGACTCCGCCGTCGCCGACGAATGCGCCCGGAGCATCGGCGCCCCCGCCTACGTCATCCGCGGCATGAGCCGGGCCCGGCGTCACCTGTGGGCGGGGGCTCGCGCCGACTTTGGCGAGGCCCTCGCGCGCAACCGCAGCGCCCCCCGCCCCGCCGGCCTGGTCGACTTCGTCGCCGGCGTCGGCAGCTTCATCGCCCGCGACTACACCCAGGCCCTCGACGCCCTCGGCGAGGCGGCGCGCTGCAATCAACCGCGCATCCAAGCCCGGGCCCGAGCCCTCGCCAGCGACTTCGCCGACGCCCTCGGGTGGGCCGCCGCGCGCCGTCGCCTCGCGCCCGCAGACGAGGCCGAGGTGCACGCCTCGACCGTCGACGAAGCCCTCGCGCTGCGCTTTTGCGGCGCCCCCGAGCGGGCCGCCGAGGCCCTCGACGCCCTCGCGCCGAGCGACGCGCCCCCGAGCCCCGAATGGGTCGACGCCCGGGTCCGGGTCGACCTGCTGCTCGGCGACGCCGCGGCCGCCCACGCCCGGGTCGAGGCTCTCTCCCCGAGCTTGCGCGAGTCCGTCCAACACGCCCGCGCGCTCTTGGCCCTCGAGCGCGGCGAGGCCAAGGCGATCATCGTCCGCACGGCCCAGCCCCGACCCGCCGACGACGGGGACGAGGCCGCCAACCCCGACGACGCCGCCACCGACAGCGATCCCGCCGCCCTCTACCTCCGCGGCCGCGCGCTCATGCTCCTGGGCGAGCCCGGCGAAGCGGCGCGCACCCTCGAGGCCGCCCGGGTGCTCACGCCGACCTCGGTGCCGATCCTCCTGGCCCTGACCCTGGCCCGCTACACCGTCGACCCCGACACCTTCCTCGAGGACTTCGAGCGCCGCTTCGAGACCCTCGCCGACTGGGCGCCGACCCTGCTCGGCGACGCGGGCGCGGCCCTCGGCCGCACGCTGTGGACCGACAACGGCCTGCTCGCCGACCGCCACGGCTGCGCGGCGCTCTTGGCCCGCGCGCAGGAGCTGCTCGTCGACGACGGCGAGCTGGTCCACGCCAGCTACCGCCACCCCAGCTCTGGCGAGCTCCGCCACCTCCCCCGGGTGAGCCTCAGCGGGACCACCCACGACCACCTCCACGCCGACGACGGCCCCCGCCTCGCGCAGATCGAGGCCCTGTTCGTGCGCGCCCTGGGCATCCACCCGCCCCGGCCCACGCGCCCAGACCCCGGCAGCTCCGAGGCCCGCGCCCGCAGCCGCCGCAGCGAGCCGTGGACGCCCCAGTTCCTCGACGCCGAGCAGATCGAGCGCTTTTTGATCGACGGCTACCTCGTCATCGAGGGCGCCTTCGACCCGGCCGTCGCCCAGCGCTGGCGCGAGGGGGGCGAGCGACGGGTCCGCGAAGATCCCACGCGCTGGGTCCGGGGCTACGACCCCGAGCACCGCGCCGGTCGCCTCGACGACTTCGAGATCGCCCGCCCCTCCACCTGGTCCTGGCCGCGCATCGAGATCCTCGGCGACGAGACCCTCGACATCGCCGAGCTCAGCCCCAAGGGCTGGGCGGCCATCTGCGACATCCTCGGCGGCCCCGATCGCATCAAGACCAAGACCTGGAAGAACTACCTGATCCTCAACCTGTGCGGCGACGCCCACCTCGGCCAGGTCCCGCCCGAGCCCCACTGGAGCAGCTGGCACATCGACGACCCCGGGCCGCTGACCCGCCTCGACGCCATCCGCAACGGCCTGGTCTGCATCACCGTCGTGTCCGACCTCCAGCCCCTGTCCGGCAACACCTGGCTCGCCGTCGACTCCCCCCAGCGGGTCATCCACGAGCTCGCCCACAAGCCCGGCGGCGTCGACTTTGCCAACAACCGCGGCACCCACATCACCAAGCAGTGCGCGCGCTTCCACGAGGTCAAGGGCAAGGCCGGCGACCTCTACATCACCCACCCGCTGATGATGCACTCGAGCTCGCCCAACGCCAGCGGCCGCCCGCGCTGGATGGGCAACCCCATGGTCTACCTCGAGCGCCCCTTCAACCCCTTCCGGCCCGCGGCGCAGCTGAGCCTGGTCGAGCAGAGCATGCGCCGCGTGCTCGAGGACACGGGGACGATGGAGCGCTGGGTGCAGCGCTGATGGCGAGGACGCGCGCGTTGGTGGCCGGGCTCGTGCTCGGGCAGAGCCTGGGCTGCACCGCGAGCGCGCCGCCGTCCTCGTCCACGCCGGCGCCTGCTCCGAGCCCGTCCGCGATCCGGGTCGAGCCCGTCGAGCTCCCCCCCGATCAGCCCCTCGGCGGGGCCGACCCCGCGGTCGACGAGGTCCTCGAGATCCTCGACCCCGTCTGCCGACGCACCCTCGACGAAACCCGCGAGGGCTTTCGCCTGCACCGCTGCCACCCGAACAGCCACGGGCCCCTCGAGGTCGACGCCGACGCCGAGCAGCTCGAGCCCGAGGTCGAGGCCCTCCTCGACGAGCTCGTCCGCGCCGCCGAGCTCGATGAGGCCGGCATGAAGGCCGTCGTGCTGCTCGAGGGCGGGCCGGGCGTCTCGCGGGTCCGCGACGCCCTGCTCGAGCGCGGCTTGGGCTGCGACCAGATCTACACCTGGCCCAAGAATTCGAGCGATCGGGTCACGCTGTTTTATGTATGCCCGATCTGCTGCCTCCTCTAATGCGGCGAGGCCCAAAGATCAATTGTGTGAACCCCACATTCGGCGAGCGCGAGTACGCCATACCGCCCCGCCCCCTCGAGCGGCTCGATATCGGCCCCGAGCTGCCTCCACGTGCCCAATCCGGCGAGCCGGCCGGTTTCGTGTTCCCAACCCGACTACACTAAACACCACATTAGCCAATCGAAAGACACAGAATTTAAATATTGGATCCAATTGTTCAACCTCCACACCTCGTCATTGCCCAATCGAGGGCAAACACCAACGAACACAGACGAGGAACAAGAACAATGGCTCTCATGCAGATTTACTACCTGATCGATCCCGCTGGCCTCTCGAACGGCGGCACCTTCGGGAAACCCAACCCCTACGGGGGCGGCCACCCGCCGATCAAGTACGGCTACCGCGGCCAGGCGCTGCACGACGGCGGCGGGGATACGCCGGTGCCCGTCATGCAAGGCGACAGCGTCAACATCTACGCGATCCAGGCCGGGAGCGCCCCCGACCCCCGCCTCGAGATGGCCCCGGTCCGCCTCATCGCCATGAAGTGGACGCCGACGGGCCGCCCGCAGCAAGACGCCAACGCGGCGCTCATGACCGGCGACCAGCCCCCGATCGGCCGGCTCACCTTCGCCGTGCACGACATCCACGCCTACCGCATCGACTACGTGCGCGACACCTTCAACGACTGGACGAACAACGACAGCGCCTTCAGCCCGTGGGCCAACGGCGGCAGCAACTCGGGCGAGGACGCCCGGGTCGACCGGCCGTCCATGACCCGGCCCTACATCACCTTCGAGGTCGGCCAGGAGGTCACGGGCGTGCTCCAGTACGGGCTCGAGCTGCACTCGTGGCGCGAGGGCAACAGCCAGGGCTCCGTGTGGTGGGACCCCAAGCTGCAGATCAACCCCTACAGCTGATCGGCGAACCAAAGAATCGAGTCCCGAGTCCAAGGCTGGACTCGGGACTCCGGACTGTTTTAGCCGTCGTGGACGACGCCACGCCCTCCCAGCCCCACGTCCACGACTCGGGACTAGTAGCTGATGCCCGCGCGCTCGTAGAGGTGCGCCAGCAGCCACATCGGGCCGATCAACAGGAACTGCAGGTCCTCGAGGAAGGACGGCTTGGCGCCTTCGATCTTGTGCCCGATGAACTGAACGATCCACGCGCCCACGAAGATGGCCGCGGAGCTCAGCCACAACGGAACGGGCAGGATCGCCAGGGCGTGGACGGCCGCGAGCATGACCACGCTGACGACGACCATGCCGACGGCGAGGGGCCGGGACAGCATCGCGTAGTACACGACGGCGAACACCAGCAAGACCATGGGCCAGCTCAGCCACGGGCTCTCGAAGGGGCTCGGGATGCTGGCCAGCAGGCCGAGCAAGCTGATCATGATCAGCGGGATGCAGATCCAGTGGATCGTCTTGTTGGTCGGGTTTTGGTGGCTCGCCCCGTAGGCGTCCAGCCACTCCTGTGTGGTCTTCATGTCGCGCTCTCCTCGCTTTGGGGTCCGATCAAAAATCCAATCAACATCGTCGCCAGGGCCTCGGCGTGGGCCACATCGGCGGCCTCGCCCGTGGGCGCGCCCGGCTCGGCGGGCCACAGGTCCTCCCAGATCAACGCCTCGCGCAGGTAGCCAGCGGCCATCAAGAAGGCCTGGCGAACGAGGAGCTCTGGGGGCGGCCCGGGGCGAAGCTCGTCGCGCTTGCTCAGCCACACCGAACTCGCGCGCTCGAGCAGCTCGGCGTTGAGCCGGCGGGTGTGCTCGCCAAAGGCCGCCCGCCGCCGCGCCTCGACGATGGTCGCCCGGATCGCCCCGGGTCGCTGGCGGTGCAGCGCGACCATCTCGCGGGCGTTGAGGCGCAGGGTCTGCTCGAGGCTGTGGTCGGCGAAGCGCTCCGGGGTGAAGGCCTCGTCGATGAAGCTGCGCACCCCCGCGTAGAAGCGCTGGCGCAGGTGCTCGAGCAGGTCTTCCTTCTTGCCCACGCGGTCGTAGAAGGTCCCGATGCCCACGCCCGCCCGGGTGCAGACCTCCTGCACGGTGATCTCCTCGAAGGTCTTCTCCTCGATGAGCGCGTCGAGGGCCTCGACGATGCGCTCGAGGCTCCGCTGACTGCGGCGTTGGCGCGCGGGACGGAGCTTGGCGGGCTGGATGGACATGGCTCGGCCAGAAACCGAAACTGAGTTCGGATTCGGTTTTGTATTTAGAACGGCGTCGAGGCGGCGTCAAGCCCAAAGTCGCGCCCAAAGCGCGCAACAGTCGCGCTCAGACCGGACGCCGCGCCACGATCCACACGTGGCTCGGATCGTCGTGGCTCGTCCCATAGAGCGGCCCCAGCACGTGCCACGGCCCCTCGACCACGGGGTGGGGCTCGACGTGGATGAGCTCCAACCCGGCCCGACCCAAGAGCGCCGTGACCCCGTCGACCGTGGCGATGCGCAGGTGATCGTGCTGCTCGTACATCGAGTCGGCCTCGATCTCGGCGTCGGCGTCCTGGTCGGCGGTCCACACCCGCGCCCAGCGGCGCTCGTGGACCCGGCTCTCGAGCGAGATGATCGTCGCCTGGCGGCCGAGCTCGACGACGCGGCCGTCGCTCAGGGTCTCGCGCCGGAGCAAGCGGCGACCAAACACGGGCCACATCGAGAGCAGGTTGCGGTGCTCGACGATGACCAAGCCGCCGGGGCGGACCGCCTTGCGCACGCGCCGGAGGGCGTCGAGCTGCCCCTCTTCCGAGGGGATGAGGCTGAGCAGGCCGCGCATGAGCAACACGGCGTCGTAGTCCGCCTCGCTCCGGATCGTGCGCACGTCTCCATGGTTGATCCGGGTCGACAGGCCCGCGCTCACGAGGCGCTCGCGGCAGCTGGCCACGGCCTGGGTCTGGGCGTCGAGGCCCGTGACCCAGTAGCCGCGGCGCAGCAAGGGCACGAGCAAGGTGCCCAGGCCGCAGCCGACCTCGAGGAGCTCGCGGACCTCGATGGAGGTCAGCGAGTCGAAGGCGGCATCGAGGGCCGTGAGCTCGTCGGACAGGACCTTGCGGCCGACGTCGATGGCCGTCTCGAAGCCTCCGCCGATGCTCAGCTCGAGCTGTGCGATGGCGTGCCCCGCTGCGAAGTCGCGCTCTCGAGAGTCCGAGGAGACGGTCGACCGAGCCATCGGCGCAGCCTACCGCCCCCGAGGCGCGAGCCCAAAGCCATGCCCGGTGACATGAACATGCAACTCGAGCTGCATATATGCAAGCATCGAGCTTCCTCGCTGCCGCGATGGAGGCGCGGTCCAGAGCGCCCCCCGAGACCGAAGTTGAGCCATTTGGTGGGCCTCGCGCGTGCATCGTCGACTGCATGCGAGTTTTCCCACTCCGCTCTTGGCCGATGATCGAGCGCATGGGCGTTGGCGATATGCGGGTAAGGCTGTAGCGTGCGCGGGTGCTGCTCCACCAACTCGAGGGCGAAAAAGTCGGTATCTGCGTCTCCGGCGGGCTCGACAGCAAGACCGTTGCGACTCGGCTGATCCAGGCCGGCGTCGACGTCATGTGCTTCACCGCCGACCTCGCGCAACCGGACGAGGAAGACATCAACGGCGTGATCGAGAAGATGCGCCCGACCGGCGCGACGACCATCGTCGTCGACCTCAAGGACGCCATGGCCGGCGCCTGCTTCCGGATGATCCGGACCCAGGCCATGTACGACGGCGGCTACTGGAACACCACGGGCATCGCCCGCGCCGTCACGGTCAAGGGGCTCATCGGCGCGATGAAGGAGAACGGCTGCACGGTCCTCGCCCACGGCGCGACGGGCCGCGGCAACGACCAGCTCCGCTTCGAGCGCTACACCAACGTGCTCGCCCCCGACATGAAGGTCTACGCGCCCTGGCGCGACCCCCAGCTGCTCGAGCAGTTCCCGGGCCGCAAGCAGATGATCAGCTTCCTCGCCGAGCACGGCATCGAGGTCCAAAGCGGCCCGCGCAAGCGCTACTCCACCGACGCGAACCTGGCGGGGCTGTCCCACGAGGCCGAGGACCTCGAGGACCTCGACACGCCCATGACCATCGTCGAGCCGCTGATGTGCGTGTGGCCCCAGCAGGCCCCCGACGAGGTCGAGTCCGTGACCCTGCGCTTCGAGGAGGGCAACTGCGTGGCCATCAACGGCGAGTCCCTCGGCCGCTACGCGTGCATGGTCAAGGCCAACGAGATCGGCGGACGCAACGGCATCGGCCTGCGCAACGCCCTCGAGAACCGGATCATCGGGACCAAGAGCCGCGGCGTCTACGAGTCCCCCGGCCTCGAGCTCCTCGGCTTCGGCCTGCGCGCGGTCTACCAGGCCGTGATGGACCGGCGCTCGACCCAGCTGTTCCACACCATGTCGCAAAACTACGCCCAGCAGATCTACGACGGGCGCGTGTTCGACCCCCAGGCCCGGGCCATCCTCGCCGCCGTCGGGGTGCTCGCCGAGTACGCCACGGGCACCGTCGAGCTGGGCCTGTACAAGGGCAACATCTACTTCAAGGCCCTGCGCGACTGCCCGCACACCCTCTACAACCCCGCGGACGCGTCCATGGAGGCCAGCGACGGCCTCAACCCCGTCAGCTCCCAGGGCTTCGTCGAGGTCCTGAGCGTCGAGGCCCTCGCCCTGGCCAAGGCCAAGCAAATCTGACAGCCTGCTCGCAGGCGCTCTCTTGCCGGACAAGCAACGCAAGCGACAACAGACTCGGGCCGGCCGCAGCGGTCGCGGCTCGAGTCGTCGCGCGCGCTCGCTGCAGCTGGCCGCCGGAGCCGAGGACGACGTCGCCGGCGAGCCCGGGGTGCTCGTCGCCCACCACGGCGTCGCGGTGGACGTGCGCCTGCGCGGCGGCGAGCGGCGCCCGGTCAAGGTCCGGCGCAGCTCGGGGCACGTCGTCGGCGATCGCGTCGAGGTCTTCGGCGAGCGCCTGCGCCGGCTCGAGCGCGACTCGGAGCTGCGCCGCCGCGACGCCATGGGCCGGGTCCACGTCGTCGCCGCCAACCTCGACGTGCTCGGCATCGTCGTCGCCCCCAAGCCCGGCCCGCCCGCGGGCTTCATCGATCGCGCCCTCGTGTCCGCGGCCAGCTCGGGCATCCAGCCCCTGCTGATCGTCAACAAGGCCGACCTCGACGGCGCCGGGGCCCTCGTCGCCGCCGTCCGCCGGACCTTCGTCGAGGGCCCCGGCGGCGTCGACCTCCCCCTGCTCGAGGTGTCCGCCAAGACCGGCGAGGGCCTCGAGGCGATCTTGCGCTTTTTGGCCCAGGGTCCCCACCGCGGCGCCTTCGTGGGCACCTCCGGCGTGGGCAAGAGCTCCCTGGTCAACACCCTCTTGCCCGAGGTCGAGCTCGAGGTCGGGGCCATCAACGAGCTCTCCGGCCTCGGCCGACACACCACGACCACCGCCACCCTCCACCCCCTGTCCGGCGGCGGCGAGCTCATCGACACCCCCGGCTTTCGCGACTTCGGCCTCGTCGACATCGGCGTGCGCGAGCTGAGCCGCTTCTTCCCTGGCTTCGCCGACATCCTCGGCACCGACGCGAGCGGCCACGACTCCAAGCACGCGTGCCGCTTCAACGACTGCCGCCACCTCGTCGAGCCCGGCTGCGCGATCTTGGAAGCGGTCGCCGAGGGCGCCCTCGCGCGGGCGAGGTGGGAGCGCTACCGCGACCTGCTCACGGAGCTCGAGGCGCTGGCCTAGCCTAGCTCTCGGGCACCCGAGCGAGCCAGTAGCCCGGCCTACGTCGCGCGTGCATGAAGGCCAGAACGACGAGCTCGTCCGCGATCCGGATGAACACCACCGAGTATGGAAAGCGCTTGATGAAAACGCGTCGAGCAGGCACCTCGACACCAGGCACCGGCGTGCTCACATCGGAAATGCCGCGATGCGTGACACAGCCTCATCGGCCGCATCGATGAACTCACCGCCGAGGCCCGCACGCTGCTTCTCGTACCATCGCGCCCCAGCGCCGAGCTCTGCCTCAGCCTCCGGCTCGATGCGAACGACCGACATCACAGCTGACGCCGCAGCTCGTCCCGAACCTCTTCCCAGCGACGCCCCCGGCTTCCATCTGCCAAGACTCGCCGCGCACGACGCTCGATTTCAGCGGCCCAAGCAGCGTCAGCGTCGGCGTCGGGTTCGCCGTCGAGGCTCGCCAGGAGCTGAGCGGCCAGTTCTGCCCGCTCACTGGTCGACAGCTGAAGTGCGGTGCTGAGCAACGCGCTGGCTCGTTCAGTCACGAATCTCAGCTTATCGGGGAGCCAGTGCGGGGGCAAGTCACGCTGCTGGCCAGTAGCCTGATCTGGAGCCGGCTGCTCGAACCGCTCATGAAGACCGCATGAACCACAGCGGCTCCGCAGCCGCCAGCCCCTCGCGCCCGTGCGGCGCGTCCATCCACCCAAGATCCACCTTCGCCACGATCCGGTGCGGGTTGATGTTGTAGTGCGAGCGGTAATAGTGCTCGCGCGTCTGCTCGACCAAGTTGCAGGCGCGGATCACCGGCCACGAGACCATCTCGCGCACGTAGGCGCTCAGCGCCGGGTAGTCGCGGATCCGCCGACGCCCGCACTTGAAGTGGATCGCGTAGACGAAGTCGAAGCGCCACAGCGTGGGGAACACGATCACGTCGGCGAAGGTGAAGCGCTCGCCGAGCATCCAGCGCTGCCTGGACAGCAGGGCCTCGAGGCCGTCGAGGGCCTCGAAGATGGCGTCGACGGCCTGCTCGTAGACCGCCTGCTTGGTGGCGAAGCCAGCCTTGTAGACGCCGTTGAGCAGGGGCTCGTAGAGGGCCTGGTAGCGGGCGTCGATGGCCTCGCGCAGGTCCACCGGCAACAGGTCGACCTCGGGGTGCTCGGCGAGCTCGCGGAAGCGATCGTGGAGCAGCGGGACCATCTCCCACGACTCGTTGTGGAGCACGGCCTGGTCCCGCGCGTCCCACAGCATCGGCGTCGTGCTCTTGGAGTCGTGGCGCGGGTTGCCGAGGAGGTAGACGTCCTTGAGAGTCGGCTGCCCGTGGAGGGGATCGGGGTAGGCCTCGCTGAACACCCAGCCGGTCCGCTGGGTCGCCTCGTCGATCACCCCAAACACGGGGTCGCAGTCGATATAGCGCACGGCGTCCTCGAGGCCGAGCATGAACAGCAGCATCTTGACCCGCGTCGCCCACGGGCACGCGTGGGAGCCGTAGACCACGTAGCGCCCGGCCTCGGCGGTGGGCGGCGGGCTGCGGTAGGGCGAGCGCGAGCGCTGAAAGCCGTCCGCGTCCATGTCCGTCTCCCAGCTCGCCACCTCGGGGGGCTTCGACGCGTCTGCCATCGTCCCCACTGTGCCACCGCGCGCGGAGCTCGGGACCGTGGGCTCCCCCTTTCGGGGAGTCCGCTCCGTCAGCAGCCCTCGAACTCGTAGCTCAAGGCGCCGCAGTAGACCGCCGTGAACTCGCCCTCGAGGGTCCAGCCGTCGCCGAAGAAGATGGTCCCGTGCATGGTCGGCGGGTCCTCGGGGTCGACGGGGTCGAAGAGCTTGTAGTTCTCGATGAGCGAGAAGCTCGCGAAGCCCAGGCTGTCGCCGCCTTGCGTGCGCAGGTTGATCCCGCCGCCGCCCTTGCCGGTCCAGCCGTTCTCGGGGTTGCAGTTGCCCAGCAGCACCCACTCGAGGGAAGGCAGGGGCAGCGCGCCGCCCTGGGCCCCGCGCGGGAGCTCGGCCACGGCGGCGGCGAGGGCCTCGGGGGTCTCGGTCACCACCAGGGTCGGCGAGAGCGGCTCGCCCTCGCAGGTCAGCCAGCCAAAGTAGGCGTACTGCCCCGAGAAGGGGCCGTCTGGGGTCTCGCCGACGATCGAGGCCGTGGGCGCGCCGGGATCGACGATGCAGGTCTCGTAGTCGATGACCTCCGGCCCCAGGGGCACCTCGGGCCCGGTCTCGCCGGTGCCCTCGTCGTCCTCTTCGAGGGAGTCCGCCCAGTCGTCCGCGCCCCCGTCCGTGCCGGTCTCGGTGCCCGTCCCCCCGGCTTCATCCGCAGGCTCGGGCGGGCTCGTGCACGCCGCCGCGAGGCCGAGGCAGCCTGCGAGCAGCAGCGAAGAACGAACCATGGGCGCGCGCGCCATGGCGCCAAGTTTAGCTCAAGCCCGGGAGTAGCCGCCGAGCCAACCCTCGACGAGCTCGTCGACGAAGGGCTCGAAGTCCAGCTCGCGGCAGCCGTGGCCCCCGAGGCCTCGCTGGTGGAGCAGCGCCATCAGCACCGGCCCCATCAGGCCCAGGGCGGCCGTGCGCACGTCGGCAATTTCCAGCTCATCACGGGCGATCCAGATCTCGAGCATCTCCTCGACGAGGGCGAGCATGGGCTCGAGCAGGTTCTCGATGTAGACGGGCCCGAGGCTCTCGGAGCCCAGGCCCTCGGAGATGCCGCTCGAGTGCAGGCCGCCGAGCTGCTCGGGCGTCCACGCCTCGATGATCTCGAGCAGGAGCGAGCGCAGGCCCATGCGAACGGGCAAGTCGGTGAAGCCGAGGGCGCGGCGAATGTAGGGCTCGCCCGCCGCCCCCATGGCCTCGAACACGGCCTCGAGCACACCCTCGCGCGTGCCAAAGTAGTGGCGCAGGTTGTTGACGCTGACACCCGCCGCCTTCGCCATCTCGCGCAGGCTCGGGCGCAGCGGAGCGGCGCGCATGACCACCGGCGCGATCAGGCCGATCATCCGCTGGCGCTTGAGCTCATGGTCCGCGTTCTTCGCTCCGTAGGTGCGCATCTGAGGGTTTCATGGCACAGCGACACCACAAAATCCAGCGCGCAACAGGTTTCTAAGCCACACTTCACTACATGGGCGGGTCCGCGATCCCGAACGGTGGATCGGTCGAGGAGCGCATTGGCCCGTGGCATCGACCCTGAAGACCGAGGGCTCCGTCCTCTCTCGAGAGCCTGAGGCCTGCCGAGAACGGGCGTGAAACACGGGTTTCGGGCGCAGCTCGTCTCCGCCCACCATCCCCACCCCCCAGCCAGGCTCGCACTCGGCGCACTCCCCTCGCCCGATGCCCGCGTCCGCGGGAGGGATCGATCTCACCACCCAGGTCGCGCCGACGCTTCGGGCTCCTCGAGCTGCCCGCCCGAGCACACGCCGCCTTCATCGTGCGCGTCGAGCCGAACCGGACCCGCGGCCCGGCCCATGGCGACCTCGCTCGCGAGCGCCTCACACCCAGCTGGAAACGAGCGCCCGAGCACTCCGGAGTCTCGCTCGGCGCCCGAGCTTCTCCGTGGACCTCCCCAGCGCTCGCGGGTCATCATGGGCGACGGTGAGTGCGGTCCAGTACAACAAGAGTCGCGGCTACGACACAGCCGTCGTCCAGCGGATCCAGCGAACCGTCGGGGTCGAGGCCGACGGCAAGTGGGGCCGGCGGACGGTCGCCAAGATCAAAGACTGGCAGCGCAGCCGGGGGGTCGCGGCAGACGGCAAGGTCGGGCCCGGGACCCTCGCGCAGTTCGAGGCGCTGTGGGCCAAGGACGCGGAGCCCGAGGGCGACGAGGACCTCGACGATCGCGGCGACGACGAGGCCCTGCCCGAGGCGGAGGTCGACGACGACGACGCGCCCCCTGCCCGGGCGACCGTCGAGGTCGGCGAGGACGAGTCGGCCTACGCCTACTTCGACGCCGACGTCGACATCAAAGAGGGAGACCGGGGCGCCCACGTCTACGCCCTGCAAAACGACCTGTTCGCCTTTGGCTTCGAGCCCGGGCGCCCCGACGGCAAGCTCGGCCGCGGCGGGCTCAGGGCCCTCCAGGGCTTCCAGATCGCGGCCGCGACCCCCGACCGCCTCCGCGGCTACGCCCGCGTGAAGGTGCCGGTGACCTACACCGGCGGCAGCACTCGGGTCGTCGACGCGGCCACCCGGGCCGAGATCCGCCGGTGGAAGGAGCAGGGCCTGCGCTGGCAAGACCCGAGCTCGGACTTCGCCGAGCGCCGGGTCAAGGTCAAGGACTACGCCCCCATGCCGCGCAGCTCGGCCCTGCTCGTCGACATCCCCGCCGTCCGCGCGGGCAAGACCAAGCGCCTGCACAAGCTCGCGGCCGAGGCCCTCGCGGCCATGTCCAAGGCCGCCGAGGAGGCCGGGCACCCCGCCCTGGGCATCCAGAGCGCGTGGCGAGCCCACCGCTGGAAGTCGCGCAAGCACTACGAAGAGCAGATGGTCAAGCGCTACGGCAGCGTCCAAAAGGGGCGCCGCTACGTGGCCTACAACTCGCCCCACGAGACCGGCCTGGCCATCGACATCGGCGTGGGCGGGCTCGAGGCCAAGAGCAAGACCATCCCCCAGCAGCGCGAGACTGCGCTCTACAAATGGCTCGTGGTCAACGCCTTTCGCTTTGGCTGGCGGCCCTACAAGCGCGAGCCCTGGCACTGGGAGTTCCCCATCAGCCTGCGCGCCTGGGAGACGGGGCTGTCGGACTGGCGCCTGAGCGACGATTGAGTCGTGGGCGTGGGGCACGTCGTCCACGGCGACTAAAGTAGACACAGCGGAGCGCCCGTCCGCCACGGGCTTCGCGTATCATCCTCGCCATGACCGAGGCGGAGGAGGACAAGCCCAGCCTCCAGCACACCGTCGACGCCCCAGGCGTGGAGGTGTCGGCCTTTGACGCGACCGAAGCGGGCGAGGACGACCCGACCCGTGACCCGCTCTCGCCAAGCACCCTGACCCGCCTCGAGCCCGGGGCGCCCATCGGCCGCTACGTCGTCCTCGGCCGCATCGGCGTCGGCGGCATGGGGGTGGTCTACGCGGCCTACGACGCCGAGCTCGACCGGCGCATCGCCGTCAAGCTGATGCTCTCGCCCCGGCGCGGCCGCGGCTCCCAGGGCGCGGCCCGCCTACTCCGCGAGGCCCAGGCCATGGCCCGGCTGAGCCACCCCAACGTGATCACCGTGCACGACGTGGGCACCCACCAAAATGGCGTGTTCGTGGCCATGGAGTACATCGAGGGCGGGACCTTGCGCGACTGGATGGACGCCGCGCCCACGGTCCCCTCCGCCGCGAGCATGAGCGACGCGGCCGGAGCCGAGGCCCGCCGGGCCCACCCCTGGCCCGAGGTGCTCGCGCGCTTCCTGCCGGCGGGTCGGGGCCTCGCCGCGGCCCACGGCGCCCAGCTGATCCACCGGGACTTCAAGCCCGCCAACGTGCTGCTCGGGCGAGCCAGCCCGGCCCCAGCCCCCAGCGAGGAACAAACGCGGCGAGAGCGAGCCTCGACCCTGGGGGCCCCCGGGGCGCCCATCCGCGTGGCCGACTTTGGCCTCGCCCGCCAGGCCGACGCGCCCGCGGACCCCGACGAGGAGCCGCCGTCGAGCGACGGCATGACCACCGTCGAGACCGTCGACCGGAGCACGCCCATGCACCTGCTGCGGGCGACGAGCCAGGCCCGCGACCCGAGCCGGGCGCGGACCGACGAGCCCGAGACCCTCGACGACGACTCCCTCGACCTCGACCCCGAGCTGCGCATGCTCCTCAACCGAGGCTCGCGCGCGGGCGAGAGCCTCGGCCTGTCGGCGCGCCTGACCAAGACCGGCGCGCGCATGGGCACGCCCGCGTACATGTCCCCCGAGCAGTACGCCGGCGACGAGGTCGACGCCCGGGCCGACCAGTTCGCGTTCTGCGTCGCGCTCTACGAGGCCCTCTACGGCCAGCGCCCCTACGCCGGCGACAACCTCCACGCCCTGATGTTTGCGATCCACCACGGCGAGCTCGCCGAGCCCCCCCGGGGCTCCGACGTGCCCAGCTCGATCCGCCAGGCCGTGGTCCGCGGGCTCGCCCTCGACCCCGAGCAGCGCTGGCCGAGCATGGACGCCCTGCTCCAGGAGCTCAGCCACGACCCGCAGATCCACCGGCGGCGGGTCGCCCTGGGCCTGGGCCTGGCCCTGGCCTTCGTCGGCGCCGTGGCCCTCGCCTTCGCCAGCGGCAGCGCGCGCGAGCAGGCGCCCCGCTGCGTCGACTCGGCGAGGGCCTTCGCCGGCACCTTCGAGGCCGAGCAGCGCGCGGCCATCGAGGCCCGCGCCGAGGCCCTCGGCGACCGCTGGACCGCGACGACGCTGCGCAACCTCCTGCCAGCCCTCGACGCCTGGGGCGAGGACTGGCAGGCCGCCTGGGTCGACGCCTGCGCGGCCACCCACCTGCGCCACGAGCAGAGCGCCGAGCTCCTCGATCGCCGCATGCTCTGCCTCGAGCGCCGACGGCGACGCTTCGCCGGCTTCGTCGAGGGCCTCGCCCGCGCCGACGAGGACCACATCGAGGACGCCTCCAAGCTCCTCGACGCCGTCGGGGACGTCGACGACTGCGCCGACCTCGACGCCCTCGAAGCCCTCGTCCCCCTGCCCGCCGACCCCGAGCGGCGCGCGGCCATCGAGGCCATCCAGACCAAGCTCGACCGCGCCGAGGCCATGACCTACGACGGCGACTTCAAGCGGGCCGAGTCGATCCTCGACGCCCTCGAGCCCCAGGTCGAGGCCCTCGACTGGCGACCCCTCGGCATGGAGCTGCACTGGGTCCGGGGGCGGGTGCCCTTCGAGGACGACGCCGCCCGCGAGGCGAAGCTTCGCCAGGCCCTGGCCGACGCCATCGCGATCAACGACGCCCGCAACGCGGCGCGCATCGGCACGACCCTGGCCAGCCTGCTCAAGGACGGGGGCGAGCGCTTCGACGAGGCCCTCGACATCCTCGCGCTGGTCGAGGCCTTCGCCGACCGCCTCGGCGGCGACGGCATCATCCTCGGCGGCGTGGAGATCGAGCGCTCCAACATCTACGCGCACAACGGGGAATACGAGCTGTCCCTCGCCGCGGCCGAGAAGGCCCTGGCCATCCGCGCGCCCATCTACCCCGCCGACAACGTGCGCATCGGCGACTGCCACTTCACCATCGCGCTGGCCTACTACCGGCTCGGGCGCTTCGACGAGGCGTCCCGCGAGTTCGGCCGGGCTCGGGCCGTGTGGGCCGACAAGATCGGCCCCGACCACCCCCGCACCCGCTCCGCGCTGACCACCGAGGGCGCCCTCGCCCTACAGCTCAACCGCTTCGACGAGGCCAAGCCCCTGCTCGAGGAGTCCCTCGACAGCACACTGCGCGTGTTCGGGCCCGATCATGTCAAGACCTCGAGCGCCCGGGCCAACCTCGCCGTGCTCTACTCGAGCATGGGCTTGGTCGAGCAGGCCAAGCCCCTGCTCGACCGCGTCCTCGACCACTACACCGAGTACTACGGGCCAGATAGCGTCTGGGTCGGCCACGCCCTGGCCAACCGCGCCATGGTCCTGTCGGCCCTCGGCCAGCACGAGGCCGCCTTCGCCGACGCCGATCGGGCCTTGACCATCGTCCGCGAGGCCATGGGCGAGGACCACCCAGAGCTGTCCATCGCCTGGATGATCCGCGCCTCCACCCAGCGCGCCGCCGGCAAGCTCGACGCCGCCGAGGCCGACTACCAGGCCTCCCTCGCGCTCATCCTCCGGACCGCCGGCGCCGACTCCCTCAGCCTCACCGAGGTCTACCGCGACCTCGCCCGCCTCGAGCTCGCCCGCGCCCAGGCTGAAGCTGAGGCCGAGGGCGCCGAGCACCTCGCCAAGGCCAGCGCCTGGCTCGACAAAGCCGACGCCCTCCCCAAGGGCGAGCGCCCCGATCAGATCAGCAAGGCCCACCTCGCCTTCCTCCGCGCCCAGGTCCTCGCCGCCGACGAGCCCGCCCGCGCCCGGGAGCTCGCCGAGCTCGCCCTGTCGCTGCTGCGCGCCCACGGGGACAGCCGCGAGCTCGGCCGCGCCGAGGTCGAGGCGTGGCTGGCTGGGCTGGACTAATCCAGCCCGTCCAAGAACTCGAGCAAGGCCTCAGCCCAGCGCCCTGGGTCCTCGAGCATCGGAAAGTGCCCCAGCCCCTCGAGCCAGCGCAGCTGCGCTCGGGGCAGCTCGGCCGCCAGGCACTCGGCGATGGCCGGGAGCGCGATGGGGTCGGCGCGGCCCCACAGCACCAACGCGGGGACCTGCGTGCGCCGCAGCCCCTCGCGCCAGCGCGCCCAGAAGCGGCGGCGCTCGTGGAGGTAGCGGGACAGATCGGCCAGGCGCTCGCGGCCGCCCGCGCGCACGTTCCCCGCCCACATCGCCTCGATGTCCGCGGGGTCGAAGCGCGCCCGCGAAGCTGGGGCGAGGGTCTTGCGGATGCGGGCCTCGAACAGCGCCCGCGGGCCGACGCGGGCGAAGGCCCGGGCCACCGGCAGCGGGCCCGCGAGGAGCTTTTGCGGCCAGGTCAGCGACGCCAGCTCGAGGTTGACGCTGCCGTTGCACAAGATCACCGCGTCGAGCTCGGGCGCCCCCGCGACGGGGCTGAAGGCTCGGCGCGCGAGGATCTCCGTGACCACCGAGGTGCCGTAGTCGTGGGCCAGCAGCCGGGCCCGCCGGACCCCCAGCTGCCGCCACAGGGCCAGGGCGACCTCGGCCTGCTCGAACAGCGAGTAGCCGTACTCGCCCTCACCACCGCCCAGGCGCGGCTTGTCGGACAGGCCGAAGCCGAGCTGGTCGTGGGCGATGACCCGGTGGGTCTGGGCCAGGCGATCGAGGACCCGGTGGAAGTCGTGGCTGGAGGTCGGGAAGCCGTGGACGAGGAGCAGGGTCGGCGCTTCGTCCGTGCCCGCGCGGGCCTGCGTCGGGCCGCGCTCGACCACGAACAGCCGGCGCCCGAAGCCCTCGAGCTCGAGCTCCCGGCCCCGCGCCTTCCACTCGGCCAGGCTCACTCGGTCCCGCCGAGCAGCAAGTGGCGCTCGCACCAGTCGGCCAGGGCCAGGGCCGTCTCCTTGAGGATCTCGTCGTCGAGGGCCTGCCCCGTGGCCTCGCAGGCCCCAAACAGGGCCTCGCGCAGGGTCTGCCCGGCGAGCAGGCGCTCGAGCATGGCCGCCAGCCGGGGCTCGAGCTCGAGCTCGCGGACCTTGCCCTTGGCGTCGCGGAAGATCGCCACCGCCACCTCGCGCTGCTCCGGCGCCTCCTCGGGGCCCGGCTCGGCGGGGACGCGGTGGACCGCCCACGCGTAGCGCTGCACCGAGGCCGTGGCGTTGCACGCGACGGCGCGCTCGAGGTCGATCTTGGCCTCGCTGGGCGCCTCGACCACGCGCGGGTCGTTGCGCAGGCGCCAGCGCAGCGCGCCGTGGGCGGCCAGCGGCGCCAGCCAGGGCGGGAGCGCGTCGTCGGCCGCCCAACGCTCGACGGCCCAGTCCGCGAACTCGCCGACGACGTCGCGGAAGATGCCCGAGCGCGGCCCCTCGACGTCGATCCACGCGTCGACCTCGGCGTGGAGGCGCTCGCGCCCGAGCACCGCGGCGGCCGGCCCGATCAGCTTGCGCACCGTCCGGCGCAAGCGGCTGTGGACCATGCGGTGGTAGGCGAACAGGCGCCCTGGGCCGTGGGCCAGCATCGCCTCGCGGGTCGCCGCGTCGAGGCCCAGCTCGGCCAGGCCCGCGTCGGGGTCGGCGGCGACGGCCTCGAACACGGCGGGGTCGCGGAGCACCGTCGAGAACACCCGGATGATCGCCTCGTGGTCCATGGTCGGGTCCGCTTCAGGCGACATCGCTGGCCTCCACCGAGCGCCGCGCGAGGGCCTCGTCGTAGTTGGTCTGCAAGCGCGCGACCTCGTCGAGGAGCTCGCCCAGCGGCGGGATGTCGTCGTCGCGCTCGAGCAACACCGGCACCGGGCCGATGCGCTCGACGACCTGCTGCATCAAGCGGTGCACCGTCGGCGAGGCGGTCGCGCCGTGATCGTCGAGGAAGAAGTCGAAGCGCTTCCAGTGGGTGTGCCCGGCGACGTGCAGCTGGACCACGCGATCGAGGGGGTAGGCCGCGACCATCTCGTCGGGGTCGAAGCCAAAGTTGCGCGAGTTGACGTAGACGTTGTTGACGTCGAGGAGCACGCCGCAGTCGGCCTCCTCGCACACCAGGGTCATGAACTCGGCCTCGCTCAGCTCCGAGGGGCCCATGGGCAGGTAGTAGGAGATGTTCTCCAGAGCCATGGGCCGCTCGAGGCGATCTTGAGCCTCGCGGACCCTCGCCGCGAAGCGCCGAGCCGAGGCCTCCGTCAACGGCACGGGCAGGAGATCGTGGAGCACCTCCCGGCCCCCGTCGCCGCCGGCCTCACAGGTCGAAAAGCACAGGTGATCGCTGTGCCAGGCGCCGCCGTGGACCGCGAGGAAGCGGCGCAGCTCGGCGAAGTAGTCGTCGGAGAAGGGCTCGAGGCCGCCGAGAGACATCATCAAGCCGTGGGTGATCACCGGGACGCGCTCGGCCACGGCCTCGAAGAGATCCCGGTTGACCCCGCCGCGCTGCATGTAGTTCTCGGGGCTGATCTCGACAAAGGCGACGCGCTCGGCGAAGCCAGGCTGTCCGTCCGTGCCGTCGAGGCTCGTCTTGGCGTCGCGCAGGAACTCGGCGCGCAGGCCCAGACCGACCCCCGTGGGCGTCGCGGCGGTGTGAACTCGTTGGCGGAGGGAGGGCATGATCGCGGGCGGAGCTTAAAGCAAAACAAAGGCCCAGGGCATGACGCCATGGGCCTTTGTTTTTGCGGCCCGAAGACCGCGGGTGAGAGCAGCAGCCTTACTCGGCGGCGGCTTCCTCGCCCTCGGCGGCGTCGCCCTTGCACGAGCCCTCGCCCTCGGCGGCGTCGCCCTTGCACGAGCCCTCGCCCTCGGCGGCGTCGCCCTTGCACGAGCCCTCGCCGTCGGCGTCGCCCTTGCACGAGCCTTCGCCGTCCTCACCCTTGCACGAACCCTCGCCCTCGGCGGGAGCCGCAACGTCGCCACCCTCGCCAGCGGCGTCGGTGGGGTTGGTGGTGTCCTTCTTGTCACCGCAGCCGGTGAGGGCGAGGGAGCCAGCGCTCAGGATGGCCAGGGTGGCCACGATGTCCTTGAGGTTTGCCATGTCTTTCTCCTGATCCTTCGTCGGTAGCCCCGGCAGATGGTTGTTGCACGCGAACGAGGTTCGTCGGTGGGGGATGGCCGGGGCGCTGAGATTGGCCGCATGGATATCATGGTCTGCGGTCTAGGTCACTGAACAACTGTCTGGAAATCGTGCAAAGCTTCGCACGCGTGCTCAATCAATTTCTCAGCTAGCGGACGCTCATCAGGGCGCGGACTCGAAGCCCGAACCACTACTCGGACTTCTGGGTGAGCTGAGGCCCGAGATTTTCTTTTGGTCGGGTCCTAACGAAGCCACCGTTCGCAAACAGATTGTCCCGAGTTGTCACTTCGACGAGGGGAGAAGAGTCGAGATGGACCTCTTTCCCGTCCACACGGACAGCCAGACCCTCGAGCTCGCGCAGTCGCGCGGGGATGCTCCGAGCGCGCTCGTGGGCGGCCATGATCTCGAGCGGTGAGATCTCACGATCGAGTTCACCAGCCGCGTGCCAGCCCTGGACCTGGCCCTCGAAGCCCTCGAAGAGCGCGCTCGCTCGCGTATGGCGCTCTTCGGGGACCAGCCGGACCTGGGCGCGCATCAGCTCGTCGAGGGAGTGGCGACCCCCCGAGGCCTCGCGCAGCTGCATGTCGAGGTCGTAGGCGACCGCGGCCCCGCCCCAGTAGACCCGGTTGTAGCCGCCGTAGCGGCGCATGTTGTCGCTCGACTCCAGCAACGTCCGCGAGCTCCGACGGGCGCTGCGAAAGCCCGAGGCGATGTTCTTCAGGGCCCGGCGCGCCTGCTCCTCGGGCTGGTCCCAGTGCTCCGGCGAGCCCATCACGCCCAGGCGCGCGCGCAGGATCTCCGTGTAATAGGTGACGAAGCCCTCGGACATCCACGGGTCGCCGATGAGCGGCATGCCGAAGTGGAGGAACTCGTGGACCGCGACCCACTCGCCCACGAGCCTTTCGGCCTCGGCCTCGACGTTGACCATGAGCATGGCCGAGGCCCCGCCACCTCGCCGGGCCATGCCGAAGTAGACCGGGGAGTCGCCCCAGGCGGACCAGGGGAGCGCGACCACGGCGACGTGGTCCCGAGGGAAGCGGCCATAGAGGGTCGCGGAGGTCTCCGCGGCGACGGTGATCCAGTCCTGCAGGTCCGACTCGTCGAGGGTCGCAAAGTCCCCCGCGAGGCCGTCGCGGCTGTCGCCGAGCACCGCGACCTCGAACGCGCAGTCGGCCGCGCGAAAGCGCAGGGGCTCGGAGCGGGTGAAGGCCACCCACGCGTCCCAGCGGAACGCGCTGCCGCTGAGCACCCGGGCGCCCTCGGGGCCCTCGGCGGGGTCGATCGCCGGCCAGGGCGCGGCGGCGTGGATGCCCTCGGGCAGCTCGAACTCGACGGTGGCGTCGACCCCCGCGGGGACCTTCGCCGGATGCCACAGCCAGCTCCGCGGCGCCGCCATCACGCCGTTGCCCCGGCGCAGCTTGTCGCGGGCCGAGGAGTTGGTGAGCCCCTCGAGGTCGATGACCAGGTCGACGCAGCCGGCCTCGCCGAGGGTCTCGACGACCAAGCCCCCGCGCTCGCGGGCGAGCTCCGGGCCGCCCCGGACCCGGGCCGAGCGCAGGAAGGGCATGGAGCCGGGCTCGGCCGCGAGCCGCTTGGGCCGGGGCCCGTCGATGCACAGGCCGAGCTCGAGCTCGGTCAGGGCCTCGTCGACGGCGACGGTGTAGCGCCACCGCTGACCTGGGCCCGAGGCTTCGCCCTCGAGGGCGAAGGTCTCCAGCGCTCGCCTCGGCGAGTGCGTCGGGCCGTTCACGCACCCTCCCGCCAAGGGCGAGGCCGACCCAGCGAGCACCGAACACAACACGACGCTCCGAGGAGCCATCCGCCGAGCTTGCACGACTTCAGGCTAGCAGTCTCTGGATGCCGGCTCGCCCCCCCACCCCGTACCATGTCGCGGTGACCCCCCCATCCTCCGAGGTCAGCCGCGCGCAGGCGTGGGGAACCCTGCTGATCCTCACCGCGATCAACTTCCTCAACTTCATCGATCGCTACGTCCTGTCCTCGGTCGTCGACAGCATCAGCTCCGAGTTCGTCCTGAGCGACGCCCAGGCCGGCCTGCTCGCGGTGATGTTCATGGTCGTCTACACCGTCGCGTCGCCCTTCATCGGCTTCCTCAGCGACCGCAGCATCCGCAAGTACTTCGTCGCTGGCGCCGTCGCGCTGTGGAGCCTGGCGACCGTGGGCAACGCCTACGTCGAGGACTACGAGTCCATGCTCGCCATGCGCGCCCTGGTCGGCATCGGCGAGGCCGGCTACGCCGCCGCGGCCCCCGCGATGATCTCCGACGTGTTCTCGCCCAAGGAGCGCGGGCGCAAGCTGGCCTACTTCTACCTGGCCATCCCCATGGGCTCGGCCATCGGCTTCATGCTCGGCGGGGCCATCTCCGCCAACGCCACCGAGTGGTTCGGCCCCGGCTTGTTCGAGTTCCTGCGCCTCGACGCCTTCCCGGCCCCGGGCTGGCGCCTCGCCTTTTGGATCGCCGGCATCCCCGGGCTGATCTTCGCGATCGCGGCCGCGGTCATGCGCGAGCCCGTGCGCGGGGCCATGGACACCCCCGAGTCCAAGGCCGAGGCCGCGAGCCAGCTCGGCCCCAAGCAGGCCGTCAAGCGCCTGTTCGCCAGCCCCGCGTGGCGCTACGCGACGGCGGGCATGACCTTGCTGACCTTCACCATGGGCGCGCTCGCGTTTTGGGGGCCGACCTTCCTGATCCGCGTGCACGGCTACGACGAGGGCGCGGCGGGGACCGTGTTCGGCGGAGTTACCGTCGTCGCTGGCCTGATCGCGACCTTGCTCGGCGGCTTCCTCGGCGACCGGGCCTACGCCAAGGGCGCGGGCGGCTACCTCAAGGTCAGCGGCTGGGGCCTGGTGTTCGCCGGCCCGGCCCTCGCCCTCGTCCCCGTGTTCGGCGCGCCGATCCTGGTGCTGATCCTGATCTTCGCCGCCGAGTTCTTCATGTTCCTCAACACCGGCCCGATCAACGCCGCGGTCGTCGGCGGCGTGCCGAGCAACGTGCGGGCCAGCGCCATGGCCCTCAACGTGCTGTTCATCCACACCTTCGGCGACGCGGCCTCGCCCTACCTCGTCGGTCTGCTCTCGGACTCCACGGGCCCGGCCCTGGTCGCCGCGGGCATCGGCGAGAACGCGGCAGGGGCCGGGCTGAGCCTCGGGATCATGCTCTCGGCGATCCCCGTATTCCTCGGCGGGGTGTGGCTGCTGCGCGGCGCGAAGTACCTCGACGGGCTGCCCGACGGGATGACGGCCAAGGATCGCTAGCCAGGCTCCCGCGGCCAGGCTACGGGCCACCTCCTTGCTTGCAGAGCTCACCGCGCTGCAAGGCACGAGCGCCGGGGCCGAAGAGGAAGCGATGCCTGGTGCACTTCATCAAGGGGTCCTCGCGCTCTTTCGGGACGACCCATGGATGGCCTTTCGACTCGCTCGAGTCGAGCCCCCTTCCGGCCTCGGGGAGCCCCTCGACCGACAAGCGGCGCTCGACGTCTTCGACGTCGATCTGGCGCGGCGACAGCTCTTGCCCGATCTCGTATTGGTCGCTGACCGGCAGCGAGACGGAGAGCGTGGCGCGGGCCTGGTCCTCACCGTCGAGGTCCAAAGCCGCACGAACAAGCAAAAGCGCTGGCGAATTCCCCACTATCAAGCTGCCTTGGCCGACGAGCACGAGCGCGAAACCTGGGTCGTGGTCGTGTCCTTCGACGCCTCGGTGTCCCGTCAGCTGGCCGCTTGGAGGGAGACTGGGCCGCCGCGCTTCGAGGTGATCGTGCTCGACGCGAGCCGGGTGCCAGCGCGCTACGACATGGCCAAAGCGTTAGCGAAGCCGAGCGCAGCCG
Organism: Plesiocystis pacifica SIR-1; assembly: GCF_000170895.1. GTDB lineage: Bacteria > Myxococcota_A > Polyangia > Nannocystales > Nannocystaceae > Plesiocystis > Plesiocystis pacifica. The sequence goes on along the minus strand of NZ_ABCS01000086.1, from coordinate 13,040 downwards.
TGCTGGGAGCAGCCTTGCACGCCTGCCAGGGTGATATCGGCGCCGCTCGTTGGGGCCTCGAGGTCGTGTCGCGGTTGCCCGCGAAGCGGCGCATGCGTGACGCGACCACGATCTTGGCCGCGGTAGACAAGAGCATGCGCCTCACGCTGATCAAAGAATTTCCGTTCGCCCCCGACGACGACCGTCTCCTGGACATCGAGCGTCGGAGCGGGACCTATCACCTTGGCCTGGAGGAGGGGCTCGAGAAGGGGCTCGAGAAAGGTCGAGCAAAGGGCCGAGAGGAAGGCCGCCGCCATGTACTGAAGACGATGGTGTTCGCGCTCTTGGAGGTTCGGGGGATCCCCTTGTCAGAGACTGAGCGCGCTCGCGTCGACGCCGAGATGCGAATCGAGGCGCTCGAGCGGTGGGCCGAGCTTGCGCGCTCGGTCACGCACGCTGCGGCCTTGTTCGAGCACTCCCCGCTTCGTTAGTTGGAGTTCGTCCAAGACTCGAGCGATCTCGACCGGTCGGGAGTCACTCGCTCGGCGCGGCCCACTTCGAGTACTTCGCCGAAGGACCCGGCCCTGCGAACACCTGGATCGCCACCATCTCGGCGTCGCCGTTTTGGTAGCTGACCTCGGCCCCTGCGGGCATGTAGATCGTCGCCCCCCCGCCGACCTCGTGCTGCTGTCCGTCGATGGTGATCACGCCGCCGCCCTCGAGCACGTGGATGTACTCCTCGGTCTCGTCGCGGTGCACGGGCACGGCCCCGCCGCCGTCCATGCGCAGCAGCCCGAGGTAGGCGTTGTCGCCCATGGCGAGGTGGGTGACCGTCGCCTTGCCGTTGGGCGCGACGGCCTGGGGCGCATCGCCGAGCGCGCGGACGCCGGCAAGAGAGGCCTCGACCGGCGCGGCGGCGGTGGGAGCAGCCTCGCCCGCCTGCTCACCAGCCTCGCTCGTGGTCGTCGCGGCCGAGCTCTGAACCGCGACCGTTGCACATGCGCCAAGGACAAACATGCCCATGGAGGTCAGAAAGGAAGAGCGCATGGAGCAATCCTAACAAGCGCCACCATCGGCCCTCGTTTCACGGCGCTCGCGCACCCTTTTGCTCAGCGAAAAATACGCAAGCCAAACCCCGCCCAACTCGACGGCCATTTCGAGTTTTGAGCTTTGCCCGTAGATCACCGATGATGCCGGCAGGGATCATGACATTGCTGAAGACGTCCACGCGCACTCTGAGCCTTGCCAGCCTCGCTTTCCTACCGTTCCTCGCCGTCCTCGGGACCCCCGCGACGGCTGAGGCGAACGAGCCGAACGAGCCTAGTGAACCCGCCATCCCCATGGCGATGCTCGAGGTCGAGGCCGAGGGCCTCGAGGAGTCGACCGAGGTCTGGGGCGGCTACGAGACCGAACCCTGCGCCTGGCCCTCGGTGGTGCTGGTCAGCGGCGCCGGGAACATCTGCACCGGCACCCTGATCCACCCCGGCGTCATCATGTACGCGGCCCACTGCGGGACCGAGGAGAAGACCATCCGCTTCGGCGACAGCTTCAACGCCGGCAACAACCGCGCCGTCGAGTACTGCAAGGCCTCGCCCCAATACCAGACCCAGGGCACCTACCAGGAGTTCGACTGGGCCTACTGCGTGCTCGAAGAGGAGATGCACGAGGTGCCCTTCACCCCCGTGGGCTTTGGCTGCGAGGTCGACCAGTACCGCTACAACGGGGCCGAGATCGCGGTCGTCGGCTTCGGCAACAACGACGGTGAGGACGGCGCGGGGCGCAAGCGCTGGGCCTTCACCAACATGTACAACCTCGAGACCTACAAGTTCGACGTGGGCAGCGGGACCAACCCCTCGATCTGCTCCGGCGACTCGGGCGGCCCGGCCTTCATCCGCTACGACGACGGCACCTGGCACAACTTCGGCATCGCCTCGACCAAGAGCGGCAGCACCTGCAACGACAACCCCGGCACGCACTCGAGCGCCGTCGAGGCCGTCAAGTGGATCGAGACCGACTCGGGCATCGACGTGACGCCCTGCCACGACCTCAACGGCAACTGGAACCCCAACCACTACTGCGGCAACTTCTCCAACTCCCAGCCGGCCCTGACCGGCGGCTCCTGGTACACCTGGTGCGAGGACACCACGGCCCTCGACTGGTCCAGCACCTGCGGCTCGAGCTTCTACGAGACCGACTTCGAGGACGCCCCGCCGCTGATCCAGATCCAGGTCCCCTCGGACGGGCAGGTGTTCGAGATGGAGCCGGCGAGCTTCGACATCACCGTCGTGGCCGAGGACGCGGGCGGGCTGCCCCTCGAGGAGATCAGCCTCGCCCTCGACGGTGAGCCCCTGGCCCAGACCTACATCGAGAGCCCGGCCGTGTGGGACGGCGCCTCCTTCCCCGACGGCACCTACACCCTGACGGCCACGGCCATCGACTTTTGGGGCAACAGCGCCACCTCCGAGGTGACCTTCACCGTGCTCGACAGCGCCGCCGGAGACAGCGACGACGAGGGCGAAGAGGACGACGGCAACGCCGACGAGGTCGGCGACACCGAAGGCGACGCGGGCTTCGAGCCCGTCGCCCCCGTCGACTCGGGCTGCGCCTGCTCGACGGACGGCGACGAGCCGAGCGCGCCGCTGTGGGCCGGCCTGGGCCTGATCGGACTGCTCGCGCTTCGCCGCCGCCGCTGAGCCGGGGCCCCGGGCCCTCTACGCCAAGGACGGCGCACGTTCACCACGTGCGCCGTCTTTTGTTGACGGGCTAGGGCGAGAAGAACTCCGCGAGCTCGATGGTCGTCAAGCGCCCGGCGTGAGCGGCGTTGTAGAGCGAGGCGTGGGAGCCGACGGTGGCTCGGTAGGTGTCGACGTAGACGTCGGCGAGGTTGCGCTCGAGCTCCAGCTCGATCTCTTCAGCGAAGTTGTTCGAGAACTCGTCGCTGATCCACTCGGGGACCTCGGGGTCATGGACGTCGGCGTAGGACACCTCGAAGGGGTCGGCCGCGGTGATCATCGAGACGCCCTCGAGGGGGACCTCCCCAGCCTCGAAGCCGCAGCCAAGCTCGATCCCGCCAGACTCCGCGGCTCCGAACACGCCCGCGAAGCAGCTCTCGATGACGACCAGGACGCGGCGATAGCTCTCGCCGGCGTAGAGCGAGCACAAGCGCGAGCGCAGCAGACCGGGCGAGAGGCTGGTCTCCCCCCCGGCCAGACCCTCGGCGGCCGTGAGCGCGCCGATCGGCATGCCTTGCTCGCCGCCGTGACCGACCAGGTAGACATAGATGTTGCTCGACGGCCCCGGCTGGATCACCGTCGGCGTGGCCTCGCTGGTCGTGCCCGTGAGGATGTCTCCGAGCTGCTCGGGGCTGAGCTCGAGGCCGTAGTCGATCTGGGCCCCCGCGCGCAGGTCCGGGCCCCCGAGCTGGTTTCGGACCTGGCCAGGCAGGGCGTTGTCGGGGGCATCGGCGAGATCGTCGGCGAGGATCAACACGATGTGCTCGTCGTCGACCCCGCCCTCGCGCAGCAGCCAGTACTGACGCAGAGCGTCAGCTTGGTGGCGGTAGTTGTTCCACCCCGAGCTCAGCGCGGCGATCACCGCCCAGGTCTCGCTCTTGTCCACAGCGGGCGTCCAGGTCGAGCCCTCGGCGTCCGCGGGGCTGGCCTGGGGTCCGGAGACCACGCCCGCGCGGCTCAACAAGCTCGGGTCGCCGGTGTGGATCCGTGCGCCGTAGACCATCGCGCCTCGCTCAATGCGAAAGTGGGTCAGGGTCGAGGCGGCCAGATCCATGTAGCGCTCGGGCACGAAGCGCAGCGGCCCCGTCGCGCCCACGACCTGCGGACTCCGACCCTCGCGCATGGCCGCAAGGGTCGCCGCGACCCCGGCCGCGCTCCAGTCCCCAACGCTCGGCTCATCGGCGTCGGCGACCGCCCGCATGCCGGCAATCAAGGGCTTGCCGCCCACGCCCCCCGAGCGCTCGAGGCCGAACGCCAACAGCAAGATCGCGTCGTATTCGCCAGGCCCGTGGGCAGCCAGAGCTACGCCGGGAAAGCGCGCGCTCGAGGCCGCCTCGAAGGCCTCGTCGCCGGCAGCGCTGAAGCCTTCGATGCCCTCCGCCTGGGCCCCGAGCTCGAGCAGCTTCGAGGCGTCGATGCCCGTATCCGCGAGCACGATCCGCGGGCGCTGACCCGCTGCGGGCATGGCCTCGACCACGCACGCGAGCTCCCGCTCCGAGCTCGCGGCGAGCAGGATCATGTCGGGCTCCGCGGCCAAGGCCGTCGCCACCGCGGGCGCGCAAGCCTCATCGAGGGTCACGACCTCGACCGCCTCGCTGGCGTAGCCGAGCTCCGCGGTGAAGAAGCCAAACCAGTCGAAGAAAGTCGCGGTCGACCGCTCGAGGCTGGTCAGCAGGACGAGCTGCTCGGCTCGCTGCTCGTGGGCAAAGCGCGCGAGCAGCTCGGCCTGGACCACGTCGGACTCGCGCAGGCGCCAGATCTCGCCAAGCCCGCCGTAGGCCCGGAACAGCTCGTCAGCGGTCGAAGTCGTCGAAAGCAGGGGCTTGCCGGCCTCGATGAAGGGCTCGGCGAAGCGCTCGAGGGCTTCCGAGCCCGGCGGGGCGACGACCGCGAGGTGCTCGGAGTCTGCGGCGAGCACCTCGGCGAGCTCGAGCAGATCCATGCCGCTGTCCGCGAGCACCTCGGCGTCGATGTAGTCGAGGGCCAGCGGGCGGCCAGCGACGCCCCCGGCCGCGTTGACGGCCTCGACGGCCCAGTCGAAGTTCCGCGTCCGGAGACCGTCCTCGTCCTTGGAGCCCTCGAGCTCGAGGAACACGGCGACGCGCAGGGCTTTGGGGCTGGGGGGCTGCTCGCCCACACAGGCGCTGAGCAGGACCAGCGAGAGCAGCGTCCACGCGAAGGCGCGAGCGAAGCAGGGGCGGTGGCGGCGTGGCTTCATCGTCAGGATCCGGGCCGCGCCGCGACCCAGCTCGACGCGGTGTCGAGCTGGGCAGCGGCTGCGTCTGCGTCTGCGTCTGCGTCTGGAAAACGAGCGCTCAGTGATTGCCGACGGTGTGCGTGCCGCACGTCACCGTGTTGTCGTTGTTGAGGTTGATCTTGGCGGTGTTGCAGTTGCCGTTGCTGTCGCTGTCGAGCCAGATCCGGTCAAAGCCGTCGTCGAACATCCCGAAAGCCCAGGTGATCCGCTTTTCCAGCATGCTGGAGTTGCCGGTGTCGAAGGTCCCCGCGGTGTGCGTGGTCCCGTCGCACTGGGTCCCGCTGCCATTGAGCGAGGTGCACACGGCGACCGAGTCCACGCCGAAGCCGTCGCTGCCGAAGGTCTCGACCCAAAACAGGTTGTTGCTGGGCACGCCGTTGTAGGTCCGGGTCTTGATGTTGGAGCAGATCTTGGTCTCGTTGCTGTCGACCCCGCCCTTGATGGTGCAGTAGTACTCCGTGGTCTCGCTCTTGTTGATGAAGTGCAGGACGACGTCGCTGTTGGTCCCCGAGTGCGTGGAGTTGTAGGCGTTGACGCTCAGGCCCACGGGCACGACGCCGTTGGAGGGCGGGCTCAGCTCGGCCGGGGCAGAGCAGTACAGCGCCTCGACAGAGGGGGGCGCGTCCTCGGACTCGTCGTGGTCGAAGTCCAGGGGCAGGCAGGTGCCGACGGCCATGTCGGCGTCTTCGTCGTCGTCGACGAAGCAGCTGAGCCCGGCGGCGCAGACCATGCGGTGGGCCTCGCCGAAGCTCGCGGGCGAGCAGTCCTCGCCCTCGCCCCGGGTGCCGGTGAACAGCTCGCCGAGGTCGGGGATCGCGGCCTGGGTGCCGCACTCGGCGGTCGCGTTGGCGGCGGCCGAGAGCACGCCCGCGGCGAACTCGGGGTCGTAGACGATCGCCCCGCTGGTGTAGAGCTCGCTGCCGAGGACCTCGGCCAGGGTGTCCTCGCAGCTCGCGCCCGCGTCGAGGCATTCGTCCATGGTCCCGAAGGGGGCGTCGGCGTCACAGCAGCCCATCGCGCCAGCGCAGCGCAGCTCGTTGCTCAGCTCGCACAGCTCGTCGAGGGCCACGGCGGCCCGGACCTCGGGGACCTCGATGCTCCCCTCGCTGCCTTCGGCCCCACCGCAGCCCGCGGCGACGGACATGGCGATCGAGAGCGCGGTGGCGCCGAGGCGAAGGGTCTGGAGGCGGATGGCGTTTGCGTTTTGAGTGGTCATTGTCTTGCTTCCTCTGGCGCCGCTGAGTCAGCGCGGCGACACTTGGGGAGTCATTCAATGGACCGTTAATCATTCGATTTTGGGCGCATGTCGGCGCTCTGCGTCCTCACTGTTGCGACTTCGTCCAAACCAACCCCAAGTGTGACGCACCCAGCGGGCCGGCCTCGGAGCACGACCAAAGCGACCCTCGAGCTCGAACCGAGCGGAGCTCGGCTGCTGGAACGCAATCCCCGCGCGGCGCCGAGGAGGCCGTCAGGGGATGGGCTCGAAGCCCCCGCAGGCCGTCTCGATCACCGCGATGGACGCTTCGAGGTAGTCGGCGTACCCCGCCGAGCACACGCTGCCCAGGTTCGAGTTGGTGAACAGCTCGGCCCAGGCGGTGAGCTTGGGGCTCGTGTCCGCACCCGTCATGGTCATCAGGTCGAGGGGCTCGCAGTCGCCCCAGGCCGGCGAGCCCCCCGAGATCAGCAAGAACACGACGTTCGACTCGAGCCCGTCCTCGACGGCGACGACGCCCTCGTACCAGGCCTGGGCGTTGGTCGCCGCGTCCGCGTCGGGCTCGGACCAGTCGTCGTCCTCGTCGGTGATCACGACGACGACCGTGAGCGCGTCCTTGCGCAAGAAGCCCTCGGAGCAGGCGTTGCCCGGGGCGAGCGCGGCGAGGGTCGCCTCGGCCTGGCGCTCGCCGGTGTTGCCCTTGGTCCCGACCTCGGCCACGCACGCGAACTCATCGGCGAGGCTGGGGCCGCCGACCATGTAGTTCGCCCCCGAGCTGAACTCGCAGTCCGCTCCCGTGCCGGTCTTTTCGTCGGCCGGCGTCGCGTGGCTCAGCAGCCCGCCGAGTTCGTAGGCGCAGGGGTTGTTCGGGTCCGGCGTCGGCGAGTCGTCGAAGCCGTGGATGTCCGTCTTGGTCACCCCGATGTGGAAGTCCGAGGCCGCCGGCAGGGTGTTCTCGATGGTAGCGATGAAGCCCGGGAAGCTGTCGATGAGCAGCTGCTGCTCGTCGGACATGGAGTTGGAGTTGTCGATGACGAACAGCAAGTCGACCTTCTCGCAGCCCTCGTCGCCGCCCTCCATGGTCGCCGTGGCGGTCGTGTCCTCGTCGGCACCGAGCACGTCGAGCTTGGGGCCGGTGGTCCCCTCGTCCGTGTCCGCGTCCTCGCTCGACTCGCCCTGCTCTGCCGTCTCGCCCTGGGACGCCTCCCCGGCTTCCATCGTCTCGACGGCGTCCGACTCGCTCGACTCGCCGAGCTCGTCGCCGCCGTCGGCAAAGGGAGAGAACACCTCACCCTCGCCGCCGCAGCCGGAGCTGGACAGCGCGAACAACGAGAGAGCGGAGAGGGCGACCGTGAAGCGAGGGCGAGGGCGCATCAGAGCCTGAGTGCGCATTTTGTGTGATATGGCTCAATCGCTGAGCTCTTTTTCTCCCGGGCGGCACCAAGAACGTGTGAGCGGCGGTCTCGAGCAACTCCCCCCTCAGCGCGAAAGCGCGCGAGCTGGGGCCCAACCGGGAGCAGGCGCGCACTTGAGCCTCGCCAAGGCCGAGCCCGCAGAGCCGACGGATTTGGCAGCGCAGCTGGGCCCCTCCCCCGTCGACGAGCCCGCGCAGTTCTACCGGCGCTACTCGCCCTACGTAGCTCGCATCGTGATTCGCCTGCACGCGGTCGACGACGAACTCGAGGATCTGGTCCACGACGTGTTCGCGACGGCCTTTCGCCAGGCGGACAAGCTGCGAGAGCTACGCGCCGTCCGCGGGTGGCTGGCGACGATCACCGTCCGCACCGTCCGGCGGCGCCAGCAAAAGCACCGCCTGCGTCGCATGGTCGGGCTCGACGAACACCTGCCGATCCAGCTCGAGGCCCCGGGCGCGAGCCCAGAACAGCGCATGCAAGTCCAGGAGATCTACCGTTGCCTCGAGCAGCTCCCCGTCAACGACGCCCTGGCCTGGAAGCTGCGCCACGTCGAGGGCGAGACCCTCAAGCAGGTCGCCGCGGCCCTCGAGTGCTCCCTGGCCACGGCCAAGCGGCGCATCGCCCGAGCGAGCGCGCACCTGGAGGTCAACCTCAATGACTAGGAACGCGCAGCGCGAGGTCGAGGCGGTCCGCGAGCAGCTGCGGCCGCAGTGGGACTCGGCGCGAGAGCAGCGGGTCTGGGCTCGGCTCCGGGACGAACGGGTCGCGGCCGTCGCCCGTCAACGGCGCGGCTGGGCGCGGCTCGGGCTCGCCGGAGCGGCGCTGGCCGCTGGGGCCGCGGCGGTCCTCGCCCTGGGCCTGTGGACGCCGAGCGACCCTCCCCAAGGCGCCCTCGCTGGCGCCGAGCATGGCACGCCCGCCGCGAGCGAGCTCGAGCCGAGCCAGACCGAAGCTGACGGTGGCGACTTCGTGTCCCTGCCCGACGGCACCAAGCTGCGCGCGAGCGCGAGCAGCCGCTACGAGCTGCGCCGCGCCGAGCCGGGCCTCGTCGAGCTCGAGGTCGTCTCGGGGCGGCTCGACTTCGAGGTCCCGCCCGACCCCCAGCGGCGCTTCGTGGTCCACGCGGGCGAGGTCCAGATCGAGGTCGTGGGGACGGCCTTTGGGGTCGAGCGCGAGGCCGACACCGTCGCCGTCACGGTCTCCCGGGGCACGGTGCGCGTCAGCGCAGACTGGCGCGCGCCCGTGCTCTTGACCCGCGGCGAGCGGCTCGAGCTCCAGGCCCACGCCCCGCCCGTCCCCGCCCACGCCTCGCCCGAGGGCAGCCCGGACTCGGCCGACGCGCCCGCCCCTGCCAACGCCGACACGCCGACGCCGCCGGCCCCTGCTCCTCCCGCGACGAAGGCCGACACGCGCTGGCTCGAGCTCGCCGACGCGGGCGAGCACGACGAGGCCTGGGCGGCCCTCGGGGGCGGCTTCGTCGATCGCAAGGATCCCAAGGCGCTCATGGCCGCGGCCGACGTCGCGCGCCTGACCCAGCACCCCAAGGCCGCCGTGGGCTGGCTCGACGTGGTCATCGACGACCACGCGCGCTCGCCCCTCGCTCCCCTCGCGGCCTTCACCAAGGGCCGCCTGTTGCTCGAGCGCCTCGGCGACCCGGCCGGCGCGGCCGAGGCCTTCGCCACCGCCGGCAGCCTCGCGCCCGAGGGCCCCCTCGCCGAAGACGCCCTCGCGCGCGCGGTCGAGGCCCTGGCCAAGGCGGGCAAGGACGCGCGCGCCCGGGCCCAGGCCGAGCGCTACGTCGAGCGCTACCCCGACGGCCACCGCCTCCAGCTGGTTCGGCGCTGGGGAGGCCTCGACTGAGTGTGGGCGCGTCACTCCTGGCCGCGGCCCTGAGCCTGACCCTCGCCCTCGGGCCGAGCGACCCGCCTGCGGAGGAAGCCCCGGCGCGCGCCGACCCGCCCACGGTCCAGGTCAGCCTCGACGCCTGCACCGAGCACGACCCCCGCGCCCTCGAGGGCCTCCTCTCCCTCGAGTTTGGCCCCCCAATCCAAGTCCGCGTCGTGTCTTCGACGCAGACTGAGCCCAGCCCCGCAGACCCACTCACCAGCCGCGTGCGCGTGGGCTGCGGACCGGAGAGCCTGACCCTCGCCCTCGACGATCCGCTCACCAACAAGCGCATGGAGCGAGACTCCCGACTCCCAGCCGGGGGCGACGACTGGGGACGCCGGGCCCTGGCCCTGGCCATCGTCGAGTTCGTGCGCGCGAGCTGGCTGGAGCTCGAGCTCGCGGCCGAGCGAGCGCCCCCTCCCCCCGCGGAGGCGGAGCCGGCGAAGCCCCCCGCCCCTTCGCCAGCTCCACCCCCGCCCATGCTCCGCCGCGCGCGGGCCGAGGCTGCCCAGCCCGCGCGCCCGTGGACGCTGTCCCTCGGCCCCCGCGTCGAGCTCTTCCCCAAAGCCTCCGCCGTCCACGGCGGCGGCCAGCTCCGGCTCACCCACCGACCGAGGCGTCCACTGGCCTGGAGCCTCGGCGCCGCCGTGGTCCACGGACGCCACGCCCTCGAGGGCGACGCCGCCCCGCCGGGCGCTCGAGTCCACTCGACCTTGGTCCAGCTCGCGCCCGCCCTGCTCGCCGTCCTCGCCCGCCCACGCTTCGCCCTCGCGGCCGGCGGGGGCGCCCGCCTGGCCCTCGTCGACGTCCGCGGCTCCGCCTCCGATCCCGAGCTCGCGGGCCGTGACTTTCGCCGAGCCCAGGGCGGCGCCTTTGCCCTCGTCCAAGCTCGACTCGCGCTCACCAACGCCCTCAGCCTGTCCGCCGAGCTCGAGGCCGGCGGCAGCTTCGGCCCGGTCACCGCCCTCGTCGGGGGCGAGCCCGTGTTCACCCTCGACGGCGCCTGGGTCGGCGGCGGGCTGCTCCTGGCCGTCCATCTCCCGCGCCCGTCGAGCCCCTCCCCAAAATGACGCGGCCGCGCCCTACTCGATGGGCACGAAGGTCTCGCAGGCCGTCTCGATCACGCCGATGGCCTCGGCGAACACGTCGACGTAGCCCGGCGCGCACACGTCCGCCTCGAAGGCGTTGGTGAAGCGCTGGGCCAGGCCCGTGAGCACGTCGCTCTCCTTGGCCGTGTCCGGATCGCTGATCTCGAAGGGCGGGCAGGTCCCCCAAGGCGGCGAGCCCCCGCTGATCAGGGTGAACACCACGTTGGTCTCGACCCCGCCCTCGACGGCCTCGATCGCCGCGTACCACTGGTCGATGCGCGCCTGAGCGTCGCTGATGTCCGGCTCGCTCCAGTCGTCGTCCTCGTCGGTGATGACCACGATGACGAGCAGCGCGTCGTCGCGGACGAAGCCCTGGGCGCAGCTCGAGCCTGGGTCGAGGGCGCCCAAGATCGCGTCGGCGTGGCGCTCGAGGCCGTTGCCGTGGACCCCGACCGCCGCCGCGCAGGCGAACTCCTCGGCCAGGTCGGGGCCGTTGACCATGTAGCGCGCCCCCGAGCTGAACCCGCAAGGCTCGCCGTAGCCGCTGTTGCCGTCCGCGGGTGTCTCGCGGTCGATCAGGCCGCCCAAGGTGTTCACGCAAGGATCCTCGGCGAAGGGCTGCGCGTCCTGGCCAAAGCTCCCCGGCGCCAGGCCCAGGTCGTCGGTGGTCGTGACCGCGACGTGGAGGTCGCTGGCCTCGGGCAGCACGTCCTGGATGGTGTCCGCGAAGGCCGGGAAGGCCGCGATCAGGTTGGTCTGCTCCGTCAACATCGAGCCGGAGTTGTCGATCACGAACAACAGGTCGATCTTCTTGCAGCCGTCGTCCCCGTCTCCGGTCGTCCCCGGCCCCGCTTCCTCCTGGCCCATGTCCAGGAGCGGCCCCGTGTCCGTGCTCGCCTCGTCCCCCTGGTCTGCGCCCTCGCCGTCGTCTTCCCCGAGCTCGTCGAGCCCCACGGTCACGGCTTCGTCCGGGGGCTCCTCGGACACGCAGGCGAAGGCAAACAAAGACAGCGCGAGGATCGAGCGCGAGACGAGCGGCTTGGTCATCGCTGCCTCAGTGCGGTGCCTCCTCGAAACGGCTCACACAAAATTTCTCTGAGCCACTCTCGAGCTCCCCGGCACCCAGTCCGAGAGGCCACCTGCCGCCATGCCCATGAGCACCACCGACGACGTACGCATCCGCGGTCTCCGCCCCTTGCTGCCTCCGGCGATCTTGCTCGAGGAGCTGCCCATCGACGCCGCCGAGGCCGCGGTGGTCGAGGCCGGCCGCGCCGGCGTGCGCGACATCCTCGCGGGCGAGGACCGACGCCTCGTCGTGGTCGTGGGTCCGTGCTCGATGCACGACCCCGAGGCCGGCCTCGAGTACGCGACGCGCCTCGCCGAGCTCGCGACCGCGCTCGGCGAGGCCCTCCACGTCATCATGCGCGTGTACTTCGAGAAGCCGCGGACCATCGTCGGCTGGAAGGGCCTGATCAACGACCCGCGCGGCGACGGGAGCTTCGCCATCAACCACGGCCTGCGCCAGGCGAGGGCCTTCCTGCGCGAGCTCGCGCGCTTGGGCCTGCCCGCGGGGACCGAGTTCCTCGACCCCATCAGCCCGCAGTTCATGGCCGACTTCGTCAGCTGGGGAGCGATCGGAGCGCGGACCGTCGAGTCTCAGGTCCACCGCGAGCTCGCCTCGGGGTTGTCCATGCCGATCGGGTTCAAGAACGGCACCGGCGGGAGCATCCAGATCGCCGTGGACGCGATCCGCTCGGCCGCCCACCCCCACCACTTCCTCTCGGTCACCAAGCAGGGGCTCGCGGCCATCGTCGAGACGGCCGGCAACCCCTGGGGCCACCTCATCCTGCGCGGCGGCAAGGACGGACCGAACTACGCGGGGGAGGCCCTCGAGCACGCCCTCGAGCACCACCGCCGCGCGGGCCTGCGTCCGCGGGTGATGATCGACTGCAGCCACGGCAACTCCGGCAAGGATCACCTGCGTCAGGCACGGGTCGCGCGCGAGGTCGCCGACACCGTCTCCGCGGATGGGCAGCACGCGATCTTCGGCGTCATGCTCGAGAGTTTTTTGGTCCCCGGTCGGCAAGATCGGCATGACCAGGCAGCGCTCACCTACGGCCAGAGCGTCACCGATGCATGCATGGGCTGGGGGACGACCGTAGAAGTGCTGGAACACCTCGCCGAAGCCAGCGCCCAGCGGACCATGGGGCGAAGCGCGGCCATGGCATAGATGGCCTCATGTATTCCCACCAGGTTGGCGGAGCGAGATCGAGGAGAGGTCACCGCCCGCAGCGATCAGTTCAGCTTACGCCTCGCTTTCATGGGACGCACCCACGGACGCGGGCGGCGACCGCCTGCATGCCATGGAGCAAGTCGAGCTCGCCCGCCGTGAGCTCGCCGGCAAGCACCACGGCGCGCAGACCCTCGCCGAGCTCGAGCGCTGGCTCGATGAGCATCGTTGCAGAACCC
>NZ_ABCS01000087.1 GCF_000170895.1 Plesiocystis pacifica SIR-1 | reverse complement strand
AGGCGCCGAGCATCCCGGTGATCGGTTGGCGCCGCGGGTTGACGCCAGCGGCCGTCGACCGGCTGGCCCGCCACAGCAGCGCGCGGGCGCCCTGGCTGGCGGCCTCGCTCGCGCCCTCGCCCTCGCTCGTCGCCCGCGCTCGGCCGCTGCCGAGCAGTCCCAGGGAGGCGGGCGCCCGGGTGTGGGCGCGGGCCCGCGCGAGGGCGCTGCGTTGGTCGGGGAACCACGCCGAGAGCAGCGGGATGGTCCGCGCCGTGGCCGGGAGCAGCAGCTCGAGCCAGGGGTCGCGCGCGCGCAGGGCCTCGCAGACCCGCGCCATGGGCCCGAGGGCCTCGGCGGCCGGACCCGCGAGGGGCAGGCCTCGGGTCGCGGCGCGGCGCAGCTGGGCGAGGGCGGCGGGGTCGAGGGCGTTGCTCTCGTCGACCTCACCGCCTTGAACCACCAGCACGCGGCGCTCCCCGATCCGCGCGGTCCAGCCTGCGCCGTCGAGCACGATCTGCACGCGCCCGCGTGCCGCCGCGTCGCAGCCGAGGGCACCGAGCAGCCACCGCTGGGTCGCGGGCAGGGTCAGGGCCAGGTCACGGTGACCGCACAGAATCACCAGGGAGTGGCCGGGGACGGCGACGAAGGCCCCGAGGGCGGCGAGCACCTCCGCGCTCGCCGAGCCCGGAGCGACGAGGCCGTCGGGCTGTCCACGCAGCGCAGCGTCGGCGGGGAGATCGAACAGGCCACCAGCGATCACGAGGGTGCGCGTTCGAGCCGGGCCCTGGGCGAGGCTGCCGAGCAGCGCGCTCGCGCGGCCCCCGAGCTCGAGCGCGTTTGCGTTCTCGCGGTGGACCGCCGGGCCGGCCACCCCGCGCGGACCCAGCAACAGATCTGCGATCACGAACAGCTCGTCGACCTCGGCGAACTCGACCTCCTCGACCCTCGCGACCCCAGGCATGGCGTGAGTGTCGCGCTTTTGCCGCCAAGGGGTCAATCGTCCGCGCGGATGGGGTCCGCGCCAACTGGGTGTCGCAACCGGGTATGCTGCGCGCGCCCACCCGCGAAGGTGGGCCGCCACGCCCAACCCACCCCCCCGTTCATGAGCAAGATCAGCACCAAGCCGCCGAGCGGCATGCGCGACTTTCTGCCTGCGGACCTCGTCCGTCGCCGCGCCGTGATCGACGTCGTCGTCAAGGCCTACGAGGCCCACGGCTTCACCCCCCTCGAGACCCCCGCGATCGAGAACCTGTCGACCTTGACGGGCAAGTACGGCGAGGAGGGGGACCAGCTCATGTACCGCCTGCTGCACCGGCGCGACGCCCTGCGCCGGCCGCTCGAGGCCGCCCACGCCGAGGGCCGGCCCGCGCGGGAGGGCGAGCTCGCCGACCAGGGCCTGCGCTACGACCTGACCGTGCCCCTGGCCCGGGTCGTCGCCCAGTACGGGCAGCTGCCCCGCTTCTTCAAGCGCTACCAGATCCAGCCGGTGTGGCGGGCCGATCGCCCCGGCCGCGGCCGCTTCCGCGAGTTCTACCAGTGCGACGTCGACATCATCGGGACCGAGTCCCTGGTCGCCGAGGCCGAGGTCTGCTCGGCCGTCGCCTCGGCCCTCGTCGAGCTGGGCTTCGAGGCCTTCACCGTCCTCATCAACCACCGCGAGCTGCTGCGCGCGATGATCCGCGCCGCGGGCATCGACGAGGCCCTCGAGGGCACGGCCCTGGTCGCCGTCGACAAGCTCGACAAGGTCGGCAAGCAGGGCGTGCTGACCGAGCTCGAGCAGCGCGGCATCGAGGCGGGCTCCGGGGCCAAGCTGCTCGACATGATCACCCCGCCGCCGGGCAGCGGGGCCGTCTACAACGCGACCTTGCTGTCCTCCCTGCGCGAGCGCGTGGACGAGCGGGGCAAGGCGGCCATCGACGAGCTCGGCACGCTCATGGGCCTGTGCGCCTACAACCCCGCCGGCGACCACCTCGAGTTCGCGCCCTCCCTGGCCCGCGGGCTGGGCTACTACACCGGGCCGATCTTCGAGATCCGCGTGCCCGACTTCCCGAGCTCCGTCGGCGGCGGCGGGCGCTACGACAACCTCGTCGGCATGTTCGGCAAGCAGGCCATCCCCGCGGTCGGCTTCAGCCTCGGCCTCGAGCGCCTGATCGTCGTCAAGGACGAGCGCGGCGACTTCGACGAGCTGGCCATCGGCCCGGACCTGATGCTGTGCTGGATGGACGTCGACGGCGGGCGGGTGCTCGAGCTGGCGACCAAGCTGCGCCTGGCCGGGCTCAACGTCGAGGTCTACCCCGAGAAGACCAAGAAGCTCAAAAAGCAGCTGGCCTACGCCGACGCCGAGGGCGTCAAGGCGCGCTTCGTCGGGATCTGCGGCAAGCAGGAGATCGAGGACGAGACCTTGACCGTCAAGCACCTCGCCTCTGGCGAGCAGGTGACCCTGCCCGTCGACGCGATCACCCCCGAGCGCCTGGCGGCCTTTGTGGATCAAGCGGTGGATCAAGCCGGCGGCGGCAAGCCCTCGGGCTCGACGGATGAGGGCTGAGTGAGCGAGACCAGCGAGGCCGTCTTCGCCGGCACGGTGCTCGTCGTCGACGACGAGAAGAACATCCGCCGAACCCTGCGCATGGTGCTCGAGGGCGAGGGCGCGACGGTCGACGAGGCCGTCAGCGGCGAGGCGGCCCTCGAGCGGCTGACCGCCGCGGCCACCGACCCCAGCCTCGACCTGCCCGACGCCGTGATCATGGACGTGATGCTCGGCGGGCTCTCGGGCATCGAGGTGCTCGACAAGCTCGGCGAGCTCGGCGAGGACGGCCGCCCGCCGGTCCCGGTGATCATGATCTCCGGCCACGCTTCGGTCGCCGACGCCGTCCGAGCCACCCGCCTGGGCGCCTTCGACTTCTTCGAGAAACCGCTCAGCCGCGACCGCGTGATCGTCTCGGTCCGCAACGCCCTGCGCCAGAGCAAGGCCGAGCGCGAGCTCCGGGAGCTGCGCCACCGCATCTACGGCGAGATCATCGGGCGCTCCGAGCCCATGGTCGAGCTCATGCGCATGGTCGCCAAGGTCGGCCGGACCCGGGCGCGGGTGCTGATCACCGGCGAGAGCGGCACGGGCAAGGAGCTCGTCGCCCGGGCCATCCACGAGGCCTCGGAGCGCCACGCCCACGCCTTCGTCAAGGTCAACTGCGCGGCGATCCCCCGGGAGCTCATCGAGTCCGAGCTGTTCGGCCACGAAAAGGGCGCCTTCACCGGGGCCACGGCCCAAAAGAAGGGCCTGTTCGAGGTCGCCGACAAGGGCACGCTCTTCCTCGACGAGATCGGCGACATGGACCTCGACGCCCAGGCCAAGGTCCTGCGCGTGCTGCAAAGCGGCGAGCTGACCCGGGTGGGCGGGCACGCCCCGATCCAGGTCGACGTCCGGGTGCTGGCCGCGACCCACCGCAACCTGCAGGAGATGGCCGGCGCGGGCGAGTTCCGCGAGGACCTGTTCTTCCGCCTGGCCGTGGTCCCGCTGCGCATGCCGCCGCTGCGCGAGCGCCTCGACGACGTCCCGGCCCTCGCCCGCCACTTCATCCGCCAGGCCTGCGAGGAGAACGGCCTGGCCGCGCGGCTGATCAGCGACGCGGCCCTGGGCACCCTGGCCAAGCACAGCTGGCCCGGGAATGTTCGCGAGCTGCGCAACGTCATCGAGCGCATGGTCGTGCTCAGCGACGGCGATCTCGAGCTCGACGACGTGCCCCCGGAGCTGCGCAGCGACGGCGCGAACGCGGGCAAGGCCGCGGGCCCGGGGGAGGTCGCGATCGGCGACGGACCCTTCGACGAGCTGTTGCGCGAGAAGTCCGACCTGCCCCTCAAGGCCTTCCGCGAGGCCGTCGAGCGGGCCTTCATCCTCCACCGCCTGCGCGAGCACGACTGGAACGTCTCGCGCACGGCCTCGGCCCTGGGCATCGAGCGCACGCACCTGCACCGCAAGCTCAAGCTCCTCGGCATCCAGCGAGGCGAGCGATGAGCGCGCGGGCGACGACGGTCGCGCTGGCCTGCGCCGCGCTGGTCCTCGGCGCGTGCGAGGGCAAGCAGACCGAGCCCGGGACCGGCGCGCCCGTCGAGCTGAAGCAGCCCGCGCCGCCCTTGCCCCAGACCCGCGCCGAGTTCCTCGCCGAGGTCTACCCCCTGCCCGAGGGCGCGCCCGGCCTCGAGCTGCGCTACGAGGTCCGGGGCGAGGTCGCCGAGGGCACCTACCTCATCCAGATGAAGCCCGGCGGCTACCGGCGCGAGAGCTGGAAGGTGCGCTGGCAGGGCATCGACAACCCCATGGCCGACGAGGAGGCCGTGCGCCCGCTGATCAGCGAGGGCGCGACCTTGGTGACCCCCAGCCACATCTGGACCGCGCGCAAGGGCGACCCCGGAGAGCTGCGCTCGAACCACCTCGAGACCTTCGCCAGCGCCTGGTACTCCCTCGCCGACGATCAAAAGGCGAGCACCATGGCGGCGATCCGCGAGTGGCAGAGCGTGCTCGCCAAGGAGCGCCTCGCCAACCCCGGCGAGCTGGCCACGGTCCACGGCGTGTCCTGCCTGCAGACCCGCATCGCCGCCCAGAACCTGTGCATGTGGGAAGAGGCCGGCGTGTTCCTGCGTTACGAGGGGGCGGTGTTCAACGTCGAGCTGGTCAGCCTCGACCGCAACCCCGAGCTCGACGAGGACCTGTTCGAGATCCCCGTCGAGGCCGCGAGCCGGGCCGAGCGCGTCGAGGTCGAGCCCCTCGCCCACGAGGCGATCCTCGACGAGCTGACCCAGGGCAAGTACGAGGCCATGACCGGCCTCGTCGCGCCCGGGACCCTCGACGCCCTGGGGGCGATGCAGCCACCCAAACCCAAGCCCTGACCGAGACGACCATGACCGACGCCGCGCGCTCTGGAGTTCCCTCCTTCCTCCTGAGCGCCGCGCTGGCGGCGTCCCCGAGCGCCTCGTCGAGGCCGGCGGCGACACCTACGACGAGTTCGGCGGCTACGACATCAGCGCGGTCAAGTTCAAGGTCTACGACGTCGACGGCGGCGAGCGCAGCGAGGTGTTCGTGACCTTCGGCTTCGAGCTGCCCTCGGAGGACAACCTCGACCAGTCCGAGGCGGCCGTGGCCTTCGTCCTCGACAAGACCGACCTCCACATCCAGTTCGCCACGACGCGCCATTACTACTACCACTGGTCCGACGTCTCCTCGACCTCGACGCAGATCGACACCCGGTGGACCATCAAGGATACGGACGGCGACGGGGTCAAGGAGGTCGTCGTCCGCGAGACCGTCGACGAGTCCCACGACGACAGCGAGTACGAGGGCGGGGACTCGCGGGAGAAGCGGGACAAGAAGTCGGTGTGCGCCTACGACCGCGGGGACACCCCGACGACGACGAGGCGCTGAGCGGGCCGGGCGGCGCCGGCGGTGCTACCGTTGGCGCATGTCGGGAGTCAGCCACGACGGAGCGGTTCGCCTGAATCCTGCCTTGATGGTTGGGTGGATCGGCCTGGCGATCGTCTCGCTCGGCTGGCAGGTGGGCAGCCACTTTTTTCTCGACTACCTGTTCGAGCAGACCGACCTCGACCTGAGCCTGTTCACGACCCTGGTCCAGCTCAACTTCGGCCTGCGCACGGTGCTGTGGCTGGTGCTGCTCGTCGGGCTGTGGATGACGGCCGAGGCCCTCGACGCCCGCCGCCTGCGTCAGTCCGCGGGCTGCCTCGGGCTGCACTTGCTGCTCATGGTGGGCATCAACCTCGCCTTCATGGCCAACGTCTTTGACGGCCTCGACGCCATCGATCGCGTCCGCGACGTCTACATGACCCTCGGCGGAGGCCTGCTGATCGCCGGGGGGGCGCTGATCCTCGCCCACGCCAAGGAGCGCGGGGCCGACTCGAGCGCGCTGACCATCCCGGGCATCGCCCTGGCCGTCGATCTGGCGTTGATCTTCATCGGGCCGATGGTCATGGAGCAGGTCGACACGCCGAGCATGAAGCAGCTGTGGTTCCTGGTCACCCTGGCGAGCTCGGCCTTCTTTTGGCTGTGTTGGTTCGCGCTCCCGCGCTCGGCCTTCGCCGACCAGGTGCCCGAGGCGGTGGTCATCGAGGGCGAAGATGGAGCGCCGCCGATGGAGCTCGGGCCGACCCACGACCCCACCCAGGACCTCCTCGTCGGCGGGCTGTGGGCCGCGGGCGGGGTGCTGGTGACCGTGCTGAGCTTCGCCGGCGGCGGCATCGACGGCCGGGCCGTGCTCGCCTGGGGGCCGATCGTCTACGGGGTCTTTCGAATCATCCGCGGCCTGAGCAAGCGCGCCTGAGCGCCCAGGGGCAGTCTCCCCGGGTGTGTTCGAGTCAGGTCGCGACGGCCACGCGCAGCAGCTGCCCGCTCACGGTGCGGCCGTCGAGGGCGACTCGAGCCTTGGCCGCGTCGAGGTCGCTCTCGAAGGTCACGTAGGCGAAGCCGCGGCACTCGCCGTTGTCACGGGTCGCCAGCCGAATCTCGCTGATCGCACCAAAATCACCGACGAGCCCACGGACGGACGCGTCGTCCGCTGCGGCTTGCAGGCCTCCGATGTAGAGCGTCGTCCGTGGCATACCTGTGCGTGGACATCCTACAGCGCCCGACGTGTATCCGGGAGTCGAAAAGCGCGCGTCTCGACTTGAGCTGTGTCACCGGGCGGCGAGTGCAAATGCACATTCGGGCGGGAACATCACGCTGCTTTCGCGCGTGCGCCCGCGGAACCAGGCGGGAGCAGCGGCGCAGAATCCCGGACCGAATCCGCCCACGCGCCCATCGGCCCCCACTCGAATTCGACGAGCAGGCGATCGAGCCGCTCGAGGGTCACGTCGAGGTGGTTGTAGTGCCGCAGACGCTTGAGCAGCGGCATGGTCATGCGCGGCTGCCCGGGGTCGAACTCCCAGGGGTGGGCGTAGAAGATCACGGGGCGCCCGGCCTGGTTGCAGCGGCGGATCAGCGCGGCGCTCAGGCGGTAGGGGTAGAGCCGGAAGTAGCCGCCGCCGGTGCAGGGCATGCGCCGCCCAGCCAGCTCCACGCAGCTCATGGGCAGCTCGACCAGGTCCTCGCCGAGGCGGTAGGGGGTCAGGGGCGCGTCGGCGATGCCGTACTCCGGGTGCGCGCCGAAGGGGAAGATCGACGAGTCCCAGCGGATCCCGTGGCGCTCGAGCACGGGGATGGCCCACAGCGTGCGCTCGGTCAGGGAGAAGCTCGGCGCCCGGTAGCCGACCACCGGGGCGTCGGACAGCTCGCGGAGGATGGTCAGGGCCTTGCCGAGGTCGGCGTCGAAGCGCTCGGCGTCGAGCTGGGTCAAGCGCTGGTGGCCGTAGCCGTGGCAGGCGACCTCGTGGCCCGCCGCCGCGACCTCGCGGATCAGCTCCGGGGCGCGCTCGGCCACCCACGCGAGCACGAAGAAGGTGGCCTTGACCCCGCGGCGGTCAAACAGCTCGAGCAGCGCGCGGGTGCTCTCGACGACCCGAAACTGCTGGGCGTCCCACTCGGAGCGGGGGATCAGCGCGTCGAAGTTGGACACGCAAAACCAGTCCTCGAGGTCGATGCTCAGCAGGTTGCGCACGCCGACAGGGTAGCAGGCTTTGGCGCACGGGCTGCTAGGCTCGGCGGGGGCAGACAGCCATGGCCGAGGCGACCTTCGACATCCAAATCCGCGTCCTCAGCTGCGAGCGCTGCGGCGCGCCGCTGCGCGTGGGCGAGGCGGGCGGGACGATCCGCTGCGAGTACTGCGGCACGCAGATGGTCGTCGGGCGCCGTCAGCTGGCGTCGGCGCGGACGGCCCACGCGCTGCACGGCGACGCGCGCATCGCCAAGCTGCGCATGGACACCGGGCGACCCCTGCCCGACAACCCCTACTCGACCGTCCGACCCCCGCCGGGCTGCGAGGCCCTGACGCGCTCGGCCCAGGTGCTCGAGCCCCTCGGCCAGCGCTTTCGTGAGGCCCTGGCTCTGGTCCGCGCCCAGCGGAGCTTCGAGCACGAGCGCCTGCTGTGGTGGTGCGCGACCATGCTCAACCAAGGCTACGGCATGCTGGGCAAGCACATCGAGCGCCGGGGCGTGCTCGAGCGGGCCATCGAGGAGATCCACGACCTGGGCTTTCGCCACTTGCTCTACGTCAACCTGGCTGGCGCGGCCGCCCGGGCGGGGGAGCTGGGCGCGGCGTGGCGGTGGATGGAGCTGTGCGATCCGGAGGCCGAGGACCTCGTGCTCGACAGCGGCTATCGCATCGGGCTGGCCTCGGTGCTGGTCCGCGAAGGCGACGCGGCGCGGATCCTCGAGCTCGTCGGCGCCGCGGCCAACGTCGTGCCCGAGGCCCACCAGTACCGGCTGATGTTTGCCCTTTACCGGGCCCACGCCCACGAGCTGCTCGGCGCGAACCAGGCCGCGATGGCGGCCGCGATGGCGCTGCGGGGAGACCCGGAGGTCGGGCCGGTGTTCGCCGAGGCGCTGCGCATGAACGGCCTGGCTCCGGCGACGGCGGCGGCCCTCGACGCGGGCGCAGGCCTGGGCGCGGGTCCGGGCGTGGGCCACGGCGTCGCGCAGTCCTACGCCCCTCAGGGGACGAGGCCGCCCCGACCGAGCAGCGAGGACCAGACCAAGAAGATGGTCATCATCGCGGTCGCGGGCGTGGTCGGCTCGATGATGTTGATGATGCTGGCCCTCGCCGGCGTGCTCTTGTTCAGCGCGGGGTCGCCATGAGCCCGCGGGTGGGCGAGCGCGACCCGGCCGCGGACAGGCCCCGGCGCGTGGCCTTCGTGGTCACGCGCTCGGACAGCGTCGGCGGCGTGCAGGTGTGCATCCACGGCCTGGCCGTGGGTCTGCGCGCGGCGGGCCACGAGGTCGAGGTGTTCGCTGGCGGCGACGGGCCCTTCGCCGAGCTGTGCGAGCGCGACGGCGTCCGGGTCACCCGCCTGCGCCACATGCTGCGGGAGATCGATCCCCTCCGAGACCCGCGCGGCCTCGCCGAGCTCCACCGCGAGCTCCAGCGCTTTCGCCCCGAGCTGATCTCGAGCCACTCGACCAAGGCGGGATGGTTCGCCCGCGCCGTGGCCCGCCAGCTCGGCGTCGCCAACGTCTACACCGCCCACGGCTGGGCCTTCGGCTGGCAGCGAGGGGCGAAGGCGACCATCGCCCGGGGCATGGAGATCGTCACCGCCCCCCTGGCCGACTGCATCATCACGGTGTCCGAGCACGATCGCCGCAAGGCCCTCGACGCGGGCGTGGGCCGACCGCTGCAGGTGCTCACCGTTCACAATGCCGTGACCGAGCTCGAGCCCGCGAGCGCGTTCCGGGCCGACCCCGGGAAGCAGCCGGCGCGGATCGTGAGCGTCGCTCGGCTCGAGGCGCCCAAGGAGCCCTTGCTCTTGCTCGACGCCCTCGGCGATCTGGCCGAGCGCTCGCCAGCGCTCGACTGGGAGCTCGAGCTGATCGGCGACGGGCCGCTGCGCCCGGCCATCGAGGCGCGGCTGGCCCAGGCGCGAGGCTGGGGGAATCGAGTTCACCTGCTGGGCACCCGCGACGACGTGCCCCAGCGCCTCGCCCAGGCCCAGCTCTTCGTGCTGTGCTCGCGCCACGAGGGCTTCCCGATCTCCAACCTCGAGGCCATGCGCGCGGGCTTGCCCGTGATCTCGAGCGAGGTGGGCGGCGTGGACGAGGCCATCGATCGCGGCGTCAACGGTGAGCTGGTCCCCCCGGGTGATCGCAGGGCGTGGACCCGGGTCCTCGGCGAGCTCCTCGCCGACCCGGCCGCGAGGACGCGCATGGGGTCGGCGGGCCGGACGGCCTTCGAGACGCGCTTCAACTTCGAGCTGCACCTGCGCCGGACCTGGTCCGTCTACCACCAGGCGCTCGAGCGTCACTTGGATCGTCTCGGCTGAGAGCGATCGCGGTTGCGATTTGCGAGCTGGCTCGACGGGTCCAAACTGCTAGGCTCGACGCGCCATGGTCGAGGGTCGAGCTTGGATGATTCGCGACTACGCGCCGGGGGATGAGGCGGCGATCGTCGCCCTCTACGAGCGCAGCTTTGGACAGCCCATGGGCGAGAGCGAGAGCTCCGGCCACTGGCGGTGGGAGTTCGCTCAAAACCCCGTCGGGCCGCGGACCATCAAGCTCGCCTGGTCCGAGGAGCTGCTCGTCGGGCAGTACGCCGTCTCGCCCCGGCGGCTGCGCTCGCTCGGTCAGGACCGCGTCGGCGGGCTGTCGATCGACAGCATGACCCACCCCGAGTTCAAGCGCCGGGGCGTGTTCGCCGAGAGCGGGGAGGCCTGCACCAAGGCCATGGCCGACCGCGGCTTCGCCTTCGTCTACGGCTTCCCCAACGCCGACTCGATCCGTGGCTTCGAGAACAAGCTCGGGTGGAAGTCGATCATGCCCGTGCCGGTGCTGGCCAAGGTCCTCGACCTCGGCGGCCTCGCCCAGACCCTGGGGCGGCCCGAGCTGCGCCGGTGGATCTCGCTGGCCTCGCGCTCGCTGACCCGCGCGCCGGGGGTGGTCGGGGAGCTCGGGGCCCGGCTGTCGGCGACCCGCGGGGGCCGGGCGGTCCCGCCGGTCCGCAGCTTCGAGGGCTTCGGCGACTGGGCCGACAAGCTGTGGCTGCGCTGCCGCGACCAGCAGCGCATCGCCGTGATCCGCGACCTCGAGTTCCTGCGCTGGCGCTACGACGAGCGCCCCGAGTCCGACTACCTGCGCCTGCGCGTCGACGGACCCACGGGGGTGCTCGGCTTCGCGGTGATGGCCTTCTCCTCCGGCCCCCACGGACCCGGAGCCTTCCTGATGGAGCTGGTCATCGATCACGACCACCCCGACGGGGACCTGGCGGCCACGGCCCTGCTGCACGCCTGCGAGCGCGAGGCTCGACAGCGCAGCTGCGCGTTCTTGAGCGCCATGGCCGCGCCGGGCTCGGCCGAGCGGCCCTTGCTGCTGCGCCAGGCCTACCTGCCGATCCTCGAGCGCCTGCTGCCCTGGGAGCTCTACTTCGGCGCCCGCTGCATCTGCGAGGTGGACCGCTCCATGGTCTTGCACCCGGAGAGCTGGCGGCTGAGCTGGGGCGACACGGACATGATGTGAGGGCCTCCGGGCCGTGGCTGAACCAAGCCTGGGCGACCCGCCCCGGGGTCTGCTAGATCCCGAGCGTGCCCGAGGGCGACTCGCTCCACGCCACCGCGATCACCTTGCGAGCCGTGCTCGCGGGGCGGGAGCTGACGGGGTGCGAGCTGAACTGGTCGGGCCGCCGGGGCGTGGCCCTGGCCCACGGCGAGGCCTGGCGCGTCCCCGGTCGCCGCGTCGAGTCCGTGGAGGCGCGGGGCAAGAACTTGCTGATCCGCTGCGCGCCCCATCCCGAGGCGGTCGGGGCGGTGGAGGCGGGCGGCCGCGCAGCCCTGGCGCTGACGATCTGGTCGCACATGGGCATGACCGGCTCGTGGCACACCTACCGGCCCCGAGAGCGCTGGGCCCTCCCGCCGCGCGACGCCCCGATCGTGCTGCGCACGGCCGAGCGGGTCGTGCCCTGCTTTCGACCCCACGCCCTCGAGCTCCTCGGCCCCCGGGGCGTGCTGCGTCACCGCGTCCTCGCCCGCCTCGGGCCGGACCTGCTCGCGGCGAAGCCCGACCTCGACGAGGCCCTCGCGCGCATGCGGGCCCTGGTCGAGGCCGAGCCGGGGGTCGAGCTCGGCGACGCGGTCATGCGCCAGCGCGTGGTCGCGGGCATCGGCAACGAGTACAAGTCGGAGCTGCTCTTCCTCGAGGGCCTCGACCCCTTCGCGCCCCTGGCCGCGCTCGACGAGGCGGCGCGCCGCTCCCTGCTCGAGCGCGCCGCGGCGTTGATGCGGGCCAACCTCGCCTCGGGCGCGCCCCGACGCACGCGCTTTGCCCTCGACGACCCGCACGGCCGCGGCTGGGTCTACGAGCGCAGCGGCCGACCCTGCCGCGTGTGCGGGGAGTTGGTCTGCATGCGCCGCCAGGGCGCCCTCGCCCGCTCGACCTACTTCTGCCCAAATTGTCAGGGACGATGAATGAATTCATTCACCGTCCCTTTCCATTTAGCCGTCGACGCCACGCCCTCTCTGCCCCATGTCCACGATTCAGAGCCTGTGAGTGAATCGCCCCCTTCAGGGGGCGACCCGATGCTCCTGCGAAGGCACGAGCGCCATTGCCCACCAAGCCAAAGCGGAGGAGCGGTAGCGACGAAGCGCCCCCGGTCCCCAGCTCCCTTGGGGGCAAAGCAGAACTCTAGCCGGCGCGGGCGAGGTAGCGGCTCAGCTGGGTCTCGATGTGCGCGGCGGGGTCGCGGCGGACCTTGGGCGGGAGCTGCAGGCCGGCGGCGTCGCAGGTCTCGACGGCGTGGGCCATGGCCTCCTCGAGGGAGCCGAACACGTTGTAGGGGATGGGCGGCGAGCTGACCCAGAAGATCGCCGTCATCGCCCCGCGGACCATGCGGTTCTCGACGACGAAGGCGATGCCGATGACGCTCTTGGTCATGTTGTCCTGGTTCTCCGCCAACCAGTCGGCTTGCATGCGGCGGATCTCCGGGGGCGGGCGCATGCCCGCGCGGGCGTCGATGACCATGAACACCTTGCTGCCGACCTCGGCGGAGTTGCGCATCTGGATCGTCTGCTCCGCGAGGTAGGCTTCGAGGGCGTCGACTTCGATGTGGCGAAGTTGGATCTGCACGCGGATCGGGTCGAATCCGTCGTAGTCCCAAAACGCGATCGGTTTGGCCATACCCATGTCCAAGAGCATGACTCAGCTCCAGGGCGGTCGACAATGGCCAGGGGAGTCACTGATCGTGTGCTGGTTCTCCGCTCGTTCGCGCCCTTTTGGCCGCATTCGGGACGCGAGCTAGGCCGCCCCGAGGAAGGCGAGGACCTCGCCTTCACCACCGCGCACGAGCTGCGCGGTGGCGTGGGCCGACGCCGCCGCGAGGATGCCGTGTTCCCGCGCGACCTCGTCCACGGCCTCGCGCCAGTTGGCGAGTTGAATGCCGCCGCCGCTCAGCAGCCGAGCCGGCTCGCGGGCCTTGAGCTCGAGGACGTGGACGCGGCGCAGGGCCTTGGGGCCGGACATGTCGACCACCAGGAAGTCGCCGCAAAACTGGCTCTGGTTGCAGCGAAACAGCCACAGGTTGGTCTTGGCGCGCAACAGCGCGACCGCAAAACGACGCTCCGGTCCGCTGAGCGAGAAGCGCTCGAGCAGGCGGTGGGCCTCGCGCGCGCTGTAGCGGCGATCCGAGCCCAGGAGCTCGCGCAAGCTAAAGCGGTCGGCCAGCTCGAAGGGCAGCAGCAAGGTCATGGGGCGCGGTGGCATGGCGAACTCGCAGGGCGCAGCTTTGGCGAGGACTAGCACGGGCGCCCCATCGCGCCAGCTCGCCCTTGCGCCCGCCCGGCGATCGAGTCACATTGCCGTCGGATGACCGTGGTCGCCTGACATCGCGCGCGCGAGCCATCGCGCGCGCTCGAGACTCCCTTCGCAGGGGCGCGCTGCCGTCGACGGCGGACGCCTCGTGTTCGAGTTTGCGTGGGGGCGACGACACGTCCGGGGCTGACCCCTCCAGGGCGATCGCAAGGCGATCGTCTGGGTCCGCGCCGCGTCGCCCCCTCCGCGCGGAGCTGCGCTGCCAGCTTCGAGCCCCGGGCGGTGTCAGGACCATGCACGACCATCCATCTTCATCTCAATCTTCCGCGCCTTCGACCCTCGCCGCGTTGGGCTTCGCGCCGCGCTTCGCCGAGGAATTCGAGCTCCACGCCACGCCCGGATCGCTCCCGGCCCGGGTCGTCCGCGTCGACGCCCAAGGCTGCACCGTGCTCGCCGTCCCCAATGGCGGCGAGGCCGTCGAGCTCCACGTCCACGTGCCCAAGCGCCTGGCTCGCAAGCGAGCGCCGGCGGTCGGCGACTGGGCGATCGTGCGGACCAAGGGGAAGGGGGGCGAGCGCGACGGGGACTTCGTCGTCCGCAAGCTGCTCGAGCGCGCGACCTCCCTGACCCGCCGCGCGGCGGGCAGCTCGGGGCGGGCGCAAGTGCTCGCCGCCAACCTCGATCGCGTGCTGGTCTGCTCGAGCCTCGACCGCGACTTCAAGCTCACGCGCCTCGAGCGGTGGCTGAGCCTGGTCCACGAGGGCGGGGCCGAGCCGGTGGTCGTGTTGACCAAGGCTGGCCTCGTCGACGAGGCCACGCGCGCGCGCCGGGTCGAGGCCGCGCGCGAGGTCGCCCTTGGGGTCTCGGTGATCGCCGTCGATCGCTTTACGGGCGTGGGCCTCGACGCCCTCGACGCGTGCGTCCTTCGAGCGGTCGAGGAGGACGCGTCGAGCTGGGCGCCGACCCTGGCCCTGGTCGGCTCGTCGGGCGTCGGCAAGTCGACCCTGCTCAATTACCTGTGCGAGCTCGCGGGCGGCGAGGGGGCCATGGCGACGGGCTCGATCTCCAGCGCCCACGGCAAGGGCCGGCACACCACCAGCCACCGCGAGCTCGTCGCCCTGCCCGAGCGCGACGGGTTGCGTGCCTTGCTCATCGACACCCCCGGGCTGCGCGAGGTCGGGCTGTGGGGCGAGGGGGAGGGGGTCGACAAGACCTTCGCCGAGATCGGTGCGCTCGCCCGAGGCTGCCGCTTTGGCGACTGCCAGCACGCCGGGGAGCCCGGCTGCGCGGTGCGGGCCGCCGTGGACGAAGGACGCCTCGAGGGTCGCCGCCTCGAGGCCTACCGTCGGCTCGTCGACGAGCGCGAGACCACGGCCCGCCGGGCCAACGAGCACGAGCGTCGTCGACACGAGCGGCGCTTCGCCAAGGAGGTGCGCCGGACGATCCGCATCAAGCGGGGCCGCGAGGACTAGCAGGACATCGGAGAAGTCCTCACGACACCTCGCTTGGTCTTTTCGCCGAGCTCTTTGTCGCCAAAACTTGCGGTGGGATCCACCACAGCGGCGTTTTGGCTCCGCGATCTCGACGAAAATCCACGGCGCGAGGAGCCGCGATGACTTCTCCGATGCCCTACCGAGAAAGGCAGCCGCCCACGGGCTCAACGCCAGCTGAGTTCGTGGACGATGCTTTCGTGGATCATGGGTCCCGGCGCGGCCGGGGTGGGCGACTGCTAGCGCTCCGGCTTGCGCCGGTCGTCCCGGGGCTTGCGCCGGTCGGTCGGAGGCACGCGCGGCTTGATCGGCGAGTCGACCTCGCCGTCCTCGCCGTAGCGCAGCTCGTGGCGGGCGACCTTGTCGTCGGCGAAGGACACGAGGAAGCGGCGGCAGACCGGCTCGGGCTCCTCGCCCTGCTTGGGCTCGGCGCCCTTGGGGGGCTTGGAGCCCTCGGGCTGCTGCTGCGGCGCGACGGCGGGCTCGGTCCCGACCGTGCCCGGGGCCGTGGGGTCGCCGCCCTCGGCCGCGACCTCGGGCTGGTCCTCGCGCACGGTCGTCGTGGGCGAGAGCGGCTTGGTCTTGGCCGGGGGCGCCTCGGTCTCCTCGAACAGGTGCCACAGCGGCCCGCTGCCCCCGTAGATCTCGGGGATGTACTCGGACACGGCGTCGACGAACTCGGGCGGGCCGCACACGTCGACGGAGCAGCGGATCATGTGGCAGCTGGGCTGGATGCGCAGGGCCGGCGGGGGCGCGTCCGCCTTGCTGGCCTGGCGCCGGGCGATGGACACGGCGGCGCGGACCAGGGTCTCGTGGTAGCGGCGAAATTCCTTGTCGACGGGCTCGTCCTCGATGGGCTGGTGGAACCAGCTCTCGCGCAGGATCTCAATCCGCGCCGCCGGGCGGGCCTGCCAGCCGCGGTTGCGCGCCGCCTGGGCCTTTTGCTTCTCGCGCTGGCGCTTGGCCTTCTCCCGCTTGCGCCGAGCCTCCTCTTCCTTCGTGGGCCGGGGCACCATCTCGCCCTTGGGCACGTCGAGCTGGTACTGCAGGCCGACCGCTGCGAGGCCGAGGAGGGGCGCGAGGAGCCAGCTGCCGACGCGCACGACGATCGAGCGAGGTGCGGAGTCCTGTGGCGGGTTGGGCGACATGAACGCGCGGACTGTAGCAGAGCCTGGACCAAGCTCGATGCCCTCCTCGACGGTGTTTGCGCAGCCCCTCGCATTGTTCAGGTGAGTTCGCGATGCTCCGCCGGTGCGCGCCTCCCCCTCACGCCCGTCGTGGCTGGCCGCGGCTGGGTTTGCCAGCTGGTTCGGCCTGCTCGGGCTCGCGGGGTTGAGCGGGGCCTGCGGGCAGACCGAGGAGGCCGGACCCCAGCTCGAAGCGGGCGAAGGCGAGACGAGCTCCAGCGCGGCTGGGGCTGGGGCCGCGCCCACGCCCGCGGATCCGGCCGAGCTGTGGTCGGGCCGGGGCTGCACGGCCGCGGACTGCCACGGGGGCATCGAGCCCATCCGCCAGCCGGGGACGGGGATGTTGACCCAGATCCTCGCCCGCGGGCAGGCGTTCGGCGACCCCGACGGCTGCGTGGTCTGCCACGGCGGCGATCCCCAGGCGACCAGCCCCGCCGAGGCCCACCACGGCGCGAACGATCCGGCCCTCGCCGAGGCCGGCGGACCCGACCGCTTCTTCCCCGACCCCGCCTCGCCCTGGGTCAACGCGCGCAGCTGCGGCCAGTGCCACGCCGAGCTCGTCGAGGCCCAGTGGAACTCCCTGATGATGACCGAGGCCGGCAAGATCCAGGGCACGACCTGGAGCTTCGGCATCCCCGGGGACTACGAGCATCGCTGGGCCAACTACGACACCCAAAACCCCGAAGACCCCCACGCGCGCCTGGGTACCGAGGCCTACCGGGCCTACATGGAGGCCAAGTCCGCGGCGCACCCCAACGTGTTCGTCGACCGCCACGAGCGGGTCCCCGAAGCGCCCGCGCCCGGCGTCGACGGGGGCTGGGAGGAGCTCGAGGCCGACCCGGCCCAGGCCGCCTTCACCTACCTGCGCGCGGAGTGCCAGCGCTGCCACCTCGGGGTCAAGGGCCGGCAAAAGCGGGGCGACTTTCGGGGCATGGGCTGCGGGGCCTGCCACATCCCCTACGGCAACGAGGGGGTCTACGAGGGCGGCGACGAGACCATCGGTGGGGGCGAGCACGCGGTCGGGCGGCCCCTGGTCCACTCGATCCAGGCGACCCGCGACAGCTGGGTGTTCAAGCCGAGCGCGAGCCCGGACGAGGAAGCCCTCGGCTACACCGGCATCCCCGTCGAGACCTGCACGACCTGCCACAACCGAGGCAAGCGCATCGGCGTCAGCTACCAGGGCTTGATGGAGTCGGCCTGGGCCTCGCCCTATACCGAGGGCGGCGGCGGGGCGATCCCCCAGCCCGGGCTGCACACCAAGCACTACATCGCGATGCAGCAGGACATCCACTTCCAAAAGGGGATGCTCTGCCAGGACTGCCACACCAGCGGCGACGTGCACGGCGACGGCTTCTTGGCCGCGGCCAACCTCGGGCCCATCGAGATCGAGTGCAGCGACTGCCACGGCACGCCCTCGGCCTTCCCCTGGGAGCTGCCCCTGGGCTGGGGCGACGAGGACGGCCGCGCGCAGCTGGGCACCCTCGACGCCGACGACCCCCGCGGGGTCGGCCGCGAGCTCCCCAATCACCTGCGCGCCGGCGCGGTCGCGGAGCCCGAGGACGGCTACATCCTGACCGCCCGCGGCAACCCCATGCCCGACGTGGTCCGCCGCGGCGACGCCGTCGTCGTGCACACCGCGGGCGGGGCCAGCTTGATCGTCGAGCCGCTCAAGGCCAAGCAAGCCCGCAAGGGGCTCAGCGCCGAGGCCGAGGTCGCCATGGTCCACACCGACCACGTCGAGACCATGGAGTGCTACGCCTGCCACAGCGAGTGGGCGCCGCAGTGCTACGGCTGCCACGTCGAGGTCGACTACACCGATCTCAGCGGCGGCTTTGACTGGGTCGCCGCCGGCAACCGCCACCTGTCGTCGGCGCCGACCAAGGCCGACGAGCAGGGCTGGCCGGACCTGAAGATCCCCGGCAAGGTGACCGAGCTGCGCTCGTACATGCGCTGGGAGGACCCGCCGCTGGGGATCAACGGCGAGGGTCGGGTCAGCCCGCTGATCCCCGGCTGCCAGACCAGCGCGACGATCATCGGACCCAACGGCGAGGTCCTGGCCCAAAACCAGATCTTCCGCACCCCGCCCAACACCGAGGGCGCTGGTGAAGCGGGGCAGCTGGGCATCGACATGAGCCCGGTCCAGCCGCACACCACGGGCAAGGCCCGGTCCTGCGAGTCCTGCCACGCCGACGAGAAGGCCCTGGGCTACGGCATCGGCGGCGGCCGGATGACCGCGCCCTGGGACACGGACAAGGTCGTCGACCTGACCACCGCCGACGGCCGGGTGATCCCCGCTTCGGCGCGGACCCAGGTCGAGGGCATCGAGGGCCTGGTCGACTGGTCCGCGGTGCTCGACGCCGAGGGCAACCAGACCCAGACCGTCGGCCACCACTTCGAGGGCTCGGGCCCCCTGCCGGCGGACATGCGCGCGCGCATGGATCGGGACAACGTGTGCGTGGGCTGCCACGCCGAGATCCCCGACGGCGCCCTGCCGGTGTCGCTGCTGGCCCACGTGTCGCAGGCCACGGCGATCGGCCGGCCGACGACCAAGGAGCAGCACGCGAGCTTGGTCAACAAGATCGTGCGCAGCTCGGCGTGGGCTCAGGTGCTGTTCATGGTGTTCGCGGGGCTGGGCTTCTTCACGGCGGTGGGCTGGGGCGTCCGCCGGCTGCGGGCGCGCTAGCAAGCTGCTGAAATTCGCCGCGCGTCGTCAGGTGCGTCGCTGCGCGTCGAGGCCAAGGAACGAAACCGCCGCTGTATCGGGCATACTGCAAGGTTTTGTGACACAGGGATCGGCGCGCAGAGGCGTGCCTGACGTCGTGGGGCGATTTTCAGCAGCTTGCTAGGCCGCCAGCTTGTCCGCGACCTCGACGAAGCCCTCGCTCTCGACGGGCTCGACCTCGAAGTCCCGGCGCACCGCCGCGAGCGGCCGCTCGAAGTGCTCGCGCCAGTCGACGCCGAACAGCGCCTTGGACCGCCGGCCCTGGGTCCAGCCCGCGACGATGACCTCGAACATCGCGGACAGGTCCTGCTTGCCGCCGATCAGCCCGCGGATCAGCGCGATCAAGATCAGGCCCGTGGGTTGGATGTTGTCGAGCTGCCCGGCGTAGAAGCCCTGCAGGCCGATCTCGTTGGCCGTGCCCGTGCCCCAGCCGGTGATCACGTGCCAGATGTCGTGGGTCTCGTAGCCGTGGCGGTCGACCCACTCGAGGTCCGAGCTCGGCGTCGCGGTGCGGTCGAACTCGTCGAAGTCGACCCCGAGGGCGTCCATGTGTACGGCGAGGGCCCGGCCCAGGCTGCCCTCGGGCATGGCGCGGAGCTCGTCGAGCTGGGGGAAGCCCATCTGGAAGGGGGCCTCGAGGAAGGCCTGCTCGGCGGGGGCGTGGGGGAACTTGGCGCGCAGCACGGGATCGTGGCTCAGGCCCTCGACGAACTGAAACACGCGGTCGGTCCGGGTGGTGTCGCGGAGGATCGCCACCAGGTGACCGAGGAGCTTGAGCTTGGACAGGATCGGGAAGTTGGGCTTGGGCATCGGCGCTGGACTCCTTGCGATGTCTTCAGCATGGGTCGACAATGGGGGTCCGCCTACTCGCCTTTCGGCTTCCCCATGGCCCGCTCCACCGCTCGCTCAAAACCCGCGAAAGCGCCCGCCAGGGCCCGCAGAAAGCCCAAGCAAGAGCGTGCGCGGGTGCTCGTCGACGCGATCTTGACCGCGACTGCTCAGCTTTTGCGCGAGCTCGGGGCCAAGGCGGTCACGACCAACAAGGTCGCCGCGCGGGCCGGTGTCAGCGTGGGCTCGCTCTACCAGTACTTCCCCAACAAGACCGCGCTGTTCACCGCCGTCGCCGAGCGCCACGCCCTCGAGACCGAGCAGGCCATCTTGCCCCTCCTCGACCGCCTCGCCGTCGAGCCGCCCGAGGAGCTGGTCGACACCGTCGTCGAGGCCCTCGTCGCCCTCGAGCGCGTCGACGCGGTGCTCCACGCCGAGCTCATGCGCCTGTCGCTGTGGGGCCAGACCAGCGGCGTGATCCAGACCTGCCGCCGGACCTTCGAGGCCCACCTCGCCGACTTGCTCGCGCGCCGGGCCGCAGACCTGCCGAGGCCCCTCGACCCCACCGCGACGGCGCGGGTGCTCGTCCGCGCCATGGGCGGGGTGTTCGAGGTGTGCGCCCAGGAGCCCGACGAGGGCTTCGACGACGCGCTGCTGACGGAGACCCTGACGCGCATGGTCGCGGGCACCCTGGGCTACTCCTGAGCCCCTGACTATTTTTAGCCGTCGTGGACGACGCCACGCCCTCCCTGCCCCACGTCCACGACTCAGGGACTGTGAAATTTTCACAGTCCCTGTCAGTTTTAGCCGTCGTGGACGACGCCACGCCCTCCCTGCCCCACGTCCACGACTCATAGGGTCGGCCAAAACGAGTTTGGCCACCCCTCTGCCTATTTTAGCCGTCGTGGACGACGCCACGCCCTCCCTGCCCCACGTCCACGACTCATAGGGTCGGCCAAAACGAGTTTGGCCACCCCTCTGCCTATTTTAGCCGTCGTGGACGACGCCACGCCCTCCCTGCCCCACGTCCACGACTCAGAAACTACAATCGCGAATCCACGCCCCCGCGAGCGGGGGCGACCACGAGCCTTCTCCAAGGCACGAACTTCATTGCCCACCAAGCCAAAGAGGAGGAGCGGAGCGACGAAGCGTCCCCGGTTCTAGGTGACTGTGGGGGCAAAACAGAACTCACTCGAAGGGCGAGTACATTCGGACCCAGGTGGTGTAGTTGGTGTCGTAGCCGCTGCCGGAGATCATGAACGCGCCCTCCGGGCTCACGCCCAGGGCCCAGACGTCGTCCCGGTAGTTGGTCTCGATCGCCTCGCTGCTGAGGGTGGCGAAGCCGTTGGCGCTGACGCGGCGCAGCTCGACGCGCCGGGCCCACTCGTTGGGTCCGTCCTGGACGTCACCCGCGACGACCAGCGATCCGTCGGGCAGGGCCTCGATCTGCCGGTAGGTCTCGCGGTTGTTGGCGGACCCGGTGACGCTCCGGGTCACGGTGTCGTCGGTGGCGACGCGCACGAGCAGGGCCTGGGGCTGGCTGTCGCCCGCGGGGACGTGGGTGCCGGCGATGAACAGCCGGCCCTGGGCATCGGTGGTCATGTCTTCGCAGTGGTCGACGCCCGAGCCAGGGCTCAGCGGGACGGCGCCCAGATAGGTCCCGAGGGCGGAGTACGCGTGCAGGGTCATCTGCCCGCCTTGCTCGGCGACGACGGCGATGCCCTGGCCGCGCGGGCCGATGCAGGTGCCCTCGGGCCCGTTGGGGAGGGTCTCGTCCACCGTGATCTCGCCCACCAGGTTGGTCACCAGCAGGCGCGAGCTCGTCCCGCCGAGCAGGAACACCCGCTCGCTCCCGACGTCGACGCGGGTGTCGGAGGTCGGGGCCCAGGGCGAGCCCGTGGAGATGAATTCCGTGAACACATCGTTGGCGTCGGCCATGTCGTAGTGGCGCAGGTCCGTGGCCGTCGAGATGTGCACGTAGAGGCCGAGCTCCGGGCTCCACTCGCCGTGGTGGGCGTCGGGGGCGAGGGTGGTCTGGGGGTGCCACTGGACCTCGCCGATCCAGTTCCAGTGGCGCAGGCGCTGCATCCCGTGGACCGGGCCGAAGGGGGTGAAGCCGACGCTCTGTCTCCACGTGTGGGGGGCGAAGTCCTCGTCGACCCACAGCAGCTGGCCCGGGGGCTGACAGATCGCGGTGCACCCGTCGCCGGGCTCGGTGTTCCCGTCGTCGCAGCCCTCGAGGCTCGCGTGCACGAAGCCGTCGCCGCACGTGGCGAGGGCGCAGTTGGTGGTGCAGTCGTTGTCGTTGGCGAGGTCGCCGTCGTCGCACTCTTCGACGCCCTCGTGGAGCCAGCCGTCGCCGCAGTAGGCGTTGAGGCAGTCGATGGTGCAGTCATCGGTGTTGCTGAAGTTCCCGTCGTCGCACTGCTCGCCGGGGTCGACCACGCCGTCGCCGCACTCGCCGGTGCCCGTGCCGCTCGACGACTCGGAGGTGTCTTCGGAGGACTCGGAGGTGTCCTCGGAGGACTCGGAGGTATCGTCGGAGGACTCGGAGGTGTCCTCGGAGGAGGAGTCAGTGGTGTCCTCGGAGGAGGAGTCGGAGCTGCCGTCGTCGGTGTCGGTGTCGGTGTCGTCGGAGGGCTCGCACACCCCCGCGACGCAGCTGAGCTCCCCGAAGCACAGGTCATCGACGCACGCGCAGCCCAGGGTCCCGGGGGTACAGTCTTCGGTGTCCGTCGCGCCCTCGCCCCCCTCGTCGTCGTCGGGGTCTTCCGGGGGCACGCAGGCCCAGCTCGTCGCGCCGAGCAGGGCGAGGGTCAGCAGCTGAAGGTGGAGTTCGAGGCACTTCATGACGGTCCAGGGGTCCAGGGGGTCAGAGCTCGTACACGCGGACGTGCCCGCGCTGGATGGAGTTGGTGCTGTAGATGCCCTCGACGGCGAAGATCCCGTCGTCGTGGACCTGCACGTTGGTCATCCAGTCCTTGCCGCCGCCGGGGCCGGTGATGACCTCGCCGTAGCGCGGGCCGAGCTCGGCGTCGAAGCCCCGCACGCTGGTGTCCCAGTCGACGTTCTGGTTGGGTCCGGTGAGGATGCCCGCCGTGACGACCACCTGCAGCTCGGGTCCGATGGCGACGGCGATCGGTCGCTCGTCGATGTCGGAGAGGAGCGCGGCGTCGAGGGGCGCGCCCTGGCCGGTGAAGGTGCGTGCGTAGGGGCGGGTTTGACCCCCGACCTCGGCCGTGCCGACGACCACGATGCGCCCGGCCGTGGCCGCGGCGGCGGTCGGGCTCTCGCCGGTGAACTGGTTCGGGACGACCTGCTCCCACAGCACGTCCCCGAAGCTGGCGTAGGCGCGGAAGGCCGTGGTCGCGCCGTCGTGGCCGACGGCGAGCATGTCGTCGCCCTGGCGGGCGAGGGTCACGGGCGCGCGACCCCAGTCGAACACGTCGGACCAGTAGGTCGAGCCGGTGTACTGACGCAGCGCGAAGATCCGGGTCATCCCGTCGTCCTGGCCGAGGGTCACCGTGATCAGCTCGACGTTGTTGACGTGGGGGACGAAGTCGATGGCGTGGAAGTGCGTGGTGTTGTTTTGCTCGGTGAAGGCCCAGATCTCGTCGTCGTCGTCGTTGGCCGCGCGCACCCACGGCCAGAAGTTGACGAGGTCCGAGCTGTAGCCGCCGAGCAGGATCACGTCGTCGTTGGGCGAGTCCGCGAGGCTCACGACGGTGATCTCGGGCGGGTGACGGAGTTCGAGCTCGGCGCCGTCGAGGTCGTAGACGCGCAGCCGGCCCCAGGAGTAGAGGAGGATCTCGTCGTCTAGGCGATCGAGGCCCCCGGCGGCATGGAAGGACTGGTAGGGGGCGTCGTCGGTGGCCGTCCACAGCAGGTGGCCGGGGGGGCGGCAGTTGTTCTTGCACGCGTTGGTGTCGTCGTCGTCTCCGTCGTCGCACAGCTCGCCCTCGTCGAGCTGGACGTAGCCGTCGCCGCACGCGGCCAGGGCGCAGGCGCTGGTGCAGGCGTCTTCGTTGACGGCGTTGCCGTCGTCGCACTCCTCCTCGCTGGGGTAGAGCACGCCGTCGCCGCAGCTGGCCTCGACGCAGCTGTTGAGGCAGGCGTCGTTGTCGTTGACGTTGCCGTCGTCGCACTCTTCGCCGGGGTCGACCACCCCGTCACCGCACGAGTCGCCGGTGGCGGAGGACGACTCGCCCTCGTCGGAGGACGAGGAGGAGGTCTCGCCCTCATCGTCGGAGGGGGAGGTCTCGCCCTCGTCGGAGGACGAGGAGGAGGTCTCGCCCTCGTCGGAGGAGGTCTCGCCTTCGTCGCCCGAGGAGGTGGTTGTCGACTCGCCCTCGTCGGTCGCGGTCTCGTCGGTGGCGCTCTCGCCCTCGACGCACACGTCCGCCTCGCACACGTAGTCGCCCACGCAAAAGCCCTCGTAGCAGGGGCAGCCCAGCGAGCCTTCCACGCACTCCGAGCCGCTCTCGTCCGAGCCCTGGTCGACAGCTTCGGGCTGTTCGCCGGGGCAAGCGACCAACCACGGCGCGAGCGCGAGCGCCATGGCCCACGTCCTTCGTCTAAACATGGGACACGCGTAGCACGTCTCGCGGCGAGGCGCATGGGGTCGAGGTTGGCAGGCGCGGACTCCTGAATCACCGGCGGCGATCGGACGATTGAATTCAGCCCCGAGAGTGCGCATCATTCGGGAGTGCTGACCCTCAAATCGCTACGGTTGAAATCGCCCGCGCAGACCTTGCTTAGAGGCGCGCTCGCGCTGTCCTTGGGGGCGCTCGCGTGCACGGACGACGGCGGGGGAGCCGAGGCCGCGGACGCGGCGACGGAGACCAACGACGAGGGCAGCTGCACCCCCGGGACGCAGGGCTGCGAGTGCGTCGAGTCGTGGTGTTTTGGGGAGCTGATCTGCGACGCTGGCGTGTGCGTCCCGCCGCCCGACGAGGAGGGCTCGAGCACCGACGCAGAGGGCTCCGAGGACGAGACGAGCTCTGAAGACAGCTCGGACTCGACGGACTCGACGGACTCGGCGGACTCGACAGACGAAGAGTCTTCGTCGGGCGCGGAGTCGGAGGGCTCCGAGGACTCGTCGGACTCCGAGGACACCGGCGAGCCCCTGACCCCGTGCGAGGTGGCGGCGGCCAGCCGGGCGTCGATCGGCTGCGAGTACGTCATGCCCATCCTCGGCATGGGCAACTCCAGCGACCAGTGCGAGATCGCCGTGGTCAACCCCACCCCCGACGCCGTCGCCACGGCCTACGTCGAGGGCTACGTCGACGGGGCCTGGGAGCCCCTGGCGGCGCCCTTCGTGCTCGAGCCCTACGACAGCGACGCCCTGCTCGTCAGCATCTCTCCGTTCCGGGCGCTGCGGGTCAGCTCCGACGCCCCGGTGGCCGTGCTCGAGTCCCTGGGCCTGCGCAACAACGAGTTTTACAAGGACGCCAGCGTGGGCATGAGCGGGACCTTGCTGCACGCGAGCGCGGCCTGGGGCACGCGCTACTTCGGCCTGGGCTCGATCGGGACGGGCCACTTCCGGTCCGCGCCCCAGCTGATCATCCTCAGCCTCGAGCCCGACACCGAGCTGTCGATGGTCGCGCCCGCGGACATGGAGGCCTTCCACAGCGTCCAGGGCACCACCGCGGTGGCGGCCTTCGGCGCCTACGAGACGACCCTGGGGCCCGCGGATACGCTCCGCCTGCGGCCGGAGGACTTCACGACCTCCTTCGCGGAGACGGAGATCGTCAGCTCCAAGCCCATCGCCGTGTTCAGCTACGCCGCCGACGGGCGCTACCCCGTGGACGGGGACCAGGGCGACGGCATGTACGACCAGCTCCTGCCCACGGACGCCTGGGGCACCGAGCACATGGCCGTCCCCGTCGACGGCATCTACTCCAACCTCGACTACAACACCTGGCTGATCGTCGCCTCCGAGCCCAACACCACGGTCAGCTTCGAGGGTGTGTCCGCGCCGCCGATCGTGCTCGCCGCCGAGGGGGACTCGGCGCGCGTGGGCGACCCGAGCTGGACCGAGGCCTTCCGCATCGTGTCCGACGCGCCCGTGGGCGTGATGCAGTTCCTCGACGGCGGCCAGGCGCCGTCGATGACCTCCGTGCCTCCCGTCGCGCACCTGGCCGACCGGGGCGGCCACTTCGCCCACTCGGGCCCGGACGTCTACAACGTGTGGATGACCCGGGGCCGCCCCAGCGGGGAGGTGGCGGTGGCCATCAACGGCGGCGCCCTGGATGTGTTCTCGACCTACGAGGCCCAGGGCTGGACCTTCGACACGAGCGTGCCCAGCTGGGGGGCCTTCGCGCTGACCCACGACGGGCCGTTCATCTCCAACGCTTGGGTCACCGTCGACGCCGGGCACAGCGCGCTGTTCGGCAGCGCCTACCAGATCGACTGAAGGAACTGACCATGACGACGCGACGAGCGATTTCATCCCCCGAGTCGGCGCAGCGCCTGCGCAGGGGAGGCCTGGCCGCGAGCCTGGGCCTGGCCGCGAGCCTGGGCCTGGGCTGCCCGACGCCCGCCGAGGAGGGCGACGACGAGAACGGGGCGGCCGCGGACTCCGAGGGCGACTGCCAGGTGGGCACCCTGGGCTGCCCCTGCTTCGAGGGCGACTGCCTCGGGGGCCTCAGCTGCGAGGACGACATCTGCGCGTCCCCGGAGGACGAGAGCACGAGCGGGGAGACCAGCGGGGAGACCAGCGAGGAGAGCACGAGCAGCGAGGAGAGCACCACCGAGGAGAGCAGCGAGGAGAGCACGAGCAGCGAGGAGAGCACCGAGGAGGGCTCGACGAGCACGGACGACTCGGAGGGCGAGTCCGAGACCACCGGCGACACCGGCGAGGGCTTCGACCAGGACTGCCCCACGGGCACCTTCGCCGGCTGCGAGTTCTACGGCGTGCGCCTGTCCGCGGACTCCACCCAGCTCGAGCTCAACCAGCAGTCGGTGTTCGCGTTCGTGAACGTCAGCGAGACCGACGCCGTCGAGGTCACCGTCGAGCGCAAGCTCATCGACGAGTGGGTGATCGTCGACGAGGTCGTGTCCGTGCCCCCGCAGGGCTCGGTCGAGCTCGAGACCACCGAGAACAGCAGCTACATCGCGTTCCCGGGCGTCGACGGCGACGGCTACCGGATCCGCTCCACCGGGCCGATCCACGCCTACGAGTTCAACCGGGCGGACGTGGCCATGACCCACCTGCTGCCCACGAGCGCGTGGGGCCAGGAGTACAGGAGCGTGGACGCGGGCCGGGGCGTGATCGCCGCCGACTCGGCTGGCTACGCGGTGGTCGTCGCCCTCGCGGACGCGACGACGGTCACCGTCGAGGCGCGCAGGGCCATCGCCGCCGGGCCCGGGATCCCCGTGGGCACGGGCCAGGGCGACGTCGTCGAGGTCGAGCTGCAGGCGGGGGACACCCTCGGGCTGTTCAGCGACGGCGGCGCCACGGCGACGGCCGCCGGCCACCACATCGTGTCCGACAAGCCCGTGGGGGTGTTCGGCGGCAAGCAGTTCTTGGGCTCTCACGTCCACGGCCACGCCGCCGAGCAGCTCCTGCCCCTGAGCCAGTGGTCCACCGAGTACGTCGGCCCCTACTTCGACCTTCAGATCCAGAACGAACCGCCCGACCGCCGGTGGCGGACGGTCGCGTCGGAGGACTCGACCTTCATCGACATCAGCTTCGACCAAAACGACGACTTCCCGCCCTCGCCGGTGCTCCTGAGCGAGGCCGGGGGCTACGTCGACTGGGGGGTCGGCGTGGGCTTTCGGGTCAGCGCGGCCAAGCCCTTCGCGCTGGCGGCCCTGTTCGGTGGCAGCGACCTCGACCTGGGCAGCCTGGCGGTGATCCCCGGGACCGAGCAGATGCTCGAGAGCTACATGCTCTACGCCCCGATGGGCAGCGGCTGGGAGACCCACCGGGTCGTGGTCGTGACCCAGACGGCGACCAGCTTCACCGTCGACGGCGCGCCGGTGAGCCCGCTAATCTCCGAGGCCATCGTAGACGGGTGGACCCAGCGGATCTTCGAGCTCGAGCCTGGGCCCCACGTGATCGCCGGCGACGATCCCTTCTTCGCGGTCGGCTTCGGCTGGCGCACCTTCGGCACCGACGGCTACGCCTACACGGCCGGGCTGGCCCTGTGACGGTGACGATGGGGTAGCCTTCGGCGAGGCCGTTGAGCTCACCCGCGGACGAGCGGCGCCTCCGCGCGATGCACCGCCCGCTACTCGGCCGCGCTGACCGGTTTGACCCGGCCCAGGGCGTACTCGAGCTTGACGTTGGCGATGCGCAGGTCGATCTGCGCGTTGATGCTGCGCAAGCTGGCCTCGACGCGGCCGT
Organism: Plesiocystis pacifica SIR-1; assembly: GCF_000170895.1. GTDB lineage: Bacteria > Myxococcota_A > Polyangia > Nannocystales > Nannocystaceae > Plesiocystis > Plesiocystis pacifica. The sequence continues at coordinate 12,052 of NZ_ABCS01000087.1, read as the reverse complement.
ACTCGGCGTCGAGGATGTCCGTCGTGGTCGCGTCGCCGACCTGGTAGAGGTCGACGGCGACGCGGTAGCCCTCCTCGGCGGACTGCTCGGCGCGCTGGATGTACTCGAGCTCGGCGAGGGTGCTCTGGCGGTCGGCGTGGATCGAGGCGACCTCGAGCACGAGCCCGCGGCGCAGGGCCTCGCGCTGGGCCTCGAGGCTGCGCAGGTTCGCGTCGTACTCGCGGACCTTCGCCTTGGTCATGAGCGCGTCGGTGAGCACCCAGCTGAGGGTCACGCCCACGGACCAGCTCCCGTTCCAGACCTGGTCGGCCGGGAAGAAGCGCTGGTTGGGGTTGGCGTAGGTGGCCTCGGCGAAGCCGTCGACGCGCGGGTAGTAGCCGGCGCGGGTGGTCTTGATCCCGAGCTCGAGGGCCTCGGTGCTCGTGTCGAAGGCCTTCATCTCGACGCGCTCGCGCTCGGCCTCGGCGACCATGGTCTCGAGCTCCGAGGCCTCGGGCAGGTCGGCCTGGGGCGCGAACAGGTCCTCGCCGATCTGGTAGCTGGGGAAGCCCTCCTCGGCCATCAAGGTCGCGAGGTACTCGGCGGCGAGGGTCTCGAAGCTCTCGGCGCGGATCGACGCGGCGGTCAAGGTCGCGACGGCGGCGTCGAGGCGCATGACGTCGGCGTTGGACACGATGCCCGCGTCGAAGGCCGACTTGGCGTCCTCGAGGCGCGCCTCGGTCCGGGTCAGCGACTCTTGCAGCGCGACCTTGTTGGCGGTGGCGCGGACCCAGTCGTAGTAGGCGATCCGAGCGTCGCGCTCGGCGTTGAGCTGCTCGCCTTGCCTGGCCAGCTCGGCGGCGCGGATCTGGGCCTCGCCCGCCTTCTTGGCCGTGGGCAGGCGCGCGATGTAGTCGGAGATCGGCACGCCCAAGATGGCCTGGAGCGAGTAGCTGTTGAGCGGCGGCTGGGGCACCTCGGGCAGGTCGAACTCGAGGGGCACGGCGCCCACGGGCACGCCCTGGCTGTCGAGCACGCACTGGAAGATGCTGCCGGGCTCGCAGGGGCCGAAGGTCAGCGGGCCCTCGTTGAGGGCGCCGACGATGAAGCCTCCGTCGTCGCCGCTGTCAAAGCCGAAGTCGAGGGTCGCCTGGGACAGGCGGGTGTAGGTGAACTTGCCCTCGAGGCGGGGCAGGAACTGGATGATGGTCTGGTCGAGCTGGGCCTCGGCGGCGGCGAGCTCGGCCTGCTTGGCGGCGACCATGGGCGAGCCCTCGACGGCCCGGCGCGCGACCTCCTCGGAGGTCAGCCCGCCCGGCACGGGCTGGAGGGCGGCGACGATCGGGTTCTCGAACTCGGGGACCTCGACGGGGCCCTCGACGCCCTCGATGCCGCCGTCCGCGGCGGCCTGGCCCTGGCCCTGGCTGGGCGGGTCCTGGACCTTGGGCGCGGGCGGATCCTCGGGGGCGGGCGCGGCCGCGACCTTGGCCAGGGGCCCGGCCTGGGCGACGCCGGGGCTCGCTGCAAACACGAGCAGCGCGGTGAGGGTGACGCTCGAGAGCGGGAACAGTGGGGCGCGGGTACGCATGCGATGGGGCTCCAATGGGACCCGGGCACAGCCCGGGGGGTGCGCGAGACCTTCCGGCAGCGCTCGCGCGGCCGGCTCGCGGGGGGAGATCAGGGCTTTCACTCGGGGGCGGACTCGTTGGTTGCGGGGGCGGCCTCGTGCTCGTTGGGGTCGCCGCCAAACTGGACCCACACGCCGCTGAGCCGGGCGAGGATGCGCTCGGAGATCAGGTAGACCGCCGGGATGACCACGAGGGTCAGGAGGGTCGAGGTGACCATCCCGCCGATGACGCACACGGCCATGGGCGCCCGGGTCTCGCCGCCCTCGGAGATGGCCAGGGCGATGGGCAGCATGCCGAAGATGGTCGCCGCCGCGGTCATGAAGATCGGGCGCAGGCGGACCCGGCCCGCGGACGCCAGGGCCTCCTCGAGGCTGGCCCCCGCTTCGCGCTCGGAGTTGGCGAAGTCGACGAGCAGGATCGCCGCCTTGGTCACCAGCCCCATCAACATGATGATGCCGATGAAGCTGAAGATGTTGAGGGTCATGCCCGAGATCCAGATGCCGCCGAAGGCACCGATGACCGACAGGGGCAGGGACACCATGATCACCAGGGGCTGGGTCAGGCTGTTGAACTGCGCCGCGAGGATCATGTAGACGAGGATGGCGGCGAGGCCGAGCACGGCCATCATCGCCGTGAACGACTCCTCCATCATCTCGGCGTTGCCGAGCCAGGCGGTGTCGTACTCGGCCGGGACCACCTCGGCGGCCTTGGCCTCGATGATCTGGGTGGCCTCGCCCAGGGGCAGGCCGTCGAGGTCGGCGAGCACGATGATCTGCCGCTGCCGGGACTGGCGCTCGATCTCGCTGGGCCCGGTCGTCTCCGTGATGGTCACGACGTTGGACAGGTCGACGAGCGCCCCGGTGGTCGAGCGCAGGGTGATGCCGTCGAGGTTGCGCAGGGCCGCGCGGCGCTCGGCCGGCATCTGGACCACGATGTCGTAGACCTCGCCGTCGTCCTTGAGGGTGCCGATGGCGTCGGCGGCCATCAGCGTGCGCAGGGTCGAGGCCACGGCGGCCACGGGCACGCCGAGGTCGGCGGCGCGCTCGCGGTCGATCTCGATGGCCAGCTCCGGCTTGCCGCCGGTGTAGGTGGTGTCGACGTCGACGAAGCCCTCGATCTCGCGGATGTGGTCCGCGAGGGCCTCGGCGGCCGCGACCATGCCGTCCATGTCGTTGCCGCGGATCGAGAACTGGATCTGCTGCTGGCGGAAGCCGTCGCCGCCGAAGGGGTCGATCATCTCGACCTTGACGTTGATGTCTTGCTCGGAGAGGTCGGACACGCGCTCGCGCACCCAGGCCATGCCCTCGAGCTGGGCGTAGCTGCGCGAGTGGGGCCCGACCAGGGCGACGTTGATCTTGGCGCGGCTGACCGGCGAGGTGCCGCTGCCGATGGTCGTGAAGGTGTCGCGGACGCCCGGGAGGTTCTCGCGGATGTCGTTGGAGATCGTGTCGGCGACGGCCTCGGTGGCCTCGAGCGAGGTGCCGGTGGGCATCTCGACGGTGATCGCGAACTCCGAGCGATCCTCGGGCGGGATGAACTCGCCGGGGACCTGGCTGACGACCACGACCGAGAGCACCAGGGTCACGACCGCGGCGGCGATGGTCAGCCACGGGAAGCGCAGGGCCTTGCGGACCAGCCAGGTGTAGCCGTCCTCGAAGGCCCCGAAGGCCTTGTCGAAGGCGCGCGCGAGGATGAACTTGTCCTCGGGCTTGGTCTCGTGGGTCGCCTTCATCATGCGGCCCGAGAGCATCGGGGTGAGCGTGAAGCTGACGAACATCGAGATCAGCACGGCGGCCGAGACCGTCAGACCAAACTCGTAGAAAAAGCGCCCGATGAGGCCGGACATGTAGGCCACCGGGACGAACACCGCGACGATCGACAAGGTCGTGGCGATGACCGCGAAGGCGATCTCGTTGGTCGCCTCGCGGGCCGCCTGCATCCGCGGCTTGCCCATCTCGAGGTGGCGATAGATGTTCTCGATGACCACGATCGCGTCGTCGACGAGGATGCCGATCGACAGCGAGAGCGCGAGCATGGTGATGTTGTTGAGCGTGAAGCCCATCGCCTCCATGAACGCGAAGGTGCCGATCACCGAGGTCGGGATGGCCAGCGCGGAGATGAAGGTCGCGCGGAAGTCGTGCAGGAACACGAAGATGATCAGCACGGTCAGGGCCGAGCCGATGATCAGGTCGAGCTGCACGTCCTCGATGGAGCGGCGCACGAAGGTCGAGTTGTCGTTGGGGACCGAGTAGGTGATCCCCATCTCCTCGAAGCGCGGCTCGAGCTTCTCGAGGCGCTCGTACACGCCGTCGGCGATGGCGATGGTGTTGGCGCCGGACTTCTTGCGCACGACCAGGGCGATGGCCGACTCGCCGTTGAGCGAGGAGGCCGAGCGGGCCTCCTCCATGTCGTCGACGACGGTCGCGACGTCGGAGATGCGGATCGCCGCGCCGCCGAGGCCGGTGATGGTCAGGTCGGCGATCTCCTCGACGGAGCGGACCTCGCCGCGGGTGGTTACGGTGAACTCGCGGGCGCCGTCGAGCACGTGGCCGGCGGGCAGGTCCATGCTCTGGGCCTGGAGGGTCTGGACGACGTCGCCGACGGCGAGGCCGTAGCCGACAAGTTTGCTGGGCTCGACCTCGATGCGGATCTGCCGCTCGCGGCCGCCGATCAGCTCGATCTGGCCGACGCCCTGGATCTGCTGGAGCTCCTGCTTGACGATCTTGTCGGCCACGCGGGTCAGCTCCGAGGCCGGCAGCTGGGAGGCCAGGGCCACGGAGGCGATCGGCGCCGAGCCGGTGTCGAAGCGCTGGATGATCGGCGGGTCGATGCCCGGCGGCAGCTGGCCCTCGATGGCCGCGACCTTCTCGCGGACCTGGTCGAGGGCGCGGTCCGACTGGACCTCGAGCTCGAACTCGACGACGACCATGGTCACGCCCTCGAGGTTGCGCGAGGTCATGCGCTTGATGCCGGCGATGCCCTGGATGGCCTCCTCGATCGGCTCGGCGACCTTGGACTCCATGGTCATGGGGTCGGCGCCGGGGTAGATGACCGTGGCCGTGACGACCGGGAAGTCGACCGAGGGGTAGAGGTCGACGCCCAGGCGCGGGTAGGAGAAGAAGCCAAACACGACGAGGGCCATGATCAACATGGCCGCGAACACGGGTCGGCGAACGGAGACGTCTACGAGCTGCATGGCTGCCTCGAGGTCGAGTGGGAGCGAGCGAGACTAGAGAGGAAGGGAGGGCCGGCGCGGGCTAGGGCGCGCTGTGGCTGGCCTTGCCCGGGGCGAGCATGGCGGTGGGCGTGGCGGCGTCGGCCTTGGCGGCGCCGCCGTCGGCCTTGGCGGTCGCGTCGGCGTCGGCCTTGGCGGGGCCGTCCTCGGCCGGGGCGCCCGCTTGGTCCTGCTCCTGGCCCGGCGCGGCCTCGGCCTTGGCGACCTTGCCCAGGCCGACCTCGACGGACATGCCCGACTTGATGCGCATGCCGGGGTTGTCGATCTCGAGCACCAGCTCGATGGTCCGGCTGCGCGGGTCGACGGCGTTGCCGATGCGGGTGATGGAGACCTCGCGGTCGAGGTCGAGGGCCGGGAAGTAGACCGAGACCGGGGAGCCGACGTCGATCTCGCGCAGCTTGAGCTCGGGCACGCGCACGCGGACCTCGACCGTCGACAGGTCGTCGATGATCAGCACGATCGTCGGCGGCATCATGGTCGCCAGCTCGCCGACGTTCTTGTACTTGCCGACGATGACCCCGGAGATCGGCGCCTTGACGGTGAGGTCGCGGGCCTGAGCCCGGGCGACGGCGGCGGCCGCCTTGGCCTGCTTGAGGCCGGCCTTGGCCGCCTTGACCCCAGACTCGGCGCGCTCGAGGTTGGCCGAGCCGACGGAGCCGCGCGAGGCCAGCTTGCGCGTGCGCTCGGCCTCGCGCTCGGCCTCGTCGACGGACAGCTGGGCCTGGGCGACGGCGGCGGAGGCCTGGGACACGGCGAGCTTGACCGCGGCGCCCTCGGTGCGGAACAGGATCTGCCCCTTCTCGACGGTCTCGCCCTCTTCGACGGTGAGCTGGGCGATCACGCCGGTCATCTGCGGCGAGAGCTCGACGTGGTGCTTGGCCTGGACGCTGCCGACCCAGCGGTGGTTGCGGGTCTCGACCGCGCCAGCGCCCGCGCTGGCGGCCATGGTCGGCATCTCGGCGCGGGCCGGGGCCTGCTCGCCCTTGGCCGGGGGCAGGGCCTCGGCGGCGGACTCGCCCGAGTCGCAGGCCGAGGTGAGGAGCAGCAGGCCAGCGGCCAACGAGAGGAGGTAGGGCTTGGGAGTCATCGCTTCGCAGCTCCGTGGAGGAACAAGTCCATGATGGTTTGGGTGTTCTCGCGCAGTCCGGCGGGGCAGCCCGCCTCGACCCACGTGAGAATGGTGCTTTGGATCAGGCCGCCGACGGCGGTGGCCAAGATCAGAGAGGGGTAGTCCTGGCGCATGCGCTCGCCGGCCTGGTCGATGTCGCCGATGAACATCTCGAGGATCTCGCGGCGGAAGGCCGCGTCTTCGTCGTCCTTGTGCATGTCGTGCAGGCTGCTGGTCTGCATGTGAATGGAGAACAGCGCGCCGTGGTCCTCGAGGAAGCCGAGCATCAGCCGGGTCCGCTCGCACATGCGCTCGACGGGGTCGCGGATGCACTCGGACTTCTCCAGGCTCGCGCGGAGGATGTTGCGGCTCTCCTCGCGGATCGAGTTGAAGATGTCTTCTTTGCTCGAGAAGTAGTTGTAGAGGGTGCCCGTGGCGACGCCGGCCTCGGAGGCGATGTCGGTGATCTTGGCTTCCCGGTAGCCCGTGCGCCCGAACACCCGCATCGCCGCTTCGCGGATCGCTTGCCGATAGACCGCGCGGCTCTCTTCTCGAATGGAGCGACGCTCGCGCTTGCTGCTGGGGGACCTGGCCATGAGTACGTCGACTGGCTGAAATGTCGCGCTTGGCTCGGGCGCGAAAGTGATCGAGATTTGGGGCGGGGCAAGCTCGCTGTTGCCGCCGATGTGGCCGTTCGAGAACGGCGTTGGCCAGGCGGTTCATGATATGAACTCGGATTCATGTCAAGGAAGCCCGGTTCACCCGATCGACTAGTCGAATGATTTCAATATGTTGAGCGCACGAAGGAGCCGCCGCGGGGCTGCCTCCAGGGGCCGCCATTCACGGAACAGTTCACATGGTGAAATGCGGCTTCACTCACATGGTGGAACGCACCTCAGCCTAGCCGCGAAGCCAGAAAAGACGATGCGCCCTCCGGTGTGCGAAGGGCGCATCATTTGCGTGGCTTGGCCGATCGGCCAGGTTTGGCCGCGGACGAGTCAGCGGGCGGCGCGGAACAGCGGGTCGCCTCGGCGCGCCCGCTCGGTCATCTCGCTGACGGCCTCGTCGAAGGCCTCGAACTTGGTGAAGGGCTTCATGGTCCCGCCGACCATCGGGTTGATCAAGGTGATCGCCATCTTGAACAGCGGCGAGCGGAACAGCACCCAGGAGCCGAAGATCGCGTCTTTGTGGTGGACGAGGAAGCGCTGCCACCGACGCCGGACCTCGGCCTCGTAGGCGTGCACGTCGTGGGCGTCCATGACGATGAGCGGTCGGAAGCCGTGGGCGATCATCTGCTCGCCCGCGCTGATCATCGGCTCGATGTGCTGCACCCGCAGGTGCCCGGCGAAGCGCACGTGCAGCAGGCCCGGCGCGATCACGTCGACCTCGCCGAGGCCCAAGCGCATGGAGCTGCGCGCGCTCGGGAACAGCTCGGCTGCGATGGTCTCGTGGCGGGAGCTCATGGAAATTAGCTTGTCACGAAGCCGCATTGTTGACCCTGTCCGAAAGAACAAAAGGCTGAAAAAATGTCTGGCTTCCATACGTTGAAATCAACAGTTGAAGGCCTATTATCGCGCGAATTGGCCGATCCCGCGGATGGGCCCCGCCTGCGGTCGGGCCCGATCACTGCCCCGCGGGAGCAGGCGGGCTCGGCGGCTCGAACTGTCCACTTTAGCCGTCGTGGACGACGCCACGCCCTCCCTGCCCCACGTCCACGACTCAGAGGGTCGGCCAAAACGAGTTCTGGCCGACCCTCTGTCTATTTAGCCGTCGTGGACGACGCCACGCCCTCCCTGCCCCACGTCCACGACTCAGGGCTGTGAATGAATCCACAGCCCCTGATTATTTAGCCGTCGTGGACTTAGCCGTCGTGGACGACGCCACGCCCTCCCTGCCCCACGTCCACGACTCAGAGACTGTCAAGGAATCCACGCCCCCGCTTGCGGGGGCGACCACATGCCCTCTCAAAGGCACGAACTCCATTGCCCACCAAGCCAAAGCGGAGGAGCGGACAGCGACGAAGCGCCCCCGGTCCTCAGATGCCCGTGGGGGCAAAGTAGAACTCAGGCCAGCTCGGCGAGCTCGATGAGCACGCGAGCGAGGCGCTCGATGTGTCGGGTCGAGCGCGGGACCACGAGCACGGTGTCGTCGCCGGCCACGGTCCCGAGGATGTCGGGGTGGCGCAGGCCGTCGAGCTCGATGCCCACGGCCGGAGCCCGGCCGACGCGGGTGCGCACGACGATCATGACCTCGTTGAACTCGACGGCCAGGACCATGCCCGAGGGGAAGCTGGTCCGCCCGCCGGTCTCGAGCCGGTAGACGAAGCTGCCGTCCTCGCGGATGCGTCGCTGGGCGCCGAGCAGCTTGAGGTCCCGGGAGATCGTGCTCTGGGTCGTGACGATGCCTCGCTCGGCGAGGGCGTCGGCGAGCTGAGCCTGCGTGCTGCCTCCGAGGCCGGAGAGCAGCAGCTGGCGGAGGGTCTTGCGGCGTTCTTTGGTCGCGCTCATCGGAGCTGGCGGGTCACGAGGGTACCAATGCCCTCTTCGGTGAACAGCTCCGCGACCAGGGCGTGGGGCAGGCGGCCGTCGATGAGGTGCAAGGCGGGCAAGCCCTGGCGGGCCGCGTGCCGGGCGAAGGCGAGGTTCTCGTCGGCGTGGGTGCCAAAGCGCCCGCGGTCGAGGCCGGTCAGGGCCTGGTCGGGGGTCAGCTCACTGACGAGGCCGCCGGCGTCGTGGAGGCCCTGGTCGTCGGCGAGGCAGATCAGCTTGCCCACGCCCAGGCGCACGCCGAGGGCGACGAGCTCCCCGGGGTCGGGGGTGCCCTGGATCAGCGCGCAGGCCTGGCCGCGATCGAGGCGGGCGCCGATCGTCGCGGCGTCCTTGATGACCTCGGCCAGGCGGTAGGCGCCGTCGGACATGGTCGCGCGCAGGCCCGCGAGGGTGTCCGCGTCGGGCACGACCACGAGCACGCGCAGCTCGGCGTCGAGGATCAGCTCGAGGTCGCGGGCGACGGAGGCCACCAAGGTGGGCTTGCGCGCGGCCGAGCCCGAGAGGTGGACGAGCACGCGCAGGCCCTTGAAGCGGCGCACGTAGGACAGGCCGTCGACGAGCAGCTGGTGCTTGAGGATGGGGGTGTAGCTCGACAGGCCGACGCTGCGGCCGATCTGCCCCTCGGCGTTGACGACCACCTGGCGGGCCTCGTCGGAGTTGATGCGCACGTAGTCGTAGGAGAAGTCGCAGCCCAGGGCGGTGAAGTTGGCCTGGCCCTGGCCGAGCTCGAGGACCCAGCGGACCGTGGGGCCGCGCAGGCGCCGGGCGAGCTCGCCCAGATCGACCTGCTCGGCGGCCACGGGGGCGCCGCTACGCACCAGGGCCAGGCCCATGGCGTCGATGTCGAGGGCGCTGGCGTCGAAGTCGTAGTAGCCGGCCTCGAGCGCGGCCTGGCCCGCGGCGGCGCCGAGCCGGCCCCAGCCCGCGACCTCGCCCGCGAACACGCTGCACTTGAACAGCGAGCTGCGGCAGCAACCCCGGGCGATGGCCTTGGCGATGGCCGGGCTGGGCGCGCCGCGGACCTCGACCTCGAGCAGGCGCGTGGCCCCCTCGCCGTCGCGGGCGACCTGCTCGGCGAGGGTCAAGAGCACGGCCTGGAGGGCGGCCTGGAAGGCCTCCGCCTCGGCGTCGCCGATCTCGACCTCGGCGGCGCCGCTGGCCAGGACCAGCACGGCGTCGTTGGTCGAGGTGTCGCCGTCGACGGTGATCGCGTTGAAGGTCGGCTCGATCGCCGCGCTCAGCATGGCCTGGAGGCGCTCGGGGGCCACGGCGGCGTCGGTGCAGACGTAGCCCAGGGTGGTCGCCATGTTCGGGTGGACCATGCCCGAGCCCTTGGCGACGCCGAACAGGCGCACGGTCTCGCCCTCGAACTCGAGGGTGGTGTGGGCGACCTTGATGACGGTGTCGGTGGTCAGGATCGCCGCGGCGAAGGCCCGCGCGTCGGTCTCGCTGCCCGCGACGACGAGGCCCGGGATGGCCTCGCAGATCTTCTCGGCGTCGAGGGGCACGCCGATGACCCCGGTCGAGTAGGTCAGCACGGTGTCCGCGGCGCTCTCGAGCGCCGCGGCGGTGGCCTTGGCGAGGGCCGCGTTGGCCTCGACGCCCTGGGCACCGGTCATGGCGTTGGCGTTGCCGCTGTTGACCAGGACCCCGCGGATGCCCGCGGCCGGCAGCAGGGCGTCGCAGCGCTCGACGCACGCGGCCCGCACGGGGTTGCGCGTGACCACCCCGGCCGCGCTCGCGCCCTCGGGGACGGTGCAGTGGATCAGCGCGAGGTCCTTGCGCGAGCGCTTGATGCCCGCGTGCACGCCCGCGAAGCGAAAGCCGCCGGGGAGGGCGTCGAGGCCACTGTCGAGGGAGGTGACGATGGGGGTGTGGGCGTGGGTCATGGCGTGGCCGTCTCGGGGTTGAGGGCGGTGGGCAGGGCAGTGGACAGGGCGGTGGACAGGGCAGTAGCGAAGGTGGGGGGGACCCCCCGGGGGAGCTCGGCCAGGGGCGGCGGCAGGCCCAGGGAGGGCGGCAGGCCGAGCCACAGGTTGGCGTTGTGCAGGGCCTGGCTGGCCGCGCCGCGCATCAGGTTGTCGATCGAGGCGAACACCGGGACGAGCCCGCTGCGCTCGACGGGGCCCACGGCGACCAGGACCTGGTGCGTGCCGACGACGTGGCCGAGGCCGAGGCCCTGGTCGGGCTGGGGCAGCACGGTGACGTAGGGGGCCTCGGCGTAGCGGGCCTCGAGGGCCTCGCGCAGCTGGCTCGGCGTCACGCCGGCCTTGGGCTTGACGAAGCTGGTCACCAGCATGCCGCGGACGATGGGCAGGAGCTGGGTGACGAAGCTGATCGGCGCGCCGAGGTGGTGCTCGATCTCCGGGACGTGGCGGTGCTCGCCGACCTTGTAGGGGAAGCTGTTGCCCGCGAGGTTGCAAAAGTGCAGGCGGTCGGCGAGGCCCTTGCCGGCCCCGGACGCGCCGCTGGTCCCGAGCACGGCGATGGACTCGGCCTCGATCAGGCCGGCGTCGAGCAGGGGCCGCAGGGACGCGAGGGTGGCCGTGGGGTAGCAGCCCGGGTTGGCGACCAGGCGCGCGTGGGCCGGGGGGGCCCCGGTGAGCTCGGGCAGGCCGTAGTGCGCCTCGGGGTCGCGGCGCCGCGCGTCGGACAGGTCGAGGACCCGGCGCGCGCCCGCGCCGAGCAGCGCCGCGGCCCAGACCTTGGCTGGTTCCCGAGGCAGGGCCAGGGCGACGAGGTCGGCCGAGGCCAGGGCGCGCAGGCCCGCCTCGTCGACTTGGTCGGGGCTGCGGACGGGGCAGGGCCGCACCTGGATGCGTGGATGTTGCATGCCGAGTGCATGCAGAACTTGGCCTGCATAGCCACTGGCGCCGACAATGAGGAGCTCGAAGGTGGACGACATCGCTCAGAGGGGTCCCAGAGCTGCTGCTGGGACCAACTGAGCTCTACTTTGGAAGGCCCTGGGAAGCAATGGGGATCGGGCCCGAGAGCGGCCCGTGCCCACCTCGAGCGCATGTTCGCCGCATGAATGCAAAGTTATTGCATGTGTATGCGTGTGATCGAGCGCCCGCCGGGTGCCCGCCGCCGAGCCTGGATCCACGCCCAGAGCAAGTGAGAAAGCCGATGATAAAAAAGCACCAGAGCACCGATTTGCCCTTGACTCGCAAACGCGCTCGTATAGAGTTCGCAGCCCTGACGCGGGAATAGCTCAGTTGGTAGAGCGCGACCTTGCCAAGGTCGAAGTCGCGAGTTCGAGTCTCGTTTCCCGCTCTCCCCGAAAGGGACCCACGGAGGGTCGGAGCAAGCCGAACAGCTCGTGCAAGACACCTTCGCGGACCTGCGCGAGGCCCTCGAGGGGTTTCGCTATGACGCGAGCGTTCGTACCCTGGTCTTCACCATCGCCAGAAACAAGCTCAATGGCCATCTTCGCCGAATCATGCGAGATCGGGACCGCAACGCCGACCCTGGAGAGCTCTCCCTCGCCACGATCGGAACCAGCCCTTCCGAGCGCATTGCACTCAAGGGGAAGGGGCGTTTTTTGCTGTCTGCC
>NZ_ABCS01000088.1 GCF_000170895.1 Plesiocystis pacifica SIR-1 | reverse complement strand
GGATGACCCCCGCCTCACTTGGGCGCGATGACGTCTTGCTCGACGACCCGAACCCCAGTCGGGGTATCGACCGAGGGGTCCTTCTCGAGGGTGACGATGATCTGCATCTCGTCGTCGGAGAAGGTCGCGCTCAGGCTGCCCGCGCGCTTTTTGGCCTTGTACTCGAGCACGCCGAGCTTGTGGGGGTCTTTGCCGGCGGACGCGACCCACACGACGTAGGCGCGCATCGAGCCGTCGATGCGCTCGGGCGGGGCGAGGTGCTCGACGGTGAGCTCGATGGTGCCGTTGCCGGTCTTTTTGTCGACCTTGAGGACGACCTCACCCTGGCCGGCGTGGGCGGGAGATTTGGTGTCGAACTTGTAGCTCTGCTTGTTGCAGCCAGCTGCGGCGAGGAGCACGAGAGAGGTGGCGATGGGGAGGAGGGCTCGCATGGCCGCGGGACCATAGCAGCGGTTGGGGCGGCGTCCATCGTGCAAACGCCAGAGCTCGAGATGGTTGTCGCGGCGTGACCATTTGGGGCGCCAGGCCGCGCTCGCGGTGGGTCCATCTGACACGCTGCGAGCGGTCTCGAACCCCCAGAGAGTTTGCGCGTTCCTTCGAATTGATCTGGGCCTGGGCGTAAGGACAAAAGCCGCTTATGGTGATCCCATCGGTCGAGGATTGACCGATTCACATCCAAGGAGGACAGCATGGACATCGGAGTATTGTCGGTCGCCTTTGCGGTGCCCGAGCAGCGACGTCGCAACGATTATTGGCTCGAGCACCACCCGGAGCTCGTCGCCCACGCCGAACAGCAGGCCCTGGCCAAGGTCTGGAAGCGGCGCGAGGCAGCCACGCCAAACACCTTTGATCGCGCGATGGAGCCCTACCTCGCCGATCCTTTCCGCGGGGCCGTCGAGCGGCGGATCCTCGCGGACGGTCAGCTCGGATCGCAGCTCGAGGTCGAGGCGGGCAGGCGAGCCCTCGACGCCGCCCGGTTCACGGCCAGCGAGGTCGACCTGCTGTTGGTCTCGTCGTTCTTGCCCGACAACTACGGGCCCGGGAACGCCGCCTACGTGGTCCGCGACCTGGGCCTGCGCTGCCCCGGCATCAACGTCGAGTCGGCCTGCTCGAGCACGCTGGTGTCGATGAACATGGCGATCGGGCTGATCGAGGCCGGCCGCTACCGCAACGCGCTGATCGTCGCGTCCTGCTCCTACTCGCGCATGGCCCCGCCGGAGGACACGCTGTCGTGGTTCCTGGGCGACGGGGCGGGGGCGCTCTTGGTCGGTCCCATGCCAGGTGGGGCGGCGCAGAGCCAGCCCCAGGCCGAGGCGAAGCCCCTGGGCTTCCTCGCCGAGCACACCATCCACACCGCCCAGACCTGCGGGACCTTCCGCCTCGACATGGTCGTGGACCCCGAGCTCGGCCCCGTGCCGCGGATGCGCGCGAGCAAGGACACCGCGCGGATCATCAACGAGATCGGCGAGCCGGCCATGCGCGAGTGCTGCGACGGCGCCCTCGAAAAGGCCGGCCTGAGCATCGACGAGGTCGACTGCCTCGTGGTCAACACGCCCACGGCCTGGTACGCGGACTTCGCCGCCGACGTCCTCGGCGTCCCGCGGACCAAGACCATCTCGACCTACGAGCGCTTCGCCAACACCGGCACGGCGCTGCTGCCCATGAACCTGCACGCGGCCGCGGCGGCCGGGAAGCTGCGGCCGGGCGACGTGGTCTTGATGTACGCGGTCGGCTCGGTGTCGACCGCCTCGGCGACGGTGATGCGCTGGGGCGAGGCGGCGCTCTGGCGAGGTTTTACACAGGGGGGGGGGGGCACTCTCTTCCCCCCCGAACCCTCCACGCATGTAGGCCATTGCGCCGAGCGCCCCTTCGACCTGCTGTGGATTGATCCAGTGGTTCGTCGAGCACAGCCCGAGCACGCGGGTGGTCGTGTGCACCGGCTACTCCGACGACGTGCTGGTGGACCGCGAGGTGGCCCGCCGCCCTTTGGGTCGCCGACATGACGTGATCGTAGCCAAGGGTCCCGTCGAGCCAGGAAAAGATCGCTGCCTTCGGAGTACCCTCGCGCCATGTCCCGCGTTCCCTCTCTGCGCACGTCCGTCCTCTCGCCGCTCTCGCTGTGTCTCGCGCTCTCGGTGGCTTGCGCAGACGACGGAGGCGGGGAGGGGACGGGCCCCGCGACGGAGGACGAGGTCGGAGCGGACACGGACTCGAGCTCCGGAACGGGTTCGGGGGAGAGCACGGAGTCCGAGTCGACGGAGAGCGAGTCGAGCGAGTCGAGCGAGTCGAGCACGGAGTCGGACTCGACGGAGACCGAGACCGACACCGGCTCCGCCGAGCCCTGGCTCGAGGCTTGCCCCGAGGTCGACGGCTCCGCGGTCGTCGGCTCCCTCGCCGACCCGGCCATCGACGAGGCCTCGGGCCTGGTGCGCAGCTCCGTCCACGACCTGCTGTGGGCCCACAACGACTCGGGCGACAGCGCGCGGGTGTTCGCCGTGGGCCTCGAGGGTCAGGCCCTCGCGACCATCGAGCTCGTCGGCGCGCCGGCGGTCGACTGGGAAGACATGGCCCTGGGCCCGAAGGTCGAGGCGCCCGAGACCGGCGACTGGCTCTACCTCGGGGACATCGGCGACAACGCCGAGGCCCGGCCGTCCATCGCCGTGCTGCGCATGGCCGAGCCCGCGAGCATCCGTGACCAGGGCGTCGCGGACTGGGAGCTGCTGGCGCTCACCTATCCCGACGGCCCTCACAACGCTGAGACTCTGCTCGTCGATCCGCTGTCCGGCGATCTCTTCATCGTGACCAAGGGCGAGCAGACCAAGCTCTACGGCCTCCCGGCGCCGCTGGCGTCGGGCGAGCTCGTCGCCCTGGCCGATCCCAACTTCCCCAGCGCCATCGCCACGGCCGGCGACATCTCGGCCAACGGCGACGCCATCGTCGTTCGCGGCTACGCCCAGGCCTTTTTGTGGCTGCGACCCATGGACGCCTCCGTCGAGGAGGCGATGCTCGGCGAGCCCTGCTCCATCCCGCTGGCCGCAGAGCAACAGGGCGAATGTGTGGCCTTGGTGGGTCTGGGGCTCGGCGTCGACGGTGAGCGTGGTTACTACACGGTCAGTGAAGGGACCGGCTCGCCCCTGTCCTGGTACGCGTTCGGCGGCTGAGTCGTGGACGTGGGGCAGGGAGGGCGTGGCGTCGTCCGCGACGGCGAAATGGGACACAGGGTTGGCCAAACTCGTTTTGGCCGACCCGCTGAGTCCAAGGCCTTCGCGGGGCGAAACTCGAGCCCCACCTGTCCGCGAGCCTTCGGTATGATGGTTGCGTGGATGGATCGCTCGCTCGCTTGCCCATGCCCGTGGACCACGGGGCGGTGGCGCTGCGCTTGGCCGAGCTCGGGATTCGTCGACGGACCTTCGCCCTGCAAATCAGCGTGCTCGGAGGCTGGGGCCTCGGCACCGTGGGCCTGGCCGCGCTCTTGGCCGGCATGACCCCGACCTCGGGCCTGCAGCACCCGCTCCTCGACCTGACCATGTACGCCGCCATGGTCATGACCGCGCTCGCGCCGGTGGGTATCTGGGCCGGCCGCGCCATCAAAGAGCGGGACTCGGCCGCGCGCATGGCCTTGGTCGAGAGCCCCGAAGACGCCGAGCTCGATCACCTGCGTGCCCCCGTGGCGGCCCTCGTCGCCGACGCGCGCTTGGTGTGCAGCGCCATCGAGGGCCGGGAGTTCGACGCCGAGGTGGCGCTGCGGGCCGCGTGGGAGTGGTTGCAGCGCTTCGACGACCTGCCCAAGGTCGAGCGGCGCCGCCTCGAAGACCTCGGCGTGGGGGTCGTGGGCATCGCCGAGACCCTGCGCTGGACCATCGGCGAGGTCGAGGCCGAGGACACCCGCGCCGCCGAGCTCCCCGTCAGCACCGCCTCCTCCTCGGCCCTGGACCTCGCCCGCGCCCAGCTCCAGCGCCGCGACGTCGAGGGCGAGCGGCGCGAGCGGGGCCTGGCGCTGATGGCCGAGCAGCTGCGGAGCTTCGAGCGCCAGGTGCTGGCCGCGGCCCGCGGGCCGTATCGCTAGCCCGACTGCTGGCTAGGCACAGCTCGCCGCGCTCGCCAATTTTTTGGCGGCCGATCGGGCCTCGATTAGCGTGCTCCGCGATGGAGACCCTCAGCACCGAAGCCCCCCAGCTGCGCACCGACGCCCGCCACGTCATCGGCAGCTTCGTCGCCCCGGGCACCCAGGCCGGTGTCATGGAGGGCTTCATGGTCGTCGACCTGTCGCGCAGCGGCATGTCCTTGCTGCGCGTCGGGGCCAAGAAGCTCGACCGCGACAGCAGCGGAGACAAGCGCGGCCGCGGCCTCGACCATCGCTTCTCGTGGCTCGCCGTCCCGCTGCCCGAGCGCGGCGAGACCCTGTGCGCCCTCGCGGAGGTCGTCCACCGGCGCCGCTACGGGCCCCTCGAGTGGGTCGGCGTCCGCTTCGAGCACATGTCCGCGAAGGACCGGGCGACCCTCGACGAGTACCTGGCCGAGCGGGACACCTTGAGCTTCGGCGCGAACTCGATCCCCGCTTGGGAGTACTGAGCCGGCCGGTCTGCCAAAGGGCGCCCTGGGTGGGGCGTCCTTTTTGTTAGTCCAGCTCGCAGCGCGCGGCCCAGTGCGGGTGCACGCCGTCCACGGCCAAGAGCAGCACCCGGACCTCCCGGGGCTCTTCGATCTGCGCCCAGCGGGCGTCCTCGAACTCGGCCAGCGGGCGCAGCACGAACACCTTCGAGAGCGCCGCGGCGATGTGGTCGGGGAGCACGAAGGCGTCCGGGCGGCGCCGGGCGATCACGCAGGCCTTGTCGGCGTCGCCGTCGGCGTGGGCGACCTCGGCGTCGTTGAGCCCGATGATGTCGACGATGGTCATCGTCCGCGGCGTCCGGTAGCGCGCCGCGCCGGCCCCCTCCACGGCGATCACCGCGTCCGCGGGGAACTGCTCCCGGAGCTGCTGTGCCGGATCCCCGTGGAGCAGGGCGACCCCGCGCTCTTGGGCGCGCTGGAGCGCCCGGACCTCGGTCACCTGTAGACCCGTGAACACGGCGACCGGCAAGAGCAGGGCGACGACCAGGAGCTTGTGGGTCCGCGCCACGCCCAGGGCGATGAGCACCGGGGGGAGGGCGGCGAAGATCGCAAAGTAGCGGCTCTGGTAGAAGAGAATGCCCGGGTCGAGGGGGCGGCTCGCGGCGGTGGCGACGAGCCCGGCCGCCCAGGCGAGCAGCAGCGCGAGGAGCTGCCAGTGCCGGGTGAGCGCTCCGCTGGTCGGGGCTTCGGCGGGCTCGCCCTGACCCTCGGCGTCGCGCTCGAGCACGCCCCGGCCGCTCAGATCCGTCCACAGGGCCGCGGCGATCAGGGCCATGCCGCCGCCGAGGCCGATGACCCACGGCTGCCAGGGCAGGACCTGGGCGCCGAGGTAGTCCAGCCCGCCGCCGAGGCTCGCGTCGCCGAGGTCGGCCTTGACGTAGGCGGTGTTCGGCCATGGGTACCCACTCACCGCCTGGCAGTAGAAGATCCACGCCAACATCGCCGCGCCAGCTCCGAGGGCGGGGCTCAGCGCGAGGGCTCGCCGGCGCCAGGGCGAAGCGTCGGCGCCCTCTGAGGTCGAGGCCGAGGGCGGCTGGGGGAGGACCGCGCTCAGGGCCGCGAAGGTGCCCAGAAAGAACAGGGCCTCGGGGCGGGCGAGCTGGGCGAGGAAGGCCAAGATCGCCGCGAGCAGCCACTGCTCGCGCACGCTGGCGAGCACCGTCGCCAGCAGCAGCGTCGCCGTCAGCCCGATCTCCATGCCCGAGCCCGCGCTCTGCAGCAAGGTCGGCGCCGTGGCGGCGAGGATGCCAGCCAACAGCGCGATCGACAGCACGGGCACCGGCCGCTCGAGGGTCGCGCGGCGGCGGGCGAGCTCGAGGGCGAGGGCGCTGCTCAGCCCCGCGACGCAGCCGTGCAGCAGCGCGCCGAGCAGCTTGACCGAGACCACGGGGTCGGGCTCCGTGGGCCACGCGGCGAGCAGCACGACCCACAGCGGGCTCGAAAAGCCCGTCTCCCAGTCCCCCGGGTTGTAGGACAGGCCGTCGCCCAGGCGCAGGCTCTTGGCGTAGGCGAGGTGGATCCACGCGTCGTCGACGCAAAAGTCGCCCGGGCCCGCGTCGGGGACGAACAGGTAGACGAGGGCGAGCAGCAGGCCGATCACCGCGCAGGCCCGCGGCGCCCAGACCTCTCGGGCCTCGGGCTCGCGCTCGGGCGGCGTGGTCTCGGAGTCGTGCATGGGGCTGGGCGTCCTAGGCGTCCGCGCTCGGTCGGACCTCGAGCACCACCTTGCCAAATTGTTCGCGCCGATCGAGGTAGCGGTGGGCCGCGGCGGCTTCGGCCAGGGGGAACACGCGGTCGACCACCGGCGACATGGCCCCGGCCTCGATGAGCGCGGCGATGCGGAACAAGCTGGCCTTCGAGCCCATGGTCGAGCCGAGGATCTGGATCTGGCGGAAGAAGACCTGGCGCAGATCCGTGTCCGCGTCCCAGCCCGAGGACGCGCCGCAGGTCACCACCCGGCCGCCCCGGCGACACAGCTTGATGCTGTGTTTCCACGTGGCTTTGCCGACGTGCTCGAACACGACGTCGACGCCGCGCCGGCCCACGCCCGGGAGCGCGCGGACTTGCTTGGGCCAGTCCTCGTCGCTGGTCCGTACGATCGCGTCGGCGCCGAGGGCTTCGGCCTTGGCTAGCTTGGCGTCGGTGCTGGCGAGGGCGATCACGCGCGCCCCGGAGTGCTTGGCGATCTGCAGCCCCGCCGAGCCGACCCCGCTGCCGGCTGCGTGGATCAGCACGGTCTCGCCAGGCTGGACCTGGGCCAGGGTCACGAGCATCTGCCAGGCGGTCAGGAAGGTCAGGGGGAAGGCCGCGGCCTCGACCATGGACAGGCGCGCGGGTTTGTCCACGAGGTTGGCGACGGGTACGCAGATCTGCTCCGCGTAGCCGCCCGTCGTGTTCTCGCCGAGGATCCGGTAGTGCGGGCACAGGTTGTCCCAGCCGGACAGGCAGGCCTCGCAGCGCCCGCAGCTGACTCCCGGATTGGCCACGACCTCGCGCCCAATCAGGCTTTCGTCGACGCCCGGTCCCACGCGGCGGACGATCCCGGCGATGTCCGAACCGAGGACGTGGGGGTAGCTCAGGCGCAGGTTGGGGAGCCCGCCACGCACCCAGATGTCGAGGCGATTGAGGGCGCAGGCGTGGACGTCGAGGACGACCTGGCCCGGACCTGGCGTGGGATCGGCGACGGTCTCGAGGCGCAGGACTTCGGGGCCGCCGTGTTCGTCGAGGATGATCGCCAGCATGTGCCGCGCGAGCCTAGCAAGCTGGCCTAGTTTCCATGTGGATGAGACAGGGGAATGGCCGGGAAGAGGCGCGGAGACGCTCTTGAGCACGAAATTGCGACTCGCGCAGAGGAGCGACGCGCGATTTAAAACCGGCCCGAACTGGACCGGATGCTCTTGTCAGCCTGGGTCTTTGCCTGCATGCTCTGTGGGTGGTCGCCCCGCCGTGGGTGGGGCGGTCGCGGGCTCGGTTGAGCCACCTTGCTGCTGCCCGAGGCGGAATCGGGCGCCCAGTCCAGTTTTGATGCGAGCGCGACCCTGCCACGCGGGGTCAGGACGCCAGCCAGGCATTGGACGCAGCTCTCGACGAAGAGGACTGGGGGAGCCGGGTGAGCAGCAGGGACCGCGACTTCGAGCGCTACGTGGCGCACGTGTCGAGCTTCGAGGAGATCGACGGGGAGCGCGAGCGAGAGCTCGCCCGCGCCTACCACGAGGGTGATCGCCTCGCCGGTCAGCGGCTCATCGAGGCGCACCTGCGCGACGTCGTTGCGATCGCGCGGGGGTATCGAAACTACGGCCACCCCATGGCCGAGCTGGTCGCCGAGGGCAACGTCGGCCTCGTCCGCGCGCTCGAGAGCTTCGACCCCGAGCGCGGCCTGCGGTTCATGACCTACGGACGCTACTGGGTGCGGGCGCGGATCCTCGCCCACGTGCAGCGCAGCTGGAGCCTGGTCCGGGTGGGCTCGAGCTCCGCGCATACGCGGCTGTTCTACGGGCTGCACCGGGCCCGCGGGCGCTTCCAGGCCACCGCGGGCGAGCGCGACGGCGCGGCCGAGCGGGCCGCCCTCGCCGAGTATTTTGGGTGCTCCGAGGCCCACGTCGAGGCCATGGCCGCGCGCATCGACGGCCGCGACCTGTCCCTCGATCACCCCTCGAGCGCGGCGCTGGTGTCCGAGTCGACCGTCGAGGCGACGATCTTCGAGCGCGAGGTCGGCGAGCTGGTCCGCGAGCGCATCGCCGCCGTCATCCGCGAGCTCGACCCCCGCGAGCGCGTCATCCTCCGCCGCCGCCTGCTCGACGAGAGCGGCTCGCCGCCGAGCCTGGTCGAGGTCGGGCGCGAGCTGGGCCTGTCGCGGGAGCGGACCCGACAGCTCGAGCAGCGGGTCAAGACCAAGCTCCGCCGCCGCCTCCACGACGTCGTCGGCGAGCTGCTGCCCAACTACGGTCGGCGTCGGGGCAGCCGCGCGCGCCCGCAGCCGCGCTGACGGCTGCGGCGACTACTCCTTGGGCAGGGTGCCGAACACCCAGTCCCACAGCGGCGTGGACACGCCGAAGTAGAGGTCGTGGTCCTTGAAGTGGTGCAGCATGTGGTGCTTGCGCAGCTTCTTGCCCCACGGGGTCCGGGCCTTGCCCACGTGGGTCCACCAGTGGGTCATGTCGTACCAGAGGTAGCCGATCGCGAAGCCGGCGAAGGCCGGCAGCGCCATGTCGCGGCCGAGCAGGGCCCAGGCGAGCAGCCAAAAGAGCACGGCCGGCACGGCGCTCGCGCCCGGGGGCATGACCATCCGGTACTTGTCGTTGGGGTAGACGTGGTGGATGCCGTGCAGGAAGTAGTGGAGCTTCGGCATGCGCTCGAAGTGGAACACGATGCGGTGCAGCCAGTACTCGGCCAGGGTCCACACGAAGATGCCGGCGAGGGTCAGGCCCACGGTCGCGGCCACACCCAGCTCGGTCGTGGTCGCGGTCCGGTAGAACAGCCAGCCCACGACGGGCGCGTAGATGATGAGCGGGATGCTGCCGTGGCAGCGCGAGAAGGCCTCGAGAAAATCGTTGTCGAACTGTCGACCTGCGCCCTTGCGGTTGATGGTGTAGCCGCCGGGGTAGTCGCTGAGATCTGGGCTCGGTGCGCTCATCGCCGTCCTCGAAGTCGTCGCACAACAGCATCGAACGGCGGCGGGCGCAAGTCGAGTCGCCTTTTTGCGCGCGCGGGCGGGTCCGGGTCGCCGTGCTAGGTTGAACGCGCTTGCTCACGGTCCTCGATGTCGACAACCAGCGCGCGCGAGATCCTGCGCACGCGCACCGGGTGGCGTACATGGCGGCTCAGCCCGAGTCGGAGCTGCGCTATGTGGTCCTCGAAGCGGACGCGCAGTCCTGGGCCCAGGCGCGGGGAGCCGCGCGCATCGAGCACGTGGCGGCGCCCGATCCCGCACAGCTCGCCGAGCAGTGGTCGGCGCGGCTGGAGGCTGCCGCGCCCCAGCGCCTGCGTTCGAGTCGGGCGTGGTCCGAGCTGAAGTCGCGCCTTGGCCCGCGCCTGCTCGCCGGGGACTCGGCGCGGGTGCTCGTCTCCCCGCGCCAGGTCCTCGAGCTCGTCCAGCTCTATCGGCCGGAGGTGATCGTGTGCGGCTCGCCGCTGCTCATGCCGGCGTGGGTCCAGCTGGCGAGCCTGCGCCTGGAGCCCAGGCCGGCGCTGGTCGGGCGGGCGGCCGGGGTCGAGGCCCCCGCGTGGCTGGGCAAGCTGCGCTGGACCGAGGCGCTCACGGAGCTCGCCGAGCAGGGGGCCCAGCAGTGGACGGCGCAGATGCTCCAGCGCTTCGACGGGGTGCTCGTCGCGGACGAGGCCGTTGCGAGCGCCCTGCGCCAGCGCGGCGTCGAGCGCTTACTCGCGGTTCCTGCCGTGGAACTCCCGCGCGATGAAGCCGGGGCCGGCGAGCGTGAGCGGGCCGTCGTGCTCGCGAGGGAGGCGGAGCCCGGGACGCTCCCCGGCGCGCGGCGCTTCGCGGCGGAGCTGGCCTGGCTGCGCGCGCTCGCCGAGCTGCGTCGCCGAGGCGAGCGCCTCGCTCCAGGCCTCCACGAGGCGCCCGAGACCGCGAGCCGCGATCACTGATCGGCCTCGCGTTACCCTCCCGGGCATGACCTTCCCTTCGCCCCGACGCCTCCTCGTCCCCCTCTCGCTCTCGGCCCTGATCGCGGGCTTTGGACCGCTGGCTTGCTCGGACGACGGGGGCGGGGACGACGAGGTCGGCGAGGACACGGACATCGGCGGCGGCGAGGCCGAGGACGGGACCGAGGACGCCGAAGAGACCAGCGAGACCGAAACCGAGACCGGCGGCCCCGACCGCGACGAGCTCATCGCCGAGCTCGAGGCCCTCGGGCCCCACGAGGTCGGCTACCGCGAGCTCGAGTTCACCTACACGGGCGCCGACGGCAGCGAGCGGATCATCCCCACGCGGGTCTGGTACCCGGCCGAGGCGGGCTCGGGGGCGGATCCAGCCACCTACGCCGTCGCGGGCATCGTCGAGATCCCGACCGAGGTCGCCCTCGACGCGCCGCCCGTCGCTGCGGGCAGCTTCCCGACCGTCGTCTACAGCCACGGCTCGGGCGGGGAGGCGCTCTTGGCCTATCCCTTCGCCGAGCGCTTCGCGTCCCACGGCTGGATCGTCTACTCGGCCAACCACGTCGGGAACACGGCCCTCGACGCCCTCGGGGGCACCTCGCAGTCCTTCATCGAGATGATGGTCCACCGGCCCTCGGACGTCTCGGCCATGCTCGACGAGGCCGACGGAGGCTTTGGCGGCGACCCCATCGGAGCGGCGGCGGACCTCGACAACGTGTTCGTGTTTGGCCACAGCTTCGGCGGCTACACGACCTTCGCCCTCGGAGGGGTGGCGGTCGACTACGACAACCTGCTCAGCGCCTGCTCGCCGAGCGACTGCGCCTTCCTCGA
This sequence comes from Plesiocystis pacifica SIR-1, assembly GCF_000170895.1. Lineage (GTDB taxonomy): Bacteria > Myxococcota_A > Polyangia > Nannocystales > Nannocystaceae > Plesiocystis > Plesiocystis pacifica. The sequence goes on along the minus strand of NZ_ABCS01000088.1, from coordinate 28,506 downwards.
AGAGCCCGGGGTCGCCGACGCCGTGGCGGGCCTGGCCGACGCGCGCGTCGACGCCATCTCGCCCCAGGCCCCGGCGCTCTACAGCTCCTTCGACACGCCGACCTACGGGACCCTCGAGGTCCCGACCCTGCTCCAGAGCGGCAAGCTCGACCTGACCACCCCCGACGGGACCGAGGCCCAGCCGGCCTGGGACGCCCTCGCCAACCCCGACGACGTGTGGGTCGACATGCCCTTTGGCGCCCACTACTCGTTCATCACGATCTGCCACGACCTCGACCCCGAGCTCGTCGCCCTGTTCCAGCCCAACAACGAGGCCGACGGCTGCGGCGACGAGTTCACGCCCACCGAGGAGGCCGTGCCCGTGCTCGGGACCTACCTGATGGCCTACGCTCGAGCCCACGTCCTCGGGGACACGGACTTCACGTTGATCTTCGACGGCGAGCCGCTGCACCCCGAATTCGACGTGTCCATGCACTGACCTGGGCCGCGCGAAAAAGATCCTCGACTCCCAACCCAAACGCGGCGCGGCTGCGTAGGGAAGGGGGCCATGGGATCCCGCTCAGCCCGACGCCCCGTCTTTGCGACCCCGCCGATGCGGAGGGTCGAGCCATGAGCGCGCGGTCGAGTCGGGGCTTGCTGTGGCGAGCGTGGTTGCTCAGCTGCGTGGTCCTGGCCGCCCACTTGTTGGTCACGGCAGGGTCGTGAAGACCCAGCCTCGGCGACGGCGTTGACCGGGCTTCGCGCGCAGGCCTATGGTCGTCGCTCCGCGGGACCATGCCGCTTCGATTCAGCGTTCAGACCACCGCAACGGGTACGGTCTACCTGCGCGTCGACGCCGAGGGCGTCGTCGAAGAGCAGGACAGCCTCGCGCTGGTGGCTCGGCTCGAGTCCCACCGCGGCGGCAAGGTGCTGTCGGTGACGGCGTCGAACACCGAGTTTCGCCCCGCGGCCCGGCGGATCTTCCTGCAGATTGACGCCGCGGAGTTCAGCGCCATCGCGGCGGTCGTGGCGAGCCCGGTGGTGCAGGCCGCGACCAACCTGATCCTGCGCTTCAAGCGGGACTCGAGCGTGCAGGTGTTCCGCAGCCTCGACGAGGCCCTGGCCTGGCTAGACGCTCAGCCTTCGGCGAAGTAGGCCTCGAAGAAGTCCACGCGCTCGCGCCACTGCTGGATCTTCGCGCGGTGCCCCTCGCCCTCGACGAGCTGTGGCTGGGCGAGCTCGTCGAGGATGGCCCGCGCCTCGTCCCAGCGCTTGGTCTGGACCAGGGCCGAGGTCAGGCTCCAGCGAGCCGCCCGGCGCAGCTCCGGGGTCCACAGCGCGCGCTCGCCCCAGCGCCCGTCGTCGACGGCCAGGCGCAGGGGCTCGACGGCCTGCTCGGGGGCGGCGACGGCCATGAACTGGCGCCCGACGAGGTAGTGGCCGAGGGCCTCGTGGCCGGGGAGCTCGGCGATGGACTTGGCCGTCCATAGCTGGAGCATGACCGCGGCGCGGGTCTTGTCGGGGGGCACGAAGGGCCGGAAGTAGGCGGCGGCGAGGGGGGCGAGGGCGGGCTCTTCGGTGGCCCGCAGCTCGATCTGGAGCTGGCGTCGCCGGCCCTCGAGGGGCCCCTGGGTGAGGGCGAAGCGGTAGTGCTCGGCGGCGCGCTCGAGGTGGCCGGGGGCCGACGACACGAGCTCGGTGTCGCCGCGCTGCTCGGCGATGAGCGCCCGGTAGGTCGCGCTCAGCCCCTCGCGCTCGGCGAGCTCGGCGAGGGTCGCCTCGGCGGCGTCGAAGTCCTGCCACTGCGCGAACATGTCGGCGAGCTGGAGGAAGTGCCGGGGCTGGTCCGGCTCGATGCGGCACAGGGTCTGCTGGATCTCGAGGGCCTCGTCGCGCTGGTCCCGGACGCGGGCGCGGGCGGCCTGGGCCGCGAGCTCGGCGGCTCGGTGGGCGCAGGGCCGGCGGAACACCGAGTTTCGCTGGAAGCGCTGGGCCTGGGCCTCGACGTCCTGGTCGCGCAGGGGCACGGCGCGGATGAACTCGAGCCACTGCGCCTCGAGGCTGGCGATGTCTTCGCCGTAGATGGCCTCGACGTCCCCGGCGTTGTCGTAGAGCTGGCCGACCTTCTCCCACCCGCGGGTCTCGGCCAGCCACAGCACGAAGGAGCCCGAGGCCGTGTAGGCCCGGCTGGCCGCGGCGCCCCAAAAGCCCGCGCCCCACAGCGTGGTCAGGCTCGGGCGCTTGTCGAGGCGGTCGAGGACCGCGGCCTGCTCGTGGAGGCCGAGGTTGTCGAGGTGCTTGGGGGCCAGGGCCGTGGGCACGCCCTCGACGAGGGCCCCGTTGAAGCCCTGGCGGGCGGTGATCGGCAGGCCGAGGATCGGGTCGCCGAAGTCGCCCATGAACGAGTGCCCGAGCTCGTGGGGCATGACCGAGTGGGGCCAGGTCCGGCGGCTCAGGTACATCTCCTGGCGCCACGGCGGGGACACCTCGACGCGGTCGGCCCCGACCACGCGCTGGCGCAGCTTGCCGGTCTCGAAGATGTAGCTGACGACCTTGCGCTCGGGGCTGCCGCCGAGGCGAGCGGCGAGCCGGGCGTAGGCGAACTCGTGGTCGGCGGCGACCATCTCGATCTCCCGGGCGGTGGTCGTGCCGGGGGCGTAGTGGATGACGAAGTGCTCGGTCTCGACGGTCGCGCCGAGGACCTCGGCGACGCTCTCGCGGGTGGCCGTGAAGCCCCAGCTGGGCGCCTGCAGGCCGACGCTCCCGGCCAGGGCCAGGAGGACCGCGCCGACGCCCACGCGCAGCCGGGCGGGGCCGCGGCCGGGCTCGGCCTGGAGCCGGGGCAGGCGCAGGCGCCAGTCCGATCCGAGCAGGCCATGGAGCAGCAGCCACGCCCCCGCGGCCACGGCCAGGTTGTAGGCGCGGAACTGGTAGTAGCGCGCGTCGATGGGGATCGACTCGTCGTAGAGCGGCCCCGAGTACCAGCCAAAGAAGGGGTCGAAGGCGTAGACGACCGGGTCGACGTAGAGGCGGCGCAGGCCCACGAACACGCACAGGCCAAAGGGCAGCCAGGCGGCGAGGAGCTGGACGACGCGGCGGCGCTCGCCGGGCCGGCCGAGCGCCAAGGTGGCGATCACCCCGGCCGCGGTCCCGAGCAGGGCGGAGACCGCCGGGCCCAGGATGAAGTAGTGGGTCCCGCCGAGGACGTCGCAGTTGAGGGTCCACAGCTGACCGACGAACAGGATCCCGTAGCTCAGGGCGAGCAACCAGGTGAGATCGCGCAGGGCCGCGACGCTGATCGCCCACATCGTGGGCGGCGCGTCGGGCTGATCGCCCTCGGGCTGGTCGGCGTCGTCTGTGCCGGCGGGCCGGGGGGCGAAGGAGCGCCGGACCGCGTCGACCCCACCGGCGGCCGCGAGCAGGGACAGCGCGGGCGCGAGCAGGAGCGACGAGAAGTAGCCCAGGGTGCCGGCCATGGGCACGAAGCTCAGAGCCAGGACCGCGATCGCCAGGCCCACGCGGCGGCGCAGGGGGGGCGTGGACGCGACCTCGAGGGCGCCGCCGAGGACCTTGGACGCTGCCGACACGGGGCGAGTATGCCTGGCGCGGGCGAGCGGCACGAGCGGCACACTGAGTGAAGCGCGCGCCCGGGCGGGGGAGGGCGCTGGCTGGGCTGTCTCGAATGTTGCACCCGAGTGTTCCGATGGTCAGACACACGCCCGCCCGGGGCGTTATGCTGCGCCCGCGAGAGTCGAGCCATGGCCACCAAGCAAGACATCTGGAAGCAGGCGATCGCGGCCTTCGAGGACAGCGATCACGCGGCGCTCGAGTTCCACTGTCAGCGCTTTTTGGAGGTCGAACCCTACAGCTTCCTGGGCCGCATGCTCTTGGTCCAGGCCAAGCTCGCGCTCAAGCGCTTCGACGACGCCGCGGAGCTGCTCGAGGGGGCCGACCCCGAGGAGGAGCGGGCGCTGGTCCTGTGGCACCGGACGGCGGGGGACTACTACTCCGCGCGCGGCGACTACGAGGCCGCCGACGACGAGTACGCCTCGGCCCTGAGCCTGGCCGAGCGCCAGACCGCCGACCTGGTCCTCGACCTGGCCGAGGCGCGCATCAACCAGGGCCACGGCGCCCAGGCGATCCACGCCATCGACACCTACGAGGCGCACCACAAGCTCGAGGACGACGACCACGAGCTGCTGGTGTTCGCCAAGGCCCGCGCGCTGGTCAGCCTGGGGCGCTACGCCGAGGCCCTGGCCTGCGCCCGCGAGGCCCTGCAGCTCAGCTCCGTCGACTTCCCGTCGGCGCGGGAGCTCATCGGGCAGCTCGAGGCCCGCGTCGCCCTCGAGCAGGCCGCCGCCGACGGCGAAGCCGCCCAGCCCTCCGAGTGAGTCGCGGACGACCGCGATTGCCCGGTTGCTAGCCGATCGCGTCGACCAGGGTGTCGGTTAGCGCCTTGGCCAGCAAGGTCGCGCCCTCTTGGCTGAAGTGGATGCCGTCCTTCGCCCGGATCTGCACCTCGGCGCCGTCGCGTTTGATGCTCTGGGCGAAGCGCTCGCTGAGCACCCCGCGGGTCGAGACGTAGCGCGCGTCGCTGCGGGCCTCGGCGGTCTCGCGGACGATCGCGTTGATCGTCGCCATGCGCCCGTCGAGCTTGTTCGAGCGCATGTTCGGCATGCCCATCCAGATCACCCGGGCGCTGCCGCCGGGGCTGAGCTGCTCGCTCAGGGCGTCGACGCGGCGGCCGTACTCCGCGGCCCAGCCCTCCTCGTCCCAGCGGATCCACTTGGGGCTGGCGTCCTCACCCATGAACATGCTCTGGCCGTCGTTGCCGCCGAACTGGAGGATCGTCGCCGTGGGCGAGAAGCCCGAGGCGGCCTTCTCGGCGGCCGCGAACCAGTCGTAGAAGTCCGAGCGGGCCAGCCCCGAGGCGCTCCGGGCGTGGCGCTTGGTCGTGTAGCCCAGGGCGCTCAGCTCGGTCTCGAGGCGCTTGCCCAGGGCCCCGCGCATGGACGAGCCGCCGAGGATGAGCACGCGCTGCTCGCCGGCTCGGGCGACGCGGGGGAGGCCGGCGCAGGCCAGGGCGGCGGCCATGCCAAAGAGCGCGGTGCGTCGACTCAGGGCGGTGTCACGGGACATCCCGCCTAACTAAGCGCATCTGCGCCAAAGTCTCAAATTCTCGCGGGATGCGCGGCTGGTGGGCCGAAAATGCGAGGCGGAGCGGCCCCAGCCGGCCCCAGCAGGGCGCGCTCCGCTCGTTGTACCCAGTTCAGGGGGGCGGGCGTGGGTCCAACCGTCCTCAGGGACAGTCGAACACCGTGTCGAGGATGCCGACGAGGGCCTCGACGTCCTCGGTGGTCGGGGCGTCGAGGGCGAGCAGGCTCCGGTACTCGTCGAGCTCGGCGACGCCGCGCTCTTCCATCTCGCGCACCAGCACGTCGCCGGTGATCTGCACGAAGGTCCAATTCGCCTCCGTGGCCTCGCTGCACTGGTCGTCGTCCTGGGCCAGGGCGTGCTGGCGGATGACCACGGCCAGGCCGCGGTGGAGGGCCTCGTCGAGCTGCTCCCAGGCCTGGTCATAGAGGGCCTGGCCGTCCTCGGGCAGGTCCTCGTAGGTCGGGTAGTCGTCGACGGAGTAGAGGTCGCGCCAGCAGCGGACGGCCAGGATGCCGTCGAAGATGCGCTGGTGGGTGTTGGGGCTGTAGGCCTCGACGAGCTTGGCCAGGCCGAGCATCTCGCCCCCGATCTGGGCGCCGCCAGTGTAGTAAGCCCACGAGGAGTCGCAGTCCTTGCCCTTGGGGATGCAGGTGTTCGCCTCCTTGTAGGTCGAGAGGTAGACGAACCACATGAACGCGGCCTCGATCTTGGCGGCGGCGACGTTGGCGTCGCCGTTGCCTTCGATGCCGTCGATGAAGGCCTGGTTGATCATCGGGCGGAGCTTGGCCGGGCCCGCGCAGCGATCGGGGTAGGCCTCGGCGAGCGCTTCCACGGAGCACTGCTTGTCGGCGTCGACGCCCGGATCCCACTCGGCCTCGGGGACCGGGGGGTAGTGCAGGTCCTCGCGGCGATCGACGCGGGAGCCGAGGCCCTGGTCGATCTCGTAGATGCTGCGCGCCATCACGAAGTCGTCGGGGCGCGGGGCCGCGCCGGCGTTCCACAGCAGGTCGGCGATGTCCTGGAGCGCGACGACGCGGTCGATGGACCCGGGCGGGTCGGCGTAGAGCTCGTAGCTGCCCGAGTCGCTGATGCACGCGGGGTAGGGGTCGTTGTCCGGGTCGGCGGACTGGAAGTCGGAGTCGAGGGGGGCGCAGGCGCTCTCGTCGACGGCGTCCGCGGCCGGATCGCAGGGCGTCCCTCCCTCGCCGCCCTCGTCACCGACGTCGTCGTCGACGGGGTCGTCGTCGGTGATGCAGGCCGTGGCGCTCAGGGCCAGGACGGCCGCGGCGAAGGGGGCGATCAGCAGCGTTCGGGTAGCCATGGATGCCCTCGAATACCGTGGGGGGCCTTCCCCGGTGTAGACGGGACTCCCCGGGGGCCGATGGAGGGGAATCCCCCATTTCACGGTCGGGCTCGCTGCAGCTCACGCGAGCAAGCTCGCGCTAAAAGCCGAGCTCGAGGTTCAGGTTCAGGCTGCGCGTCGCCCCGTTCACGCTCGACCCGTGGTAGCGGTAGGCCGCGTCGAGCACGTTCTCGAATACGGCCGAGACGAGCACGTTGGGATCGAAGCGATAGCCCGCGCGCAGGTCCCAGACCGCGTAGCCCGGAGTGCCACCCAAAGGGATGCGCGTGTCGGACTCGTCGGCCAGGGCCAGGCGGGTCTGCGCCGTGGCCCAGCGCAGGGCGCTGCCCAGCCACACCCCCGTGCGATGGTTCCACATCAGCTCGACGCTGCCGTTGAGCGGAGGGATGCGCGACAGCGGCAGGCGGGCCCGGTAGTTCGAGGTCGTGCCGGCCTCGGGCGGCGGCACGGGGTTGGGGCCCTCGCCCCAGGTCCACGACGCGGTGGTGCGCACGGCCAGGCCCAGGGGCAGGAACACCCGGACCGAGGCGTCGACGCCCCGCAGCAGCGCCCAGCCGTCGAGGTTGACCAGCTGAAAGCGCGTCCTCGAGGCCCCGCAGCCCGTCGGGTTGACGACGCCGTCGTCGGGGCAGTCGTCGATCTCCCGCGGCGCCCGGCCGATGAGCTGACGGATGAAGGCGTGCCAGGCGAACAAGCTGGCCTCGACGCGTTCGTGGCGGACCCGGAAGCCGGTGTCGAGGGACAGGGAGCGCTCGGGCTCGAGATCGGCGTTCTCGTACTGAAAGCCGGGGCCGGTCTGCTGGCGGCTGGTCAGGTCGTCGAGGTTGGGCGCGCGGAAGCCCTGGTCGAAGTCGAGGTGCCAGCTGAGCCACTCCGTGGCCAGGACCATCAGCCCCGCGTTGCCCACGACGGCGCCCCAGGTCCGCTCGATCACCCGGGTGCCGCTGTCCTCGTCGCCGGGGGAGTCGGCGTGGACCAGGGCCGCTCGGCCGCCGGCCCGGACGCGCACCCGCGGTCCGGCCCACACGTAGGGCTCGACCCACGCGCCGGAGCTCAGGTAGCGCGAGCCGTCGACGTACTGCCCGCGGCTGAGCACGTCGGTGATCACCGGGTCGACGTCGGTGAAGCGCAGCCAGGCCAGGCTCTCGAGCTGGTCGAAGTAGAGGTCGGCCCCGTAGTCGACGCCGACGGTCGAGACCCCCGAGTCGCCGACGGACCAGCTCGCGGTCGAGGCGGTCGCGCGCAGGCCCAGGGTGTGGACGCGGTCGCGGCCGTTGCTCTCGGTCCCGCCGTCGATCTCGGGGATGCCGTTGTCGCGCAGCAGCTGGGTGCGCTCGTGCTGACGCTGGTAGGACACGGACACGCGCGCGCGCTCCATGGGCGCGGGCCCTCGCTCGCTGTCGAAGGCGAGGTAGGTGAGGGTCCGGAACTGGTCGAGGTAGCGCAGGCACTCGCTCTCCGGGGCCTCGGCCGGCGGGCACTTGTCCGTGCGCGGGGCGTCCTTTTGGCGGTAGTCGTAGTAGGCTGCGGTCAGCCGCATGCGCGGGTTGAACTGCCAGACCAGGCGCGTGTCCGCGGACAGCTCGCGAAAGCCCGTGCCCAGCTGGGTGCGCTGGTCGCTGTCGAAGCGAGGCTCTCGCCAGGGCTCGCCGGTGGCCGGAGACAGCACCGGCCCGCCGGTGCGCAGCGGCCCGACCACGCGGTAGCCCACGCCGGTGAGCAGCCCGATCTTGCCGCCCCAGCCGAGGTCGACCTGGGCCCGCGCTCCGGCCTCTCCGTCGGCCGTGCGCGCGGTCATGGCCAGGCGCGGGTGCACGACCCAGCCCGTCGGTCGCCGACCCTCGGCGGCTGCGTGCTCGCCCCCGTTGCCGTTGCCGCTGCGCCGGGGCGCGGGCCGGCCGAGGTTCGGCTCGAGCGGCGTGGTCAGCAGCGCGCCCCCGAGCGCGTCCGATCCCCAGCGCGTCGAGGCCGAGCCGCGGACCACCTCGAGGTGGGCGATGGTCCGGGAGTCGACGGTGAAGAAGTACTGGTTGGGCCCCTGGCGGAAGGTCGCGTTGTTGAGCCGGATGCCGTCAAAGGCGATCAGGGTCTGTTGCCCGGTCAGGCCGCGCACGTAGGGGGAGGCCTGGCCGTGGCCGCTTTGCTGGACGAACACGCCGGGCTCGTAGCGGAGCGCGTCGGGGGCCGAGCGGGGCAGGCGGGTCTGCATGGTCCGGCGGTCGACCGCGCTCGCGTCGCGGTAGTCGTGGACCGGGTCGACGTGCACGGTGATCTCGCGCTCGTCGGCGTCCTCGCCGTAGCCGCTGTCCTCCGCGCTGGCGCTCGATGTCGCGTCCTCCTTGGCCCCGCCGTAGCGGCTCTGCGTCGCGGGGCTCGCGTCCGACTCGGCGCCGGGGCTTGCGTTTTGGGGGGATGGTGCGGCCTGGGCGATCGACGCAGCGAAAAAAAGTGACAAGGCGGCCATGCTCGGGGTCGCTCGCTGCGACCGAATGGACATGCGCAGGAGGCGACGCGCGACTTCGTAGCATCCGCGAGTCACCGGGCCATTCTCTTGGCCGCCTCTGGACATACAAGAAGGGGATCCCCTCAATACCCGGGGATCCCCTCAGTGCGCGTCTAGCGTGGCGCTACCGCGGTTCAGGCGTGCACGGCTGGGGCAGCATGGGTCAGGCCCGACTGCAGCATGGCGAGGCTCTGGCGGACCATGCCACGCCACGACTCCTCCTCGATGCGCGTCTCCTCGCTCTTCTTGGCGTCGATGCTGTGCACGTCGACGCCGGCGCTGGCCAGGACGGCGTCGGGCAGCCCGCGCAGGACCATGGCCTCGATGAGGTGGGCGAGGGCGCGGGGGTCGAGATCCTCGCGGATCTCCCCGCGCTCCATGGCCTCGGCGATGGCGCGAGTCAGGGCGTCGAGCTCGTTTTGCCGCAGGCGCGAGTGCAGCGAGCGCAGCTCCGCGTCCGAGGTGGGCTCCATCGCCGCGGCCGCGAGCCGGGCCAGGCGAGGGTGGTCGAGCAGGAAGCCCACGGAGGCCAGGGCGCGCTGCTCGAGCTCCGCAAACAGGCCCTCACCGCGGACGTGGCTGTGGTTGTCCAGCCAGTCCCGGCGCCGGCGCTCGAGCTCCTCGACGACCAGCCACTGGTACAAGTCGAGCTTGTTCTCGAAGTACTGGTACATGCTGCCCTTGGCGATGCCGGCGCGGGCCACGATGCGGGACAGCGACGCTTGGCGATAGGGGTGCGTGGAGAACTCGTCGATGGCGAGCTCGGTGATGCGCTGACGCTTTTCGTCGGGGAGGTTCAGGAAGGTCGGCTTGGGCATGGTGCTTGGTGGTGTCGTCAAATCGCGCCTTAGCCGCGGTGCACAAAAAGGTTTGGCTCCGGTGCCGTGGATCTGCGACGGAATCGCGTGGGACTCAGCGGGGTGTTTTGCTACGGTGAGTCGATTCTCCTCCCACGCAACGAGCGCAGCTCCACCGGAACGTCAGCGGCCATCCGGGCGCATCCTGCCCCGTTTCACGGGGGCTCATGTCGGCGGAGCGAGAGGTGCTCGCTCCTGGTTAATGCACATGGTAAGGGGCCGGATGCAAGGGCCCGTCGGCCGGTGCGTGCCACTTAATGTCGATAGTCAATCGTATGGTGAGCCCACTCACCGATTCGGTGTACTCTAAAGCTGCTAAACGCTATCCATAGTTGGGGCGAATCACCCCAGGTGAGTCAGAGTACAACGACTCGACTGTGGCACGACGCCGAGCTAGCACGGCGCGCTGGTTGATGTAGCCCTTGTCGGTGATCTCGTTTGCGTCGACGGAGGGGCCTTGTGAAAGCACCAGGGCCCGGGCAAAGCGCGTACTGCTGCCAGGGTTGTCCCGGTTGTGCCCGGCTAGTGCAGCGGCGAGCGCTTCGCGCAGCGCAGGGTGAGCGAGGACGGCCTCGTCGCTCCGCTGTGCGGCCGCGGGATCGCCGGGAGCGCTGGGCTCGCTGGCTTCGACGTGGGCCCGGCACGCGGCGAGGTTGGGGAACAGCAACACGCCGAGCTCGCGCCGGTCGTGTCCGGCCACGACGCAGTCGGACACCAGCGGCTCGCAGGCGCTGATCACCGCGAGGCGCAGCTTGCCGACGTGGACCCAGGTCCCGGAGCTGAGCTTGAAGTCCTCGGCGACGCGACCATCGAAGACCAGGCCGCGCTCGGGGTGCTCGGGGTCGGCGAGCTTGCCCGCGTCGCCGATGCGATAAAAGCCGTGCTCGTCGAAGGCCTCGGCGCTCAGCTCGGGCTCGCGCCAGTAGCCGGGGAACACGTTGGGCCCGCGCACGCGCAGCTCGAGCTTGTCGCCGTTGGGGATCATCGCGATCTGCGTCCCGGGCATGGGGTTGCCGATGACCCCGGCGCGCTCGATGGGCCAGTGGACCGCGGTCGAGCACGGGGCCGTCTCCGTCGAGCCCCAGGCCGAGACCATCAGCACCGGCTCGCCGCGTCCGGTCTCGGGCGTGGTCGCCAGCTCCTCGAGGCGCGTCCACAGGTGCTGGGGCAGGGCCGCGCCCGCGTAGAAGATGAGCTGCAGCTCGGCGAACAAGTGGGCGCGCAGCTCGGGGTCCGCGTCGAGGGCCGCGACCAGCAGCTCGAAGCCGCGGGGCACGTTGAAGTAGAGGGTCGGGGCGCGCTCGCGGAGGTTGGCGAGGGTCGTCGGGAACAGGTGCGGGACCGGCTTGCCGCCGTCGATCCACAGCGTGCCCGCGTGCATCAGCACGAGGTTGAAATTGAAGTTGGCCCCGAAGGTGTGGTTCCACGGCAGCCAGTCGCACAGCACCGGCGGCTTGCCCTCGGCGGCCTGCTCGGCGAGGAAGGGCCACAGCGTCGCCAGCGAGGCCTGGTTGGAGCACAGCATGCGCTGGGTATTGATGACGCCCTTGGGCGCGCCGGTGGAGCCCGAGGTGAACAGGATCTTGGCGACGGAGTCCGGGCCGAGGGCGCCAAAGCGGGCCGCAACCTCCGGGCTCAGCGGGTGCTCGGCGAGGCTCGCAAAGGCGTGGTGGTGGCTCGGCTCGCTCGAGCTGGGGTCGAGCGCTTCGGCGTGGACGCGGGGCAGGGCGCCCAGACCCGCGGCCTCGATGGCGGCCTCGAAGGGCGCGCGCTGCTCGGTGAACACCACCGCGGGCTTCACCGAGTCCGCGATGCGCCGCAGCTTGGCGAAGTCCTTCGACATCAGCGAGTAGGCCACGGACACCGGCGCCACCGGGACGCCGACGTGCATGGCCGCGAGGCTGAGCAGCGCGTGGGCGATGGAGTTGCCCGAGAGGATCAGCAGGGGCCGCTCGGCGCTGGCGCCCAGCTCGAGCAGGGCCGAGGCCAGGCGCTCGACGGTGACCAGCGCCTCGGACCAGGTGACCTGCCGCCAGGGCGCCCCCTCGGCCGCGCCGCTGCGCTCTCCGAGGAACGCGCGATCGGGGTGGGCCTCGGCGTTGGCGGCGAGCAGACTCCCGAGGCAGCGCGGGACCCGACCCAGGGAATGGGCGCTCTCGATGAGGGTGGCGCCATCAGCGCGAATGCGAACATTGACCTTGGGTGGCGCGAGGCTCGGCCGCGTTCGCGCGATCTTTGTCCCCATGACCGTGAGGGTAACACCGAGATCTCTCCCCTGGACCTTCGATCAATGACCTCGGTCGAGGCGCAGAGTGACCTGTCCCTGAGACCGAATTTCGGTCCCTAGGCCAGTCCTTTCGGGCGTTTGTGCCCCGATCGGCGAAGCTCGTTTTCGCCATTTACAAGCTGAACCCGGAGTGCTCTGGCTTTCGGAAATTCGGAATGGCGAAAAACGGGCGTTCTGAGCGATTCCAGTGAGAGTTCAATTTTTTAGTTCCAATCCCTGGCCAGCCATGTAGCCTGCAAGGGTGTCACTGGGAGTGCATCGCTGGGAGTTGCCCGACCGTGTGTGCTTGGGACGCGGTGTCGCCGCGCTCCGCGGCCGGGTGTTTGTCATGTACCACCCGACCTGCCCGACCGTGGATCACGCGCGGCGCGAGGTGACGGCGTACCTGAAACTGCGCAGTCACTTCGAGTCGATGCTGATGCTGATCTGGGTCGGTCAGCCCTTCCCCCCGCCGGAGAACGACGTCCGTCAGATGTACCGCGAGGGCTTCGCCCGCGGCCCGCAGGTCGAGTCGGTGGCCTGGGTGGTCGACAGCAGCCGCAGCATGGGCGCGTCGATCTACAACAGCCTCTCGATGCAGATTTTTCCGCGCACGACGAACTCTCGCGTGTTCCGCGAGCCCTTCGAGGCGGCTGGCTGGCTGAGCAACTTCGACGGCGCCGACGCGGACGTGGAGAACATCCTCGACGGTCTCGATACTCTCGACCGCGCGGTGCCCGAGTCCTTCACCTACTCCGAGTCTCGAGTCTGATCAGGAATCTGCGACTCCCGGATACGCGCGACACGTCGAAGGCCGGTCACCTGCGAGGGTGCCGGCCTTTCTCGATCGCCAGAAGATCAGTCAAAAGATCAGGGGTCTAAAACAGGACGGCCGACTTCCGAGGGAAGTCGGCCGTCGAGCTTGGCGAGCTGCGAATCAGCCGCGCTCGCTCATGGGCACGTAGTCGCGCTTGTCGGCGCCGACGTAGATCTGGCGCGGGCGCGCGATCTTCTGCTCGGCGTCGGAGAGCATCTCCTGCCACTGGGCCAGCCAGCCGACGGCGCGGGGGATGGCGAACAGCACCGGGAAGAACTCCACGGGGAAGCCGATGCTCTGGTAGATGAGCCCCGAGTAGAAGTCGACGTTGGGGTAGAGCTTGCGGCTGACGAAGAAGTCGTCGTCGAGGGCGATCTTCTCGAGCTCGAGGGCGATGTCCAGCAGCGGGTTCTTGCCGGTCACGGCGAACACCTCGTGGGCGAGGCCCTTGATGATGCGCGCGCGCGGGTCGTAATTCTTGTAGACGCGGTGGCCAAAGCCCATGAGCCGACGCTCGCGGTTCTTGACCCCCTCGATGAAGCCCGGGATGTTGCCGACGTTGCCGATCTCCCGGAGCATGCGCAGCACGGCCTCGTTGGCGCCGCCGTGGAGCGGGCCGTAGAGGGCCGCCGACGCGGCCGCGAGGGAGCAGTAGGGGTCGGTCTCGGCCGAGCCCACGGCGCGGGCGGCCGAGGCCGAGCAGTTCTGCTCGTGGTCGGCGTGCAGGATGAACAGCACGTCGAGGGCCCGCGCGATGACCGGGTTCGGCTTGTAGCTGGGCTCGGCCATGCGGAACAGCATGTTCATGAAGTTGCCGACGTAGCCGAGCTCGTTGTCCGGGTAGATGTAGGGGCGACCCTGCATGTGCCGGAAGCACCACGCCGCGATGGTCGGCATCTTGGCGATGATCTTGATGATGTGCTCACGGCGAACGCTCGCGTCGCGGACCTGCTTGCTGTCCTCGTAGAAGGTCGAGAGCGTGCCCAGCAGGGACACCATCTTGCCCATGGCGTGGGCGTCCCACTTGAAGCCCTCCATGCCTCGGATGAGGTACTGGTGGACGTAGGTGTGGTTGGTGATCTGGTCAGACCACTCGGCCAGCTCCGACTCGTTGGGGAGCTCGCCCCACAGCAGCAGGTAGGCGACCTCGAGGAAGGTCGACTGCTCGGCGAGCTGCTCGATGGGGTATCCGCGGTAGCGCAGGATGCCCTTGTCACCGTCGATGAGGGTGATGGCCGAGCGACACGAGGCGGTGTTCTTGAACGCCGGGTCGTAGAGCATCAGGCCGAAGTCATCGTCGTCGACCTTGATCCCTCGGAAGTCCGCGGCACGCACGGTGCCGTCGGAGATCTCAATTTCGTATTCTTTGCCAGTTCGGTTGTCTTTGACAGTGAGCGTGTCCGCCATTCGCAGCTCCGTGGTCGCAGCCCTCGAGTCGAGCGGCTCGAGGGTTGGGGTGGGTTTCAGCCAGCGCCGGTCGTCCGGGGTACGGCCGGGGGATCATGCGCGTTGCGAGCGTCATCCGTCGATGAGGAAAGCTCCCTCTAGAGGATGGATCCGGTGGCGCTAAGGTGAATTTTTGGTGATGGCCTCGGGGACGAGGAGATGGTTGAGGAGAGGGGCCGGCGCGGGGTCTGCCTGGTTGGCAGGCTTCCCGGCTCGGTCAGGGCTCGACGGTGGGCGTGAAGACTTCCCAGCGATCGAGGGCGACGCCTTCGGTGTCGACGCCGCCGACCAGGAAGGTAGCACCTGTAGCCAGGGGAACGGAATGCCCTCCCTGACCGCGGAGGGTTGGTGAATCGCCCTCACTCAGGGTTTCGGTTTCGCGGTCGATGACGAACCATCGTCCGGCGCCCTGCGCGTAGAGCGCCTGTTCGTCTGCGAGCAGGATGGGGTCGCCAATGGCCGCAGGGAGAAAGTCTGGGGTGGTCTGGAGGCTCGAGGAGGGCTCGTCCGTGGTGCCCAGGTCGAGGATGACGCCGAGGCTCGAGGGCTCACCTGCCGAGAGGCCGCCGAGGCACAGGGCCCGCGCGGACTCCGAAGCTTCGGCGGACTCGGGCTCGGCGTGGAAGGGATCTCGAATCAGCGCGCAGCCGGGGCGGAGCCAGGGCTCGAGGGTGCTGCCGTTCGCGGCGCCCTCGGCCACGCGGAAGGCCACGGCCGGGGGCGGGCCCGCGGACTCCGGATCGCCGCCGCCGACGAGGAGGGCGTCCGCGTCGCCGAGCCACAGCGCGGTCGCGTCGGGCCGGGGATGATCGAGGGTCCACTCGGGGTGCAGGCTGAGCGCGAAGCTGTCGAGGTCGAGGCTGGCGACGTCGGTGCGCTCGCCCCCGCCGAACAGCCACAGGGTCTCGCGGTCCTCGCTGAGCAAGGTCGCCGCGCCTTCGCGCTGGCTCAGGCCGTCGACGGTCGCGGCGTCGAGAGCGACGGCGGACCAGCTGTCGAGGCCGGGGTCGAAGCGCCACGCCCGGGCCGGCTCGTCGCCCTCGAAGAGCACGCGGACGACCTCGCCCGAGGCCGCGCCGTAGAGCCCGCCGTTGAGGGCCCCGTCCGCGTCGAGGGCCGCGTGGTCCGGGTCGAGGCTCTCGCCGGCTTCGATCTCGAGGGTGTACTCGTTGAGCAGGAAGGTCGCCCCGGAGCTCTCGACGAGGATCATCCCGCGACCTGTGGAGTGCGCCGCGAGCAGGCTGGGGTCGGGGTCTTCGATGCGCTCGGGCCAGGTCGAGAGGCGGCCCGGCCGGCCCAGAAACAGGGACAGGCCGAGGTCGGGGTTGGCGGTCGCAAACACCGAGGTCTGGCCCCAGGCGATGAGCTCCTGGCCCGAGGCCAGGTAGAGCTGCATCTGCTGCGGCGAGCCGCTGGGCTCGCCCTCGAGCTCGAGGCTGAACTCGGTCCCGTCGACGCCAAAGCTGAACACGTCGCCGCTGGGCAGGAACACCAAGCTGGCGTTGTCGGCGAGCTCGTAGTCGGCGTGCTCCTCGGGCAAGAGCACGCGGATCGGCAGCTCGCGGGGATCGGAGCAGCCCGCCGCGGCGAGGCTGGTGAGCAGGCCCAGGCAGGCCAGCGAGCGCGCGCGCTCCGGGCTCACGGGCGAGCCTCCTGGGCCTCGGTCAGCGGCGCGCGGGGGCGGTGGCCGGACACGATCGGGCCCCGACCGACGAGGCGATCGCCGCGGATCCACAGCGCCTCGCGGTGGAGGTTGACGGTGGTGCACACGTGGTCGGGGACGAGCCAGGCGAGGGCGCCAAACTCGAGGGAGGATTCGAGCGAGGGCTCGGGGAGGGCGAGGGGCAGGTGCTCCTCGCTCGCGCGCCGCGGGCTCAGGGCGGGGTGCCCGAGCACGGCGCAGCTGCCCCGGCTGTCGGCGTCGGGGGTGACGCCCTTGCTGCCGGCGTCGAGGGTCGCCCGGCCTGGCCCCACGCTGATCACCCGGCTGGCCACGAAGGCCGCCTGGCGCAGGCCGAGGTCCTCGGCCGCGGGCTTGGAGCGGCGATCGTTGAACACGATGGTGCCCGGCGAGACGCGGTGCAGCCAGGGGTTCGGGCTCGGGGCCTCTTTGGACTCGGCGAAGCCGGGGTAGGCGAGGGCGTGGGCGTAGCTGTGCGTGCCGGAGGTCAGCAGCTCGAAGGCCCCCTGAATGCGCAGGGCGGGGCGCTCGAGGAAGGCCTGAGCCAGGGCGCAGAGCTGGCCGTAGCCGGCGTGGGCGGCCTCCCGGTGGGTCCAGCGGTGGTGCCCGTCGTAGCCGTGCAGGCCCGCGAGCGAGAGCCCCTCGGGCGTGGCCTCGAGCGCGCGCCAGCGGTCGGGGGCGCTGCCGGTTCGCCCCATGCCCAGGTCGACGTCGAGGAGCACGCTGAGCGGGTCGGAGCCGGACCATGCGGCCAGGGCCTCGAGGTGCGCCGGTGAGTCGGCGAGGACGTGGATCTGGGCCTCGGGCCAGCGCGCCGCGAGGGCGAGGGCGCCGCGGCAGGCCGCGCGCTGGAGGGGGTAGGCCACGAGCACGTCGAGGGCGACGTCCTCCGCCGCGCCGGTGCGCAGGACCAGCTCGAGCTCGTCGAGGGTGGCGACCTTGAGGTGGCGCAGGCCTGCGCGGATCAGCGCCGAGATGACCACCGCCTGCTTGGTCGTCTTGAGGTGCGGGCGCCAGCGCTGGGGCGAGCCGGCGCGCTGAACCATGGCCGCGATGTTGTGCTCGACCGCGTCGAGGTCGATGACCAGCGCCGGGGTGATCAGCTCGTCTTCGAGGGGCGCGACGGCGCGGCTGAGAGCCTCGGCGCGGTCGCGCTCGAGCGCGGTGGAGTCAGCGTCGGTCATGGGCGGCCGAGGGTAGCAAGGGGCGGGGAGGCTGCGCAGGCTCGGCGGGGCGCCGACGCAGCACGCCGACGGCGCACAGGACCATGGCCGCGCCGAGCAGCTGAGCGGGGCGCAGGGTCTCACCCAGGGCGAGCCACGCGGCGAACAGCGTCACCGGGGGGCCCGCGAGGGTGATCAGGCTCGCCCGCGTGGCCCCGGCGAGGCGGATGCCCTCGAACAACAAGAAGAAGGGGACGACCGTCGACAGCACGGCCATGGTCAGGATCCAGCCTGCCGCGGCCGGGGGGGTCGACGCGACGGCCGTGACGTGGGGGGCGGTCGCCGGCACGCCTGCGAGCACGGCGAGGCCGACGACCATGGCCAGCGCGGTGCCGGTGTTCGACCAGGCGGCGAAGCGCGGGGAGCCCATGGTCCGCGTGGCGTCCTGGCTCGCGCGCAGATACAGGGCGTAGGTCAGGGCCGCGAACAGGCCCAGGCCCGCGCCGAGCAGGGCCTCGCTGGGCCCGCCCGTGCCCGCGCCCGCACCTTCGCCGAGGGCGACCAGGGCCAGCCCCGGCCACGCGATGGCGAGGGCGAAGAGCTGCTCGCGCGGGGGCATTCGGCGCTCGCGGACGGCGTCGAAGATCAGGATGAAGGCCGGGTAGGAGAACAGCAGGACCCGGGAGGGGCCGGCGCCGATGGCCTGGATGGCCCGAAAGTCCGCGAGCGCGCCGGCGCAGTAGAGGACGCCGCAGGCCATGGCGCCCAGGCGCATGCGCCAGCTGACGGGGGAAGGGGCCTCAGCCTCGGCCTGCTTGGGCTGTGGCACCGCGCGGCGCAGCAAGAGCCGCGCTCCGAGCCAAAACAGCGGCAGGGCCAGGAGCACGCGCAGGCTCATGACCGCGAGCACGGACGCGCCTTCGTCGAAGGCCAGGCCGGCGAAGATGCCCTTGAAGGCCAGGCCGACGGTGGCGAGCAGCACCCAGGTCGTCGGTCGCAGCTGCGAGTCGCCAGGGTCGCCAGGGCCGCCAGGGTCGCGTGGCTCGCTCACGACCACAGCATGGGCTGGGCTGAGCCATGATTCCATTCGAATTGCTGGCTATCAGCTATACTGAAAATGCATATGTCTCTCGACACCCATCGACTGCGTTCCTTTCTCCACGTGGTCGAGCTCGGCAGCCTGTCGGCGGCGGCCCGGCGCGCTCACTTGTCGCAGCCGGCGCTGAGTCGACACGTCCAGCAGCTCGAGGCGGACATGGGCGTGGCGCTGTTCGAGCGCACGGGTCGGGGCATGCGGGTCACGGACGCGGGCGCGCTGTTGGCCGAGCGGGCCCGGCCCTTGCTGACCCAGCTCGAGCAGCTCGCCAGCGAGGTCGCGGCGCAGGCCGAGGTGGTCACGGGCAGCGTCAGCCTGGCGGTCCCGCCGAGCGTGGGCATGGCGCTGCCGGCCGACGTCATCGAGGTGTTCCGCGAGGCCCACCCGCAGGTGGCGCTGCGCGTGGTGGTGGCGTTGAGCGGGGCCATCCACGACGCGCTGGTCCGCGGGAGCTTGGACCTGGGCATCCTCTATCAGCCGGTGCGTTCGCCGGCGGTGCGCACCGAGGCGCTGTGGCGGGAGTCGCTGTGGTGCGTGGGGGGGCCGGGAGAATTCGAGGCGGGGAGCGCTCTGCGTCTGCGCGCGGTGTTGGGGGAGCCGTTGATCTTGCCTGCGCCGCGTCACGGGCTGCGGGCCTTCGTCGAGGGGCACGCGGCGCGGCTGGGGGCGGGGGTGGATGTGCCGGTGGAGGCGGACAGTCTCCAGCTCTTGCTGGAGTTGGTGCGGCGGGGGGCGGGGCGGACCTTGCTGCCGGCGCGGGCCTTCGCGGATGAGCTGGCTGCGGGTCGGTTGAGCGCGGCTCGGGTGACGCACCCGGCGCTCGAGCGGAAGACTCTGCTGGCGTGGTCGGCGGAGCGGCACATGAGTCGGGCGGGGCGGGCGTTGGCGGAGGTGGTGCGGGGGCGGGCTCGTCGGCGGAAGACGGGGTAGGGGGGTCTCGGGGGTCGTGTGCTGGGTTGGCGAGGGGGTCTGTGATGGGGAGCGGGGACGGGTCGATTGGTTTTCTGGGTTTGGCGAGGGGTCTCGTCTGCGACGGGGAGCGGGGACGGGTCGATTGGTTTTCTGGGTTTGGCGAGGGGTCTCGTCTGTGACGGAGAGCGGGCACGGGTCAAGGGGGTCGGATCCCCCGCTGTCGCCTGAAGGCATGGGTTGTCGGGGTCTTGGTCGTTGACGGTGGGTGGGGGGACTGGGCTTCGGCGAGCGTTGGAGCGGCTCCTTGCGCTGGGGGATCCGACCCCCTTGCCCCTTTTGTGCCCGTCGTGGTGCGGAGGGTGTTGGCTCCGACTCTCGAGAGGAGGGGGGATTGGTTGAACTCCGGGGCTCGCCGTTGAGCTGGAGGGAGTTGGGTTTTCTGGGTTTGGCGAGGGGTCTCGTCTGTGACGGAGAGCGGGCACGGGTCAAGGGGGTCGGATCCCCCGCTGTCGCCTGAAGGCATGGGTTGTCGGGGTCTTGGTCGTTGACGATGGGTGGGGGGCTGGGCTTCGGTGAGCGTTGGAGCGGCTCCTTGCGCTGGGGGATCCGACCCCCTTGCCCCTTTTGTGCCCGTCGTGGTGCGGAGGGTGTTGGCTCCGACTCTCGAGAGGAGGGGGATTGCTCGGCGCTGGAACTGGAAGGGACTTGGGGGGGTACTAGCCGCCGGGGAGGTGGGCAGGTACAAGGGCGTCGATCATGAGCGAGCTCGACACTGCCTTTGAAGCCCCCTTGCGCGTCCTCATGGGTCCTGGGCCCAGCGACATTCATCCGCGGGTGCTCGCGGCCATGGCCAAGCCGACGGTTGGGCATCTCGATCCGGCTTTTGTTGGGTTGATGGACCAGGTCAAGGGGCAGCTGCAGTACGCCATGCGGACGAGCAATGCGCTGACCTTTCCGCTCTCGGCTCCGGGGTCGGCGGGCATGGAGGCTTGCCTGGTCAACCTCGTGGAGCCGGGGGATACGGTCGTGGTGTGCCGCAACGGGGTGTTTGGCGGGCGCATGCACGCGATCGTCGAGCGGGCGGGGGGCAAGGCGGTGGCCGTGGATGATCCGTGGGGGGAGCCGGTCGATCCCAACAAGCTCGAGGAGGCGCTGCGGGCCAACCCCGACGCGCGGGTGGTCGCCTTTGTCCATGCCGAGACGTCGACGGGGGCGCTCAGCGACGCGCAGGAGCTCGCCCGCATCGCCCATGCCCACGATTGTCTGGTCGTCGTCGATGCCGTGACCTCGCTCGGCGGGGTGCCGCTCGAGGTCGACGCGTGGGAGCTCGACGCCGTGTACTCGGGCTCGCAAAAGTGCCTGTCTTGCGCGCCGGGGCTGTCGCCCCTGAGCTTCTCCGAGCGGGCGGTCGAGCGGGTCCGGGCGCGGAAGGTGCCGGTCCAGAGCTGGTTCCTCGATCTGTCCTTGGTGATGGGCTACTGGGGCAGCGGGGCCAAGCGGGCCTACCACCACACGGCGCCGGTCAACGCCATCTATGGGCTCCACGAGGCGCTGCGCATGCTCGCCGAGGAGGGCCTCGAGGCAGCTTGGGCCCGGCATCGTCGACACCACGAGGCGCTGGCCGCGGGGCTCGAGGCGATGGGGCTCGCGCTGCGGGTCGCGGCGGCGCATCGCCTGCCCCAGCTCAACGTGGTCAGCCTGCCCGCGGGTCTCGACGACGGCGCGACGCGGAGGCGCTTGCTCGACGAGTACGGCCTCGAGGTCGGCGGAGGCCTCGGCGACCTCGCGGGGCAGGTGTGGCGCATCGGGCTGATGGGAGCGGCGTGCACCAAGACCAACGTCATGCTGTGCCTCGCGGCCCTCGACGAGGTGCTCGCGGGCGCGGCGGAGGGCGCGGGCGCTGGGCGTGGCGTGGCGGCTGCGGCGGCCGCCTACGCGAACGCCTGAGCCGCCGGGGCCTGGGACTGGGCCTGGTACCATGGCCCGGTGTCGACGCATCTTCTCCGCCTCGGCTTGCCCGCTCTGCTCACCTCCCTCGCGCTGGGGTGTGCGGTGAGCGGGGAATCTGAGGCCGACGTGCGCAGCGCTCCCGAGACGCCGGAGGTTGGCCCCGCCAAGAAGGCCGAGGCGCCGAGCCAGGCGCCCGTGCGCGTGCTCGTCACGGGCTTCAACGATTGGCGGGAGCTCGGCGATCCGCCCCAGCTGTGGCGCTGCCGCGACAACCCCAGCTGCCGGCTACTCCTGGGCGACGAGACCCAGACCGAGCCCAGCGGGGCGGACAGCTTCGACGGTCCACTCGTCGCCCGGTTGCGCGCCGCGCAGCCCGAGATCGAGTGGACCTTTGCGACCATGCCGGTGACCTGGGGCGTGTTCGCCGAGGTGCCCAGCGACCGCTACGAGGTCATCGTCAACCTCGGCCTCGGGGTCTACGATCGCTTCGACGCCCTCCAGCTCGAGGCCGGCGCCTACGACCTGCGCCAGGGCAAGGACGCGGCCGGGGTCGAGCGGGCCGAGGCGATCCGTGGCGAAGCCGATCGGGTCTTGGCGGCTCCGCAGGCCGTCGCGGCTCGCGTGCAGGCGCTCGAGGGTGAGCGCGTGGCGGGCTACGAGGTCGTGGTCGCAAAGGCCCGGGAGGACAACGCCTACCTGTGCAACGAGACCCACTTCAGCGCGCTCTCGGCCCTGGCCGAGGGCGGGGCCGACGATCCCCTGCGCGCCGCCTACTTCCTGCACATCCCCTACGCCAAGGACGGGGACTACGAGGCCCTGGCCGAGGGCGTCGCGGGTTTGGTCCTGCGCCTGGTGGAGCCGTGAGCTGGACGCTGATCACCATCGCCTTCTCGCACTACTGCGAGAAGGCCCGGTGGATGCTCGGGCGCACGGGCTCGCCCTACGTCGAGCGCCGGACCATGCCGGTGCTCCACTTTGGCCCCGTGGTCCGGGCCCTGGGGCTGCGGGGGCTCGGCTCCCCCGATCCCCAGTCGACCCGGGCGTCGACGCCGGTGCTGCTCACCGGCGACGCGGTCCTGCGCGACTCGGCGGCGATCGTCGAGTTCGTCGACCAGCACGCGCGCGCGACGGTCGCCCCGGGCACCCTGGCGCGCTCGGATGAAGCCCGGGAGCTCGCGGCGCACTACAGCGGTCGCTTTGGCGACGATACTCGGCGCCTCGCCTACTTCTACCTGTTGCCCGATCCCGAGCTGATGCGGGCGATGGCCCGCAACAACGTCGGGCCGTCGCAGGCCAAGCTGTTCGCGGCCGCGCGCGCGCCCATCTCCGCCGTGCTGCGCCAGCGACTGGGCATCCAGCCGCAGCGCGCCGCTCGAGCCCGAGAGCGCGTCTTGACCGAATTCGATGCCGTCGACGCGCGCCTGGCCGACGGTCGCCCTTACCTGTGCGGCGACGCTTTTTCAGCCGCGGACCTGTGCTTCGCCGCCTTGGGCGGGGTGGCCCTGGTCGTGGGCGAGGACGAGGGCTACGGGGCCTGGCTGCCCCCCCTCGATGCGCTCCCCGACGCGCTGCGCGAGCTGGCCACGCAGCTGCGCGAGCGACCGGCGGGGCGCTTCATCTTGCGCATGTACGCCGAAGAGCGCGGGCTTCAAGAGCCAAATTGAGAACAGCCCCAAGGCTGACCCGCGTCAACCTTGGGGCTGTCTCGCTCCCGCTCTCCAGGACTCGTGGTGGTGAAACTCAGGGCAGGCCTTTGCTGCCGCAGTGGCCCTCGACCAGGGCCGCGATGAGCAGCTTGCGACCGTCGCTGGCGCTCTCGAGGTCGGCGTTGGCCGAGAGGAACTCGCCGGCGTAGTGGCCCCAGTGCACGTCGGAGCCGTCGAAGGTCAGGAGCAGCTGGTCGGCGAAGCGGCGCTTGGTCTTGGGCCCGAGGCGCTTGGCGTCGATTTCGCCGAGGTAGACCTCGTTCTCGTAGACGGTGAACAGGACCTCGTCGCCAGCGCCCATCACGACGCGCCCGTTGAGGTAGGCGTTCTCGACGGTGCAGGTGAGCTCGCCGTTGGCGTAGATCTCGTTGCCGACGAGCTCCATGATTTGGTTGCCCTCGCTGGCCTCGCCCGCGTAGACGCCGGCCTCCTGGATGTCCCAGATGACCGTGCCGTTGTCCCCACCCTCACCGGACTCGGTCAGCTGCATGTTGACGTCGGCGCCGGTGCGGAAGGCTTCATCAGAAGTGGCGTCGTCATCGCCCGTATCGCAGGCGGGGGCGAAGGAGAGGACCGGGAGGAGAGAAAGAGCGAGGAGAGAGCGGCGCATCGGAGAGGTCTTTCGAGATTGCCCGTTGGGACAACTATAATCTGGCATACACTAAAAATGCAAACTGAAAATTATGTCTGCTCTCCGACAATCCCACGGGACTTTCCAGTATCGCTGTACTTGGGCACTAGTGCGTGTATTTCGCGGCTGTTCGGAATCGAGCGAAGAGATTAAAGGCCACTGGTGAGTTCATCGCTGGTCATAGTTTTAGAATGTGAAAAATTACTTTCGCGTGTTTGCCATGGTTGAATCACGAACGATTCCACGGAGCCTGGTCGGAGCTACAATCCCACCCAGGTCCACATGGCCTCCGAACCACTCGAGGAGCCGGCGCCGGCGGCCACCATCGCCGATTTCGAGACCGAGGCTGGCGAGCCTCGGCGGCTCTCGACGATCGGTCGTTACGTCATCCTCGACTCCATCGGGATGGGCGGGATGGGGCTCGTGTGCGCGGCCTACGATCCGAAGCTCGATCGCAAGATCGCGCTCAAGCTGCTGCGCACGGCGTCGACGGGTGAGGCGTCTACGGCCGGGCGCAACCGCTTGTTTCGCGAGGCCCAGGCCCTCGCCCGCCTGAGCCACCCCAACGTCGTCACGGTCCACGACGTCGACGTCTACGAGGGGCAGGTCTACATCGCGATGGAGTTCGTCGAGGGCACGAACTTGCGCGATTGGGTCAAGGACGGCCAGCGCAGCTGGGAGGAGGTCCTGGCCAAGTTCATCCCCGCGGGCGAGGGCCTCGCGGCTGCCCACACCGCCGGCATCATCCACCGCGACTTCAAGCCGGCGAACATCCTGCTCAGCAACGACGGGGACGTGCGCGTGGCCGACTTTGGCGTCGCCAAGGAGCGGACCAAGGGCGAGCGGGCGGAGCGGCTCGAGCTCGAGGTGCTGCGCAACCAAAAGCCGCTGGGCGACATGAGCGACGCGACCAGCGAGGACGCGCTGATCTCCGAGATCCAGTCCAGCGCCTCGCGCGACCTGACCGTGGCCGGGCGCATGGTCGGGACGCCGGCCTACATGGCCCCCGAGCAGCACATGGGCCTGCGCGTGGGCCCCTTCACCGATCAGTACTCCTTTTGCGTGAGCCTCTACGAGGCGCTCTATGGCCGGCTGCCCTTCGAGGGCACGGATCGTCGCGATCAGCTGACCAAGATGACCGAGGGGCGGCTGCGTCCGCCGCCCAAGGAGGGTCCGGCGCGGCACGTGCCCAGCTGGGTGCACAAGGTCCTCGCCCGGGGCCTGAACCCGCACCCCTCGGAGCGCTGGCCGTCCATGGAGGCCCTGCTCTCGGCGCTGCAGCGCGATCCCATCCGCCGCCTGTGGCGGGCCGGGGCCGGGGCCGTGGGCATCATCGGGGTGACGGCGGGGGTGCTCGGTTGGCTCCTCGGCGGGAGCGTGATCGAGGAGCCCGCCGACATGTGCGAGGACGTCGGCGCGAAGATCCACGAGCGCTGGGGCGATCAGCAGCGCGAGGCGCTGCGGGCCGCCTTCGGGCGCTCGAGCAAGCCCTTCGCCGCGGACGCGGCCGATCGCGTGATTCGCTTCTTCAACCACTGGTCCGAGGGCTGGGAGCAGCAGAGCGTCGAGATTTGCCAGCACGCCCAGGCCGTGGGCGGCGAGCAGCAGGCCATGCTCGCGGAGGAGCGCATGCGCTGCCTCGACCAGCGCTTGCAGGACTTCGAGGCCCTCGTCGAGCTGTTCTCGGAGGCCGACGATCAGATCGTCGAGGGCTCTGTCGGCGTGGCCCACGACCTGCCCGATCCGGACGACTGCGCGACGGTCACCGCCTCGCAGACCAGCGAGGACCTAGACCTCACCCCCGAGCAGCGTGAGCTGCTCGAGGCGATGGACGCCGACCTCGACCGCGCGCAGGCCCTCGCGGCCCTGGGCAAGTTCGACACGAGCTTGCCCCTGGCCAAGGCCGTCGTCGCCAACGCCCGGGAGCTGGAGCACGAGTCGACCTTGGTCCGCGGGCTCTACGACCTGGCCCAGAGTCAGGCGGAGACCAACGACCCCGACGGCGCCGAGGCGAGCTTGCGCGAAGCGGTGGTGCTCGCGGCCAAGCGCGGGGATGCGCGCCACGAGGCCAAGCTCTGGGCGCGGATGATCCACTACGTCGGGCACAAGCAAAACCGACGGAGCGAGGGCAGGGCCTGGGCGCTCGCGGCAGAGGGGGCGCTGGCCCGGGCGGGCGAGCCCCCCGAGCTCACCGCGCGCTTCGAGAGCGCCATGGGCTCGCTGCTCTACGGCGACGGGAAGTACGAGGAGGCCCTCGCGCACTATCGCCAAGGCCTCGAGCTCGCCGAGCGAGCGCTGGGCACGGACAACGAGCTGACCCTGACCTTGATGAGCAACCTGGGCATCGCCCTGGCCGTGGTCGAGAAGTTTGACGAGGCCACGGAGGTGCTCGAGCTCGCGGTCGAGCGCAACTTGAACTTCTACGGCCCTTCCCACCCGAAGGTCGCGTCGGTCTACGCCAGCCTCGGCAACGTGCGCAGCCTAGTCAATGACGTCGACGGCGCCGTGGCGGCGCTGGAGTCCGCGCTGGAGATTCGCAAGCAGGTGTTCGGTCCGGACTCGACCCAGGTCGCGTCCGTCGAGCTGACCCTGGCGAACATCGCGAGCACGGCCAAGCGTGGCGTGGAGGAGGCGCTCGAAAGGAGCGAGCGAGCCGCGGCGACCTTCCTCGTGCACCGGGGGGAGTCCTCGGTCGAGTACGCCGTCGCCATGACCAACGTCGGCTGGGCGAACGCGGTGCTCGGACGCTACGACGACGCCCGGGTTGCCTACGCGAAGGTGCTGGCCATCTACGACGTGCTCTACGAGGGCCCTCACCCGAGCCGCGCGAACTTG
Organism: Plesiocystis pacifica SIR-1; assembly: GCF_000170895.1. Lineage (GTDB taxonomy): Bacteria > Myxococcota_A > Polyangia > Nannocystales > Nannocystaceae > Plesiocystis > Plesiocystis pacifica. Next base: position 2,144 of record NZ_ABCS01000088.1, on the reverse strand, counting down.
AACAAGCGTCGATGCCGGATGCTCGTCCAGGCTCAGTCCTGGGCCGAGGGAGTCGTCGCCTGCGAGCACGCCCTGGACGAGGGCCGCTCTGTGGGGGCGTCGATGGGGGATGCCTTCGAGGCCGACATCCTCGAAATGCTCGTGACCCTCGAGCGCGGCCGGGGCCGTGAACAGTCGGCCCTGCGCTACCAGGCGCGCCTGGACGAGCTGAAGCTGCCGCCGGAGGAAGACGCAGGCTGAGCCCCTCGTCCTTCGGCTAGCCGATGATCATGTCTTCGCGCCGCGCGGGCCGGCCGTCGCGGAAGCGGCAGGGGTCCCAGCGCTCGAGCATGGGGTGAGCCTGCCCGTCGGCGAGCCAGCGCGCGACCATGCGGCCGACCGCCGGGGCCATCATGAAGCCGTGGCCCGTGAACCCGCACACCTGGATGAGCTCGGGGTGCCCGGGGCTCGGCCCGACCATGGCGTCGCCGTCGGGGGACAGGTCGTAGGGCCCGCTCCATTGGCGCAGGGGCTTGAGGTGCGCGGCGATCGGGAGCACGCGGATCAGCGCCCGGGACACGTTGGACAAAAAGCGCAGGCTCGAGCCCAGGCGGACCTCGCGGTCGGGCGGCTGGCCGGGGGGATCGGGCAAGGTGATGCCGGTGACGATCTCGCCGCGGGTGCTCTGCGAGAAGTACAGCCCCGTCTCGAGGTCGACGACGAGGGGGTCGAGGAAGGGCTTGAGCGGCTCGCTCGACAGGATCTCGTGGCGGTGGGGGTGGTTGGGCAGCTCGATCCCCAGGTCGTGGTTGAGGCCGACGCTCCACGCCCCGGTCGCGTTGACGACCCGGGCCGCCCACACGCGCTCGCCGCTGGACAGGCGCACAGCGTAGCCGCCGCGCTCGCTGGGCTCGAGGGCCTCGACGGCGGTGTGCGTGCGGATCGTGACCCCGGCCTCGACGGCCTTGCCGGCGTAGCCCCACACGAACGGCCAGGGAAACACGACGCCGTCCTCGGGGTTGTAGGCGGCCACGCGGACCTCGGACACGTCGAGCTGGGGGACGAGCTCGAGGGCCTCGCGGGCGGCGAGCAGGCGCGTGGGCGCGCCGACGTGCTCGTGCACGGCCACGTTGCGGTGCAGGCGACGCTCGCCGGACTCGGTCCGGGCGAGGAACAGGTAGCCGCCCTGGCGGAACCACAGGTTGATGTTGAGCTCCTGGGCCAGGCGCCGGCAGATCTCGATGCTCTCGCGCATCAGCGCGACGTTGCCGGCGTCGCCCCACTGCATGCGCAGGCCGCCGCCGTTGCGCCCGGAGGCCCCGGACACGAGGTAGCTGCGCTCGACCACGGCGACGCGCAAGGGCGCGGACTGGCTGCCGCGCTTGCGCTTGCGGGCGAGCTCGCGGGTCAGGTTGTAGGCGATCGACAGGCCCATGACGCCGCCGCCGATGATCAGCAGATCGAGCTCGGGGGGCAGGGGAGCCCGGGCGCTGCCCATGCTGCCCTTGGCGGGGGCGCTGCGCGAGCTCGCGGGGCGGTGCTCGGCGTTCATCGAGCCTCCCCCTCGGACTGGCTGGGCTCGCTGGACTCGTCGCTGGCCGCGGCCAGGCCCGGATCGCGGAAGGGATCGGGGACCGTCGCCAGGGCGCCGAAGCTGACGGGCTCGGCGGGCGGCCGGGCGGTGAAGGGGCGCAGGGCGTCGCGCTCGACGAGGCCGCGGCGGAGCAGCTCGCAGGCGACGGTGGCCATGCACTCCCGGCCCTGGCACGGGCCGGTGCCGAAGCCGGTGTAGCGCTTGATCTCCTCGATGGTCTCGAGCCCCGCCGCGAGGGCGTGGTCGAGCTCGGACATGGTCACGTCCTCACAGCGGCACAAAAACACGCGCTTGCTCATGGCTGCAGCTCTCCGGGTCGATCTTCGAAGGCGTCGCGGACGACGGGGCGCTCGCGCATGGCGGGCGGTCCGGGGGGATGGGCGGGGGCCAGGCGTCGGCTCGCGGCCGCCGGCTCGTCGCGCAGGGCGGCGGCGATGGCCTCGGCGACCCGGGCCCCGTCGCGGGCGGCGGCCTCGGGCCCGAGCCAGCCGCACACGTCCCCGGCGGCCCACAGCTCGGTGCCGCCGAGGCTCCCGCAGCGGCCGCGGGCCTCGTCTTTGGTGTCGCGGCG
>NZ_ABCS01000089.1 GCF_000170895.1 Plesiocystis pacifica SIR-1 | reverse complement strand
CGGATCACGATCGGGGTCAACCCGCCCTCGGCCACCCACGCCAACGGCGAGTTCGTGGTGTTCCACTCGGGGGCGGAGATCATGTACGCGTCCGACGCGACGCCGCCGGGCTTCGCCAACGTCCCCAACGCGCCCCCAGCGGACCGGGTCAGCTACCCGGCGTTCATCGGGCACATGGCCAACGTCCAGGACGCGCTCGGGCAGCCGATGACCGACGCGTCCAAGGCGGCGGTGATGCTGCGGATGTTGGCCAACCCCGACGATCCCCTGGACGACGTCGCCCCGGCCAGCCGGACCACGATGCGGGAGCTCATGGTCACGTGGTTCGTGGCGGAGGGGGCCCGGCACCGCTCGATCCTGTTCAGCTCGGCGCTGACGCTGCAGAGCATCGCGCGCGGGGACGAGAGCTTCGCGGGCGCCCTCGCCGACAATGGTTCGCACCCGATGACCGGCGGCGGGACGGCCAGCGCCGGGCGGACCGCCGCCCAGAACGAGCGAGAGGTCTTGCGGGGGAAAGGTGGCGTCCTCAACAAGGTGACCACCCGACAAAAAGCCCAGCTCGACGCCCGCGTGGCGACCGGCGAGAACCTGTCCGGCCCCCTCGACCAGCTGCTTCAGACCTACGCCGGAGCAGTCTTTCCGTCGCGGACGGTGCCCGCGCTCTGAGCGGAACCAAGTGAGGGCCGAGCGTTCAGCAGCTTGCTAGAGCGCCCGATTGACGAGCCGGCCCTCGCGGGTGGTGCACTCCCAGGGGCCGAAGAAGTACAGCGAGCGGTGGCACGACACGGTCATGATCCCGTGCGTGGTCGTGAACTCGAAGTCGTTCCACAGCGGGTTGGTCTTGGCCATGGTCGCCTCGTCGCCGGTCACGATGCAGCTGCCGTCGAGGTCGCAGGCGTGGTCCTTGGCGATGTGCTTGGTCGTCGAGACGGCGTTGGTGTTCTTCCAGCCCTGGTAGCACAGCACCACGGTCAGGCTGAGGAGCACGATGCCCATGATCCGACTCGTGTCGAGGGGTGCGGCCATGGTCTGAATCTCCCACGAGCGGTCGGGCGGGCGCAAAGACGAAAAAGCCCGCGTCCCCGGGGTGGGGGCGCGGGCCTCTTTGACCGCTCGGCGAGCGGCGGGGCTCAGCCGGCGAGGGCGGCGGCCTTGTCGGTGTTCTCCCAGCTAAAGCCCTCGCGGCCGAAGTGGCCGTAGGCGGCGGTCCGGGCGTAGACGGGCTTGAGCAGGTCGAGCTCGGAGATGAGCTTGGCCGGGCGGGCGTCGAAGTGCTCGCGGACGAGGCGGGCGAGCTTGTCGTCGTCGACCTTGCCGGTGCCGAAGGACTCGACGCGGACGCTGACGGGCTCGGCGACGCCGATGGCGTAGGCGAGCTGGACCTCGCAGCGATCGCAGAGCTTGGCGGCGACGAGGTTCTTGGCGATGTAGCGGGCGTAGTAGGCCGCGCTGCGGTCGACCTTGGACGGGTCCTTGCCCGAGAACGCGCCGCCGCCGTGGCGACCCATGCCGCCGTAGGTGTCGACGATGATCTTGCGACCGGTCAGGCCGGCGTCACCCATGGGGCCGCCGATGACGAAGCGGCCGGTGGGGTTGATGTGGTAGGTGGGGTTCGAGAGGAGCTCGGCGGGGATGACCGGCTTGATGACCTCTTCGATGATGAACTCGCGCAGCCGCTCTTGGGTGACGGCCTCGGAGTGCTGGGTCGAGATGACGACGGTGTCGACGGCGACGGGCTTGCCGCCCTCGTAGACCACCGAGACCTGGCTCTTGCCGTCGGGGCGCAGGAAGCTGCTCGGGTCCTGCTTGCGCACGTTGGTCAGCCGCTCGGTCAGCTTGTGCGAGAGGTGGATCGGCATGGGCATGAGCACGTCGGTCTCGCGGCAGGCGTAGCCGAACATCATGCCCTGGTCGCCGGCGCCCTGCTCACCCTCGTCGCGGTCGACACCCTGGTTGATGTCGGGGCTCTGGGCCTCGATGGCCACGAGCACGCCGCAGGAGTTCCCGTCGAAGCCCATCTCGGAGCTGACGTAGCCAATCTCGATGACCGCGTCGCGGACGATCTTGGGGATGTTGACGTAGGTCGAGGTCGTGATCTCGCCGCCGACGACGACGAAGCCGGTCTTGACCATGGTCTCGCAGGCGACGCGACACTTGGGGTCGTCGGCGATGATCGCATCGAGGATCGAATCGGAGACCTTGTCGCAGATCTTGTCGGGGTGGCCTTCGGTAACGGACTCGCTGGTGAACAGGCTTCGGGACATCTCGAATTGCGTTCCTGGTAGGGGCCCGTGGACGCTGACGAGCGCTGGGCCGTGAACGAATGGCGCGCAGCATAGGAGCGCGACAAAGCGCCCGTCAACGCGAGCCCTCCTCCGTGGGCTCACACGTGCTTCGGGGGTGTTCTCAGCCCTCGATGACCAGGCGGTGGGTTGTGGGCGCGTCCGCTTGCGAGCCCGTGAGCGCGCCTTCGATCTCGAGCTCACCGGCGCTCCAGGCGTTCGGCCCGTGCTCGCCCAGGGGAATCACGAGGCCGCGAATTTCACCCTCTGGGCCGCGCTTGGGTGCGAATTTCAGCGCGCGCGATTCGCTCTGGGTGGCGCCGCGCAGCTCCACGCGCAGTCCGAGCTCGCCGCCCGACTGCAATCCCTTGGGCCAGCCTCGACTGACGTATTGGTGGACCGAGCCGTCGGCGGTGAACACCAGGTTGAGCGAACGCGGGTCACCCTCGGCCGCGGCGCCGAGATCTCCGCCCCCGCCCGGAGCGGGCGAGCCGTAGCTCGACACGATCGCGACACGTTCGGCCAGCTCGCGGTAGGTGTAGGCGCTGATCCAGTAGGGGTAGGCGTAGCTCATCATGTCGTTGAGCGCGGGCCCCCAGGTGTCGTAGTCGGAGTGGCCCAGGCAGTAGCCCGACAGGCCCAGCCCCTCGGTCGGCGGCACGAGCCAGTCGTCGAGGTCCTGCAGCGCCGGGAAGTCCCACTCGTTGGCCTTGGGGTGCGGACCGGGGAGCAGCGCGTAGCCCCAGGTCGTCCGCCGCCCGCAGTCGGGCCCGTCGGCGGCGGCGGGCTGGTAGGTCCCGTCCTCCCAGGTGTGCGGGCGCCCGTGGCAGTGGCCGAGCTCGTGGGTCCAGTTGTTGGGCGACTCGCCCCAGTGGTTGATCGAAAAGGACACGCGATCGTTGCCCGGGAACTCGTCCTCGAGCAGCCACGAGTAGCCGCCGGTGTTGCAGTAGCTCTCGTTCGAGTTGCCGACGATCGCGTGGTAGTACCACTCGTCGCCGAGGCCCTCGGCGTTGCGCAGGGCGGACAGCTGCGCCATGACGGAGGGCCCGTCGTAGCAGGCGTTGAGCAGCAGGGGCTCGTGGACCTGCAGCTCGACGTCGCGGACCGGGTAGAAGTTGTAGAGGTTGACGCGCAGCTCGTCGAGGAAGGCGTCGGAGATGGTGATCGGCGTGGAGTCGACGTTGGGGTCGGTGGCCGGGACGATCATCACCTTGACCGTCATCGGCCCGTCGATGGCCGCGAGATCCAGACCGCCGGTCGCCGGGAAGCGGGCGCCCTCGCTGGCGTCGGCGCCCGCTCGGCTCCCGTCGTCTTCGAGCAGCTCCACGGTGATCGCCGTCGAGCCGGTGATCGCGTCGGCGTCGAGCTCCCAGGTGAACACGCCGTCGAAGCTGCCCCAGTCGTTGGGCCCGGGCGCTGCGCCGACGTAGCGCTCGAGCACGTAGCTCGTGGTGCCCTCGTCGGCGGTCAGGATCAGCCGGGCCTGGATCATGCGCGGCTCGAAGCCGGCGTCGATGGACCACGAGGCGCGGACCAGGCCGGGGCGTCCCGCGATCACCGGGGCGACGCGCGAGCCCTCGGCGATGGCCTGGCCGCCCATGCCCAGGTCGATGCCCACCGCCTGGTTGATCTCGACGCGATCGACCGCGATGCCGTCGGCGTAGATCCCCGGCTCGGGCTCCCCCGCCTCCGTGCCGGCATCGCCGTCGCTGGACTCGTCCGATTCGCCGGACTCGCCTGCGTCGCTGCCCACCTCCGAGCCGTCGGTCCCGAGCTCGTCCGCGCCCTCGCCCTGCCCCGGCTCGAGGCCGGCGTAGCAACCAGTCGCGAGGCCGACGCTCGCCAATACCAACGGAATCCACCAAAGCGTCCGAGTCATGTCGTCTACGCTCGCCCCCCCGACTAGACGGGCACAATCCCCCGTTGAGCGTGAAAATTTCAACGGACCTCCGTGAACGAATTCGCCACTTTAGCGGCGACGCGAGTGCCGCGATCGTGAGCGAGACCGGCTGGTTTTCACTATAGCGTTGAGTCGGGCCGCGGGGCGCTCCGTACGCGGCGTGTCATGCGGTCCCATCGCACTTTTGGACCAATGTGCGACATCGACACGCACTATGGTGGCGGAGATGCTCGCCGACAGCCGCGGGCCGCGGTGGGTTTCGGCCACAAAGGTCGCCAGGGAGCCGATCGAGTCGCCTGGTTGCGATCCGAAGCCCTCGACTTAGCCTGAGCCCGTGGACGAACCGCTGTACCGCGCGCCGACCGAGGCCGACCGTAAAGACCGCTGGTCCTGGCACCTCGGTCGCATCCTGGGCATCCCGACCCGCATCCACGCCAGCTTCGCGCTGGTCCTCGCGTGGGTCGCCTTCTCGACCTGGACCTCGGCGGGCTCGGGCGTGGCGGTGGCCTTTGGCGTTGGTTTTGCCCTGGCGGTGTTCGCCTGCGTGCTGCTCCACGAGTTCGGCCACGCCCTCGTCGCGCGGCGCTTCGGCATCGAGACCCGGCGCATCACCTTGCTGCCCATCGGCGGCGTGGCGGAGCTCGAGCGGAGCCCCGAGGATCCCAAGGCCGAGCTGTGGATCGCCCTCGCTGGCCCTGCGGTCAACCTGGCGATCGCGGGCGCCCTGGCGCTGGTCGGTGTGCTCAGCGGGGCGCTGACGGCCGGGGGGCTGCCCGGGGTGGTGCTCGGCGGGCTGCTCTACGCCAACGTGATGCTGGGGGTGTTCAACCTGGTCCCGGCCTTCCCCATGGACGGCGGCCGGGTGTTCCGGGCCTGGGCGCAGCAGCGCCACGGTCGGCTGAAGGCCACGCGCATGGCGGCCAAGCTCGGCCGCTGGCTGGCCCTGGGCTTCGGCGCCTGGGGCATCGTGGTCGAAAACCCAGTGCTCGTGCTCGTCGCGGTGTTCGTGTACTTCGCGGCGCGCCGGGAGCTGAGGATGGTCCAGGAGAAGGCGATTCTCCAGGAGGTCTTCGGAATCGACGTCGACGCCGTGGAGGAGGACGACGACGACAGCGACGACGACCCGCGCGTCGTCGTCGCGCGTGGGCGCTGACCGCAGGTCGAGGCCAAGCGAGGCGGCAGGCGTCAGCGAGTCAGGCCGAGGGTGGCCTGGCTGCGCAGCTCGACGACGACCTCGACGTCGGTGAAGCGCCCAGCGGACACGCGGCGCACGTCGAAGCGGCTGGCGCTCACGCGCAGCAGGCCCGCGCGGGCGTCGAGGCCCGCGTCGATCAGCGGCGTCAGGGCCAGGTCCGAGCGGCCAGAGTCGGCGACCAGGCAGGTCACGGCTTCGCCCTGGGGCTCGCGGGCGTCGTCGCTGCTGAAGGCCTGGAGCTCGAGCAAGAGCACCTCGCCGCTCGAGCCCGGGGGCTGCCAGGCGACGGACAGGCGATCGCCGCCGAGGTGAGCCGTCTGCAGCTGCAGGGCCTCGGGCGCGCTGGCCTGGACGCGGAAGCTGCCCACGCCGTCCTCGGGGGCGCCGTCGACGATCACGGTCACGGGCGAGGTCCCGTCGGGGCGAGGGGCCAGGACCGGGAGGCGGTCGTCGACGTGGAGGTACTCGACGCCGGACAGCCACGGCAGCACGTCGGGCACCAGGCTCAGGCCCGCGACGAGCTCGCGCTCGCCCAGGCGGACTCGGAGGTCGCCCACGTCGAGCAAAGAGAGCTCCCGGCGGTCGATGTCCTCGGCGTTGCCGGGCTCCGTGGGCGGCACGAGGGACTCGCTCGCCACGCACTGCCCGACCACGAGCTGCTGCGCGCCCTTTTCCCACGGCAAGCGCGCGAGGTTGGTGCGCGCTCGGGCCTCGGGCTCGTCCATGCCGCGGTACTCCACGAAGCGAGCGTGGACTTGCAGCTGGGGCTCGGGCTCGAGCAGGTCGGGCTGGGGCTGGAGGGTGACGTGGATCCGGGCGAGCTCGCCCGCGCGCACGGCGGGATCTTCGCCCCCGAGCAGGGAGGTCGAGCCCAGCTCGTCGCTCTCGACCTGGCAGGCCAGCGCGCCCACGCCCACGCAGCCGACCAGGCCCGCGGCGAGGAGCCATCGCGCGGTCGCGCGGGCGCTGGAGCTCGACGCCATGTACACACAGATAACGCGGCTTCGCGGAGGTGTCAGCAAAGCCGCGAGATTTGAGGTCCAGGAGCCGATCTGCGGCCCCTCGCGAAGGCGGGGAGGAAGACGCGCCAGGTGCCCCGGGGGTGGCTGCGGGTGTCGCTGCGCGGAGCCCTTCGCACCTGCAGCGGGGATCCCCCTGCCTGTTACCCTCCGCCGGCATGAACCGCTCGGCCCCACCCGAGGAGATGGCCCACGAACTCGCCGGGCTCGCGCGCCTGCGCCTCAGCGACGACGAGGCCCGCTCGATCGGGTCGCAGCTCGACACCGTGCTCGCCTACCTGCGCTGCCTCGCCGAGGCCGACGTGGACGGTGTGCCCGAGTTCGAGCACGAGAGCGACGAGGGCGATCAGGCCCTGCGCGCGGACACGCCGGGGCCCGACGGTCGGGTGGAAGCGATCCTCGCGGGCGCCCCCAAGACCCGGGGCTCGCTGGTCGCGGTGCCCAAGTTCAAGGATTGACGCTGCGATGGCCGACGATCCCACCTCGATCGACCCTTCCCCGCGCTCGATGTCCGCGCGCGCCATGGCCGAGGCCGTGCGCAGCGGCGAGCGCTCGGCTCGAGAGCTCACCCAGGCCTACCTCGACGCGATCGCCGAGCGCGACGGTGCCCTGCACAGCTACCGCCTCGTCGACGCCGAGGGGGCGCTGGCCCGGGCGGATGCCATCGACGCCGAGCGCAGCCGCGGCGCGACCCTGGGGCCCCTCGCGGGCGTGCCCGTGGGGCTCAAGGACAACTTCGTCACCGCCGACCTGGACACGACCTGCGGCTCGCGCATGCTCGAGGGCTGGCGGCCGCCCTACGCGGGCAGCCACGCCGCGCGCTTGCTCGACGCGGGCGCCGTGATCCTCGGCAAGCTCGCCATGGACGAGTTCGCCATGGGCTCGTCCAACGAGAACACGCCCTTCGAGCCGGTCCGCAACCCCTGGGCCCTCGACCGCGTGCCCGGGGGCAGCTCCGGCGGCACGGCCAGCGCGGTCGCGGCGGGGCTGTGCGCCCTGGGCCTGGGCTCGGACACGGGCGGCTCGATCCGCCAGCCGGCGAGCTTGTGCGGCGTGGTCGGGCTCAAGCCGACCTACGGCCGCGTGACCCGGGCCGGGATGATCGCCTTCGCCTCGAGCCTCGACCAGGCCGGGCCGCTCGCGCGCACCGTCGAGGACGCGGCGCTCGGCCTCTCGGTGCTCGCTGGGGCCGATCCGCGCGACGCCACGAGCTTGCGCGCGCCCGTGCCCGACTACCTCGCGGCCGTCGACGCCGGGCGCGAGGGCGATCTAAAGGGCGTCAAGGTCGGCGTCCAGCGCAGCAGCCTGGGCGAGGGCCTGGCCGACAGCGTGCGCGCGCGCTTCGAGGCCAGCCTCGAGGTCCTGGCCGAGCGCGGGGCCGAGCTCGTCGACGTCGAGTTACCCCACTTCCACCTCGCCGTCGCGGCTTACTACGTCGTCGCCACGGCCGAGGCGAGCTCCAACCTCGCGCGCTACGACGGCGTGCGCTACGGGGCCAGCGCGGCCCGGGAGGACTCGCCCCCGAGCTCGCTGGTCGAGCTCTACGAGCGCACCCGCTCGACCCACTTCGGGGCCGAGGTCAAGCGCCGCATCCTGCTGGGCACCTTCGTGCTCCGCTCCGAGTCCTACGCCGACTACTACGGCCGGGCGATGAAGGTCCGCACCCTGCTGGCCCGGGACTACGCCGGCGCCTTCGAGCGGTGCGACCTGATCGCCAGCCCGACCTCGCCGGTGCCCGCGTGGCGCCTGGGCGAGAAGCTCGACGACCCCCTGGCGATGTACCTCAGCGACGTGTTCACGATCGGCGCGAACCTGGCGGGGCTGCCCGCGATCTCGATCCCCGCGGGCTTTTGCGAGCCCTGTGACGATTGCCCGCGCCTGCCCATCGGGCTGCAGCTGACGGGCCGGCGCCTCGACGAGGCCACCCTCTTGCGAGTCAGCGCCGCCCACGAGGCCGCGACGCCCTGGGCCGCGGAGCGCCCGACCTTCGAGGGAGGACAGGGCTGATGGCGGTCGCCGATTACGAGGTCGTCATCGGGCTCGAGGTGCACTGCCAGCTCAGCACCGAGACCAAGATGTTCACGGACTGCGCCTACCACGTGGGCGCCGAGTCGAACGCGCTGACCGACGCCTACAGCTGGGGCCTGCCGGGGACCTTGCCCGTGCCCAACCAGCGCGCGGTCGAGTACGCCCTGCGCCTGGGCTTGGCGCTCGGCTGCGCGATCCGTCCCGTGTCCCGGTGGGCGCGCAAGCACTACTTTTATCCCGACCTGCCCAAGGGCTATCAGATCACCCAGTCGGACCTGCCCTACGCCCAGGGCGGCGCCGTGGAGATCCCCGATCGCGGCGCCGCGGACAGCGAGGGCTTTGCGACCAAGACCGTCCGCCTCCACCACATCCACATGGAGGAGGACGCCGGCAAGAACACCCACGGCGGCCACGGCAGCGAGGGCCTGAGCCTGATCGACTACAACCGCGCCGGGGCGCCCCTGGTCGAGATCGTGTCCGAGCCCGACCTGCGCTCCGCGGTCGAGGCCGCCGACTACATGCGCGAGCTCCGGCAGCTCGTCCGGACCCTGGGCATCTCCGAGGCGAACATGGAGGAGGGCACGCTGCGCTGCGACGCGAACGTGTCCCTGCGTCGGCGCGAGCTCGCGGGCAGCGAGACCTACGGGACGCGCTGCGAGATCAAGAACCTCAACTCCTTCAAGTTCCTCGAGGCGGCGATCCTGGCCGAGATCCGGCGCCAGGCCGACCTGCTCGATCGCGGCGAGGCCGTGGTCCAGTCGACGCTCAGCTACGACACGGCCCGGGACCAGACCAAGATCATGCGCACCAAGGAGGCGGCGGCGGACTACCGCTACTTCCCCGAGCCGGACATGCCGGCGCTGCGCATCTCCAAGGCCATGCTCGAGGCCGCGAGGGCGGCGGTCCCCGAGCTGCCCTGGGCCCGGCGGCGGCGCTTGTTGAGCCTGGGCTTGTCGACCTACGACGCCGGGGTGCTCAGCGCCGAGCAGGGCCTGGCGGCCTACTTTGACGACGCCCTCGCCGCCCTGAAACCAGGGGGGGAAGGCACGGCCAAGCTCGCGTGCAACTGGATCACCGGCGACCTGCTCAAGCTCGTCAACGGCCACGGCCACGCCATCGAGGACTGCCCGGTGACGCCGAGCTGGCTCGCGGAGCTCATCGCCCTGGTCGAGGACGGGACCATCTCGCGCCGCGCTGGCAAGGAGGTCCTCGACAAGAGCTACGCCGAGGCCCGCTCGCCCGCGGCCATCGTCGAGCGCGACGGCTACAGGCAGGTCTCGGACACCGGGGCGATCGAGGCCATGATCCGCGAGGTCGTCGCGGCCAACCCCAAGCAGCTCGCCCAGCTGCTCGGCGGCAAGGACAAGCTCCGCGGCTTCTTCGTGGGCCAGGTCATGAAGCGCTCCAAGGGCCAGGCCAACCCCAAGGTCGTCCAGGAGGTCCTGGCGACCGTGCTCGCCGAGCACCGAGACTCCTCCAGCGACTGACTTTTACCGAGTTGATCATGAACGCGATCTCCACCGACCCCTCCACCTACCAGGGCCTGCGCCCGGTGCAGCTGTCCGCCGACGGTCGCGCCCTGCGGCTCCTCGATCAGACCCGCCTGCCCATCGAAGAGGTCTGGGTCGAGCTGCGCGAGCTGGAGCCCATCGCCCACGCCATCGAGACCCTCACGGTGCGCGGCGCCCCGGCGATCGGGTGCGCGGCGGCCTACGGCCTCTACGTGCTCAGCCTCGCCTTCCCCGACGACCCCGAGGCCTTCCAGGCCGCCTTCGATGCCGCCGCGGTGCGCCTGGCCAACACCCGACCCACGGCGGTCAACCTGTTCGTGGCGATCGAGCAGCAGCGCGGCGCCCTGGCCAAGGCGCGGGCGCAGCAGCCCGCTGTGGACGGAGCCGGCCTGCGTCAGGCCCTGCGCGAGGAGGCCACCCGCCACGTCGAGGATGACCTGCGCTTTTGCCTGGAGATGGGCGCGCACGGGGCCAGCTGCCTGCCCGCCGGCGGGATCTTGACCCACTGCAACACCGGCGCCCTGGCGACCTCGGGCCACGGCACCGCGCTGGGGGTGATCCGCTCGGCCCACGCCTCGGGCACCGAGCTGCACGTGTTCGTCGACGAGACCCGCCCGCTGCTCCAGGGCTCGCGGCTGACGGCCTGGGAGCTGATGCACGACGGGATCCCCTGCTCGCTGCTGTGCGACAACATGGCCGGGGCGCTCATGGCCCGCGGCGAGATCCAAGCGGCGATCGTCGGGGCCGACCGGATCACGGCCAACGGCGACGCGGCCAACAAGATCGGGACCTACACCGTGGCCGTGCTGTGCAAGCACCACGGGATCCCCTTCTACGTGGCGGCGCCGTGGACCACCATCGACATGAGCCTGGCGAGCGGCGCGGCGATCCCCATCGAGGAGCGCAAGCCCGAGGAGGTTCGGCGTCACGGCGGGAACCTGCGCGCGCCCGCGGACGTGCCGGTGCGCAACCCCGCTTTCGACGTCACGCCGGCCGAGCTGATCACCGGGATCATCACCGAGCGCGGCGTGTTCGCGCCGGGCGAGCTGGCCGCCCAAGCCCAGGGTTGAGCCCCGCCATGGACGAGCTCGAGCGCTTTTTGGCTCTGGTCGAGCGCGAGCTCGGCAGCGACGACGCCCACGTGGAGTTTGGCGGCGGCGGGCCGCGGCGCGAGGGGGTCGTGTGGGCCGAGCTCGAGGGCGGCTGGCGGATCGTGGCGAGCTTCGACTTCAAGCCTGAGCCAGGCGCCGAAGCGGATGCCGAAGCGGTCGACCTCGAAGCCGCGAGCGCGCGCCTCGAGGCCCTCGCGGCTGCCTTCGAGGGTCTCGGCGTGACCTTGTCCGAGCGCTCCCCCAAAGGCCACGTCGAGGCGGGCTCCGTCGACCCTTCGAGCGCGCACGATCCGGGCCGCGCCCGGGGCCAGGGCAGCAGCGTCCACCAGCGCGCCGCCCAGGCCCAGCTGCACCACGCCCTGAAGGTCCTGGCCGAGCGCAGCGGCGCCCTCGCGGCCGCGGTCATCGACGTCGACTCGCCGGTGGTCTGGGCCCGCTCGGACCTGGCGCCGGGCCGAGACGCCCTCGACGCCGACGCGCTCAGGGCCTGGGCCACCGTCGCGCGCGCGAGCGCAGACGCGGGCGTGGACCTCGGGGCGATCCTGGCCGCGGGTGACGATGCGCCCGCCGCCGTTGACGGGGCGCCGGAGCTGCTCGCGGCCCTCGTCGGCGCCCACCCCGGCGCCGCGCGCTGGGACGCGAGCACGTGGCGCCGGTGGCTCCGCATCGCGCGAGCGATCCACCTGGCCCGGGAGCAATTCGATCGCCGCGAGGGCAGCGAGCCCTTCGGACCCGAGGCGTCCGGCGAGCTCCTGGGGTGGTCCAGCCAGCCCGTCGCCGGGATCTACCGGGTTGTGCTCGTCTACGCCGGGCCGCCCTCGGAGCTCGCCAGCACCGGCGTGCTACGCCGGGCCTTGCCGGTGCTCGAGCGCCTGATCACCAGCTTGCCGCCCCTCGACCCGCGCCCCCACAGCGGCCGCTTGGTCCAGCTCTTCGGCCGCTGAATCGGATTTGCCATGCATCGGGAGTCGACACGATGGAGCTGAGCGCGTGGATCCGCGAGCGTGGCCTCTCGCTCGAGCTCTCGCGCGCCCAGCTCGGCGCCTCGAAGGCCTTCGTCACCGGCCTCGACGCGGACCTGCGCGCGCGCCCCTTCGACGGCCTCGCGCCCCTGGACGCCGCCCAGTCCCAGCGCTTGCTCCTCGACATCGCGGCCTTCGTGGTCTTTGACGACTATTACGACGGCGAACCCAGCGCCATCGAGACCCTCGACTGGGCCGCTCTCGCCGCGGCGCCGGCGGTGGCGCCGACGGCTCCCGAGGTCGCCCGATTGTGGCGCGCTCTCGTCGAGGCCTTCGAGGACGCTTCGGAGCCGCGAGCCCTCGAGCCCTGGCTCGAGACCGGCGTCGAGTTCCTCGAGCTCCAGGCCCGCCGCTCCCTCGCCGCGCGCACGGGGGGCGAGCGCTGGACCGAGCTGAGCTACCTGCTGGAGGCCGAGGTCGACAGCTCGGTCCGCCACCTCATCGCCACGGGGGCGCTGCTCTTTGGCCTCGACGGGGCGCGCCTGGCTCGGACGGGGGAGGGCGCCGACCCGCGGCTGGGCGCCTACGTCCGCAGCCTCGGCGTGCGGGCCCGGCTGCTCAACGACCTGGCCAGCTACGAGCGCGAGCGCGGCGAGCTCAACCAGCGCAACCTGGTCCTGCGCTTCGCCGAGGCCGCCGGCCTCGACGCCGCTCGAGCCCTGGTCGACGCCATGGCCCGCCGCTGCGCCGAAGGGCTCGGGCCCCTGCGCCAGGAGCTCGGCGCGGAGGATCCCCTGGCCGAGCTCGCCGAGCGGACCCTCGCCGTCATCGAGACCATCTACGCCGCCGGTGCCGAGGCCGGCGGCCGCTACTCGGGCCTGTAGGTGCTCAGGAAATCCCGACGCCGAGCTCGTCGATGACGGCCCTGGCGTCGGGCCCGAGGTTGACGAATTCGAGGGCCTGGCCGAGCTCGTCGAGGGGGAAGGCGTTGACGTCGGCGCCCAGCCAGCGCACGGCCGTGACCACGCCCCGGACCAGGCGCTCGTCGGTGACCACGACCGCGAGCAGCTTGCGGCGCTTGACGGTCTCGGCGCCCTCTTGGCGCTGCGCCCGGGTCAGGTGCACGCTGCCCACGCTGACGCCCAGGTAGACCCGGACCGCCTCCTCGTTCATCGCCGCGTGCATGCCCTGCCACTGGTCGTCGGGCACGGAGCCGGTCCCGCTGAGCACGATCAGCACGTGGTCCACGATCGCCCAACGGATGACCGGGGTGACCTCTGCTGCCTGGGCTCGCATGCTGGGACCTTCAGCAGCCGACACCATTGTCGACGGCGCTCGGATCATAGCGCCTTTGGCCCGGGTTTTCCGTAGTCGACTCAATTCGCCGGCTGGCGGGCGTTGTTGCACGTCCGCCAGTCGATAGGGCGAATTGGGGCAGTGGTTATTTGGGGTACACCTTCGCGAGGTATGCCGCGAGCTGAGTCGCCTCATCGTCGGGGATCTCAGCGCCCTCTTCGACCATCTCGCTGATGACCTTGGCCCACTCGGTCACGTCGCCCCCACCGTGGGCTTCGACCTCGTCGAGCTCATGACAATCCGTGCAGCGGTTGTCGAGGATGGCCTTGGCCGCGGTCTCGTCCACGGCGATGGTCTTGCCCGAGTCCGCCCCGACGTCCTCGCCGGCGGCCTCCGGCGCCTTGGCCAGCGCCTCTTGAGCCTTGGTGCGCATCTCCTCGCGCTCGCGCTCGACTTCGACCTTGCGCTTGCGCGAGGCCTGGATGTCCGGCGTGATCGCAATGAGGTAGGCCGTGATGTAGGGGATCTCTTCGTCGAGCAGGGGCTCGGCGCTGAAGGGATCCGGCTTGTCCTTCATGCGCACGACGACGTCGTGCCAGCGCTTGCCGGTCCGCGGCTTGAGCAGGATCGTCCGCATGTCGTGGCAGCTGACGCACTTGTTGACCAGGAGGTCGCGGCCGTGCTGAAGCCCGCTCCGCGAGGTCAGCTCGTCCATGTCGACGGACTGCTCGCCGAAGTCGAGCTCACCCAGAACCTTTTGCACCCGCGCGATGTTGTCCTCGTCGCTGATCCGACCCTGGAGGTCCACCGCCCGCGCGGCGTGGGGCACCGATAGGGTGATCAAGATGACCGTGCACATCAGCAGGCCGAAGCCGAACTTGGGCATCGCCTCTTCGAAGTGGCGGAAGAACAGCAAGATCAGGATCTTGGTGATCAGCAGGACACCCAACACGATGGCCACGACGGCGTGGATGACCGTTCGGGCGGGGAGCTCGTACTGGTACTCCCACAGACGCGGAACCATGTTCCACATCATCACCACGTAGATCAGGCCGTAGAGGTAGCCCACGGCCGCGTGCACGCGGAGCCAGGCTCGGGGTGCCTCGGTCTTCTTCTCTTTTTCGTTCCAGAACTTCGGGCCCCAGAGCCAGGCCTGAAGGAAGACTGCGGTTATCGCCAGGATCAAAAACAAGATCCCCAGCCACATGCTCAAGGTCGTACTCATGTTCGATTTTCTCCAACGCCCCCGCCAGGCGGGTGTCAGTGGCGTCTGAGGAAGGTCCTACCACGAGTCGCGCACGAGACGCACCGTCCATGAGGCCTGCGTTTGCTCCGATAGATCGCCTCGATGGCTGCCAGGCGCGATTCCATCCCTACCGTCACCGGGCGCCAAAGTGCGCAATTGACACACTTTGTCCCTTTTCCGTGTGTGGTCGGATGTGCGGAGCCCTCGTTCCTGCGGAAGAACAACGTAATTCGTACGTTTGCGCCGCTTTCGTCCAATCTGGGCGAAGGGGAGGGGAGGACTTCGGGCTATATGACCACTGTATTCGCGACTTGGGGGAATCATTTGGCACACTATAGGATCAGGTAGTGCTGATAGAAGGGTCAGTGGTTTGGTGTGGGATGAATAGTTGGTCATTCCCGTGACACTGAAATTTGGGTGTGGCTGTATGCCCCATGAAGTGTTAGGGTCGCAGCCAGCTGACGGGCCGAACCCGAATTTCGCCGGCTAATCGCCGAATCAGACAATCGGGGAAATCTGGGTCACTCCCCCACCCATACAGCGTCAGCGGATTTGCGAGATCCATGGACCGGGTCTCCGAACTAGGCACAGAAAGTGCGCATTTTCCGAACGAAGCCAGGTAAGGCAACGTGACTATCGAGCTCCAACTACTCACAGTACCGAAGCGAAAGCATCACCGGCCCTTGGGCTCGGTGGGGCCTTCCGGAGAGGGTCAGCTCTCCGTCGACGCGAGCGCCGCTCGAGAGGTCGTACTTCGCTCCTGGCGCGCAGGGCAGACCTACTTTCCGTGCCTCACGGGCCCCACGCGCGACCTGTCGGTCGACAGCCGCGGCGTCTATCCCGAGTCGTTCACGGCGATGATCGTGGCGGACCTGCTCATGGGTCAGCCCGAGCACCGATTTGTGGTTCAGAGCGTGCTCGAGATGCTGCGCCGCGAGCTCACCTCGGACGCGCTGTTCCACTTCTTCAAGGAGCACGAGCGCCTGCCGGCCGACGCGGACTGCACCGCCCTCGGCCTGTCCGTGCTGCTCCGCGGCGGCGCGCCCGTCGGCGACGAGGCGCACCTGGCCCTCGATCGCATGCTCGCCAACACCAGCGGCGAAGGGGTGATCGAGACCTACTTCGATCCCACGGGTGAGCGCTCTGGCCTCATCGACCCGGTGGTCTGCGCCAACACCCTCTTCCTCGCCCACATGCTCGGGCGCACCGAGGCCATGGGGCCGACCCTGCGCCACGTCCACGACGTCCTCGTGCACCGGGCCTTCGTCGACGGGACCCGCTACTACCACAGCCCCGACGCCTTCTTGTACTTCACCGCGCGCCTGGTTCGGCGCTTCCCGCAGACCCACGAGCTCTTGCTCGAGCCCCTCCGCGACGCCGTCGGGGAGCGCCAGGGCAGCTCCGGCTTCCCCCTCGACATCGCCCAGCGCGTGATCATCTCCAACTGGCTGGGGATGGACGACGGCGGCGAGTCCGAGGTCCTCGCGGGCATGCAGGGCCCCGACGGGGCGTGGCCGCGGGACAGCCTGTTCCGCTACGGGCGGCGCGAGATCTACTTCGGCTCCGACGTGCTGACGACGGCCTTCGCCCTCCGGGCGCTGCAGGCTTACCTGTAGAGCCGAGCTCCCGAGCCCAACCGCGTGGCCTAGTTGGGCGGCTCGAACTCGAAGACCTCGCGGGCGCAGCTCTGGACGGGCTCGCCGTCGAGCAGCGCCGGCTTGAAGCGCCACTTGCCGACGGTCTCGACCATCAGCCGGTCGAGGCTGGGGTCGTGGGACTCGACGACGCGCAGCCGCGTGACCGCGCCGTTGGCCGCCACGCAGTAGTCGATCACCGAGCGCGGCCTCGCCTGGCCGCGACCGGCGGCTGTGTCCGCGAGGCGGTCGGGGTCGGGGTCGGGGCGGTAGATGGCCTTGGCCTCGAGCTCGAGGCCCTCGGGCGCCCGGGGCTCGGGGATGAGGCTGGGCTCCACGGGCAGGTGCAGGCCCGGCGTGTAGCGGAGCGAGAACTCGAGGTCGCGCTCCTGCGTGGGGCGGTGCGAGCTGGCGGCGACGCTGTGCTCCGTCTCTCGGTAGCCGCTCAGCGCGACGGGGAGGCGCGCGTCCAGATCGAAGCGCAGGGTGAAGCCCGAGCGCTGGCGGTAGTCCGGCGTGGGGACGGGACCCTCGAAATCGTCCGCGTCGCCCCGGGGAGGCTCCCCCGTGCCCGCGCAGGTCGAGGCGTAGTCGAGCTCGGCGATCTGGCTGTCCCCGCGCACCGAGATCTCGCGCAGGGTCCAGCGCTCCGTGCACGTCACGGGCAGCGTGATGACCTCGTTCACGCGCACGGCCGGCGGGTCGGCGAGCAGCTCTTGGGCCCACAGGCTGATCTCCAGGTCTTCGGTGTTGGATACGAAGGGGCGCTCGGGGCTGAGCTCGACCGTCGGTAGGCTCGGGAGCGCGAAGCCCAGGGCCGGGCGGGGCGTCTTGCTGTGCTCGGCCACGGCCTCGAGCGCCCCGTGGCGATCCACGTAGGCCGCGGCGGTCAGGGTCGAGAACCACGCCTCGAAGCGAGCTGGGCTCCACGCGCTGGGCTCGGGCGTGAGGTCGCCGCTGGTCGCGAGCTCGAACAGCTCCATGACGCGCCAGTTCACGAGCAGCCCGTCGTCCTTCGTCGGCCACGCGCGGAGCAGGCTCCGGGTCGAAAAGTGGCGGTGGCCGGTCTTCACGGGGCCGCGCTCGCGGGCCTCGACGGTCGCGTCCACGGTCATCACGAAGCCCTCGCGGGCGTAGCCCTCGCCGGGGAACGCGAGCGTCGGCAACGGGGGCGGCTCGGTCGCCTCGGGTCGAGGCTGCGGGGCGCAGGCCATGGCGACGAGCGGGATCGCGACCACGGCCCACGGCGAGACTCTCGGGGGCTTCGCCACGGGCGACCAACGCCGACGCTCGACGACGATTTCACGAGCGCGGAGACCAGAATCACGCACAGTCTCTGTTTTGGCCCTTGCCTCGCTCGCCCTACGTCCACGACCGAGAGCAGCGACTGTGAACGAGTCCACGCCCCCGCGAGCGGGGGCGACCACGGGCCCTCTTCCAGGCACCAACTCCATTGCCCCACGACCCGAGCGGAGGAGCGGGCAGCGACGAAGCGCCCCCGGCTCGAGGCGTCTGTGGGGCTCTAACGGTAACGAACGGCCGCGGGGTCGAACTCGAAGGTCTCGCGCAGGCAGGCCTCGACGGGTTCGCCGTCGCGCAGCGCCGGCTTGAAGCGCCACTTGGCGATCGTCGCAACCAGGGCCAGGTCGACGTCGGGGTCGTGGGACTCGACGACGCGCAGCCGGGTGGTCTTGCCGTTGGTCGCCACGCAAAACTCGACCACCGAGCGCGGCTCGAGCATGCCCAGGGCGGCGGCGGTGTCGGCGAGGCGGCGCGGGTCCGGGTCGGGGGTGTAGACGGCCTGGACCGGCACGTCGGGGGGGCCCGCGGCGAGGTCGAAGCGGGGCTCCACGGCGGGGCGGGCGGGGCGGAGCCCGGGGGTGTAGCGGACCGAATACTCGAGGTAGGACTCGCGGCGCGGGTGCCGGTCTCCGGCGTCGACGCCGTACTCGAGCTCCCGGTAGCCGCTGAGCTCGACGGGCAGGCGCGCGGCGAGGTCGAAGAGCAGCGTGAACTGAGACGCGTAGTGAAAGGCCCGCGGCGCCTCGACCTCCGTGGTCGAGTAGGGCCCGACCCGGGCTGGAGCGCCCGTGCCCGCGCAGGTCGTGGCGTAGTCGAGCTCGGCGAGCCGGGCGTCGCCGCGCTGGGTGAAGGCGCGCAGGACCCAGCGGGTCGTGCACTCGACGGGGACCTGGACGACCTCTCCGGCCCGCGCCACCGGGAGGTCTTCGACCAGCAGCTGCGTGGCCATGGGCATCTCGCGGAGCTCGGCCGCGGACTCGTGGACCACCCCGGGGGTGAGGTCCACGGCGGGCAGGAGGGGGAGCTCGAACAGCCCGATGGCCACGTCGGGGGTCGAGCCGTAGGTCCCCCGTCGACGCATGGCGGCGGTGTCGAGCTCGCCGTGGCCCGTGACGATGGCCTCGGCGAACGAGGTTGCGAGCTTGGTGGAGAACAGCGCCGCGCTCGGCTCGCTGGGCTCTGGGGCGAGGCTGCCGCTGGCGGCGAACTCGAACAGCTCGAGGGTTCGCCAGCGCAGCCGGAGCCTGCCGTCGCGCGCCGGCCTCGCTTCGAGCAGGCTCCGGGCCGTGGCCCGCTCGTGGCCCGCTCGCGACGGGCCGCTCACGTAGCCCTGGATGGTCGCGTCCGCGGTCAGCACGAAGCCGTCCTCGGGGTAGCGGTGCCCGGGGAAGACGAGCGGTGGGGCGCCCGCTTCGGTTTCGATTTGGGTCTCGAGCCCAGGTTCGAGCTCGGCGGCGTCCGGAGGCGCGCCGAGCTCGGGCGGCCGCTGGGCGCAGGCCAGCGACGCGATCAGCAGCGCGCATGGAGCCCACGGTTCGAGACGGGGGGACGTCGCCACGCCCACCAACGGCCGGGCAGGGCGACGATTTCACACCAATGCCGAACGAGCACGCGGCGCTGGAGGAGTCCCCCCAGGCCGCGAGCTCGAGCGGGGCCTCGATTAGCAGGGGCCGTCGGAGCAGCAGTCGCCGTAGTTGACGCAGGCGGCGTCGCACCAGCACCCGCCGGGCGCCTGCCCGCCGCAGGCGTTGGTCTCCTGGCAGCTGTCGGGGTTGGGCGGCGGCTCGACGCACTCGTCCTCGTAGTTGTCGCAGCAGTCGCCATAGTTGACGCAGGCGTCGTCGCACCAGCAGCCGTCGGCGGACTGGCCCCCGCAGCTGTCGTAGCAGCCGCCCGGATCATCGGGGGTCGGGTCGGGGTCCGGCGTCGGATCGGGATCGGGATCGGGGTCGGGGGTCGGATCGGGATCGGGGTCGCCGATGGGATCGCCGCCGGTGATGAAGTCGGTGTTGATCAGCAGGTTGGGCGAGCCGTTGGTGCCCGAGACCACCCCCGGGGTCGCGTTGTTCTCGAGCGCCGCTGCGACCTGGGCCGGGGTGGCGTTCGGGTTGCCCTGCAGGTAGAGCGCGGCCACGCCGGCCACGTGCGGCGAGGCCATGGAGGTGCCGGAGATGGTGTTGCTGGCGTTGTTGCCGGTGTGCCAGGCTGAGGTGATGCTCGAGCCGGGGGCGAACACGTCGACGCAGCTGCCCCAGTTCGAGAACCCGGAGCGGTTGTCGCTGCTGGTCGTCGAGCCCACGGTCACGGCCGAGGCCTCGCGCGCGGGGGACACGTTGCAGGCGTTTTGGTTCTCGTTGCCAGCGGCCACGACCACGGCCACGCCCGCGTTGGCCAGGTTGGCCACCGCGGTGTCGAGGGCCTTCGAGCCGCCGCCGCCCAGGCTCATGTTGGCGACCGCCGGGAGCGTCGCGTTTTGCCCGATCCAGTTGAGCGCGTTGATGATGCCCGTGGTGCTGCCCGAGCCGCTGCAGCCGAGCACGCGCACCGGGTGGATGCTGACGTTGGTCGCGACGCCGTAGGTCGAGCCGCCGACCGTGCCCGCGACGTGGGTCCCGTGGCCGTTGCAGTCCTCGGTCCCGCCACCGATCGCGTCGTAGCCCGGGCCCATGCGCCCGGCGAACTGGCTGTGCGAGCTGCGAACGCCCGTATCGACGATGTAGGCCTCGACCCCGGTGCCGTCGGCCTCGACGGTGTAGTCCCCGTTCAGGGGCAAGTTGGCCTGATCGATGCGATCGAGGCCCCACAGGTTGGTCGGTCCGTTGGCGAAGAACAGCTGCTCCTCCTCGATGAACGCGACCTCGGGGTCATACTTGAGCTGGTCGATGTCGTCCTCGGACAGCGGCCCGGCGAAGCCGTGCATGTTGGGCGCGTCGATGGTGTCCTCGATGACCATGTCGGAGAAGTGGGCCATCATCGCTTCCCGCGAGCTCGCGCTGGGCTCCCCCTCCTTGACCATCACGATGAAGCGCCCCGTGGGCTTGGCCTCGAAGCCGCTCTCGTCGCGGATGTTGTCGTTGAGGCGGTAGACCGGAGCCACGATTCCCGCGCTGGGATCGGACTCGTCCTCGGCCTGGAACTCGCTGCTGGGGCGACCTTCGGGCTCGGGGTCACACGCGGTAACCGCAAGAGCCGCGGTTAGAACGGTGAGCAAACGGGGGATTTGAACAGCTTTCGAACGCATCACGGGGCCTTTCCAGAGACAATGACTTCGCCCAGTGCGATATGGTCACACTTCGAATGGCGAAGGCTCATTGCCTTGGACGCACTATGATGGGTGCATATAAGTGTGTAAATATAAAATTGTGTATTGGTTGATACCGCTCGATCGGTAGTGGCCTGATTGGAGGAAATCCACGAGAAGCTCGAAACAGGACCGTCACCATGCGTTCGCTCGCACCGTGCTCGAGCGAGGTCATCCAAAATGCTCTAGACGGTTTCTGGTGGGATAGTAAATGGCGTTTTAGGGGCCCCTTCGCGTCTTCGATGAGCAAACTAAAAAGCGTGAAAATGATCACGAAAACTAATTGTGAAATGAGAGTGTCAGTTGAAAACCTGTTTGACAATGCGACTGAATGACACTTCTTGGCGAGAAAGGTGCTGATTGAACTTTGGTACACCGAATGGCAGTAGGTGCAGAGGGTCGCGAAGCAAAACAAAGAGCCCCCTGGCGGGGGCGGGGTTTGAAGCCTCGGCTAGTGGACAGCGGGCTCCCCACTAGTACCGCGTGTCCGAAGTCCGTGCCGGGTATGGAGCGGCACTGGAACCCGAATGGCTGTGTCGCCGCTCCTAGCAGTGGTCCACCACAGCGTCGTCGCGGCTCCTTGCCCTCGGGTCCCAGCGATGCCCCAAACCCGGCACGGACTTCGGACACGCGGTACTAGCTGAGCTCGGCGGCGCCCAGATCGGCGGGTGGATGGATCTGGGCCAACCGTGGGCCGCGCTGTCCGGGTTCACGAGGCCCTCCGCGCGCTTGGACGGTCGACGAGCTCGAGCAGCTCCGCCCAGCTGCGCGTGGGGGTCATGGCCGCGAAGGCCGGGGAGTCGCTCGGCCGCCGGGTCTTCTTTTGCTCGCCGAACAGGTAGAGGTGATCGACGAGGTCGACGAGGTGACGCAGGACGTCGTAGCGATCGTCGATGAAGTGGGTCAGCGCGAGGCGCTTGGCGTGGATGGCCTTGTCCTTGCGATCGCGGCAAAAGCGGACCTGCTCCCGGGGCAGGCCCGTGCGCGCCCAGAAGTCGTGGTGGTCGAGCCACGCGAGGCTGCGCGCGCGGATCCGGGGCCCGCACTTGGACACGAGCCACGCGCGGCGATCGAAGGCGTCGACGAGCTCGGCGACGGCCTCGAAGGCGCCGGGCATGCTCGGGGTGGCCATGGCCGAGTCGTGGTCGTGGCCGAAGAAGGCGGTGTCGGCCGTGCCCACGCCGCCGGCGATGATCACCCGGCCGATGTCGATGCCGATCCGGGGGACCCGCTGGCCGCCCTCGCGGGGGTGTTTGGAGCTGTGCTTGGCGTTCATGCTTCCAGGCCTAGCGCGCCCACAAATCGACCGGCACGATTATGTTTGGATGGACTATCCAAAAAAGTTATAGCTTGCTCATGAACGCACCCGCGGAGCCCATCGACAGCGAGGCCCTCGCGGCCTTCGTGTGCTTCGCCGAGCGGCTCAACTTCACCCACGCCGCGAAGGCCCTGCACCTGTCGCAGCCGGCCCTGCACGCCAAGATCCGCAAGCTCGGGGCGGGCCTGGGGGTCGAGCTCTACCGCCGCGAGGGCCGGCGCCTGGTGTTGACGAGCCAGGGCGAGGCCCTGCTGCGCTTTGGTCGCGAGCTCGACGGGCGCACCCGCGAATTCCGGGCCGAGCTGCGCGGCGAGGACGGCCCGGGGGCGCCGGTGGTCCTGGCGGCGGGGCAGGGCAGCTTCCTCTACCTGCTCGGCGACGCGCTGCGACGCCACGCCCGGCGGCGCGACGCGGCGCCCCTGCGCCTGCTGACCCGCGATCGCGACGGGACCCTGGCGGCGCTGCGCAGCGGGGAGGCGGCGCTGGGGGTCGCGGCCCTCGAGGTGTTGCCCGAGGGCCTGGACGCCTGGGCCCTGCGCGAGGTCTCGCAGGTGTTGGTCATGCCCTCGCGCCATCCCCTGGCCCGGCGCCGGACGATCCGCCTCGAGCAGCTCGAGGGCGAGGGCTTGATCGTCGCGCCCGCCGGACGCCCGCACCGGGAGACCCTGGCCCGGGCGCTGTTGTCCGCGGGCGTGCGCTGGGAGGTGGCGGTGGAGACCCACGGCTGGCCGGCGATGGTCCACTTCGTCCGCCTGGGCCTGGGCCTGGCCGTGGTCAACGACTTCGTCGAGCTGCCCCGGGGCCTGGTCGCGCGGCCGATCCGGGCCCTGCCCGCGACGCACTACTGGCTGCTCGCGGCCCCGCGGCTCTCCGACTCTGCGCGCGCGCTGGCCGAGCTGATCTTGCCGGGCTCAGACGCCTGACAGGCGCAGCTGCCCGCGGGCGGTCGGGAGGACCAGATCGTCGATGGCGTTGGCGTTGGCGTTGCGGGCCAGGGCGACGTGGAGCTCCGGAGCCGCCCCGCTCGGCGCTCGAGCGACGCGCAGGTTGGTCGGCAGCGCGCCGTCGAGGGCCTCGAGCCAGTCCGCGGGGGCGTCGGCGGCCAGGCTCAGGGTCACCTGATCCATGGCCGTGAACCCGCCGGGGTGCTCGAACAAGCTCGCGGGGTAGGCCAGGGACACGGGGCGCAGGTCCTCCTGCGTGTCGAAGGCGAACACCATGGTCTGCGCCGGGTCGTCCCAGCCCGGGGCGAGGTAGAGCCCGCCGAGGGCGAAGCCCGGCATGGGGTGGAAGGTCATGCGCTCGCGCAGCGCGGGGCCCAGGTCGCCGCGCAGGCACAGGCCGAAGGGGTCTGGGCCGTCTGGGCCGGCGGCGCGCCGATCGAGGCGCAGCGGGTTGCCGGCCGCCTCGTCCGCGTCGGTCAGCCACAAAAACTCGAGCGCCGTGCCCGGGAACAGGGCGAGGCGGTTGGCCGTGCCCTGGCCGGGGTGCTCGCGGCCAAAGGAGGCGCGCAGGCCAAACTCCGAGACCGCCATGAACGCCGCGCTGTCGACGAAGTCGGGGGGGACGAAGGCGTAGACGTGGTCGAGCAAGAGCGCCATGGGACCCCGACAAGGTGGGTCAGCGGGCGACCTTGCGCAACAACCACTCGGCGCCGTAGCGGTAATCGACGGTCTGCCACGCCCGGGAGGCGAACACCGCGAAGACCACGAACACGCCGATGACCGCGAAGCCCTGGTTGACGCTGAGCTGGTGCCACGCGTGGGTCCACTGGCTCAGCCACGCGAACGCGCCGACGTGTTCTTGCCACCACCCGTCGACCCGGGTCAGCTCGCGGAACAGCCACACGTGCACGATGAGCAGGGTCAGCGAGGCCCGGCCCAGGGTCACGAGGGGATGGTTCTCGCCCAGGGGGCGCCACCGGTCCCAGGCCATGAGCGCCCAGATGCCCAGGAGCACCAGGCCCAGCAAGAGCGCGGCGAGGGTCGGAGAGGCCGGGAAGAAGGGCACGGTCAGGGCGACGCTGCGGGCAAGGGCCGTGGTCTTCACGGCGCCGGCGGCGACGGAGTAGCGCAGCGCGACGCCGACCAGGCCCAGGCCGATCGCCCCGCCGCCGAGGGCCGCGATCTTGCGCAGCTCTTTGGCCTGCTCCCGGGGCTCGGCGTCGACGAGGACCCAGCGCCCGCAGGCCAGGCCGGCGAGGAAGAAGGACAGCCACGGGAAGATCGGGAACTGGCCCTCGAGGGTGGCGATGCGCAGGCCGGCCCAGGCGTCCGGGGACAGCGGCGAGCGCCCGGACATGTAGGGGTTGTCGAGGCGCAGGGGCACGTCGAAGTGGGCTTGCAAGGCGCCAGCGCTGCCGAGGATGGCGAGCGCGGCGGCGAGCAGGGCCGGCGTGGGCAGGCGCCGCCACAGCGGGGTGGTCAGCATGCCCACGCCCATGAGGTGGAGCACGAACCAGGACCGGGCCGAGAACCACGACGGGGTCAGGGCGCTGAGCAGGTAGCCGAAGCCGAGCAGGGCCAGGCCGCGCAGGACCAGGGTGAGGTCCGGGGACTCGCCCCGCTGCTCGCGCTTGCGGGCGAGCAGGCTGCTGCCGATGCCCGCGAGGGTCACGAAGGCCGGGGCCGCGCCGCCGCCGAGGGCGTTGAACACCAGCAGGCCCGGGTAGTGGGCCATGGTCTCGCCGACCGCCGGGCCCTCCCACAGCCACACCCCGAGGTGCTGCTCGATCATCAGGAACACGGCGACCCCGCGCAGGGCGTCGAGGCCCAGCAGGCGCTTGCTCGGCTTGGACGCTGGCTTGGACTCAGCCTCGGGATCAGCCGTCACGGGCCCGAGCATAGGCGATGTTGGGCGAGGACCTAGCGCGCGTCGACCATGGCCCGCAGATGCTCGGTGGCGGGCTCGGCCGCGACGGCGGCGGGGCTGCCCCGCTGGGCGAGGGCGCCGTGCTCGAGGACCAGGACCTCGTCGGCGAGGGCCTCGACGTCGCGAAAGTCGTGGCTGGTCAGCAGCGCGACGCCCTCGAACTCGGCCAGGGTCCGGCGCAGCAGCTCGCGGATCTCGGCGTGGGTGCGGGCGTCGAGGCCGGCGAAGGGCTCGTCGAGGAGCAGCAAGCTGGGCGCGGTGATCAGCGCCCGGGCCAGGGCGACGCGCTGGGCCTGGCCGCCGCTGAGCTGGGCCGGGCGGCGGGCGGCGAGGCCCCCGACCTCCAGGCGCTCGAGCCAGCTGTGGGCCATGGCGCGGGCCTGGGTCCGAGCCACGCCCCGGGCGCGCAGGCCGTAGGCCACGTTGTCGACGGCGCTGAGGTGGCCGAACAGGGCCTGGCCCTGGAAGCACATGCCGACGTCCCGGGCCTGGGGCGGCTCGCGGGTGGCGTCTGCGGGGGCCTCGAGGGTTCGGGCACCGACGCGCAGGTGCCCCTCGGTCAGGGGCAAGAGCCCGGCGAGGGCCGCGAGGGTCGTCGACTTGCCCGCGCCGTTGGGCCCGACCAGGGCCACGGTCGCGCCCGCGTCGGCGGTGAAGGCCAGGCTCAGGCCGAAGTCGCCCCGGCGCAGGGACAGCTCGGCGTCGAGGTGGCTCGCGCTCACCGTTGCGCCTCCGCGGGCGCGCCCAGGAAGTGACCGCGGAGCCCGACGAGCACCGACAGCGACACCACGAGCAGCACCACCGACAGCTGCAGGGCGCCCTCGAAGTCGGACTGCAGGGTCTCGTAGACCGCCAGGGGCAGGGTCTGGGTCCGGCCCGAGACGTTGCCGGCGAAGGTGATGGTCGCCCCGAACTCGCCCAGCGCCCGGGCCCAGCTCAGGGCCAGGCCCGCGAGCACGGCGGGGCGGATCGTCGGCAGGGTCACCGTCCACAAGATCCGCCACTCGCTCGCGCCGAGGGTCGCCGCGGCCTGCTCGAGGCGGGGATCCATGGCCTCCAGGGCCGCCTCGAGGGTGACGATCAAAAAGGGCGCGGCGACGAAGGTCGCGGCGAGTACGGCGGCCGCGGGGGTGAAGGCCAGCTCGATACCCATCGCCGAGAGCGCCGGCCCGAGCACGCCCCGGCGGCCAAACACGCTCAGCAGGGCCACGCCCGCGACCACCGGGGGGAGCACCATGGGCAAGGTCACCGCGGCCCGGACCAGGCGGCGCCCGGGGAAGTCCAGGCGCGCGAGCACCCAGGCCAGGGGGAAGCCGAGCACGAAGGCCAGGGCCGTCGCCGCCGTGGACACGAGCAGGGACAAGAGCAGGGCCGAGCGCACGGCGGGCTCGAGCAGGGCCAGGCCCGAGGCCTCGGTGAGCGCCCGGATCACCAGGCCGAGCAGCGGCAGCACGAACAGCGCCAGCCCGAGGGCCGCCAGGCCGATCAGCACCGGTCGCGCCGAGCGAGCGCGCGCGCTGGGAGAGTGGCCCTGGCCCTGGCGCATGGGGGCGGGAGCATAGCGTGCCCCTTCGCGCGTCGACCCGGCCGGCCCGATAGCACCTCGCCCGCGCGTCCGTGCGCCAGTTTTGTCCCGACCTGCGCGCGAATCCTGCGCGGGCGTGAGCCCGCATGGCGGCCCATGCTCACACCCGAATGGCCGCCAAGTCCCGTCTGCGCCGCTTCCTCGACTGGCCGTGGGCCGTACACGTCATCTTGGGGGTCGCGCTGATCTTGCTGTTGCCGTCCTTCGCCCTCGGGCTGCAGCTCGACGACCGGATCCACCGGGTGATGGCCACGGACAGCTTCCCGATGCTGAGCCGCGGGCCGACGGAGTACTACGCGTTCTTCCTCGACGCTGACGAGTTTCGGGGCGCCGCGGCGGAGGTCGGGATCTTGCCCTGGTACACCGACCCCGGGTTTCACGGCTCGTTTTGGCGGCCGCTGTCGTCGCTGAGCTTGCACCTCGACCACGCGATCGTCGGCTCGCCGGCCTTCGCCCACGCGCACAACCTGGCGTGGCTCGCGGCGCTGATCCTGGCGACCTGGGCGGTCTACCGGCGGGTGTTTGAGGCCCGCTGGCTCGCCGTGCTGGCGCTCTTGCTGTTCGCCCTCGACGAGAGCCACGCCAACGCCGTCGGGTGGATCGCCGCGCGCAACTCGGTGATGTCGATGGCCTTTGCGACCGCGGCGGTGGCCCTGCACCTGCGCTGGCGCGAAGAGGGGGACCTGTCCGCGGCCTTCGGCGCGCCGGCCATGCTCGGGCTCGGGCTGCTGTCGGGGGAGACGGCGCTGGCGATGACGGCCTATCTGTTTGCCTACGCGCTGTGGCTCGACCGCGGGAGCGTGCGCGAGCGGGCGGCGTCGCTGCTGCCTTGCGCGGCCGTGTCGGTCGTGTGGCGGGTGGTCTACGTGTCTCTCGGTCACGGCTTTGGAGGCAGCGGGCTGTACATCGACCCCAGCGCAGAGCCGCTGCACTTTGCGAGGGCGATGGTCGAGCGCTTGCCGGCGCTGATCAGCTCGCAGTTCACCCCGGTGTCGGCGGACTTCGTCGCGCTGATTGCAAAGCCGGGGCTGTGGGTCTTGCTCGCGGTCGGGCTTGCGTTGCTCGGGATGTGTACGGCGCTGGCCTGGCCCGCGCTCCGGGAGCGCCGGGAGCTGGCGGCCTTTTTTGCGACGGGCATGGTGCTCGCGGCGGTCCCGATGTGCTCGACCATGCCTCAAGAGCGGCTCTTGTTTCCCGTGGGGCTCGGGGGCTTTGGGCTCGTGGCGATCGTGCTGCAGGCGGCGTTTTGGCCTGAAACCGAAACTGAAACCGAGACCGAGACCAAGCCGCCGCTGCGCCTGCGCGCGGTCGGTGCCTTCCTCGTGTTCACCCACCTCGTCCTCGCTCCGCTCACGCTGCCGCCGCGGGTGCTCGGGATCCAGATCCTGGGCGCGCGCTACGACGCGACCGCGCGCTCGATCGGCGGGCTCGGGGAGGTCGAGGGCAAGACCGTCTACCTCGTGCGCTCCGCCGACCTGTTCACCGGCCCGCTCCTCGGGCCCCACCGGGCGGGCCTCGGGCTGGATCGGCCCGCTCGAACCCGGACCCTGGCCAGCGGCGTGGAGGCGATGACCGTCGCGCGCACGGGGCCTCGGACGTTGGTGATCACCTGCGACGCGGGCCTTTTGGACCAGCCGCTGGATCGCATGTTTCGAGACCCGGAGGCCCTGCCCTTCGTCGCCGGGGAGCGCCACGACTTCGGCGACGGCGAGGTCCTCGTCGAGGCGGTCACCTCGGACGGACGGCCGACGCAGATCCGCTTCGAGTCCCGGCTGCCCCTCGAGCGCGAGGACGCGCTGTGGGTGGTCTGGACCGGCAAGGGCTACGAACCCTTCGCGCTCCCGGCGGTCGGCGAGAGGGTCGAGCTCGCGCCGGCGCCGGTCGACTTCAGTTCTGACGAGTGAGGCGAGTGAGGCGGTCGAGCTTGCTCACGCTGCCCCCTCGGGCGCAGGTCTCGGGGGGCCCGGCCCGCGCGAGGCGAGCACGGAGAGCTTCGGGGTGGGGCGTCGACGGCTCAGGGCGGCGGACCAAAGCCGGCGTCGCGCAGGATCGCCTGACCCTCCGCGCCGAGCACGAAGTCCGCGAATTGCTCCGCGGCCCGATCGGCGGGGTGGGCCGCGCCCCCATTGGCGATCCGGGCGAGCTCGTAGCGCGCGACGACGCCCGCGGACGCCGGCAGGGGCAGGGCGCGCAGGCTCCCGTCCTCGCCGAGGTCGGTGCGGTAGGCCAGGCCCGCGTCGGCCTCGCCCAGGCGCAGCACCGCGATGACCCCGTGCACGTCGGTCGCGCTGGCGATCGCGTTGGCCTCGACGGCCTCGCGCAGCTCCAGGGCGTCGAGGGCCTCACGCGCGTAGCGGCCGGCCGGGACCTCGGCGTGGGCCAGGGCCACGCGCACGCCGGGCTCGGCGAGGTCCGCGACGCCCTCGAGGGTCGAGTCGGACGGGACCACGACGGCGATCGCGTTGGTCGCAAAGGTCGCGCGTCCGCTCAGCTCGCGCCGCTCGCCCGCGCGCTCGAGCTGCGCGGCGTCGGCCGAGGCGAACAGCTGGGCCCGCGCCCCCTCGCGCAGCTGCGTGGCCAGGAGCTGCGAGCCCGCGAAGTGCAGCTCGAGGTCGACGCCGGGGTGGGCCGCCTCGAAGGGCGCCTCCATGGCGCGGAAGGGCTCGGCCAGCGACGCCGCGGCGAACACCGTGACCGTCTGCTCGCGGCTGCGGCAGGCCGAGAGCCCGAGCAGCAGGGCCAGCCCGAGGCGAGCGGCGGTGGCGAGGGCAGGGGACACGGCGACGAACTCTACACGCTCCGAGGGAGGATCAGTCGTCGTCGATGCGGGTGCTCAGATCGGGCACGGCGCCCGCGTCGTCCCGGGCCTCTCGGCGGATCCCGCCGACCCCCGCCAGGCCCAGGGCCTTGCCGCCAAAGCGCCGACGGACCTCGCTGAGCACGTCCTGGACGGCCTCGCCGCGGTCGTCCGTGGCTGGCTCGGCGGCCCCCTCGACCGGCAGCAGCTCGAGCTGGCGCGCCGGCGCGTCCCGACGAAAGTCGCTCACGCCCACGCCGGTGAGCCGGATCCGCAGGGCCCGCAGCTTGCCCTCGGCCTCGAGGCGATCGAGGAGCGCGCGCGCGCGGGCGAAGATCACCCGCGCCTCCTGGGTGGGCTCGTCGAGGGAGCACTGCCGCGTCCACGTGGTGAAGCTGGCGTCGCGCAGCTTGAGGTGGACCTTGCGGCCGTGCAGGCCCTTGGCGACGAGGCGATCGGCGACCCGCGTCGACTGGCGCAGGAGCCAGTCCTCGATCTCCGGGCGCGAGCGCAGGTCTTCGCCGAAGGTGTTCTCGTGGCTGACCTGCTTGCGCTCGCGGCCGGGGCTGACCGGGCGCGGGTCGACGCCGACGCTGAGCTGGTGGAGGTGGCGGCCGTGCTCGCCCAGGTCGCGCTCGAGGGTCTCGAGGCCGAGCTCGGCGATGTCGCCGATGGTCCGCACGCCGTAGCGCTCGAGCACCTCTTGGGTCCGCGGGCCCACGCCCCACAGCTCGCGCACGGGCAGGCGGTGGAGGAAGGCTCGCTCGCGGCCGGGCTCGACCACGGTCAAGCCGTCGGGTTTGTCCTGGTCGCTGGCGATCTTGGCGATGAACTTGGCGCTGGCGATGCCCACGGAGCAGGTCAGGCGCAGGCGCTCGGCGACGGTCTGGCGGATGCGCTCGGCGGCCACGCGGGGCGGGCCGTGGAGGCGCTGGGTCCCGCTCATGTCGAGGAAGGCCTCGTCGATCGACAGGCCCTCGACCACCGGGGTGAAGCCCTCGAGGATCTCGAACAGCTCGGCCGAGACCCCCAGGTAGACCTCGTGGCGCCCGGGCACGATGACCGCCTGGGGGCAGCGGCGGCGGGCCACCGCCATGGGCTGGGCCGAGTGGCAGCCGAAGCGGCGCGCTTCATAGGAGGCGGCCGCGACCACCCCGCGCTTGCCCGCGTGGCCCACGAGCACGGGCTTGCCGCGCAGCCGGGGATCGTCGCGCTGCTCGATGGACGCGAAGAAAGCGTCCATGTCGACATGGAAGATCACCCGCACCAGGCGAAGTCTATTCTAACCGTCGTGGACGACGCCACGCCCTCCCTGCCCCACGTCCACGACTCGACTAACCGTCGTGGACGACGCCACGCCCTCCCTGCCCCACGTCCACGACTCGACTAACCGTCGTGGACGACGCCACGCCCTCCCTGCCCCACGTCCACGACTCAATCTTCGTGGCCCATGTCGATGAAGTTGTGGATGTAGCCGCAGCTCGAGCAGGCGTAGGAGCGGACCGGAGCCGAGGCCGTGAACCCCCCGTTGGGGGAGCCAAAGCGCAGGGTGCTCATCTTCAGGGGCAGGGGGTTGCGGATGTCGTGGCCGGCGACGATCGCCACGGCCAGGAGGTTGCCCCGGCACTGCACGCAGACCATGCGCACGTTCTTGCGCCGCTGCTCGTGCTGCTCGTCGACGAGCTCCCGGTAGCGCTCGTGCTCGTGCTCCAGGGCGTCGCGCAGGCGCTCGTTCTCTTGCTTCAAGGACTGGACCTCGAGCAAGAGCGCCTGCTGCTCATCCCTGTACGCCACGGATAGAGTCTAGGCCAGGGCGCCCGCGGAGGCCACGGCGCAGCGCGCCTCGCCGTGGGGGGAGTGCGCCGCATCCCGAAGGTGGATCGTCCATGCCCATCTCGCGTTCCAGGCCGATCGGCCGTGGGCTGGCGCCGACGCCGGGGTACTCTCCCGGACCGTGCGACACCAGCAGCGCCTGTGCACCGCGGCCGACTGCGGCCTGCGCTTTCCCGTCGCCGAGGGCAGCGAGCTGGGGTCGAGCTGTCCCCACTGCGGCGCGCCCACACGCTTCGTCGAGGCGGCCTACCTCAGCCACGAGATCCGGGACACCCGGCGGCCGAGCGGCCCACCGGTGGAGGCGCTGCTGGACAACGTCCGCAGCCTGCGAAACGTCGGCTCCATGTTCCGCACCGCCGACGGGGCTGGGGTCAAGGCCATGCACCTGTGCGGGTTCACGCCGACCCCAGAGCACCCGAAGATGGCCAAGACCTCCCTGGGCGCCGAGGCCAGCGTGGCCTGGAGTCACCACGCCGACGGGGCCGCCGCGGCCGCCGCCTTGGTCGAGCAGGGTCGGCGGCTGTGGGCCCTCGAAGGCGGACCGCGGGCCGAGGACCTCTTCGACCTCGCCCGCGTCTCCGGGGGCCCGAGCGATCCGGCCATCGTCCTCGTCCTCGGGCACGAGGTGTCCGGCGTCGATCCGCGGATCCTGGCCCACTGCGAACGGGTCGCGCGCATCCCCATGGCCGGGATCAAGGGCTCCCTCAACGTGTCCGTGGCCTTCGCCGTCGCGGCCTACCTGCTCCGCTACCGCGAAGCTTGAGCTTCGGGTGGATCGCCCCCCACCAGCTCGCGCGGGCGATCAAATTTTCGCCAGATTTTTGGTCGCCGCCGGCCTCCGTGTCAGCGTCGGCCCATGTCTGATGGTCCCACCGTCGACGCCCCCACGCCCGAAGCCGACGAGCGCCGCGAGCCCCCCCTGGCCGCGCAGCCCCTCCAGTCGCGGGTCGCCCGCTGGTTGTTCAGGAATAGCTGGCTCGTGCTCGCCGTGGGCGCGGGGTTGATCTTCACCCGGGTCGTCGACTTCGAGCCGCCCGAGCAGGTGCGCATCGACGAGACCAGCGTGGACCTGGTCGGCGAGGCCCCGGCGCCCGAGTTCGACAGCCAGCTCGACAACCCCCAGGCCGTGCAGATGCGGGCGACCTTGCGGTGTACCCGCGCAACGACATGGACGTGCGCGAGCCCGATCCCGAGGTCGACGCCAAGGCCAAGATCCTCTCGCAGCCGGTGGTCACCACGATCTACGCGATGAACGCGAACATCGACCAGAGCGTGCGCCTCGACGGCGGCAAGCTCGAGGTCGCCATCGAGCTCGCCGGGACCCCGCGCCTGGGCGAGAAGGGGCGCGGCAAGCTCGCGATGCCGCCGCTGAGCCTCGAGCAGGAGCTGACCGTGAGCAGCCGGGAGATCCGCTGGCTCGGCGAGCCCGTCGAACATGTGCACTTGCATACTCGGGGTACGCTCACGGACCTCGAAGATCGGCCCTACCGATGGGTCTTCGAGGTCGCGGGCAAGCTCTTCGCCCTCGATCTCGAGCTCCAGCGCTGATGCGCGTCGAGCTTGCGCCATCACGAGATGGACAGCGCGTGGCCCAGATCGGTTTCAATCTGGGCTTTTGGCCAGGCTCCGGCACGGTGTAACCACGCAGAAATCCGTGGCGGCTCCGTGCGCCTCGTCGGCGAGCAGCATCGGCCTTGCCCGGGAGGGATCCATGGGCGAGCATGTCCGAAGTTTCGCCCTTCGAGAGGACACCCATGGCACGAGGCAAGCTTGTCAGCACCCTCGTTCTCGGCCTCCCGCTCTTGTTCCTCGAGCCCCACGCCGTCATCGCCGGCGAGGGCCAGGACGCGCCGAGCGGCTCCGAGATCGACATCCAGTACGAACAATATACCCTCGACAACGGGCTCGAGGTCATCCTGCATCAGGACGAGACCGCGCCCCTGGTCACGGTCAACCTCTGGTACCACGTCGGCTCCGGCGACGAGGTCCCGGGCAAGTCGGGCTTCGCCCACCTGTTCGAGCACATGATGTTCCAGGGGGCCAAGCACATCGGCGAGGACGTGCACTTCGACATCCTGCGCGAGATCGGGGCCTCGGGGGTCAACGGGACCACCAACCCGGACCGCACCAACTACTTCGAGACCGTGCCCAGCCACGAGATCGAGACGGCGCTGTGGCTCGAGAGCGATCGCATGGGCTACATGCTCGACCTGCTCAACGAAAAGAGCCTGCAAAACCAGATCGACGTGGTCCGCAACGAGCGGCGCCAGCGCTACGACAACCGGCCCTACGGCAACGAGCGCTTTGCGATCGCGGCGGAGCTCTACCCCGAGGGGCACCCCTACCGCTACCTGACCATCGGCAAGCACGAGGACCTCGAGAACGCCAGCCTCGACGACGTCCGCGCCTTCTTCGAGAAGTGGTACGTGCCCAGCAACGCGACCCTGGTCATCGCCGGCGACATCGAGCTCGACGACGCCAAGCAGCTCGTCGACAAGTGGTTCGGGACCTTCCCCAAGCTGCCCAAGCCCGACCACGTCGTGGTCCCGGCGCCCGAGCTGACCGAGAATAAGTTCGTCGAGATCGACGACAAATTCGCCCGGTTGACGCGGCTGCACTGGGTGTGGAACTCGCCCGCGACCCTGGCCGAGGGCGACCTCGAGCTCGACGGCGTGTCCTCGGTGCTCGGCTCGACGGGCTGGGGCCACCTGAGCAAGCGCCTCGTCGACGACGAGAAGATCGCCCAGAGCGTGTGGGTCTACCAGTCGGGCTCGGGCTTCTCGGGCCAGTTCCACGTGGTCGTGACCTTGACCCCCGGGGAGCTCGAGAAAAAGCGCGCCGCGGCCAACACGGCCATCCAAGAGGAGATCGACGCGCTGATCGCCAACGGCCCGACGCAGACCGAACTCGACCGGCACATCATCGGGGTCGAGTCCAGCTTCGTCTGGGGCCTCGAGGAGCTCGGCTCCCGGGTCAACCAGCTGCAGTTCTTCAACCACTTCACCGGCGACCCCGGCTACGCCGACGACTACCAGGCGCGGCTGCGCTCGCTGACCCCGGCCTCGGTCCAGGCCGCGGCCAAGACCTACCTGACCAAGCCGCACGTCGAGGTGCTCAGCAAGCCCGCGCCCAAGGACGACGCGCCCAAGGACGGCGCGCCCAGGAAGGAAAGCCAGTGACCATGACCCGCACCACGTCCGCCCTCAGCTTGGGCCTGTTGAGCCTGGGCCTGCTCGCCAGCGCCTGCCAGAACATCCCCGACGAGGCGCCGCCGGTGACCCTGGCGCCCGTCACCGTCGAGCAGCAAGACGCCAAGGCCGAGTGGCCCGACGAGCCCTTCCGGGCCGAGCGGCCCACGCCCCGGGCCATCGCCCCGGTGGAGATCCCGACCTTCGAGACCTTCACCCTCAGCAACGGCCTCGAGGTCTACCTGATCCAGCAGCAGACCCTGCCCACGGTCATGATGCTGTTCGAGTTCAACCAGGGCTCGGTCACCGATCCGGCCCGCAAGGCGGGGCTCTCGGGGGTGTGCGCCGATCTCCTCGACGAGTCGACCAAGACCAAGGACAAGGCGAGCTTCGCCGCCGCCCAGGACGACCACGCCGTCAGCGTGTGGGCCAGCGGCGGGTCGGAGAGCTCGACCGTGGGCGTGCGCGCCCTCCAGCACAAGCTGCCCGAGGCCCTCGACCTGGCCGCCGAGATGATGCTCGAGCCGGGCATGCGCTCGGAGGACTTCGAGGTCCTCAAGGACCAGCGCAAGAACGGCGTCGAGCAGAGCAAGGGCTCGCCCTCGTCCATCGCGTACCGCGTCTTCCCTTCGCTGATCTGGGGCGCCAAGCACCCCTACGGCCAGCTCGAGACCGACGAGAGCATCGACGCGATCAGCCTGTCCGACTGCAAGAAGTGGGTCGCCAAGCTCGAGCCCAAGGGCAACAAGGTCTGGGTCGTCGGCAAGGTCGGCGCCGATGAGCTCAAAAAGCAGCTCGAGGATCGCCTGGGCAAGTGGACCGGCAGCGCGCCCGTGCGTCGCAAGGTCGGCGCGGCCAAGCACGCCGAGGGCACGATGTTCTTCATCCACGTCCCCGACGCGGCGCAGTCGCAGATCATCGTCGGCCACCCGGGCCCCGCCCGCGACGCGGCGGACTACGAGGCCACGCAGATGGTCGCCGCGATCCTCGGCGGCTCGTTCTCGAGCCGCATCAACATGAACCTGCGCGAGGACAAGGGCTGGGCCTACGGCGCGCGCGGCAGCTTCGCCTACACCCCGGCGGGCTCGTACTTC
Organism: Plesiocystis pacifica SIR-1; assembly: GCF_000170895.1. GTDB lineage: Bacteria > Myxococcota_A > Polyangia > Nannocystales > Nannocystaceae > Plesiocystis > Plesiocystis pacifica. The sequence continues at coordinate 4,032 of NZ_ABCS01000089.1, read as the reverse complement.
AACGCTGGCTCGTCCGTGCGCACGGACGCCACCGGCGGCGCGCTGCGGGAGATCGCCAAGGAGATCCAGACCATGCGGACCACCGATCCCACGGCCGAGGAGCTCTCGCGGGAGCAGGCCGGCGCGCTGCTGGGCATGCCCGCCCGCTTCGCCACGGCCACGCGCTCGCTCTATCAGTTCCGCTCGCTGGCCTACTACGGCCTGCCCCTGGACTGGCACGTCGGCCACCAAGAGCGCCTGCGCAAGCTCGACATCCCGGCCGTGCGCGCGGCCGCCGAGACCCACCTCCAAGCGAGCGGTCACGTCGTGCTCGTCGTCGGCGACGCCAAGGTCGTGCTCGAGGACCTCGAGAAGATCGCGGCGGAGGGCATCTACGGCAAGGGGGGCCTGAAGTTCCTCGACGCCGACGGTCAGCCCGCCAAGCGCCCCAAGATCTAGTTTGCCCCCACGGGCGCCCCCGGACCGGGGGCGCTTCGTCGCTGTCCGCTCCTGCGCTGAGGCTGGTGGGCAGTGGTGTTCGTGCCTTCGAGTGGGCATGTGGTCGCCCCCAGAGGGGGCGAACGCCACCGCGAACAAAAAAGGCCACCGAGGATTCGGTGGCCTTTTTGTTGGTGCAGCGATCCGCTCACTCGTCCTTTTGTTCAAAGCGCCGGCGCAGCGCCCACCACATCCCCTTGCGGGTCGCCTTGGTCGCTTCCTTGCGCAGCCGCTGTGCCCCCGTCCGGACCTCGTGCTGGATCCGCCCGGACAGCGTCGCCTTCGCGCGCTCTTCCTCCAGGCGCTTTTGCTCGCGCATGCGGTGGACCATGTTGCCCACCGCGAGGCCCAGGAGCACCGCGATCACGACGAGGACGACGAGCAGCTCGATCTGCACTCCACGAGCCTAGCACCCCCGGGTGCCCGCGCTGACAGCCACCCCACCCGGGCGGCTCAAACACCGTCTGGGAGCGGGAATGAAACCAATCGCCTGCTCGCTCACTCGGGCTCGAAGTTGAACGGGTAGTTCACCTCCACGCGCCCGTCGCCGTCCGGCGCCGGGAACTCCACGGCCATCAGGGACTCGCGCATGCACTCGCGCACGAAGGGGCTGGCGAGGGTCGAGTCGTCCTCGACGATGCTCGCCTCCTCGACCACGCCGCCGACCTCCTCGGCGCCGACGATGGTGAACTTCATGGTCAGCTTGCCGGCGAGCTCGGGGTCGTCGGCCAGCGCGGTGTCGTAGCAGTCGACGGCGACCGGCACGAGGTCGTCCATGATCGCCTGGCGGATGTACTGGCGGTCGAGGGTCCCGAGGGGCTCCCGGTCGTCGTTGTCCGGGGGCAGGCTCGGGGAGGCCTCGGGCCGAAACACGTGGTGGCGCTCCTCGAGGGCCTGCCACACCGCGTCGCGCTTGGGCGAGCGGTGGGCGTCGAGCTTGGCCTCGGGCAGCTCGAGCTCGTTCGTGGGCGCCTCGGGGGGCGCGGGCGCGGGGTTGTCTCCAGACGCAGACGGCGAGGTCGCGGGCGCGCTGTGCTCGTCCACGACCTGGGCGACCTGGGGAGGCTCGGGGGCGGGCTGCTCGGGGGCCTGGGGTTGGAGCATCCAGAACACGGTCACGGCGATGACGACGTTCAAGCTCAGCGCCCCGACGATGAGCCCCATCTTTGGATTCCCCTTGGCTTTTCCCTGCGCCATGGTGCCCAGTGTCTCGCAGCCGGGGCGACGGCGCGACCGAAACTGCTACACTCCGCCGCCATGGCCAGCCACCCAGGGGTCGAGATGTCGGCGAAGCGGGTCGAGGACCCGCCGGCGCTGATCGAGCGCGCCCTGGCGGCCTGTTCCGAGCACCACGGCAGCGAGTGCGTCGCGGGGCTCCGGGCCCTGCTCGAGTGGCGCCTGGCCCTCGACGACCCCGGCTGCGGGCGGGCCCTCCGGCGCACCGTGACCCTCGCCGAGCTGCGCATCGATCCGCCCTCGCTGGCGGCGAGCGCGACCGCCCTGCGCTCCGAGCCGGAGCCCGGGGCCGAGGCGACGCCGCCCCCCGAGGGCCTCGACGGGGCGCTGTGGAGCGAGGCCGAGAGCCTGCGCGAGGGCGTCGAGCGCCTCGCCGCGATCCAGTGGAACGCCCTCGACGAGGAGTCCGCCGAGTCGCTGCGGCGCATGTTCGTCGCCATGGCCGCCGACGTCCGGGTCGTGCTGATCACCCTGTCCGACCGCCTCGAGGTCATCCGCGACCTGCGGACCCTCGACGACGCCGACGCGCGCCGGCGCATCGCCACGGAGACCCGCGAGGTGTTCGCCCCCCTCGCCAACCGCCTGGGCATCTGGCAGCTCAAGTGGGAGCTCGAGGACCTGGCCATGCGCGAGCTCGACCCCGAGCAGTACCGCGACATCACGACCAAGCTCTCGACCAAGCGGGCCGAGCGGCAGCGCGTGGTCGACGGGGTCATCGAGACCCTCGAGCGCGAGCTGGCCGAGGCCGAGCTCGACGCCGAGGTCAACGGCCGGCCCAAGCACATCTACTCCATCGTCAAGAAGATGCGCCGCAAGGGCGTGGGCTTCGAGGACATCTTCGACGTCACGGCCGTGCGGGTGATCGTCGACGGCGAGGGCAAGGTCGGCAAGCGCGACTGCTACGCGGCCCTGGGCCTGGTCCACGGGCTGTGGAACCCCATCGCCAGCGAGTTCGACGACTACATCGCCCGGCCCAAGGACAACGGCTACCAGTCCCTGCACACCGCGGTCGTGGGCCCGGGCGGCGAGCCCCTCGAGATCCAGATCCGCACCCGCCAGATGCACCTGTTCGCCGAGTACGGCGTCGCGGCCCACTGGGCCTACAAAGAGGGCAAGCGCGGGGCCAAGCAGATGGAGCGCTTCAACCTGCTGCGCCAGCTCGTCGACTGGCAAAAGCAGCTGGTCGACCCCAAGGAGCTGGCCGAGGCCCTCAAGACCGACCTGTTCGAGGATCAGGTCCACGTGTTCACGCCCAACGGCGACGTCATCGACCTGCCCGAGGGCGCGACGCCCCTGGACTTCGCCTACCGCATCCACACCATGGTCGGGCACCGCTGCCGGGGCGCCCGGGTCAACGGGATCATGGTCCCGCTGACCCACCAGCTGCGCACCGGCGACCGCGTCGAGATCCTGACCAAGAAGCAGCCCGAGCCCAGCCGCGACTGGCTCAGCCCGCACCTGGGCTACCTGCACACCTCGAGCGCCAAGCAAAAGATCCGCCAGTGGTTCCGCAAGCAAGACCGCGGCCAGGCCGTCGTCTCGGGGCGCGAGGCCCTCAAGCGCGAGCTCGCCCGGGTCGGGGTCAGCCTCAGCACCCTGGACGCCGCGCACATCGACGAGCTCGCGTGGAGCCACGACTACAAGACCGGCGACGACTTGCTGGCGGCGATCGGCTTTGGCGACCTCGGCTGCCAAAAGCTGGCGATCTTGCTGCTCGAGCGCGAGCGGCCCAACCTCGAGCCGGAGCCCGAGCCGATCATCGAGGCGCCGAGCAAGGGCAAGGGCGAGGAGCCCAAGGCCGCCGGGGTGACGATCGGCGGGGTGGGGGAGATCCTCAGCGTGCCGGCGCGCTGCTGCTCGCCCGTGCCTGGGGACGACGTGATCGGCTGGGTCAGCCGCGGGCGCGGGATCATCATCCACCGGCGGGACTGCCCCAACGTGACCCACAACCAGGAGCCGGAGCGGCTGATCGAGATCGACTGGGGGCGGAAGGTCCGGCATCGCTATCCGGTCAAGCTCAGCTTGGAGGTGCTCGACCAGCCGGGGGTGCTGCGGGACATCGCGGACCTGGTGTCGAACATGGGCATCAACATGCGGGCGACGCACTCTTCGCGGAGCCGCAAGCGGCCGGGGACGCAGACGATTACGCTGGAGCTCGAGGTGGATCGGGCGGAGCAGGTGGTGCAGGCGTTGGGGCGGCTCGAGGGGTTGCCGGTGGTGATCTCGGCTCGGCGTGTGGCGGGTTGAGGGCGATCCGCGAGTCGAGGCCTTTGTGTCGGGTTTGGCGGGGGGCTCGTCTCTGATGGAGAGCGGGCACGG
>NZ_ABCS01000090.1 GCF_000170895.1 Plesiocystis pacifica SIR-1 | reverse complement strand
AGCGGGGTCTCGTAGCGAAAGTCGAGCACCTTCTTGGCCGCCTCGTCCCAGGCCCCCGCTGCGGGAAACGCCCTCCCTGCCCCACGTCCACGACTCAGAGACTGTGAAATTTTCACAGTCTCTGTCTGTTTTAGCCGTCGTGGACGACGCCACGCCCTCCCTGCCCCACGTCCACGACTCAGTCAGAGCGGCTGGCCGTCGGCGCCGACGACCTTGACGATGGTCGACTCGTCGTCGCCCGGCAGCCCGCGGCCGATGCCCTCCCCGGGCCCCAGCTCGCCCCACTCGATGGCGTAGCCCTCGCCCAGTCGGAACACCAGGTCGCTGACGAGCTGGCCGATGCTGCCGAGGCCCTCGACGTCGATCTCGTCGATCTCGTCGCCGGCGCGGTGGTAGTCCGGGTGGACGCCGGTGAAGAAGAACAGCACGGGCGTCTGGCGGCGGAACCAGTGCGCGTGGTCGCTGCGCGTGGTCGTGCCGCCCTCGTAGAGGATGCGCATGCCGTGGTTGCCGACCTCGTCGAGCAGCGGCATCCACTGCTCGCTGCTGTAGATGCCGCCGACGGCCAGACCCTGGGGCCCGAGGCGGCCGACCATGTCGAGGTTGACCATGGCCACGACCTCGTCCATGTCGAAGGGCGCGTTCTCGGCGAGGGCCCGGGAGCCGAGCAGGCCGAGCTCCTCGCCGGAGAAGTGGGCGAACACCAAGGTCCGCTCGAGGGGCTCCCCGGTGGCCTCGGCCCGCTCGGCGAAGCCCCGGGCCAGATCCATGATCATCGCCGTGCCCGAGGCGTTGTCGTCGGCCCCGTTGCAGACCGTGTCGGGCTCTTGGCCGCGGCGCACGACCGCCCGGCAGTCGCCGCTCTCGTCGTTGCCGATGTGGTCGAAGTGCGCGCCGATCAGCACGATCTCGTCGGTCTTGCCCGGGAGCATGGCGACGACGTTGGGCACGTCGACGCGGGTCTCCTTCAGCTCGGTGTGCAGGTCGACCTCGACGCCCAGGGGGGTCGAGCGCGGGGTGTAGTCGCTGTCGATCGCGGCCTGGACCTCGCTCAGGCGCTCGCCGCCGATGTCGAACAGGCGGTCGGCCTCGCGCCAGCTGAGCTGGACCAGGGGCAGGGGACCAGGCTCGGCCATGACCGTGGGGTGGTTGCTGAGCTCGCGCTCGTTCGCGTCGCCGAGCGCGTCCCGCTCGCGGGCGCCCGGGTCGGGCTCGCTGCGCGGGCCCCGGACCATGACCACGCCCACGGCTCCCGCCGCGGCGAGGCGCTCGAGCTTCTTGGCCAGGCCGTGCTCCGCGGGGTTGAACTGCGGGTTGGCCATGGCCTGCTCCATGAACGCCATGGCGGCCATCTGGATGTCGAAGTTGGCCTTGGGGTCCTCGACCTTCCAGTAGTCGTCGCCGAGCTTGGACACGTCGATGTAGCCGCCGACGAGGACCGCGAGGCGCTCGCGGGCGTCGCGGTGCAGGGCCTCGAGGCCCTTGATGTCCTCGGCCTCGCGCAGCGGCCCGACCTTGGCGTCGAAGTCCTCGGCGATGCTCCGCATGGTCGCGAACAACCGGGCCAGATCGGGGGTATTGGGGGTCGCGTCGAGGATCAGCGCGACCTTGCCCTGGAGCTCGAGGCCGGCGAGGTCGTCGTAGCCCGCGACGGTCGGCTTGGGGATCTCCACGCCCTCGCGGATGGGCGGCACCTCGGGTTGGTCGCTGGGTTGCCACTGGGCGGCGTAGCCCGCGAACACGAGCTCGCCCTTGGCCTCGCCGCTGCGCCCCTCACCCCGCGCCACGAAGCGCTCGGCGTCCACGGCCTTCCCCCCGACGGCCAGGCGCTGCTCGCCCTCAGGCTCGACGTCGATGAGCAGGCCATAGCTCACGCGCATGGACTCCGCCTTGGGCGGAGGGACCAGGCCCAGCGCCGTGTGGTGGCCGGCGATCCACCCCGCGGCCTCCTCGATCTGCGGGTCCAGGGTGAAGCGGCCCTGCAGCTCGTCGCTGGCCAAGTGCTCGATGGCCGCCATCATCTTGGCGCTGTCGACCTTCGGCCCGAGGGTGTCGCCGCTGCCCGCCGCGAGGACGGTGGGATCGGCGGAGCCAGCGTCCGCGCGGCAGCCCTGAACCCCCATCACCGTGCAAGCGACGAGGGTCACTGCCGAGAGGCTCGAGACCGCCGAGACGAGGGAGAACGCGCGAGACCGGGCCATGACCGTGAATAGCGCGTCCCGTCCAAAAGCGAAACGGCCTGAACTCGCGTTCTCGGCGCCCAGGTGACGATCGGAGCCCGGGGAGGCCCGACCCGAGGCCCCGCGCCCTCGAGGGGTGCGCGCGGGCTCAGCTTTTGCTAATCACGGCGATCGTGTCTGAGCGCCTGACCAGCGTCGCCCCAGAGACCCCCTCGGCGGAGCCCACCGCCGACGCACTCGCGGCCCTCGCCGAGGGCGGCCGCGACATCGTCGCGGAGGAGCTGTCGATCCTCGAACGCATCCAAGCCCGCGTGGAGGAGCAGCTGGCGACCGCGACCCACCAGTTCGAAGATCTCAACAGCGCGATGATCGAGCTGCGCGACGAGATCGCCACGGCCAAGGAGGAGGACCTCGCCTCGCTGATGGACCAGATGCATCAGCTCGCGGCCCTCAACGCCAAGCGCGGGTCCGGCCGGACCGCGCCCGTCGACCCCCAAAACCCCTACTTCGGCCACCTGCGCCTGCGCGAGGCCCGGATGGGCAAGCTGCGCGACGTGCTGATCGGCAAGCGGACCATGCTCGACAAGGGCGACGGCCTGTCGATCGTCGACTGGCGCAACGCCCCCGTGTCCCGGCTCTACTACCGCTACGACGAGCTCGACGAGTACGAAGAAGAGTTCGACGACCGCAGCATCGAGGGCACCGTGCTCCTGCGCCGCAGCGTGGTCGTGGGCGAGGGCAAGCTGCGCCGCATCGACACCCCCCAGGGCAGCTTCGCCCTCGGCCGCGGCGGGGCGTGGCGCGACCTGGGCCGGGAGGCCCGCCCGAGCCTCGCCGGCGGCACCGGCAAGGCCGTGCGCGTGCCTCGGGGCCAGCTGGGCGTCAACAACGACCTCGACGGCCTCGCCGACAAGCGCCTCCAGGAGATCACGGCGCTCATCGACAAGCAGCAGTTCGGCCTGATCACCCAGCCCGAGTCGGGCGTGGTGCTGATCCAAGGCGGCGCGGGCTCGGGCAAGACGACCGTCGCCCTGCACCGCGTGGCCTACCTCGCGTTCCAGGACCGCCGCCGCTTCAGCCCGGAGAAGATGCTGATCGTGGTCTTCAACGAGGCCCTGGTCGAGTACATCCGCCACGTCCTCCCCTCCCTCGGCGTCGAGGGGGTGACCGTGACCACCTACCGCCGGTGGAGCGCCGCGCTGCTCCGGCGCCTGCGCCTCGACATCCCGGCCCAGCGCACGGACTCGACCCCCGAGGCCGTGGTCCGGTTCAAGAAGCACCCGATGGTGCTCGAGATGATCGCCGAGCTCGTCGCCGAGGACCTCGCCGACGTCGAGCGCTCCCTCGAAGATCGCCTGCGCGGCCGCCCGGGCGGCGAGCAGGTCCTCGAGCAGTGGCGCAAGCTCGCCAAGCTCCCGCCCAGCGTCCGCGGCCACCGAGCCCTGCGCTGGCTCATCGAAGAAGACGGGCGCAACCTCCCGGCCAAGACCCGCGCCGCCGCCGAGACCAGCCTGCGCGCCTTCAGGGGCAGCGTCGACGACGTCGTCGGGGACTGGGCCGAGCTGTTCGGCGACGGCCGGCGGATCCGCAACGCCATCGCCAGCAAGGCCCCCGACGAGTTCTCCGACTCCGAGGTCAACACCATCGTCAAGTGGTGCGCCAAGAAGACCTCGGCGCTGATCGACTGGCGCGACCACAAGGACGAGCCCAACCTCCGCCGCGACGACGACGACGACGAGCCCAGCTCGCCGCGCAAGCCCCCGCGCCTCGACGGAGAGGACGACGCCGTGATCATGCGCCTGTACCAGGCCAAGCGCGGCGGCCTGTTCGTCAAGGGCAAGCGCTTCGAGTACGAGCACATCGTCATCGACGAGGCCCAGGACCTGTGCCCCATCGAGGTCCGCGTGCTGCTCGACACCGCCTCGGCCGGGCGCAGCGTGACCATCGCGGGCGACAAGGCCCAGAAGATGATCTTCGACAACGGCTTCGTCGACTGGCCGCAGCTGCTCGAGGACGCCGGCCTGCCCCACGTGGCCATCCAGCCCCTCAAGATCACCTACCGGTCCACGCGTCAGGTCATGGCCATCGCCCAGCACGTGCTCGGCCACCTCCACGACCCCAACGACGACCTCATCGCCCGCGACGGCGCCCCGGTCAGCTACTTCGGCTTCTCCGACATGGGCGAGTCCGTCGCCTTCCTCGGCGAGGCCCTGCGCAACCTGATGCAGCGCGAGCCCACGGCCTCCGTGGCCCTGCTGACCCGCTACCCCCAGCAGGCCGAGGCCTACTACGAGGCCCTGCACATCGCCGAGGTCCCGCGCCTGCGCCTGGTCTCGCGCCAGGACTTCACCTTCCTGCCCGGCATCGACGTCACCGACGTCCGCCAGGTCAAGGGCCTCGAGTTCGACTACGTCATCGTCCTCGACCCGACCCGGCAAAACTACCCCGTGCGCGACTCGGCCCGGCACCTGCTGCACATCGCCTGCACCCGCACCGCCTACCAGCTGTGGCTGGTGTGCTCGGGCCGACCCAGCCCGCTGGTTCCGCAGGACCTCATCGACGAGGACGACGAGCAGCCCCCCGGCTGAGCGGCCCCCTCAGCGGCTCAGCCACAGTTGGGGTCGGCGACCACCGCGAGCGTGTCGACCCACAGATCAATCTCGAGGGGATCGGCGCACACGCCCGCGCCCCACAGCCGAAACTCGAGCTGGCGCGTGAAGCCGTAGCTCAGCGGCAGGCAGGTCCGAGACTCCGCCAGCTCCCCCCCGGTCGCCTCGAGCGGGCCCACGCCCTCGTTGGACAGGTCCACGTCGAGGGGCCCGCCGTTGCCCGGCTCGCCGATGATCTCGAGGCGGTAGTCGAACACCAGCGCCGCGCCCTCGGGCAGCTCCATGGCGTCGGGGACGCGCACGGTCGTGTAGGCGGCGAGCTCCTCGCAGCGCTCGACGTGCAGGTGCAGCCCGCCGTCGAGGACCTCGGCGACGACCTGCCCCGGCTCGGTGCCCGTGAACGCCGCGAAGCTCCAGCCCTCGCAGCCCGCCTCGAAGTCCGGGTTGTCGTGCGCGCCCTCCCAGGCGCACGCTCCGGGCTCGCCAGCGTAGGCCGGGTGGCAGGCGCAGGTGTTGTCGGGCTCCTCTGGGTGGCACACGCCTCGGGGGCCGCACTCGGGGTCGCAGAGGTGCTCGCAGGTGCAGATGTCTCCGAAGCAGGGGTAGACCTCGGACAGTTCGGTGCCCTCGGGGCACTCGCCGAAGGGGCCGGGGACGATCGGGTAGCCGTCGTCGGGTTGGGGGACGGCGTTGTCGACGAAGAACACCCACTCGATGGGGCATGCGAGGGCTTCGCTGCCGGTTTCTGAGGAGGTCTCTGCTTCGGAGCTGGTTTCTGCTTCGGAGCTGGTTTCTTCTTCCGAGCAGACGTCTCGGTCGTACAGAGACTGCTGCAAGCAGCCCGGGTTGGAGGGCAGGCTGGTTTTCCCCATGAGGTGCTATCGAGAGGACCTCGACAGCGTCCGCCCCGACGATGAATCGTGCTCGCTTCGCTGCGCGCGATTCATCCACCTCACGCTCGCTTCGCTCGCTGCGGCTCCGGTCACGGGGCGGCGAGGAGAAATGTTTTGGCGGGGGTGAAGACCATGGTTGTTGGGGCGTTTCTGGTTGCGGAGGTTGGTGGGGATGCACCCGGCCGCCGCGAACCTGTTCTGGGTTAGCCCGGCATTTTTCTGGCGCATACACAGCAGGCCGCTCGGCGGGAGGGGTCCCTGCGACGAGCACCGAGCCGCCTACAGCCCTGGAAGAGCAACCAGGCGTGGCTCGGCTCGAGCGCAGGAGTGGGGAGGAGCCCGCCGAATAGGCCGCGGAGCACCGTCGGAGCCGACCAAGCACCGCAGTCCCACTGCAACGCCGGAGCTAACCAAGTACCGCAGACGCAGGCTCAGTCCTCGTCCCCCTCGGACTCCTCATCACTCTCGAGCGGCTTCTCAATCTCCGCCAAGGTCCGCCGCAACAGCCCCTCGATGAGCAGCGCCCGCTCCCCAGCGTCGTAGCGCTTGTTCCGATAGCGATCCTGAATGTCCTCGAACTTCTCGTGGGTGTCCGCGATCAACTGCTTGTAGGGCTTGCGCCGCGCGAGCACCTCCTGCTGATTCGCCCAGAAAAACGAGATCAGCGTCGCCACGGTAAAGCCCGTCAAGATCACCCCCAAGGGCCCCCCGAGCAACCATCGAATACCCAGCCGCAGCGCCACCACCCCCGCCGCGCCCAGGGCCAGGTCCCGAACGCCAGCCTTCTTGATCCGCCCCCACGCCATGGGCAGCAGCTCCCCCGAAGCCAGGACCAAGGCCACGAACTCCGGGCGCTTCGAGCCCCGCTCGTAGGTGTCCTTGATGATCTGCTGCATGAAAGCATCGAAGCCCTCATAGACCTCGGCAGGGTACGCAGTGTGAGCGTCGGACTCGGCCACGAACGCAGGCTAACTGCTTTTCCGAGCCGGGGCCATTGGCCCGAGGGCGGGCCTGAGCGTCGCCGCGTCGTTTGCCCGGCGCGGCCCCCCGTGGCGGGGTGGTTGCCGTTTCGCCTCGGCGACACATGACGCCTAGCGAGACCGCTAGAACAGGCCCAGCTGCGTGCTCTCGGCGTGGGCGGCAACCGTCGCCCCGATCGACCGCAGCCACCGCTCGCCCTGCGTCGCCCACTCCGGGTCCCCCCGCAGCAGCACCTTGGGCTTGCCGCAGGCCTTCCAGTAGCGCGTCAGGGACTTGCGATCCATCCGCCCGGGGCAGGCCGCGTCGACGACCTCGATGGCTTCTTCGGTCGCGTCGCGGCGCCTCGCCGCCCAGCGCTGGGTCTCGCCGCGGACGAGCTCGGGCGCGCCGATCAGCACGGCCGTCGAGATCACCCGGCGCTCGAGGGTGGTCGAGCGGATCGCGTCGTGGGGCCACAGCAACAGCGGCGCGTCGGGCTCGTGGTCCTCGAGGTGCGGCAAAAAGCGCGGGTGGGCGTCGACGGGCAGGCGGCCGGCGATGGCGTCGGCGACCTGGCGCGCGGCGACGGGGCTGGGCACGAGCAAGAGCACCCGGCCGCCGAGCTGGGCGAGGGTGTCGAGGCCACGCACGCCGACCTTGCGCGGGGCGTTGTCGAGGGCCCACTCGGGCTGGACGCGGAGCAGCAGCCAGTCGCACTCGACGGGCATCGCCCGCGGGCCCAGGGCCCAGGTGTAGAGCACCCGCAGCGCCCCCTCCTCGCCGCGCCGGCGCATGAGCAGGCTCGACCCGCCCAGGGGCAGGCCCGAGGGCAGCGCGTGGAGGACCAGGCGACCCACGCCAAACTCCCGCTCCCAGTCGACGAGCACCGCCTGCGCGAGGCTGGCCCGCTGGTGCGGCGCGAGGTTGGCCAGGGCCAGCGCCATGATCAGCTTGCGGTGGGCCATCCACGGCCCGGGCACGAGGCGCGGCGCGGAGCCGACGTGGGTCAGGAAGCTGGTCCGCTTGCCGTCGCACAGGTCCACGGCCAGGCGCTCGCGGGTGAGCATGGCCTGGATCTGCAGGGTCTCGTCGACCTCAGCCACCGCGACCTCCCTCGACCCAGCGCCGAGGCTCGCCGGCGCCTCGCTTGCGCGCCTTGGCCCGGGCCCGGGCGGCCTTGAAGAAGTCCTTGAGCAGCGCCGCGCACTCCTCGGCCAGGACCCCGCCGACGACCTCGAGGCGGTGGTTCAGGCGTGGGTCTTCGCACAGCTGGTAGAGGCTGCGCACCGCCCCGGCCTTGGCGTCGTGGGCCCCGTAGACCAAGCGCGCAATGCGAGTGTTGACCAGCGTGCCCGCGCACATCGGGCAGGGCTCGAGGGTCACGTAGAGGGTCGCGCCGTCGAGGCGCCAGCGCCGAGCCTGGCGGCAGGCCTCGCGCATGGCGACGACCTCGGCGTGCCCCGTCGGGTCGTGGTCCTGCTCCCGGGTGTTGAAGCCGACCCCGAGGATCTTCCCGTCGCGGACCACCAGCGCGCCCACGGGCACGTCTCCCCGGGTCGCCGCCTCGGCCCCGAGGGCCATGGCCATGCGCATGTATCGGAGATCTTCCGCGGTCGGCGTGGGCGAGGCGGGCTCCACGGGAGTCAGGATCGCCCCTGGCGCCAAGAAAAGAAACAGAAAACAAAAGGCGAGAGCCCCGCTCTCCAGTGGAGTAGCGGGGCTCTCGTTGCGCACCCAGAAGGATTCGAACCTCCGACTTTCGGTTCCGTAGACCGACGCTCTATCCAGCTGAGCTATGGGTGCATGGGCTTGCGAGCTGGAATCGCTTGCGGGGTGCGGTGTGTAGCAAGGCCCGGTCGGGCGTGCAAGGTCTCGATCACGGTCGGGGCCAAAAAAGATCGCGGAGGGGTCTCACGAGGGCCCTGGCGAGCGCCTGGGCCTCAAGGCTGCAGCGGCGACTCGGGACCAAACACCAGGATCGCCAGCACGATCGCGTTGTGCCCCGCGTGGGCGAGGATCGCCGCGAAGATCCGCCCCGTGTAGAGGTAGGTCAGCGCGAACACCACGGCCAGCCAGGCGTACACGGCCAGCCCGACGGGGTTCCAGTGCGAGATGGCGAAGGCCAGGGCCGGGACGATGAGCGCCGCCGCGAGCCCGGTGCGGTGGTAGAGGCGGCGAAAGAACATCTCGCGGAACAGCAGCTCCTCCGCGAGCGGGGCCAGCACGACCGCCGTGAGGGTGAGCAGGGCCAGCTCCACGGCGTCCCCGCGGGCGACGAGCTCGACGATCGCCGCTTGCTCCTCGATCTCGATGCCGATGAGCTCGGCCTGCACCCAGCCGATGAGCGAGCTGCCCATGACGGCGATGGTGATGGCCCCGAGCGCGGCACCGAGACTCGTGACCACCGACAGCCGCCGCTGCTCGGGGACCATGGCGTAGCTCTTGTCACCCTTGCTCACGAGCAGGGCCTCGAGGCCGCGGTAGCAGGCCCAGGCCGTACCCAGCAGGATCGGCCCGCCGATGATGCCCAGCCACGCCGGCTGCGTCTCGGCCTCGCCGGTGACGATGCTCGTCAGCAGCACGAGCACGAAGATCACGGTCAGCCCGCCCAGAAAGGACAGGCCCCACCACACACTCTCGGACACGACACCGAGGGCGACCTCGTTCAGGCCCCGGGCCGCCGGACGCTCAGGCGGCGTTTGTCGCGCAGTCTCGCTCATGGTCTCTCCAGTGTGCAGTGTGCCCAGCAGACCGGCAAGACGCGCGCTCCACCAACAAAGCCCGCGAGACCCTTGCAAGTGGTCGACGATGTCGCTAGTTTCTGCGCCCCCTGGGGCCATGACCGAGTGGCTGAAGGTGCAGGATTGCTAATCCTGTGTAGGGGTAACCCTACCGAGGGTTCGAATCCCTCTGGCTCCGCAGACGAGCGCCCCCATCACGCATGGCGGGCGCTCGACTTTTTTTGCGCGAAGCGCAGCGAACTGAGCGAACTCAGAGACTGTCCATGGTCTTCGGGCCTGCGCCCTCTCGCGGATCGACGGGGATCTCTCGCGCGACCAAGGTCCCCGCCGCCGCCTGGGCCAGCCCAAAAAACAGCGGGCCGACCACCGGGATCGCCAGCACCAGAGACAGCGGCAAGCCGAAGCCGAGCAGCACCGCACGGTGCTCGCGGATCAGCTTCTTTTGCTCGGGATAGCGCATGTCGATGCAGTCGAAGTAGGGGTCGAGGAGCTCCCAACCCACGGTCCTCGCGGTCAGCCAGGCCTGACAGACCGTGGCGACCACGCTCCCGATCACGGGGATCAGGTTCAACGCGAAGCAGCACAGGCTCAGGACCAGGAACACCACGAGCCGCCGCGTCGCGTTGGCGGCCGAGCGCCACATCACCATGCCCTCGCTCGCCTCGAGGGCCTCCGCTCGGGCGGAATCGACCACCTTGAGACCGGCCAGGAACACCGGCTGGTTGAAGAAGGGGAAGACGATGTTCACCACGAAGATCGACAACAGCGGCCCCGCCACGAAGGTGGCCACGGTCCCGAGCACCCGGGCGGCCCATAGACCAACCTTTGCCCAAGTTGCCATGTCGGGGGTCGGCGCAGTTTGGGCGAACAGCAACCACAGCAAGCCCACGTCCAGCGCCAGCGTGAGGGTGAACAAGCCGGCGACGACTCGCAGGTAGGCTCGGTTCACGTCTCCATCGCCAAACGCCGATCGGAGGCCGTCCCAGGCGGCGCGCATGCCCCGGCCGAAGGGGCTCGTGTCCGTGGACCCAGGCTCCTCAGCGGCATCGGCGGGTTCGGCCATGGATGAGAGCGTGGTGCCTCGCGCGAAAAACACAAGTCCTGGGGTCAAGCGAAAAAAAGGATGATCAACGGTGGCTCACCGCGTGTATCGTGCGGCGATGCGACTCCAATTTTCTGCGCTCTTCGCGACTGCGTTCGCTCTGACCCTCACCGCTTGCCCCAGCGACGATGGCGGCTCGGACTCCGACACCGTCGCGGACACGGAGACGACGGAGGACACGACCACGGACGACGACGTCGGCGACGAGACGACGACCACCGAGACGACGAGCAGCTGCGAGCCGGGCACCTTCAACTGCGAGTGTGACAACGGCATGTGTGCCGACGGCCTCGAGTGCGTCGACAACGTCTGCGAGTTCCCCGAGCCCATGGAGACCACCACCGACGGCGGCGGCAACGAGGGCATGTGCGGCTGGTCGGCCCAGGCCGGCTTCTACGACTGCAACCAGGCCGGCGAGGATCCCGGCGGCACGAACCCCATCGAGTGCCCCGAGGGCGAGTACATCACCGGCGGCCCCTGCCCCGAGGGCCTGACCTTCGAGGGTTGCTGCTTCGACGACGACCTGTGGTGGTGTGAGGGCGGCGCTGTCGCGGGCATCGACTGCGGCCAGGACGGCCCCGACATGGACGAAGAGGGCGGCACCGACATGGGCATGGACACCGGCACCGAGACCGGCATGGACACCGGCACCGAGACCGACACCGGCGGCCTGGACACCGGCACCGAGACCGACACCGGCGGCTTGGACACCACCGGCGGCTGAACCTCAACCGGACCGCAAGTCCACCCGATCGCCCGGCGTCGGGAGCAGCAGCTCCAGGCCGTCGGGCGATTCTCGTTGGGCCCGCTCGCGCAGCGCCGCCTTGGCCTCGGCCATGTGGTGCAAAAGCGCGAGGCTCGAGACCCCGCAGTCCCGGGCGAGGGCGAGGAGCTCGAGGAGCTCGCCGTGCCTGCGCGGCTTGGCCGAAGACGCCGGCGCGCCCTCGCCCGCGCCGATCGAAAAGCACTCGTGGACGAGGAGCTCGACGCCCGCGAACAAGCTCCGGCTGGCGACCGTCGGCGCCCCGTCGCCGGAGTAGGCCAGCGAGCGCATGCCCTCGGCCTCGAGGCGCAGGGCGTAGTTGACCAGGGAGTGGGCCGTGGGCGCGCACCGAGCCCAAAAGCCGCCGCAGGCCGTGACCGCGCCCGGCTCGAGCTCGACGAAGTCCAGCGCGTAGCACTTGTGCGCGGCGAAGCTGCCCGGATAGCCCAGCTCGAGCACCGCCTCGATCTTGGCCCGCGAGCCCGGGCCGCCCACGAGGGTCAGCGGCCGCGTGCGCCCGCCCAGGCGCATGCGCAGCAGCAGCGCCGGCAGGCCAAAGCAGTGGTCGGCGTGGAAGTGGCTCAGGTACACCGCGTCGAGCTCGTCGACGTCCTCGGTGATCCGCCACAAGGCGTGGGGCACGGCGTAGCCGCAGTCGAGCAGCCAGGTCTGCGGGCCGCGGACGAGCACGCTGGTATTGGGCAGCTCGGGGTCGAGGGCCTCGCCGGTGCCGACGAAGACCAGCTCGAAAGACGACGCGCTCGCCATCAGGGCAGGCGCGCCTCGAGGCGCTTGCGCGCGGCCTTGGGCAGCTCCTTGCTCTCGAGCGCCCGCGGGGCCAGGTCCTTGACCCGCGGATCGTCGAGGCGGTCGGCGGCCACGGCCGCGCTGACGACCACGTCGAGCCCCGCGTCGGGGCGCAGGGCCGTGACCATGGACTCGTCGAGCAGGACCTGGGCGCGCTTTTTGTCCTTGGCGTCGAAGGCGACCACGGACGCCCCGGCCAGGGCCGTGGGGTGCAGCGGCGCGATCGCGCTGGCCCGGTCGGAGAAGGCCTCGGCCCGCTTGTCGCCCGAGGCCACGGCCAGCACCAGCGCGCGCAGGGCCGGCTCGAGGCTCATGCCGTCGATCGCCAGCACCCGCTCGAGCACGTCGAGCTCGCCCTTGACGTCGGCCTGCTTGCGCGCGAGGGCGGCCAGGGCCATGAGCGGCTCGAGGGCCTCGACGCTGAAGCTCGCCGCCTTCTCGTACTGCTTGGCCGCCTGCTTGTCGTCGCCGAGCTGCTCGAGCACGTTGCCGAGCATCAGCCGGGTCTGGGCCCCGTCGCCCTTGCCCTGGACCAGGGCCTCGAGCCCCTTGCGCGCCGACTCGAAGTCCCCCTCCTGCCCGGCCTTCATCACCTCCATCAAGGTCTGCACCCGCGGGTCGTCCTGGGCCTTTGGGTCCTGGAGGTTCGGCCGCCAGCCGCTGATCTTGCGGTCGAGCTCGGCGTCGAACCAGGCCTCGAACTCCTTTTCGACGGTGGCCATGTCCTTGCCGAGGACCTCGACGAACAGCTCCTCCGTCGACTTGCCCTTGGCGTAGCCCTTCAACATGACGACGATCTTGGGCCGGCCGTAGGTCTCGCCCAGGTAGCGCATGGCCCACGACGCCGTCGCGTAGGCGACCTCCATCATCATCGCGTTCTCGGCCCGCAAGAACGCCAGCTCGAGCTCGCTGAGCTTGCGCAGGGCGTCGTGGTCTCGGGCCGCGCTCAGCAAGGCCGCGCTCTCCCGGGCCGCCGGCGGGTAGGCCAGCTCCGACTCCCACTCGCTCAGGCCCTCGGTGAACCACCGCGGCACCCGGCCCTCGCTGAGCTCGATGGCGTAGCTGTGGGCGATCTCGTGCCAGATGACGTGGTCGAAGTTGTGCGTGCCGGCGTAGGGCCCCAAGGCCGTGATCACCGGGCCAAAGCAGACCCCGAGGGCGCCGAGGTTGGGCGTGCCCACGGTGCGGATCGAAAAGTCCTCGGGGTCGGCGAAGATCTCGACGCGGAGCGTGCCCAGGTCGATGCCGTAGGCCTTGTCGAGGGTGGTCTGGGCCGAGGCGATGGCGTCGATGAAGCCCGGCCCGACCACATCCTGGAGCTCCGCGGGCAGGCGCACCGTCAGCCCGCCGGACTTTTGCTCGGCGTAGTTGGGCTCGATGCTCTCGCGGTAGAGCTGGCGCACGTTGAGGGTGCGCGCGTTGTACTTGTCCTTGCGCCACGCGAAGTCGAGGGCGGCCCGGCCCGCGACCTCGTCGCCCAGGCGCAGGCGCGACAGGCCCAGCGCGCCCTGGACGTAGGGGTCGTCGGGCAGGCGCTTCGCGCCCTCGGTGAGCACCTCGTCGGCCTCGGGGTAGAGGTGCAGGTAGCCCAGCAGGTCGCCCAGGCCCGAGTAAAACTGCCCCTCGACGGGGCGCGCCGCGAACACGGCGTCGCGGGCCTTTTTGTAGGCCGCCTCGTCGCGCTCGTAGATCGCGAGGGCGGCCATCACCGCCTGCCCGTCGACGTGGGCCGGGTTGAGGGTCAGGACGTGGTCCGTGACGCGCTCTCGGGCCTCGTCCCGGCGCCCCTCGATGAGCGCGACCCAGGCGAGCACGGTGTGGGCCTCGGCGTTGCTGGGGTTGACCTGCAGGGCCTCCTCGGCCGCGCGCGAGGCCGGGCCCAGGCGGAAGTCGTCGAGGGCGATGCGGGCCATCAGCGCCAGGGCCTCGGGGTTCCAGGGATCGCGCTCGAGCACCTGGGCGACGGTCTGGGCGGCCTCGCTGGGCTTGTACTTCTCGAGGAAGAGCTCGGCGTAGCGCACCGCGATCTCGTCGCCGAGCTCCGAGCCCTCGCTGGCCGGCGCGAGGTTCTCGGCCTCTTGCATCAAGCGGTTGGTGCTCTTGAAGGCCCGCTCGGCCAGGGCCGCGTAGGAGGCCCCGAGGATCTGCTCGGCGGTCTGCGCCGTGCCGTCGCCGTAGGCGTCGTAGAGGCCGTCGATGAGCCCGCGGATGTCTCGCTCCTGGACCTTGCCAGAGATCAGCGCCAGGCGGACGCGCTCGCCCTGGAGCAGCAAATTGGTGGGGTCGAGGCCGAGGCCGTCGACGATCAATTTTTCGGCCCCGGCGATGTCCCCGTGGACCTCGCGCAGGGCCGCGAGCCGCCGCAGCACCTGGGCCTCGACGGCCTTGTCCTTGCTCTTCTTGGCCTGGGCCCGGGCGGCCTCGAGGGTCTCTTGGGCCGCGTCGAGGCGACCGAGCAGGCGCTGCGCCCGGGCCAGGGCGAAGGCGGCCTCGGTGTCGCCGGGCTTCGACTTCAGGTGCTCGCTCAGGAAGGTCGCGGCGCCCTCGGGGTTGCCGTGCGCGGCGGCGACCAGGGCCGCGTCGCGGGTCTTGGGGTCGGCCGGCTTCTCGCGCTTGCGGGCCTCCTCCGTGGCCATCTCGGCCGTGTCCGGGCCTTGGCCGACGGCCTCCTCGCTCAAGCCCGCCGCGCGCGGGTCGACGAGCGGGCCGTCGCGCTCGGGGTCCTCGACCGCGTCCTCTCCACCCGGCGTCTCCGTGTCCTTCTTGGGCTCGCAGCCCGCCACGAGCAGCGCCGCCGCCACGGTGGCGGCGAGGGGCAGGACGCGGCGGGGCTCGGAGGGGGCGGCCATGGGCGAAAAATTCTGCGCGCGGAGCACGGGGCTGTCAAACGCGGCACCTGCCCGGCTGGCTTCCACCCGAGGGAGAAAGCGCGCCTGCCTGGCTTGGAGGGCGTCTGGGTGTGGGCCCCAACGCAGAACCCCGCGCCGTCCGGTCGATCCGAACGAACGCGGGGCTCGCTGGCGGGCTCAGATCCGAGAGATCAGATCCCGTCGATGATCGCGTTGAGCGTCGCGCTGGGCCGCATCGCCGCGTAGGCCAGGGCGTCGTCCGGCATGTAGTAGCCGCCGACGTCCTGCGCCGGGCCCTGGGCGCCGTTGAGCTCCTCGACGATCTTGGCCTCGTTCTCGGTCAGCGCCGCCGCCACCGGAGCGAAGCGATCGGCCAGGCCGGCGTCCTCGGTCTGCGCGGCCAGGGCCTGGGCCCAGTACATCGCCAGGTAGAAGTGGCTGCCGCGGTTGTCGAGCTCGTTGACCTTGCGCGAGGGCGACTTGTTCTGCAGCAGGTACTGGGTGGTCGCGGCGTCGAGGGCCTTGCCGAGCACCCGGGCGCTGGCGTGGCCGAACTTGCTGCCGAGGTGCTCGAGGCTCACGGCCAGGGCCAGGAACTCACCGAGGGAGTCCCAGCGCAGGTGGCCCTCCTTCTCGAACTGCTGGACGTGCTTGGGCGCCGAGCCGCCGGCGCCGGTCTCGAACAGACCGCCGCCGTTCATGAGCGGGACGATGCTGAGCATCTTGGCGCTCGTGCCCAGCTCGAGGATGGGGAACAGATCGGTCAGGTAGTCGCGCAGCACGTTGCCGGTGACCGAGACCGTGTCCTTGCCGTCCTTGATCCGCTCGAGGCTGAACTGCGTGGCCGCGACGGGGGCGAGGATCGGCAGCTCGAGGCCCTCGGTGTCCAGGGTCTCGAGGTGGGCGCGGACCTTGGCGATGAGCTGGGCGTCGTGGGGGCGGGTCTCGTCGAGCCAGAACACCGCGGGGCAGCCCGTCTCCCGGGCCCGGCGCACGGCGAGCTCGACCCAGTCCTTGATCGGCGCGTCCTTGGCCTGGCACATGCGCCAGATGTCGCCGGCCTCGACGGCGTGCTCCATGAGCGCGGTGCCGCTGGCGTCGACCACCCGCACCGTGCCGGCGGCGGCGATCTCGAAGGTCTTGTCGTGGGAGCCGTACTCCTCGGCCTTCTTGGCCATCAGCCCGACGTTGGACACGCTGCCCATGGTCGTCGGGTCGAAGGCGCCGTTGGCCTTGCAAAACTCGATGACGGCCTGGTAGACGCCGGCGTAGGAGCTGTCGGGGATGACCGCCTTGGTGTCCTGGGTCTTGCCCTCGGCGTTCCACATGCAGCCCGAGGTGCGGATCATCGCCGGCATGGAGGCGTCGATGATCACGTCGCTGGGCACGTGCAGGTTGGTGATGCCCTTGTCCGAATTGACCATCGCCAGGGCCGGGCCGTTCTCGTAAGCGGCGGCGATGTCGGCCTCGATGGCCGCGCGCTCGGCCTCGGGCAGCCCGGCGATCTTGCCGAGCAGGTCGCCAAGGCCGTTGTTCACGTCGACGCCCAGGCCCTCGAAGGTCGCGCCGTGCTTGGCGAACACGTCGGCGAAGAAGGTCCGCACGCCGTGGCCGAAGATGATCGGGTCGGAGACCTTCATCATCGTGGCCTTCATGTGCAGCGAGAACAGCACGCCGGTGTTCTTGGCGTCCTCGACCTGCGCGGCCAGGAAGGCGGTGAGCGCGGCCTTGCTCATGAAGGTGCCGTCGATGACCTCACCGGCGAGCAGGGCCAGGCCGTCCTTGAGCACCGTCGTCGTGCCGTCGGCGCCGACGTGCTCGATGCGGACCGTGGTCGCCTCGGCGACGGTCACGGACTGCTCGTTGGAGCGGAAGTCGCCCGCGCTCATGGTCGCCACGTGGGACTTGGACTCGGCCGTCCACGCGCCCATGGAGTGGGGGTTGTTGCGGGCGTAGGCCTTGACCGCGGCCGGAGCCCGGCGGTCGGAGTTGCCCTCGCGCAGCACGGGGTTGACGGCGCTGCCCTTGACCGTGTCGAAGCGCGCCTTGATCTCGCGCTCCTCGTCGCTCTTGGGCTCCTCGGGGTAGTCCGGGATGGCGTAGCCCCGGGCCTGGAGCTCGGCGATGGCGGCCTTGAGCTGCGGGACCGAGGCGCTGATGTTCGGCAGCTTGATGATGTTGGCCTCGGGGGTCTTGGCCAGCTCGCCCAGCTCGGCGAGGTGATCGCCGACCTTTTGATCGTCACTCAAGCGGTCCGGGAACACGGCGAGGATGCGGCCCGCCAGCGAGATGTCCCGGGTCTCCACGCCCACGCCCGTGGCCTTGGCGAAGGCACGGATGATCGGCAGGAAGGAGTAGGTCGCCAGCGCCGGCGCCTCGTCGGTCTTGGTGTAGATGATGGTGGGGCTCTGGGTCATCTTCGCGCTCTCGTCCTCGACTGTAGGTCAGGGGTCAGGCCAGGTCGGCCGCAGCCGCCCCGATGTAGCACGGATCCGCCCCCCGGTCAGTGCGGTGAGCGGGCGCCCCAAGCCCGGCCCAAAGCGGCCCCAAACGGCGCCCAGGTCCGCTTTGCGAGGGCGCCGAGGCGGCGCCGCCTGGGCCACGCGGAGGGCCGGAGCCGCGGCCAACGCGGCTACGCTCGTGCGGGCGGTGGAGCGGCGCAACTACGAAACGGCCCACATGGGCAGTGTGTTCCTGATCGCGCACTACCAGGACGTCGACCTCGAGACCATCCAGGCCGCCGAGCGCGAGCTCGCCCAGCGCTACGCCGAGACCTCGGGTAGCGATCCCAATGCATATCCAATCGGCTATCATCAATGCGTGGCCTCCGTGAACGCAGCCGCTGACCTCTGTGCGTCCGCAGCGACCATGCCCGAATTCGAAACCACCACCGAGGGCAGCGTGTTCATCCTCGCCTTCCACGTGCCGGTGACCGAGGCCGTCCAGCGCGCCGCGGACGTGGACCTGCAAGTGTTCTACGACCGCTACCCGGGCACCATCCAGCTCTTGGTCATGCCCCTGGTCGTGATGCCGCCCCCGCCCGTGGCCGTGCGCCGAATGTGGCGCGACCTGGGCAAGCGCCACCCCCGGGTCCAGGCCACGGCGCTGGTCAACGCCCGCGCCTTCTCGGGCATCACGGGCACGCTGCTCACGGCGCTCTACCACCAGAT
Organism: Plesiocystis pacifica SIR-1; assembly: GCF_000170895.1. GTDB lineage: Bacteria > Myxococcota_A > Polyangia > Nannocystales > Nannocystaceae > Plesiocystis > Plesiocystis pacifica. Next base: position 20,622 of record NZ_ABCS01000090.1, on the reverse strand, counting down.
CGCCCACAACCTCCTCAACAAGGAGGACGTGGCGACCTACGGCAGCGTCGTCGAGGCCGCGCACTGGCTGTGCGACAGCGCCAACGCCGACGCGAAGGCCGAGCGGCTGATCGAGCTCGCCGAAGGCATGCTGCGCACGCGCGAGACCTTCGGCGTGGCCTGAGGGGGCTCAGCGCAGCTGCAGCAGCCGCCACAGCGCGACGCTGAGGTGCTCGTCGCTCAGGGCCAGGTCTTCCCGCGGCCGGGCCTGGTGGAAGAACTCGGCGACGACCAGGGCGCCCGCGAGCAAGGCCGCGTGGCGGTGAGCGTCGCGATCGAGGACGCGCTCTTCGTCGAGGGCGCGCTGGATCCAGGCGTTGCGCAGGCCGAAGTCGAGGTCGATGGTGTCGCGTCGGCGCCGGCCCAGGCGCGCGGCCTTCCACACCAACATCGCCGAGCCGATGCGCAGCTTCATCGCCAGGCTCTGCACGACCACGCGCTCGAGCAAGGCGACGCGTTGATCGGGCAGGGGCTGGAGCGGCGCGGCCCGCAGCGACAACCGGCGCAGCTCCAGCTCGCGGTCGGCTCGCTCGCCCTTGGTGTCGACGCCCAGGGCCTCGGCCATGTCGAACTCGTCGCGCGCCTTGGCGGTCTGGCGCAGGTAGGTCAGCAGGTGGTCGAGCTTCTCGCGGCGCCGACCCAGGGGCGGCAGCAAGGCGCGCTGGCCCGGGGCGCTGAGCAGCAGCTCGCGGGCGCGGGCGGCCACGTGGGCCTGGAGCTCCTGGCGATCGAGCCGGCGACCCTTGGGCGTCATGACCAGCTTGCCCGACACGCGCCCGAGGGGCTCGGGCAGCTTCAGCTCGCGCTCGCGCAGGCCCCCGAACCACAGCGAGATGCCGTCGGCGCTGCCGTCACTGGCGACCTGCAGCCGGCCCACGACGAGCACGTCGGCGACGGTGGTCGCGAGCAGCGGCGGCGCGGCCCGAGCCCGCCGACGGATCGGCGCCCCGCTGGACTCGCCCCGTCCGCCCTGGGCTCCGCGCGCCGTCGAGCTCTCGGCGTCCGCGTCGGCCTCGCCCGCGGCGGCCTCGAAGCCCTCGACCTTGGCCAGGAGCGCGGCCAGCCCCGGGGGCGCCTCGATCACCGGCCGCGGCAGGCTGCGCCGCACCGCCCCCGTCGGCACCAGGCCCGGGCGCGGCTGCTCGGAGATGGCCTCGCGCAGGCTGACCAGGCGCGTGGGGTTGGCCGCCCGCGAGTCGTAGCGCTCGAGCAGGGGCCGGTCCTCGAGGCCCGCCGCGTCGTGGCCGAGGGCCCGGGTCATGAGCAGCAGGCCGAGCAGGCGCTCGCGGGCCCGGGGCTCTTTGTTGGCCCGGCTCAAGTCGGCGCTGACGTGGGCCGGGGCGATCAGGTGGCGCTGATCCTCGACCAGGGCCTCGGGGCTGTCCTTGACCAGCGGGTAGGCCTCGGGCGTCGTCGGCATGGGCAAGAGCGCGGCGCGACCCAGGGTCCGGACGACGAGCTCCTTTTGCACGCCGACGATCGACCACGGGTGCAAGCGCGGGTCCTTCGAGCGCAGCGACGGCCGCCGCCGCGCGTCGCCCACGACGATCACGCCGCGATCGCGCAGCAGCAGCAAGGCGTCGCGCAGGCGCCGGGGCTGCCCCTGGGCATCGCGCCCGATCTGCACGTCGAGCAGCGCGGTCTCCCGCCAGCTCAGGCGCAGCCCCTGCTCCGTCCCGCGGTAGCGCAGGCCGAGGGTCGCCGGCGTCAGCCGGGCCAGGGCCGAGCTCAGCAGCGGCGTCTCCCAGGGGTTGGCCTGGCTGACCACGTGGCTGAGCAGGGGCTCCCAGTGCTCGATGGTCTTGTCCCGGCAGGCCGCGGCCAGGGCCGCGACCGCGCCCCCGTCGCGGCGCAGGGCGACCATGTCGATCTCTGGGGGCAGCTCGCCGGGCCCGACCTGGGGCGTGACCCGGCCGATCACCGTCAACCCCGGCAGGGCGTGGTCGCGGTCGGAGTACTGGACCAGGCGGCGCTCGTAGACCAGCAGCGCCAAGAAGCCCGTCGTCGCCGCGGGCGAGCGGTGCACGTAGGCCTCGACGGACACGCACAGCGGGCCGAGCTTGGCCTCGCTCTCGGGGCTCAGGGCCACCGGCGTCGCCCGGGACAGGACCAGCGGCGGGTAGCTGTCGGCGCGCAGGCGGCTCAGATCCTCGGGCTTGCGATCGGGCAGGCCGTAGAGCACCAGCGCCGGGACCAGGGACAGCTCGGGGAACTCCGCCTGCAGGCCCTCCATCTGCGCCGGCCACAGCGCGAGGACCTTGTCGCGGTCGTGGCCCGCGATGGCGCTGACCCGGTGGCGCCACACGTAGAGCAGCTCGCGGTTGCGGCGGGCCTCGCCGTCGATGAAGGCCCGGGGCACGACCCAGCCGCTGGCCGAGCGCAGGCCCGGGCGCGGATCGGCGGGCGGGCCCACCCGGGTGATCCCGTCGTCGGGGACCTCCGGCGCGGGGCCGTGGTCCTCGGCGAACACCCCCGCGGGCCACTCGACGCTCCAGTCGGGGGCGCGCGCCTCGAGGTAGTGCTGGATCCACGCGATCAGCAGCTCGAGGGCGCTGTCTTGGACCACCGAGCGCTCGTCGGCGGTCAGCCGCAAGCTCGGGCAGTCGATCCACGCCGGGCCCAGGGCGACCACCCCGGCCTCGCCCAGGTGCTGGTGCATCGTCGGGCTCAGGTCGAGGATGCGGACCCCGTCTCGGAGCAGCCACTGCCCCGCCCACGCCCGCGGCCCGGCCACGGGCGGCGCCTTCAGGCGCAGGCGCGGGCCCAGGCGGCCGTGCTTGCCCAGGGCGATCGCCGGCGCGCCCAGGACCTCGATGGGGCTCACGCTCAGGCCGCCGTCTTCCTTCTCGACCCCGTCGTCGTCGTCCGCGTCGCCGCGCTCGTCGAGGCCGCGGCGCTGCCACAGCGCGACGATCACCGCCTCCGTGCTCGACCGCCCCCGCACCCACCGACCCAAGCGCGTGCCCAGGCCCGCCCGCGGGCGCACGAACTCGACGACGATCTGGCTCTCGCCCTCGAGGGGCACGAGGCGGCGATCGCCGTAGGGGTCCCGGCCTTCGACGATCTGCTCCCGGGGCTCGAAGCGGCGGCCGCCCGAGGGCGCGGGGGTGCGGACGGCGAGCACCCGGGGCTCGGCGGCGAGGGCCTCGTTGATCGCCCGGCCGAGCAGCGCGTGGACCCGGCGGAGGCGGACGGCGTCCTCGCTGCCGCCCTCGGACTCTCCCCCGCTCTCCTCGCTCTCCTCGGTCAACCGCGCCCCCACGTCGCCCTCGAGGGCGCCCGCGAGCAGGTCGCGGGTGTCGAGGCGGCGGCAGTCGAAGCCCGGCGTGAGCACCTCGAAGATCACCGCCTCGAGGGCCTCGTCGCCGTCGAAGCTGGGCTCGACGCGGACCCGGATCCGCGCCGCGTCGCTGACCGCGTTGGCCGCCCGGACCAGGCTCAGCGTCCACAGCCACGCGCCGTCGCTCTCGTCCTCCGCCCGGGCCTTGGCCTGCTCGCGCAGGCGCAGCAAGGCCGCCGCCCGCGACACCGTAAAGCGGTGGCGCGAGGCCTCGAGGGCCCCGAGCCGGCGCATCTCGACGATCTCGGCGATGGCCGGGTGGAGGGTCTTGCCGGCGCTCATCCGGGCGTCCCTCCCCCTCCAGGCATCGGCGCGCTGGCGTCGAGGACGTCGAGGAGCCGAGCGACCTCCCCCGGCTCCGGCGGGCGATCGAGCTGCCCGCACACCGCCAGGGTCAAGCACGCGCCCGAGAGCAGGGGCCGCTCGGCGAAGCCGCGCACCGCCGCCTCGACCAGGGCGTGGTTGAGGTTGAGCCACAGCCGGCGCCGCCGCAGGCTCGCCCGCGGGACCGAGACGCCCCCGCCGTGAAAGGCCAGAGGCGCCGCCGCGCCCACGACCTCGGGGCCAAACAGGGGGCTCCGCTCGGGCCGCGCGGCCAGGTCGACAAAGCTCGCCACCTCCACGCGCAGGCCGTCGCAGCCCAGGCCCTCGAGCAGCGTCTGGACCACGCCGCACAGACCCACGGCCTCGCCCGGGCGCAGCTGCACGCTGCTGATCGCCCGCTCGACGGCGCGGCGCTCGAGCTCGGCGAGGTCCAAGAGCGCGTCGAGCCAGGGCGCGTCGTCCTGCACGAGGGCGGCGACGACGGGGAACTTGCTCGGGCGCAGCTTGCTCAGGAGCTCCGCGCGCGCGTCGGCCAGGGGCCCCGGCGTGGCCAAGCTCGGCGGCGGAGCCACGAGCACCGGCCGCCCCGCCATGCGCTCGGCGAGGGCGTCGACGCTCACGCCCTCGCCGTGGGCCAGGTCGCGCAGGCAGTTCGCCGCGCGCAGGGCTCGAGCGCCGATGTGCTCGGCCTCGACCTGCATGTGCGCGTGCAGGGACGACGCGATCGCGTGGCGCTCGGGGGTCCACGCCTCGTCGATCCACGCCTCCTCGTCGGCCCCGTCCCCGTCCTCGCCTCCATGGATCGAGGTCTCCGCCAGCAAGGTCGCCCGGGTCAGCAGCTCCGTGCGCAGCTGCCCGATCAGCGTCGACAGCCGGGCCTCGACCTCCGCCCGCCCGACGTCGTCGACCACCTTGTCCCGGGCCAGGGTCGTGCGCAGCTGGGGGCTGTCCGCCCAGATCTTCAGGTGCTCCGTGCTCCGCCCGAGGCTCGAGACGATCTCCGGGTCGAGGAGCTTGGCCGGGCTACCCTCGGCGAGCACGAGGCCGCGGCGCAAGAACACCGCGTTGGCGGGGACGCCGAAGCTGACCCGCAGCGTCGACTCCCCGCGGACCTCGCTGCGGACCACACCTCCGGGCCCGCCCGTGGCCTCGGGCGCGTCCTGGATCAGCTCCATGGGCCCGTCGTCGTCGAAGTCCTCGAAGCCGATCTCCAGGGGGCAGTAGCGGCACCACTTCCACAGCGAGCTGCGGATCGCCTCGGCGATCGCCTCGCGCTCCCGGGCCTTGCCGCGGCGAAACAGCACCACCGTCGTGCCCTCCACCGGATCGTCGAGGGCGACCTTCTCGAAGCTGCGGTCGGCGTGGAACAGCAGCTCCCAGCTCTCGCCGGAGCGGCCGGTGTGGACCAGCACGGCCTCGGGCTCCCAGGCGAACACGCTGACGAAGCCGATGCCGAAGCCGCCGGCCATGGTCCGGTCGTCGGTCTTGCCCGAGGCGAACAGCCGGGTGAGCTCGCGGTCGATGATCGCCTCGTCCATGCCGGCGCCGGTGTCGACCACCGTCAGCTCGAACACCACCTCGTCACCCTCGCCCGCCGCCGGGTGGGTCTCGAGGCTGACCTCGACGCGGTCGCTGCCCGCGTCCATGGCGTTTTGCACGAGCTCGCGCAGAAAGTCGTAGGGCGACTCGAACTGCGCCACGAGGCGCTCGAGCAGCGCGTCGACTTCGGAAGCGGCCATGTGCCGCGGCGAGTGTGCCAAAACAGCTGACCTCGCACACAGCTCCGCTTTCGGGAGCCGCGGCGAGGTCAGTCATCCAGCGCGGGCCAGCTGTGGTGTGGGTCCCGGCGCCGCCTTGGGGGCGCGGATGGTGGGGGGGTAGAGACCCGGGGGGGTGTTGGGGGGTGGAAAGGAGTGGAGCGTCTTGGGGGTGCCTGGCACTCAGAAGACCGGCACCGAGGGACGCTGAGGCATGACGTCGACGGGGCGAGTCATGACCACGCGGGGGCGAGGCCACTGGATGTTGTGCTTGATGATGCGCCGCTTGAGGGCGTGGCGGGTGATGCCCAGGAGGCTGGCAGCTTCGACGATGCTACCCGCAGTAACGAGAGCCTTCTCACACATCATACGCTCGGCGTCAGCCAGGTTCAGGGATTCGAGGACGATCGGCATGAGGCGACAATAGTGGGTTCACGATTCGCTGTAAAGAAAAAAATGCTTTCTGGAACACATAAAATACTTGCCGTTAATGCCGAAGTTCGGCCCCAAAGTGACTTTTTATGTCATCCAACAGGCCGGTTGTTTGTTTTATTACCTGAAACTGTGCTCATATTCGCCACATAGACGATCCTGTCACCCCAGGATGTGTGCTGACCAAGCGAGCAAACATAGTGGATCCACAATGAGTGCGTATTGGCACAAAGTAGAGCGAAATCGCTAGGCTGCTGGTGAGACGCCTGGCTCGCAGTAAGATGCGCACTCCGTGGTGCAAGAAAGCCGCTCGTCAGGACTGTCCGCGATTCGCGTGTTGGTCGTCGACGATGAAGTGAACCTCCGCTTCGCCGTCGAGCGGGGCTTGCGCCGTGCCGGTCACCAGGCCGACTCGGCGAGCACCGTTCGCCAGGCCATCGAACGGCTGCGCTCTCAGCCCTACGACACCGTCGTCACCGACCTGCGCATGCCAGGCGGTGACGGCCTCGAGCTGATCCAGTGGCTCGGCAGCTACAGCCCGTCGACCAAGATCCTGGTGGTCTCCGCCTACATCACCGACGACTTTCGGGCCCAGTACGAGAATCAGGGCGCGATCGGGATGCTGGAGAAGCCCGTCGAGATCGCCAAGCTCATCGCCCTCGTCGAGGAGCTCGGACCCCGCCGGGGCTTTTACGGCAACTCCATCGAGGTCGAGCTGTTCGACTACGTGCAGATGGTCGCGCTCTCGGGCCGGGACAAGCTCGTCAAGGTCACCACGCCCATCTCCGAGGGCATGATCTGGTTCGAGCACGGGGACATCGTGCACGCCGAGTACGGCAAGTACTCGGGCGAGATCGCCTTCTATCAGCTCCTGGCCGTGGGCCGCGGCACCTTCACCGAGGTGTTCTGCTCGCCCCCGCCGCAGCGCACGATCATGGGCTCCGCCACGGGCCTGCTCATGGAGGCCGCCCGGCGCATGGACGAGGGCATCCTCGACGCCGAGCCCGCCGACGCCGAGGGCGAAGAGCCCATCGAAGAGGTCAGCGGCCTGCTCGAGCTCGACGCCCCCGCGGCCCCCCGCGGACCGGGCAGCTCCGTCCCCCCGCCCCCGCCCGACGCCGGCGGAGCCACGGGCCTGCTCGACGACCCCGAGACCCGCGAGCTCATGCTCGGCCAGTTCTTCGAGTTCGAGGGCGTCGACGGGGTCGCGATCATCTCGAGCACCGGCAAGGTCTTGGCCGAGAAGATGGGCGGCAACAGCTCGCTCGTCACCCTCGCCGGCTTCTACATGCGCGGCGCGGCGCGCATCGCCCGGAGCATCGGCTACAACGTCTTCGACGGCGTCATCGCCCGGTCCGAGAGCGGCCAGCAGCTGGTCATGGTCGGCATGGGCGCGACCTCGGCCGTGCTGTCCATCGAGCCGGGCGCCGACCCCGAGCGCGTCCGCGACGAGATCATGGGGCTCGACTGATGGCTGGCAACGACGAAGCCCTCATCCTCATCCAGCACCTGACCGCGTTCACGGGCGTGCGCGGGGCCATGCTCGCCAGCCCCAGCGGCGCCCTCGGGGCCAGCGAGTACACGACCTTCCAGCCCTCCGTGGCCGCGGACGTGTCCAAGACCGTGCGCCGCATGGTCGTCGCCTCGACCACCGCCAACGCTCCGCTGCGCGAGCTGCTGATCAACTTCGGCCCCTCGCGGATGATGGTCCGCCCGCTCCACGAGGACGCCGTGCTCGTCGTCATGCTCGAGCGCGACGCCGAGACCGCCCCCGTCCGCGAGGCCATCGACTCCGAGATCCGCCGACGCCAGCGCGAGGCCGAGGGCCCCAGCGTGGCCGTGGGCGTGCGCGAGTCCGACGACGAGGTCGGCGAGCTGTTGTCTGGACCCCTCGGGCCGATCCTGCGCGAGATCGAGGCCGTCTATCAGCGCTACCGCCGGCGGAGGGGCCACAAGCCCGCGCAGATCCGCGAGCTGATGTACGAGCAAATCCGCGAGTGGCTTTTGTGCTGCAACCCCTCGGCGTACACGCTGCCGCTGCTGTTGGACGGGCTGTCGGAGACGATGGCCGATGATCCGACGGGGCGGAACGCCTTTGTGGGCGATGTGCAGAACATCCTGCGCAAGGCCGGGGCGCTGCGCTGACGCTCTGCTTGAGGCGGCCGGCTGTCGAGCTCGTGCCGAGCTACCTCGGGTCTCTCGAGGAGATGCGACAAGTCGGAGAGACCGTGTGGCCCGGGTGGATGCCGAAGGATGGAGAGTCGCACGTCGACTTCGTCGAGGGCCTGGCTCGGGAGGCGCGGGAGCTCGGCCCGACGGGGGTGCCGACCTCGACGTGGTGGGGAGTGGACGGAGAGGTCGTCGTGGGGCGGATCGTGGTGCGCCATCGATTGACGGAGAAGCTGCGGGTTTTTGGGGGGCACGTCAGCTATGAGGTTCGGCCCTCGCGGCGGCGCCAGGGGCTGGCGACGGGGATGCTCCGGTTGTTGTTGGAGGAGGCCGAGGCGCGAGAGCTCGGGCGCTTGTCGTTGACGTGTTCGCCGGACAACTTGGCTTCGAATCGGACGATCTTGGCGAACGGTGGGGTGTTGGAGAGGAGCGCGATCGCGGAGGGGGTGGGGCGGATGACGAACTACTATTGGATTTTGGTGGGGTAGGGCTGCCGTGTTTAGTCGGCTCTGGCCGTGCAGTAGGACTGCGGTGCTGGGTTGGCTCCGGCGGTGCAATGGGACTGCGGTGCTGGGTTGGCTCCGACGGTGCAGTGGGACTGCGGTGCTCGGTCGGCTTCGGCGTTGCAGTAGGACTGCGGTGCTCTCCAGGCTCCGACGGTGCTCCGCGGCCTATTCGGCGGGCTCCTCCCCACTCCTGCGCTCGAGCCGAGCCACGACTACCTGCTCTTCCAAGCCTGTAGGCGGCTCGGTGCTCGTCGCAGGGACCCCTCCCGCCGAGCGGCCTGCTGTGTATGCGCCAGAAAAATGCCGGGCTAACCCAGAACAGGTTCGCGGCGGCCGGGTGCATCCCCACCAACCTCCGCAACCAGCAAAGGTCCTAAGACCAACGGTCTTCACCCCCGCCAAAACATTTCTACTCGCCGCCCCGTGACCGGAGCCGCAGCGAGCGAAGCGAGCGTGAGGTGGATGAATCGCGCGCAGCGAAGCGAGCACGATTCATCGTCGGGGCGGACGCTGTCGAGGGCCTCCCGATAGCACCTCATGGGGAAAACCAGCCTGCTCTCCAACCCGGGGAGCATGCAGCAGTGGTTGGACAACCCCACCGCATGCAGCACGGGTTCAACAAACCCCCGCCGCATGCAACACGAGTTCAGCAAACCCCGAAAGCATGCAACACGGGTTCAGCAACCCCCGAAGCACGCAGCACCGGTTCTGCAAACCCGAAAAGCACGCAGCAGTCACCGGACAACACAGAGCTCGATTCTACAGCCCCCACCACGAGCCGCCCAGGTTGGAGAACAGCCTACTTTCCCCAAGAGGTGCTATCGAGAGGCCCTCGAACACGCTCACCCCGACGAGGAATCGTGCTCACTCGCTTCGCTCGCTCCGCGCGTTTCCTCCACCTACGCTCGCTTCGCTCGCTTCGCTCGCTTCGGCTCGAGGTCGGGGCGACGGGGAGAATTGTTTTGGCGGGGATGAAGACCAACCCTGGTCCTCGTCCCCGCCAACAAACGGCTCCCTTGCGAGAGCCCGAACTCAGATCAGCCGTCACCGAAGTCGAGGCTTCGGCCTACCAAGGATGAAACAGCCCCCCGCGGACTACCGAGCGGTCAGTTTCGTATCAGAGACTGTCAACGAATCCACGCCCCCGCTTGCGGGGGCGACCACATGCCCTCTCAATGGCACGAACCCCATTGCCCACCAAGCCAAAGCGGAGGAGCGGACAGCGACGAAGCGCCCCCGGTCCCAGGCGGCTGTGGGGGCAAAACAGAGCTCAGACCTCTTGCTTCTCGCGGGCCTTCATCGCCTTCTCGATCGCCGCCTCGATCCGCCGCTCCTCGATCTCCTTGGACTTCGCCAGGTTCTCGTCGAGCATCTGCGTGGTGCTCTCGTCGAAGGTCTCGAGCTCGTCGACGAGGCGGTCGAGGTTCTGGCGGAAGAAGACCTGGGTGTCGCTGACGAACTGGGTGGTGACGTTCATGGACTCGGTCATGACGTCGAGGGACTTCTTCATCTCCAGCATGACCACGGAGGCGTCGGCGGCCCGGCCGATGGCCTGGATCTGCGCGGAGGCCATGTCGAGCTTGATGCTCGCGGCGGTGGTGTACTGCTGGATGTCCTGGCCGAGGTTGCGGATGGTCTCGGCGAGCTTGCGGGTGTTCTCTTTGAGGCTCGCGTAGCGCTCCTCGGCGGCGCCGTAGAGCTGGACGTTGCTCGAGTGGGTGGAGAGCAGGCCCATGATCTCGTCCTTTTGGGACTCGATCTTGCGGGCCTCGACGCTGCCGGCCTCGACGGTCTGGAGCTCGGCGTCGAGCTCGTCTTGGAGCTCGCGCAGCTCGAGGACGTAGTCGAGGGCGCGCTTTTCGTTCTCGGCGGCCTCGACGATCTTGGTGTTGATGCGCTTGATCTCGGTGTAGAGCTCCTGCTCGGACTGCTTGAGCACGTCGGTGTACGCGGCGGCCTCCTTCACGCGCTTGGCGGAGACCTGGTACTGCTGCGTGAGCAGCTCCTCGATGGAGCGCTGGGAGATGGAGATGGACTTGAGGCCGGGGATGTAGCTGAGGACCTCTTTGAAGCCAGCCCAAAACCCGCCCTTGACCGCCGTACCGTCGAGGTAGTCGCTGAACTTGCGGAGCTTCTTGAGCTCGTCGGCCATCGCCCCCTGGATCTGGACGTTGCGATCGCGCAGGCTCTTGAGCTCGCCGACCTTCGAGTCCTGGACGTCCCGCTCTTTCGAGATGCTGTCTTCGAGGGAGCGGACCGAGATGCCCTCACCGCTGTAGGACACCTCTCGGTTCAGGATATCGCTGAGATTCTTGGAGCCGGCGCTCATGGCGAGCCGAAGGGTGCCACGGGAGAGCAGCGAGCGCTATGCGCAAACGGCGCGAAATGCAGAAAGAGCCCCATCGACGGCCTCCGGGTCGACACACATGGACAAGCGCAGGAACTCGGGCACGCCGAAGGCCGTCCCGGGGACGACGACGGTCCGTTGTTCGCGCAAGCGCTCGGTCAGGGTGATGTCGCCCGTGGGGGTGTCGGCGCTGGCGTCGGCCGGGCGGCGCAGGGGCTCGGGGAGCGCCGGGAACAGGAAGAAACCCGCCCGCGGCTCGGGCAGCTCGAAGCCGAGCCCGCGTAGTCCATCGGCCATCTTGCGCGAGTTTTGGGCGTAGACCTGGACGTCGACGCGGCCGCCCGGGGCCCCGAGGACCTTGGGCAAGACCCGCTGCATGAGCGCGGGGGCGTTGACGAAGCCGAGGGTGCGGTTGGCGAAGCTCGCGGCCCGGCGCAAGAGCGCGCGGCCCTCGGCCTCGGGGGAGATCACCATGTAGCCGATGCGCTCGCCGGCCAGGCCCAGGTCCTTGCTGTGGCTGGTCAGCAGCACGGTGTTGGGCCAGCGCCCCATCATGGAAGGGACCTCGACGCGCGGATCGGCCTCGGGGTCGTGGAGCACGTCGCGGTAGGGGGAGTCCTCGACCACCCACAGGATCCGGCCAGAGCGCTCGCGGTGGGCCTCGAGCAGCTTGGTGAGGCCGTCGAGCTCGGCCGCCGAGTAGATCGCGCCGGTCGGGTTGTTGGGCGAGTTGAGGATCAGGACGCGGGCGCGCTCCGGGTCGGCGCGCAGGGCCGCGTCCATGGCGTCGAGGTCGAGGCTGAACTCCCTGCCCGTCGGGACGGGCACCAAGGTCGCGCCGTGATTGTCGGCGTAGTGGTCGTACTCGGCGAAGTAGGGCGCGGGCACGATGACCCGATCGCCCCGATCGGCGACGCAGCGCAACATCACGTTGACGGCCCCGGCCGCGCCCACGGTCATGGTCACGTCGTCCCCCTCGAGGCCCGGGAGGTCAAAGCGCGCAGCCTCACGGGCGGCGATGAAGGCCCGCACCTCCGGGAAGCCGGCGTTGGTCATGTAACGGTGCATGCCCGGGGGCTCATCGCGCAGGGCCTCGATGACGGCCTCGCGCCACAGCTCGGGGGGCTCGAGGCTGGGGTTACCCAGGGACAGGTCCCAGACCGGCCCGCCGCCGTCGGCCCGCATCTGCCGGCCCAGCTCGAACATCCGGCGGATCCACGACTCCTTGGAGCCCAGGATGCAGTCGGCGACTCGCGTCGAGAGTGCGTTGCGCTCGCGTTCCGTCACGGACCGACCCTAACAGACGCAAAGGCCCGCTCTGGACCTGCGCCGAGGCGCGCACCCGATCCGGGTGTGAGCTCCACCCCCATTCGCGCGCAGGGCTCGACCGAATCGTCGCACAGCTGCTTCGACCGCGTGTAGGATGCCCCCATGGCTCCGCCTGCCACGGGCTCGCCCCCCAGCCCGACCTCGCGGCCACGGGTCCTCGTCGCCGACGACGAACCGCAGCTGCGCAAGACCCTCGAGCGCGCCCTCGACTTCGCCGGCTTCGAGGCCGTCGTCGTGCACGACGGGAAGGCGGCCGAGCGGGCCCTGAGCGAGACCAACTTCGACGTGATCCTGACCGACATCGGCATGCCCGATCTCGACGGGATCGAGCTCCTGCGCCTGGTCCGGGCCAAGGATCTGGATGTCCCGGTGATCTTGATGACCGGCAACCCGGACTACGAGTCCGCGGCCAAGGCCGTCGAGCTCGGGGCCATGAAGTACGTGGTCAAGCCCTTCCGCGTACAGGAGATCATCGAGCAGGTCGCCGAGGCCGAGAAGATGCACCGCCTCGCTCGCCTCGAGCGCGACGGCCTGCGCCTGCTCGGCCACGACCGCGCCTCCCTGGCCGCCGATCGGGCCGGGCTCGAGGCCAGCTACAGCCGCGCGATCAACTCGCTGTGGATGGCCTTCCAGCCCGTGGTCGACTGGCCCAACACCCGCGTGTTCGGCTTCGAGGCCCTGATGCGCTGCGACGACGGCGAGCTGCGCAGCCCCCTCGCCCTGCTCGACGCCGTCGAGCGCCTCGATCGCGTGCACGAGCTCGGGCGGACGATCCGCGGGCGCATCGCCGAGTCCGTCGCGGAGCTCGGCGAGGACCAGCTCGTGTTCGTCAACCTCCACCCGGCGGACCTCGACGACCCCCAGCTCTACGACCCCAAGGCGCCGCTGACGGCCCTCTCGACCCGCGTGGTCCTCGAGATCACCGAGCGCGCCCGCGTCGACCCCACGCAGATCCAGAACCAGGCCAAGCGCCTGCGCGACCTGGGCTACCGCCTGGCCATCGACGATCTCGGCGCCGGCTACTCGGGCCTACACGCCTACGTCCAGCTCTCGCCCGAGGTCGTCAAGCTCGATGGCGCGCTCGTGCGCGGCGTGGCCACGGACGAGCGCCGGCGTCGAGTGATCGCCGCCATGCTCGAGCTGTCCCAGAGCCTCGGCAACCTCGTGGTGCTCGAGGGGGTCGAGACCGCCGAGGAGCTCCGCGTCGTCACGCAGATGGGCGCGCAGCTGCTCCAAGGCTACGCCCTGGCCCGGCCCGGGAAGCCCTTCCCGGCCGTGGACTCCGCGCTGTTTCGCCTCGATTCGCCCTGAGCCCCGCGCCCGGGACGGCAGCGCGCGGGCGACACACCGCGAACCATTTTCAGCTCCCTACGTGACCCGTCCACGAAAGGACGGGGCTGGCAACCCAGACATCCGGCGAGATCGGGGCCGAAAGAAGGCCAGGATCCGGAGCAGAACCGTGGCTGGGCTCACGCCGAAGCTGTACACTCCCGCCCAAGCATGGACGCCGAAGCCGCGCTCAGCGTACACAATCTCGCCTTCCTCGAAGCCCTCTACGAGGCCTACGAAGCCGACCCCAACTCTGTCGATCCCCAGTGGATCCCGCTGCTCGAAGAGGGCCGCGCCTCGGCCTCGAGTTCGAGCGAGTCGTCCTCTCGGCTGCACAGCGCCGAGCCGGGGAGCAGCGCCGAGGAGATCACCCTCCAAACCCAGGTCGACAACCTCATCGAGGCTTACCGGCTCCACGGGCACATCGGGGCCGACATCGATCCCCTCGGCCGGCCGCGAAGCACGGACGCGACGGAGCTCGACCCGGCCCACTACGGCCTCGGCGAGCAGCACATGGACCGCGAGTTCGGGACCGCCGGGCTGACCCCGCACAAGGCGAGCCTGCGCGAGATCATCGAGCGCCTGCGCAACACCTACTGCCGCCACGTCGGCGTCGAGTACTGGCACCTCTACGACCCGGCCCAGCGCGCGTGGCTGCAGCAGCGCATGGAGGGCTGTCAAAACGAGGTCGTGCCGCCCCAGGACGAGCAGGTCCGCCTGCTCAGCAGCCTGATCAACGTCGACACCGTCGATCACTTCCTGCACTCGAAGTTCCTCGGCGCCAAGCGCTTTTCGATCTCGGGCGCCGAGAGCCTGATCCCGCTGCTCGACTGCCTGATCGAGGGCGCGGCGGAGCACGACATCGGCGAGGTCATCTTCGGCATGGCCCACCGCGGCCGCCTCAACGTGCTGATGAACATCCTGGGCAAGGCGCCCAAGGAGGTGTTCGAGGAGTTCTCCAACACCGACGCCGAGAGCTACATCGGGGCCGGCGACGTCAAGTACCACCTGGGCTACCACCGCTACCACAAGACCTCGACGGACAGGGACATCTACCTCGCGCTGGCCTTCAACCCCAGCCACCTCGAGGCGATCACGCCGGTCATCCAGGGGCGGGTGCGGGCCAAGCAGGACGCGAACCCCGAGCGCGGCCACGCGGCCAGCTTGGCGGTGACCATGCACGGCGACGCGGCCTTCAGCGGCCAGGGCGTGGTGTCCGAGACCCTGAACATGGCGGCGCTCGAGGGCTACGAGGCCGGCGGGGTCATCCGCGTGGTGATCAACAACCAGATCGGCTTCACCACCGACCCGACCGACGCGCGCTCGGGGGTCTACGCCACCGACGTCGCCCACGTCCTGGGCGTGCCCGTGTTCCACGTCAACGGCGACGACCCCGAGGCCGCGGCCTACGTCGCCCGCCTGGCCGTGGCCTGGCGCGAGCGCTTCCACCGGGACGTGATCATCGACCTGGTCTGCTACCGCCAGTTCGGCCACAACGAGGGCGACGATCCGACCTTCACCCAGCCGACGATGTACGGGCTGATCAAGGGCCGCCCCTCGGTCCGCAGCCTCTACCAAAAGCGGCTGGTCGAGCGCGGGACGATCACCGAGGCCGCCTGCAAGGACATCGCCGACACCTTCACGGCCGAGTTCGACGCGGCCCTGACCGAGGCCAAGGAGGGCGCGCCCAAGGCCGCCTTCGAGCCCATGCACGGGCCGTGGAAGGGCTACAAGGGCGGGCGCGAGAACCCGCAGATCGACGTCGACACCACCCTCGAACACAGCGAGGTCGAGCGCCTGGGCATGGCGATGACCCGCTACCCCGAGGACTTCGCGATCCACCGCAAGATCAAGCGCTTCCTCGGCGAGAGCCAAAAGATGATCCGCGGCGAGGTGCCCTTCAACTGGGCCACGGCCGAGCTCCTGGCCTACGCCTCGCTGGTCGACGCCGGCGTGCCCGTGCGCATGTCCGGGCAGGACGCCCAGCGCGGGACCTTCAGCCACCGCCACGCCGTGTTCACCGACACGAACACCGGCAAGAAGTGGTGCCCGCTCCAGCACATCAACCACGGCCAGGGCCAGTTCTCGATCTACAACAGCCCGCTGTCGGAGTTCTCCGTGCTCGGCTTCGAGTTCGGCTACTCCCTGGCCACGCCCGGGGGCCTGACCCTGTGGGAGGCCCAGTTCGGCGACTTCGCCAACTCGGCCCAGGTCATCATCGACCAGTTCGTGTCCTCGTCCGAGGACAAGTGGAACCGCATCAGCGGCCTGGTCATGCTCTTGCCCCACGGCTACGAGGGCCAGGGCCCGGAGCACTCCTCGGCCCGGCTCGAGCGCTTCTTGCAGATGTGCGCCGAGGACAACATGCAGGTGTGCAACCTGACCACGCCGGTGCAGCTGTTCCACGCCCTGCGCCGCCAGGTGCTCCGCAACTGGCGCAAGCCGCTGATCCTCATGTCGCCCAAGAGCCTGCTGCGCTTTCGGCCCTCGTTCTCGCCGCGCGAGCGCTTTTTGCCTGGGGGCGGCGGCTTCAAGCGGGTGATCAGCGACGAGGTCACCGCCGGGACAAAAGAGGCGGCCGCCAAGGTCGAGCTCGTGCTCGTGTCCGCCGGCAAGGTCCACTACGACCTGCGCGCGGCTCGGGAGGAGCACAAGCGCGAGGACGTCGCCCTGCTCCGCGTCGAGCAGCTCTACCCCTTCGCCCGCACCGGCGACGACCTGGCCGAGCAGATCGCCCGCTACCCCAACGCCAAGGCGATCCGCTGGGTCCAGGAGGAGCCCCGCAACATGGGCGCGTGGCTGTTCATCTACCCGCGCCTGCTCGAGCGCTTCGGCGCCGACTACTCCGTGTCCTACGCCGGCCGGGTCTCGAGCGCGTCCCCGGCGACGGGCTCCTCCGAAGCCCACAAGATGGAGCTCGCCCGCTTCGTCGAGCAGGCCTACGCGCCGCTTTGATGCCCTGACTCCCCACCCCGCCCACCTCTCTCAGCGACCCCACCATGTCCAACACCGTCAAAGTCCCTGCCCTGGGTGAGTCGATCACCGAAGCGATCGTGGCCACCTGGCTCAAGCGCGTCGGCGAAGCCGTGGCCGTCGACGAGCCCGTCGTCGAGCTCGAGACCGACAAGATCACCGTCGAGGTCCCCTCCCCCGTCGCGGGCGTGGTGACCAAGCACCTCGCCGCCGAGGGCGACACCGTCAACGTCGACGACCCGATCTTCGAGGTCGACGCGTCGGCCACCGCCACGGCCAGCCCCGCCGCGTCGGCCGACGCCGCCGCTTCGGCCGACGCCGCCGCCGTGGCCGAGGCCGCCTCGACTGCTAGTGATGGACCTGCGGCCATGCCCGCCGCCCGGGCGGAGGCCGCCCGCTCCGGCGTCGACCTGGCCGGCGTCCAGGGCACCGGTCGCGGCGGACGGATCCTCAAGGAGGACGTCCAGCGCGCGGCCAAGCCCGCGCCGGCCAAGGCCCCCGCCCCCGCCCCCGCCCCCACCAAGAAAGCCCCGCAGAACACCGGCGAGCGCGAGCGCCGGGTCAAGATGACCCCGCTGCGCAAGCGCATCGCCCAGCGCCTCGTCGAGGCCCAGCAGACCGCCGCCCTGCTCACGACCTTCAACGAGGTCGACATGTCCGCGGTCATGCAGATGCGCAAGGCCTTCAAGCAGGAGTTCATCGACGCCCACGAGGTCAAGCTCGGCTTCATGTCCTTCTTCGTGAAGGCGGCGACCTCGGCCCTGCAGGCCTTCCCGGCCGTCAACGCCGAGATCTCCGGCGAGGAGATCGTCTACAAGAACTACTACAACGTCGGCGTGGCCGTCGGCGGCGGCAAGGGCCTGGTGGTCCCGGTGATCCGCGACGCCGACACCCTCGGCTTCGCCGAGATCGAAAAGGAGATCGGCCGCCTCGCCGGCCTGGCCAAGACCAACAAGCTCGCGCTCAGCGACCTGACCGGCGGCACCTTCACGATCTCCAACGGCGGCATCTACGGCTCGATGCTGTCCACGCCGATCCTCAACCCGCCCCAGACCGGCATCCTCGGCCTGCACAACATCGTGCAGCGCCCCTGGGTGGTCGACGGCGAGGTCGAGGTCCGGCCGATCATGTACCTGGCGCTCAGCTACGACCACCGCCTGGTCGACGGCCGCGAGGCCGTGCAGTTCCTGGTCCACATCAAGCAGGCCATCGAGGACCCCCGCCGCCTGCTCCTCGACCTCTGAGCCCCACCGCTACCCGAGAGAGTCACCGCAATGGACACCTACGATCTCATCGTCATCGGCTCGGGCCCCGGGGGCTACGTCGCGGCCATCCGCGCCGCCCAGCTCGGCCTGAAGGTCGCCTGCGTCGAGAAAGATCCGACCCTGGGCGGCACCTGCCTCAACGTCGGCTGCATCCCCAGCAAGGCCCTGCTGGAGTCCTCGGAGAAGTACGCCGAGGCCAAGGGTCACCTCGCCGAGCACGGCGTCACCGTGGGCGAGGTCGGCCTCGACCTGAGCAAGATGCTCGGGCGCAAGGCCAAGATCGTCAAGCAGCTCACCGGGGGCATCGCGATGCTGTTCAAGAAGAACAAGATCGCCGAGCTCCACGGCCTGGGCCGCTTCACCGGCGAGCGCGAGGGTGAGCGCCACGTCGTCGAGGTGGTCGCGGACGAGGACGGCAAAGAGGCCGCGACGCGCATCGCCGCCAAGGACGTGCTCATCGCCACCGGCTCCAAGGTCGCGCTCATCCCCGGCGTCGAGCTCGACTACGACCGGGTCGGGACCTCGACCGAGGCCCTGTCCTGGCCCGAGGTGCCCGAGCACCTCGTGGTCATCGGCGCCGGCGTCATCGGCCTCGAGCTCGGCTCGGTGTGGGCCCGCCTCGGCGCCAAGGTGACCGTGGTCGAGTACATGCCCAGCCTGCTCGGCACCATGGACAAGGACGTGGGCAAGCTGGCCCTGCGCCTGTTCAAGCGCCAGGGCCTGGAGTTCCAGTTCGGCGCGCGGGTGACCGCGGCCAAGCCCGCCGCGGGCGGGGCCCGGGCGACGGTGGTCTACACCGACAAGGACGGCGCCGAGCAGACCATCGACTGCGACCGCGTGCTCCTGGCCGTGGGCCGCCGGCCCATGACCGACGGGCTGCAAGCCGACAAGATCGGCCTGGACCTCGACAAGCGCGGCTTCATCCCCGTGGACGACCACTACCGCACCGCCGTCGCGGGCGTGTGGGCGATCGGCGACGTCATCCCCGGGCCCATGCTCGCCCACCTCGCCGAGCACGAGGGCGTGGCCGCGGCCGAGACCATGACCGGCACCCCCGGGCACGTGAACTACGAGGCGATCCCCAACGTGATCTACACGCACCCGGAGATCGCCAGCTTGGGCAAGACCCCGGCCGAGCTCGACGCCGCGGGCGTGCCCTACCGCGTGGGCAAGTTCCCGCTCATGGCCAACGGCCGCGCCAAGGCCCTCGGGGCCACGGACGGCTTCGTGAAGATCGTCGCCCACGCCGAGACCGACCGCATCTTGGGCGCGTCGATCTTGGGCGCGCGCGCGGGCGACCTGATCGCCGAGATCGCCGTGGCCGTGGAGTTCTCCGCGTCCGCGGAGGACCTGGGCCGCTCGATCCACGCGCACCCGACCATGGCCGAGACGGTCAAGGAAGCGGCGCTGGGTGCCTTGGGTCGCTCGATCAACTTTTAGGCCTCACGGGCGCCCTGTCACGGGGCGTCATGCGCAAAGCGCACGTTTCCTGGTACACCCTCCGCACCATGCGGGGGTGCACCATCGCTTCGACCGTGATCGTGATCCTGGGCGCGCTGCTGAGCGGCTGCGGCGACGACGGGTACGCCGAGACCTTTGGCGACGGCATCGCCACCGTCGACACGAGCGCGGGCTCGAGTGAGGACGACGACGAGGGCTCCGACGCCTCCAGCGACGAGGGCTCCGACGCCTCCAGCGGCGAGGGCTCTGGCTCCTCCAGCGACGAGGGCTCCGGCTCCTCCAGCGGCGAGAGCGACGAGTCCACCGACACCGAAGACACCGGCACGACCACCGGCGGCGAGGCCTTCGAGCACGACAACCCCTTCGGCATCGGCCTGGTGATCCCGGGCAACCAGCAGCAGCTCGATCTGGCCGCGAACCTGGCAGGGGCCCGCGGCGGCGTGCGCCTGACCTTCGCGGGGATCACCAAGGACATGCACGACGCGCCCGCCGAGTGGAAGAGCGCGGTGCAGTTGAGCTACGACCGCGACCTGGTGCCCTACGTGCGCCTGGGGCCGCCCTGGGACGATCGCCGGGTTCGCAACCAGTCCGACGACGCCGCCCACGTGATCTACGGCGCCTACGCCCAGGCCTACGCCGACACCGTCGCCAGCTTGCCCACGCGCGAGGGCTGGCCGCTCTACGTCGAGGTCCACAACGAGCCCAACCTCTGCTACGAGTGGGCCTGCGACCCCGGCGACGGCAACGACGGCTGGCTGCCCTACGAGACCGCGGCCGCCGAGTACGCCCACATGCTGGCCGACGTCGCCGACGCCCTCCACGGCCTGGGCGATCCGCGGATCCGGGTCCTCAACGGCGGCCTCGCCCCCGGCGGCACGGTCAGCTGCGAGTGCGGCGGCGAGGGCTTCCAACCCGGCATCACCTCGATCGAGTACATCCAGGCCATGCTCGCGGCCGAGCCCGGGCTGATCGCCAAGCTCGACGCCTGGGCCAGCCACGCCTACCCGGCCGAGGGCAAGGGCTGGGGCTTCTTCGTGCCCTACGACGGGCCCGGCGGCCAGGCCCACACCGGCCTCGTCTACTACCAGGACGAGCGCGCGGCGATCGGCGCGGACCTGCCCGTGGTCATGACCGAGACCGGCTGGACCACCGAGCTCGGGGGCAGCCACGAGCAGATCGCCGGCTGGACCGTCAACGCCTACGAGCACGTGTGGCTGGCCGACCCGGGGATCATCGCCGTGCTCCCCTTCCAGCTCATGGACCCGAACTGGGACGCCTTCTCCTGGGCCGACGGCGGCGGCAACCCGCGCCCGGTCTACACCGCCGTCCGAGCCCTGCGCTGCGGCCTGGG
>NZ_ABCS01000091.1 GCF_000170895.1 Plesiocystis pacifica SIR-1 | reverse complement strand
CTGCCCTACGCCGGGGACACCTGGGCGCGCGTCGAGCCGCGCCTGCGCGGCTACGCGGGGGAGTGGATCGAGCGCAGCCAGGCGAGCTGCCGGG
Source organism: Plesiocystis pacifica SIR-1 (assembly GCF_000170895.1). GTDB lineage: Bacteria > Myxococcota_A > Polyangia > Nannocystales > Nannocystaceae > Plesiocystis > Plesiocystis pacifica. The sequence goes on along the minus strand of NZ_ABCS01000091.1, from coordinate 37,667 downwards.
CGCACCACGACGGGCGCCTGTCGACGACCCTCTTCGATCGCGCGACGGCCTGCCTGGCCGAGGGCCGCGACAGCCTGGACGCCCTGCTCGAGGTGCTCGAGGGCGCCGACGCGGGCGCGGTCGAGGGGGCCATCGACGCCGTCGCCAAGCTCCCGCGGCTGAGCGCTTGCGTCGACGAGGCCCGGCTCTCGGCGGCCCTGCCCGAGCCCATCGACCCCCAGGCGCGGGCGACCATGGCCCGGGAGCGCGAGCGCGTCGCGCGAGCCCGCGTCCTGTACACGACGGGCCGCCACGCCGAGGCCCAGACCCTGATCGCCGCGGCCCTCGAGCAGGCCGAGGCCCTGAGCGAGGCGGGCGAGACGGTGCTGCTCGCCGAGGTCGAGCTCGCCCGGGGGACCCTCGCCCAGGAGTCGTGGAGCGCCGAGGAGGCCGACGCGGGGCTGAGCCGGGCCCTCGAGCTCGCGCTGGCCGTCGGGCACACCGAGGTCGCGACCGAGGCGGCGGCCCGGCGCCTGCACGTGCGCGGGACCATGCAGTTTCGCCTCGACGAGGCCCTGGTCGACGCGAGCTACGGCGGCGCGCTGCTCGAGCGCAGCGGCGGGCAGACCCCGCTGGCGTGGCTCTACCTCAACAACGCCGGGACCCTCCTCGACACCCGCGGCAGCGACGACGAGGCCCGGGCGCTCTACGGGCGGGCCCTCGCCGCGATCGCCGACGAGGGCGACTCCATCGAGGCCGTGTTCACCCGCTCGAACCTCGCCCAGCTCGAGGCCGAGCACCACCGCTTCGACGAGGCCATCGCGAGTCAGCGCCGGGCCCTGGCCGAGGTCGAGCGCCTCTACGGGTCCGAGCACCCGATGCGCGCCACGCTGCTGTACATCCTCGCCAACACCCTGTCCAACGCCGGGTCCGTCGACGAGGCGACGCGGGTGGTCGGCGAGGCGCTGCGCGTGGAGGAGGCGGTCCGGGGCGAAGACAACCCCGTGCTCAACCCGGAGCTGACCCTGTCGGCCAAGCTCGCCAATCGCCGCCGGCGCTACGCCGAGGCCGAGGCCTTTGGTCGGCGCGCGCTCACCAACGAGGCGACCAAAAATTTCTTCAGCGTCGGCTTGCGCCACGCCCACGGCGACGCGCTCATCGGCCTGGGGCGGGTCGACGAGGGGCTCACCAGCCACCGGGAGGCCGTCGAGATCGCGCGCGAAGTCTTCGCCGACCAGGTCTCGCGCCAGGCCTGGGCCAACCAGGGCCTGGCCGTCGCCCTGCTCGAGGCCAGCGAGCAGGTGAGCGGGGCGGGGGACTCGGGCGCGCTCGTCGACGAGGCCCGCGCCCGCGCCCGCGAGGCCCTCGATCTGCGCGAGGCCAACCCCGAGTCGAGCGCGGTCGAGCTCGCCGCCGCGCTCGCGTGCCTGGCCCGGGTCGAGCTGGCCCGTGGAGACCGCGAGGCCGCCGCCAGCTTGCTCGCGCGGGCGCGGGAGACCCTGAGCGGGGCGGTGCCAGACTCCAGCCCGCTGTTTGCTCAGCTGTGGCTGATGACGGCCGAGCTCGCCGAGCTCGAGGGGGACGGCCCCGCGGCGCGCCGAGCCTACGGCGACGCCGTGGTCACGCTCCGAGCGCGTCGGGACGAGGACGACCCGGATCTGGCGCGCGCGCGCTTTGGCCTGGCGCGGGCGCGCGCAGCCGTCGAGGGCGGAAGCGCAGGCGCGGAGGAGGCTCACGCCGCGCTGGCGGTCTACGAGGCCCTGGGCCCCGCCTACGCCGCGGAGGGGGCGGAGCTCCGCCGGTGGATGGGCGAAAAAAACTTCGAGCGCCGCGATCCTTTTGCGCAGCGCCCGGACTAACCGAGCGAAGGCAAGAGGACTTGGCCATGACCACGCGACTCCAGCACCCGAACCGTCTGTCCCTCACTGCTCGCGGCCTGGCCTGCGTCGGCGCGCTGCTGCTCGCCTCCGCCTGCGACCTCGAAGAGGGCGCGGACTTGGACGCGGACCTGGAGCTCGACGCCGCGGGCCACGACTTCCGCACCGGGATCTACAACCCCTTCCCCGACCTCGACGTGAACGTCGACCCGACCTCGGGCCGCCGGCTCAACACCAACCACAGCGGCGGGTGGGAGTTCTCGACCATGATCACCAGCCCGACGGCTCCGCTGCCGCCCAAGGGCGTGCGCCTGGTCAGCGTCGAGACCGGGGCCTTCCAGCAGAACATGAGCTGGGAGCAACACGACACCCCCGAGCACGTGCAGGTCGACGTCGCCAGCCTGGGCACGGCCGAGCACATGCTCGTCGGAGCCGTGGCCGGCGGGGGACCCAACCTGCGCCACTCGGACTTTCACGACTCGACCTGGACGGTGAAGATCGATGGCGCTGCCCTCGATGATTGGCAGAGCAATCTTCAGGGCGTCGTCGCCACCGAGGTGTGGGAGAACGGTGAGCGCTTCGCCTTGGTCGAGCTGCGCTTGACGGTGGGGTGGAGCAACCTGCCCATGGGCGGGGGCCAACCCGATCCCCAGGGCAGCTCGGAGGAGGCCTGGGAGAAGGCCTACGCCGGGGTCGGGGGCGTGCCGCTGTACACCTTTTGGTTCGAGAAGGACGGCAGCTTCGATCCCGACGATGTCGGCTGGTTCCCGACCTGCGCCAAGCCCCAGGGGGCCACGCTCTACAACACCGCCGCGGTGATCTACGAGGACGTCCTCGTGGCGGAGGACGGGCCGGACACGGGGCAGGTCTCGCAGCACCCCGACGCCCTCTACATCGGCTGCGTGGCTGGAGCCGCGGGGAAGGCCGGGACCTGGGGCTACTGGCCCGACTCCATGGGGACGAGCACCTACCCCTCGGCGAGCTTGATCAACTTCGAGACGACGGTGCGCATGGTTCGGGCCGACTACTGCGGCGACGGGGTCTCCCACACCAAGGAGGGCACGCTCATCGGGGTCGCCGATCGCATGGCGATCAACGACCCCGAGCTCAACCTGAGCGCGACGGCCGAGAGCGGCTACGAGGCGGTCTGGTACGCGGGCGGAGCCGACTGCGTCAACTACGTCCGCGACCCCAGCTTGGGAAGCTCGGTGTCCTGCGGCGGCATCGTCAAGCCGACCTGCACGCAGCTCGGCTCGGGGTCGACCTACAGCTACTTCCAGTGGGCGCCCTACACTCACTTCCTGACCTACGACCCCGCGGCCGTGCCCGTGCCCACGATCTCGATCCCGCCGCTCACGCTCTGAGCGCCCTCAGCCTGGCGCGACGACGACGGCGCGCCAGGCCACGGGGTAGCGCTCGCCCTCGCTCCGCAGGGCCTCGATCAACCGGGGCCGCAGCTCCTCGTCGGGGACCTGCGCCCAGCTCGGGTGGCGGAACATGGGCAGCAGCAGCCAGCGCACGTGCTCCTCGGCGGCCATGGACACGGCGCGGACCTGGCTGTGGACGAGGGTCCAGCCGGCGGCCTCGGTGGCGGCGACGCGCTGCTCGAAGCTGGGCTGGGGCGGCGGACCTCGGCGCGCGCCGGGGCGGCCGGGCGGTCCCTGGCGGGGGCTCGGACGGAACCCCGAAGTCTTGGCCCCGCGCAGCGGGTAGAGGTCGTGGCGCGCGAGGACCTCGGCGATGGCCTTGCCTTGGGTCGGCTCGGGCACGGTGAAGGCCAGGGTCCCCCCGGGCGCGAGCAGCTGGCGGAGGTCGGCGAGCACGCCCGCGTAGTCGGGGAACTGAAACAGCGCCGCGTTGCAGAGCACGCGATCGATGCGCTGCTCCCCGAGCACGGGCAGCAAGGCGGGCGCGAGGGCCCCGGCGGGGGCTTGGGCGAAGTGGACCGGCGAGCCCTCGAGCACGCGGCGCGCCTCGTCGAGCATCTGCGCCGACCAGTCCACGGCGTAGACCTTGGCGAGCTCGGGCTGACGCTCGAACGCGGCCCGCGAGGTCGCGCCCGTGCCACAGGCCAGATCGATCACGCGCATGCCGGGGCGCAGGTCGGCGAGCTCGGCGAGCAGGGCGTTGCTGGCCGTGTAGGTCTCGAGCTCGAGGGCCGCGTCGGCGTAGCGGTCGGCGCCCCGGGTCCAGCGATCGTGGAGGAGGGCGCTGAGGTCGGCGGGCTTGGACTTGGGTTGAGGCTTCACGGCGGTCTTGGGTGAGGGCTGGGGAGACGCGAGCTCGAGGCCCCGCCAGTAGGCGTCGAGGGCCTCGCCGTGGCGCGCGTAGAGCTGGGCGACGCTCAGCTCGCGGGCGCGGGCGACGGGCAGGGCGTCCGCAGGCACGCCGAGCGCGCTCGCGTCGAGGAGGTAGAGCGCGGCGAACAGATCGATGGACACCAAGCTGACCTCGTCGAGGGCGCAGGCGGCGAGGGGGTGACCCTCGCGGTGTCCGGCGGGCATCCACGCGCGGCAGCGGGCGTTGAGCTCGGCGCGAACCTTGGCCAGGGCCGAGGGCGCGGCGATCTTGGCCCGCTCGGTCAGGTCGCGCGACAGCGACTCGGGCAGCAGGCGGCGAGCCGCCGCGCGCAGGGGCGCCTTGCCGGGGATCGGGCGCCCCTGCGCGTCGCGGACCAGCGCGGACCAGGGCAGGCGCTCGGCGACGGCGGTGATCGGGCGCGCGAGGTAGGGCAGGCGCACCTCGAGGCCGTGGGCGAGGGCGCCGTGGTCCCAGCGCCGCAGGTGGTTGACGACCAGGCGGTCCTCGGCGAACAGGCGCATGAGCGCCGTCGGGGTCCCCAGGGGACCCTCGGCCTCGGCGTCCTTGAAGGCCTGGAATTGGGCGCGCAGGCGATCGCCGGCGCCCTTGGGTACGGCGCCCTGGCGGACCATGCGGTTGTAGCCGGCGGCCATGGAGCCGATGGTCCGATGGGGGACTTGGTGGTAGCGGTAGCCGGCGAACAGCTCGTCGGCTCCGTCGCCGACGAGCGCGGCCTTGACCCACTGGCGCGCCCAGGCCCCGCCGAGCTCGGCGACGGTGGGCGCGGCGGGCAGCCCCTGGATGGCGACGGCGAGAGGCCACGCGGCCTCGACCTCGTCGGCGCTCACGATGCGCTCGTGGTGGACCGTGCCGAGCTTGGCCGCGAGCGTCCGGGCGGCCTCGAGGTCCGGGTGCTCGGGGTCGTCGGCGAGGGTGAAGGTGTGCACGGGGCCCTGGGCGTGCTCGACGAGCAAGGCCGCGAGCAGGCCGCTGTCGAGGCCGCCGGACAGGAACAGGCCGACGGGATGATCGGCGCGGGCGTGGCTGGCGACGACGCCGGGCAAGCTGGCGACGAGGGCGTCGACGGGGTCGTCGACGCGCGCGGCCGCGGCTCGAGGGTCGGGCAGGGGCGGCTCGGCGCGCGGGGCCGGCGCTCCCCGGAAGTCGAACAGCGTCTCGCGCAGGCGCCCGTCCTCGCCGACGCGCACGCGCAGCTCGTGGCCCGGGGGCAGGCTGACGACGCCCGCGAGCAGGGCGTCGTCGCCGAGGGGAAAGCCGATCGCGCCGAGCTCGACGAGGACCGCCGGATCGAGGCGTCGACGGACGCGGGGCTCGGCGAGCAGCGCCCCGAGCTCGGAGGCGAACACCAGCGCCCGGCCCTCGGGCTCCCGCCACAGGAACACGGGCTTTTGGCCGTGGGGATCGCGGGCGAGCACGAGCTCGTCCCCGTCGACGATCGCCGCCGCGAACATCCCGTCGAGCTGGGCCCACAGCGAGGAGCCGAGGGCCCGCCAGCCCCGGGCGAGGGTCTCCGTGTCGCAGCTCGAGCGCGGCGCCGGGCTGCCGGCTCGGGTCAGCGCCGCGGCGAGCTCGGGGTGGTTGTAGAGCTCGCCGTTGAAGGCGAGCACGGGGCTCGCGTCGTCGCCCGGGTCGAAGCGCCACGGCTGCGAGCCGCCGGCGTCGTCGAGCAGGGCCAGGCGCGTCGAGCCGAGCACCGCGCCCGCGCGCGGGCAGGGGACCACGCCCGCGCCGTCGGGGCCGCGGTGATGCAGGGCGCGGACCATGGCCTCGACCACGGCGAGCGCGCTGCCGCCGTCGGGGCCCGAAGGGCCCGCCTCGATGACTCCAGCGATGCCGCACATGGTCAGCCCGCGGGCGCGTCGACGAAGGAGATCAGCCCGCGCGTGTACCACCACATCAGCGTGCGCGCGAGGACCTCGAGCACGGCCTGAGGCGGCTGACCGGTGCGCTCGGCGAGCTGTTGAATGATGGCCCGGGTCGTGCGCGCGCCGTCGCACAGCTCGAGCAGGTTGCGGCTCTGGGGGTTCATGGCGAACACGTTGCCGCGCATGTTGGCCTGCTTGTGGAAGGCGAGGGTCACCGGCTGCTCGGGGCTGCAGCCGTCTTGAGCCCAGGGCAAGCTGGCGGGCAGGGCGGTGAAGCGCTCGACCCGGACCCAGCGCGTGCGCAGCGGGGCCGCGTCGAGCCAGCGCTTGTCCTGGAGGGTGACGCAGTCGCGGCGCCCGAAGGGACCGACGAGCAGGTCGTCGTCCTCGAGCACGCCCATCCACGCGACGCCCTCGGTCGCGCGCAAGGTGTCGGCCCAGCTGTCGGGCGTCGACCCGGCGGTCTCGACGGGGTGCTCGCGCAGGTACTCGCAAAAGCGCAGGGCGTCGCGCTGGGGCGTGGCCAGCTCCTCGGGGTGAGCGGCCAGGTAGGCGTCGCGGGCCGGGTCCATGACCGCGTCGCCGTAGGCCACCCACAGCGTGTGGGCGAAGTCCTTCAGCATCGCCGCCCGGTCTTCGGGGACGTTGCGCTCGGCGGCCGGGATCGCGTTGGGGTGACCCTGGCGCCGCTTCAGCACGTCCTCGAACACCCGGACGAAGCCCTCGGCGTAGGGGCGCAGGGGCTCGAGGCCCAGCTCGATGCTGCGCCCGGCTTCGGCGATGGCCTGGGCGCGGCCCGGCTCCGTCAGCACGGACCGCAGGGCGCCCGCGAGCTCGGCGTGGTCCTTGGGGTCCTCGACGATGAGCACGTTCTCGCCGTGGCGCAGGTCCTCGCGGTAGGCCTGCTTGTTGGCGATCTCGCGCGAGACGATCAGGCACGCGCCGCAGGCGAGGATCTCCGTGGGGATGGTCGGCGTGTGGAAGACGATGGGGAAGTCGCGCTCGAGGAAGGTGACCGCAGTGCAGGCGCGGATGAACGCGGGGACCTTGTGGTGGGGGATGAAGGGCAGCACCCAGGTGCACTCATCGAGCCCGAGGCTGCGAACGAGGGCGCGGTAGCGGGGCAGCTCGCGGCCGCGGGTCATGGCGATGAAGTTGAACTTCAGGCCGTCTTCGCGCAGGGCCGCGAGGGCGTGGAGCAGGTCGAAGGAGCCCTTGGCCTCGCCCAGCTTGCCGTAGATGCCGACGGTGGGCAGGCTCGGGTCGAAGCGTTCCGCGGCCGGCCCGATGTCCTCGCCGCGGCGGCGCTCGGCGACGGCGGCGATGTGCGCCCGCATGTCGAGGGGCTCGGTCTCGGGACAAAAGCGCTCCGTGGGCAGGGTGAATTTCTGCGGGTTGTAGATGGCCTCTCGCTTCACGCCCATGGCCATGAAGCAGCGCGGCGAGGGGGTCAGCACCGCGTCGGCGCGGGTGATGAGCTCGCGGTAGGCCAGGTGCACGTCGGGCTGGATCATCAGCCGACCCAGGTCGCTGCCGGCGTGCTGGACCGTGTAGGGCACGCCCGTCCACAGCGAGGCCATGTGCGCCGCGACGCCGTAGGGCTGGAAGTAGTAGCTGTAGATGAGCTCGCAGTCGTACTGGCGCACGGCCTGGGTGGCCAGCGAGGCCAGGCGCTCGGTGAACATCCGCCCCTGGGGGATGTGGGTGTAGCGGCGGGTGTCTCGCTGGGGCTGAACCAGGCGCACCCGTCCGCCGCTTTGGGCCTCGTACTCGAGCCAGCTCATGTCGTCGTCGAGGAGCTCGATGCGGTACTGGTCCTCGACCAGGTCGGCGTGGGTGACGACGGTGACCTCGTGGCCGAGCTCGGCGAGGCCGCGGGCCAGCCAGAAGCTCCGGGACGAGACGCCGCCTTGGATGGGGGGGTACTTGATCAGCGCACAAATTCGCACGGGGAACTCCTGGGGGTCGTTGGGGGAGAGGTCAGTTGGGGGCGCCGACGGGCGCGGCGGGCGGAATCTCGAAGCTCAGCATGTCCATGGCGCGCACGCCCGAGAGCAGGCGCCACACGCCGTCGAAGACCGCGGCGTCGGGGAGCTGGGGGGACCAGGTCTGGCGAAAGTCGCGGACGAGCTCGGCCACGTTGCGCTCGCCGTCGCAGCGCTCGAGCAGCCAGCGGGTGCGCTCGTTGACCCGGATGTAGCGGATCGAGCGACGCCCGGGCTCGCGCGCGACCATCAGGGTCGTCGGCGGGGGGGCGGGCTGCTCGGGGAGCTCGAGCTTCTCGGTCACGCGGCGCACGAGGTCGACGATGTCGCAGGGGAAGGTGACGAAGCGGTGGTGCTGGCCGAGCACCGGGCGCAGCGCGGGCACGATGCCCTCGTCGGCGCCGAGGGCATGGGCCAGCCGCAGGTTCCGCTCGGCGCAGGCGCGGGCCGAGGCCGCCGCCTGCTCGTCGGCGAGGAGCTCGCCCTGGACCCGCTCAAAGGCCAACACGGGCGCGAGGTGGGGCCCGGCGTCGTCGCGCGCCTCGGCCCAGGCGCCGACGTGGGCGTGGAACCACTGGCAGTCGCGCACGACCTTGTGGGGCACCTCGGCGACGTTGCGCGAGGGGTGCAGGCGGGCGAATTCGCGGAACAGCGGGCCGAAGTCGTCGCGCCGCATGAGCAGCTCGATCAGGGCCGGCGAGAATTTTTGGATCAGCGTCAGCCGCTTGTAGAGCAGGTCCTCGGCGAACTCGAGGAAGCGCTCGAGGCCCGCGTCGACCAGGGCCTGGACCTGGGCGGCGTCGAGCTCGTAGCGCGCGCGGAAGGCCTCGGGGTCGTCGCGGAGCAGCTCGATGGCCGCCGGGATCACGGACAGCTCGGCGATGGCCCGCTGGAAGGCGGGGGTGTCGATGGTGCTGGTCATGGGCGATCGAGGGGGCTCAGTGGCGGTGGGCGCCCGGGGCCTCGAGGCCTGGTCGGGACAGGGAGCCGGGCTTGCCGAGGATCGACTGGGCCGTGCGGATGTCCGCGAGCAGCTCGCCGAAGTCGTCGGGGTAGTTCTGGTCGCGCTCGATGATCACCGCGCCGATGCGCGTGCGCTGGGCGACGTAGTCGAGCAGCTCCCAGACCTCGGGGTGCTCCTCGATGGAGTGGCTGTGCGAGTCCATCCAGCGCTCGCCGCGACGGACCGAGCCGGCGAGGTGGATCTGCACGACCCGCTCGAGGGGCAGCTCGTCGAGGTAGGCGTAGGCGTCGTACTCGAAGTTGTGCGCGTTGATGAACAGGTTGGTCAGGTCGAGGAGCAGGCCGCAGTCGGCCCCCTCGATGACCGCGCGCACGAAGCTGACCTCGTCCATCTCGCCGGGCAGCGGGAAGGCCCGGGTGATGTTCTCGAGCAAGAAGGGCACGCCGAGCTGATCCTGGAAGGCGCGGGCCTTGGCCACGCAGCGCTCGACGGTCGCGCGGGTGTGGGGCAGGGGCGTCAGCTGACCGATCTCCAGGCCCTGGGCCTGGGTGAAACATAGGTGGTCGCTGTACCAGGGCGCCGAGACGGCCTCGGTCAGGGATACGGCCTCCTCGACGTTGCGCGGGTCGAAGTCGCCGTGGGCTCCGATGTTGAGCTCGAGGCCGTGGGGCAGCAGGGGGAATTTCTCGGCCAGCTCGACGGCGGGCGTCTGCCCCTCGGGGACATAGTTGAAGAAGTGATCGGCGACGATCTCGAGCACATCGATGGCCTCGATGTGCTCGAAGATAGGCTCGCGAAGCTCACGCCGGAAGCCGAGTCCGACGCCGAGGCAAGGAAGATCCGACGACAGGCGTGCCATGGTGTCCGCGAGCCTTCAGGTCAGCTCAGCCGCCCAGCTTGGAGCCGATGGAGCCGCACAGGCAGCCGCTGCCGCAGTAGCAGGACAGGCAGGTGGCGGCGGCGGACTCGGGCTTGTAGCCGGGGCCCATGTCGACGAGCTCGAACTCGAGGCCGGTCGGGCTGACGTTTTGAGTTTGGGTCTGGGTGTTCTCGGTGTTGTTGTTCATGATTACGGCTCTTTCGCCACAGTGTGTCGTGGCATCGAACTGCCTCACATCAATGTGGACAGTGTGCTGTGGACTAACACGCCGCTGTCAGGTCGTCGAGCCGGCGGGGAGGCTTGGAGTGGAGCTGGGCAGGAGGTGGGGAGACTGATCGCGGGTCGGGATCAGAGGCCAACTCTCCGAACGGAGAGGGAGCAATATGCGCGGTCTAGAACGAGTTCAGGCGCCGATTTGTGAATCGGCGCCTGAACCTTTGCGAGCGTTGCGGGCGGCTCGAAGGCCGCCCGGAGATCACTCATCCCAGAGTGTGGCCAGGCTGTAGGGGCTGCCCGGGGGTGTCCAAAATGTTCCGTCAATGTATCGACGCTCGCGGTCGAGTGTGAGGATTAATTGGCGTGCGTCTGCGTCGAGCTCAATGGACGCAGATGCGAGGTTCTGAGCCAGCCGCTGCGGGTTGACGGACTTGGGGATGACGCTGGTCCCGCGATCGATGGCCCAGGCGATCAGCACCTGCGCGGGGCTGCACCCGAGGCGCTCGGCGATCGCGGCGATGCTCGGGTCTTCGAGCAGGACCGGCTCGTCCGCGGCCTTGAAGCTGGCGGCGCGGTCCCTCGAGCCCAGGGGCGAGTAGGCGGTGACGAGCACCCCGCGCTGGGCGCAGGCGTCGACGAGGGCGCGCTGTTGCAGGTAGGGGTGGAGCTCGACCTGGTTGCAGGCGGGCTGGACGCGCGCGCCCTCGCACACGCTGGCGAGCTTGGCCGCGCTGAAGTTCGACACGCCGATGTGTCGGGTCTTGCCGGCGTCGACGCAGGCCTCGAGGGCGGCCCAGGTCGCGGAGATGGGCAGGTCGTCGAGGCTGACGAAGTCGGAAGTCTGCTTGGGGAGGACGGCCCCGTGGACGTGGGCGACGGGCCAGTGGATGAGGTAGAGGTCGAGGTGCTCGAGGCCGAGGCGCTCGAGGGTCGCGTCGAGGGCCGGCCCGACGTGCTCCGGGGCGTGGCAGTCGTTCCACAGCTTCGAGGTGATCCACAGCTGGTCGCGGGTCACGGTGCCCTTGGCGACGCAGCGCGCGATGGCCTCGCCGATCTCGGCCTCGTTGCCGTAGATGGCGGCGCAGTCGATGTGCCGGTAGCCGAGCTCGATGGCGGTCTCGACCGCGGCACCGACCTCGCCGGGGGAGGACTTCCAGGTGCCGAGGCCCAGGGCGGGCATGCGATCGCCGTTGGCGAGGGTCAGGTGTTTCATGGCTGGACTGTACCGCTTCGTCGCGCCGGGGATTGGGGAACACCCCGGGCGTTCGGGGGGATCCCCTGGGACGATTGGGGGCGAGTTGCGGAGTGTCGAGCTCGAGCTTCACGGGCATGCTCGAAGTCATGAACCCGCGGGCCTCGACCTCGTCTCAGCGCTCTTTTTTGGCTGCCATCTCGTCGGCCTTTGGCGATCGAGCGCGACATTTCGGCGCCGCCCTCGGGCTCGGGGCGCTCACGTGCATCTCGGCCTGCGCCCCGGACGAGGGCCCGCCGCGCTGCGACGACTTCGACCACGGCATCGAGCTGGAGGCGGCCTCGGGCCTGAGCCCGCAGGACTTCGAGGTCGTGTGCGATACGCAGTGGACGGCCGCGATGGCTGCTTGGGCGCCGGCGGAGTCGCGCCTGGTACCGCCGGCTCACGCGGGGCTGAGCCTGCATCCCCAGGGCGGCTACCTCGTCGACTTTGGCAGCGACCACCCGAGCAGCGCGCTCTCGGAATGGTTCGGGATGTTCGAGGCCGTGGGCTCCACGGACCCGAGCGAGGCGCGAACGCTGCGGGTCGACGGGGACATCGCGGCGCAGTGGAGCTCGCCAGCGGAGCGGATCCGTGTCGACGGCCAGGGGCAGCTGTGGGGCGTCGACGCAGGCCACCCGCCGGGCGCGGAGGGCACCCTGGACATCGAACTCGAGGCGGCGAGCTTGGTGCAGATCGACGCCGAGACCGGGGCGATCACGGCGGGCAGCGCCTGGAGCTTTCCGCCGGGGGCTCAGGACCTGGACCTGGTCGCCGCTGCCGAGGGCGAGCCCGGGCTATGGTTCACGCTGCGCACCGAAGGCGGGGCGAGCGAGCGCCTCTATCGGCTGAGCTCGCTGGACGAGGACCCGGCGATCATCGTGGAGCGGCCGACGCCGAACACCGACCTCATCTCGGGCTGGATGTCCGTCCAGCCCCTCCCCGATGGCGGCGTGGCTTGGGGGCGAGGCCGCGGCATGCTCGACGTGCACGCGGCCGACGGTGCGCTGCGCTGGACCTTCGAGGCGCCCGTGGAGGAGCTCGAGCGGGCCTCTGTTCCGATCCTCGCCGCGAACGCGGACGGGCAGGGGGCCATCGCGTGGGCGGTGGGCGGTCGCCTGTACCTGCGCGGCGTCGACATGGTCGATGGCAGCACGACCTGGGAGCGAGACTACGCGCGCTACGCCATCGCGCCTGGGGAGCTGTGTACCGAGGCGCCGGGCTGCGGGCTTGTCCAGTGGCCCTCGGGCATTGTTGCGAGCCCGAACGGGGGCTTCGTGCTCGTGTCCATGGACGGCTTCCCGAGCCACGACTGCGCCTTTCAGCCCCTCGTGCTCGAGCTCGATGGGGCGGGGGAGGGCATCCGGGGCCACCGCGTCGGGACCTGCGGCACGGCGGCGCCCGTGGGCTACGACGCCTCGGGGGCCCTGGTGATCGATGGCCAGGCGACGGAGGACGGCGAGGGGGCGGACCGCTTCCTGATCCGCCTCGAGCCCTGAGCGGGGGCTATTCGGTGATGGCCTGGAAGACCATCCGCCGGCAGTGGCTGTGGGTGAACACGTCGACTCCGCCCAGGCGGTCGTCCCAGCGGTCCACGACGGGCGCCTCGCACTCGGCGGTCATGCGCTCGAAGCCGAAGTTCGCGGTCACGTAGGGGTTTGGCGTCCACGCGAGGATCTTGCCGATGTCCTGGACGGGCGCGTTGCCAGCGGCCGCGCGGGCCGACTCGCGGACGTCGAGGGCGTAGTCGAGCTGGTCCTGGACGTCCTGGCGGTCTCCGACGTTCGCGTGGCCGCCGACGAAGTGGTCGAAGTCGTAGGCGAGGAGGTGGTCGTAGACCGCGAAGTAGGCGTCGATGTCCTCGGCGATGGCGAACTCGTGGACCGGGACCCACTTGGGGAAGGCGACGTCGATCATGCTCAGGACCTTTTGCTGGGGCAGGTAGACGGCGATGTTCCCGGGGCCGTGGGCGGGCCCGTGGTAGGCGAGCTCGATGCTCACGCCGCCGACCGTGAGGCTGTGGCGACCTTCGAAGGTGATGTCTGGGGCGCGGCGCCGGGGGTCTTTGCGCGCTTCGAGGGCCTCGGCCGTGAGCGCGTGGGCGACGACGGTCGCCTCGGGGAAGAGGTCCGCCCGGCCGATGTGGTCGGTGTGCGCGTGGGAGTAGATCAGGTGGCTGACGGGCTTGTCCGTGACCTCCCGGATGGCGTCGACGTAGGCCTCGCCGAGGGAGGGCGGGGCGTCGAGGACGACCACGCTCTCGTCGGTGACCACGAACATCGCGTTGTGGCTCCACCCGCTCACGAACCACGCGCCCTCGCCGAGCTCCTCGAGGTAGTAGCCCGTGTCGGGGTCGACCGGCGGGTTGATGGACTCGGCGGGCACGCTGGAGTTGAACAGCCCGGTCAGCCGGAGCAGGTCGTGGACCGGCGTGAGCAGCACGAGGAGCCAGGTGGTGAGCAGGGCGATCGCGGCGATCAGGACCCGGTTCCAGTGTTTGGGCGTCATCATCGTCATTTTTGTACCGATGTGAACATATTAGGGAGGCTGCGCGGGCGGTCAAGTTGATTTTATTCGGATCGGTATTTAATTGTCCGAGCGCTGCGCCGCTCGGCGCCTTGGGCTAGGCTGCGACTCAGACCCATGCATATCCGCCTGACCAAGCTCAGCGACCACCGCCACCGCTTCGAGGCCGCGCGCGCCGACGGCAGCGTCGAGGCGGCCGAGCTCGAGACCCGCAGCCTGCTGGTCCACGATCTGACCCACTACGCCGTCGAGGCCCAGGCGCGCCTCGACGGCGGCTTCTACGGCTTGCTGGCCCGCGGCGTGGCCCTCGAGCGCCTCGCCGACGCGGGCTGGGCCGGGGCGCCCGCGTCCTTGCAGCGCGTCGAGGCCCTGGTCGGACCGATGCAGGCCGTGGTCGGGGGCAGCCTCCCGGCCCAGCGCTACGTCGAGCTGGCCGGGGACGAAGCGATCACGTCCGCGTTCGTGGCTGGCGTGGTCGAGCGCATGCGTCGGCTCCAGGGCGAGTGGCGGGCGCTCCCCTACGGCCAGACCATGGCCCTGGCGTGGCCGCCGACCGACTGGGAGCGCTGAGCGGGCAGGGGGCTCGCCCGGTTCAGGGCGGAGGCTGCAGGAAGCCGAGCACGGCCGCGACGAAGGCCTCGGGGCGCTCGAGGTGGGCGGCGTGGTCCGTGTCCGGGAGGACCACCCAGGCGCGCTCGGGGACGGTCAGGCGCGTGAACAGCTTGGCCTGGAACAGGGGCTTGGCGATGGGGTCGCCCGCGCCGTGGATGACCAGGGTGGGGTGGACCAGCGCGGCGGGGTCGAGGGCGTGGAGCTGCTCGAAGTGGCGCCAGTCGGCGCGCACGGGGTCGGCGGCCAAGCTGGCGTCGACGTAGGCCGTGATCGCGGCCTCGGAGATCGAGCCCTTGGTGATGAAGTCGCTGCGCGCGGCTTCCTGGGTCGTGGGCGCGCGCTCGGGCTCGGCGTCGGCGTCGCTCGGCGGGTAGCGGGCGTCGACGTCTCGGGGGTAGCCGTAGAGCACGAGCTTGCGGGCGTCCTCGGGGTGGCGGAGGAGATCGAGGTGGCTGACGAGGGCGCCCATGGACCAGCCGAGCAGGTCCGGCGCCTTGCCCTCGCGCTCGGCGACGAGCTTCATGGCGGCGTGCAGATCGTCGGCGGCGCGCTCGGGGTCGAGCCAGCCCGTCGCGTCGCGCTCGCTCTCGCCGTAGCCGCGCAGGTCGACGGCGTAGACGACGTAGCCGGCCGCGGCGAGGTTGTGGGCGAGGGACAGACGGGGGTCCCCGTCGACGCGCAGATCGAAGTCGGGGACGCTGCTCCAGGTCCGGCCGTGGACGAGCACGACGGCGCCGCGGGCCTGGCTGGGGTCCGCGGGCCCGAGGCTCCACAGGTTCAGGGCGTGGCCGTCGTCGGCGACGAGGGGGATGGTCGTGGCCGCCTCGGCGACGGGCAGGGTGCCCTCCGCCGGACCTGGCCCGGGCTGAGCCGGGGGTGCTTCGTCGGCCGCGGGCATGCTGTCCGGCTTGGTTTGGGGCGGTGGGCAGTCGTCCGGGGCCTCGCCCTGGGGGCAGCCGGCGGCCGTGGCCAACACGCCGAAGAGCGCGAGGACGGGGAGCGAGAGGGGGCGCGGGGGCTTCCGCATGGGGCGTACGGTCGCGCCGATGGGCGGCGGACGCAAGCCGTGCCCCCGGTCCGGTTTGGGGCGGCCCTTCCCGGATGGACGCTCTCGTGTAGCATCGAGCGCTG
The DNA here is from genome assembly GCF_000170895.1 of Plesiocystis pacifica SIR-1. Lineage (GTDB taxonomy): Bacteria > Myxococcota_A > Polyangia > Nannocystales > Nannocystaceae > Plesiocystis > Plesiocystis pacifica. The sequence goes on along the minus strand of NZ_ABCS01000091.1, from coordinate 22,079 downwards.
TGAGCGAGCCCGTCGATCCCGCCCCGAGTGCGGCGGATGCAGACCCGGCCCAGTCCACCGCCGAGGAAGCGGCCCCCGCACGGCGGTCGGCGCCCGTGGAGGTGGTGGCCTCCGCACAACCAGCGGGCCCCGTCGAGGAAGCGACCCCCGCCGAAGTCTCGGCGCCCACCGAAGAAGCAGCCCCCGCCCCGCGCGTCGAGATCTTCGAGGGCAACAACCTCGAGCTCCTCGCCGCGCAGCCCGACGGCAGCTTCGACCTGATCTACATCGACCCGCCCTTCAACACCGGCAGGCGCCAGAGCCGGACGCGCACGCGCATGGTCGGGGACGCCGAGGGCGATCGTCGGGGCTTCGGCGGCAAGCGCTACCGGACCATCAAGGTCGGCACGCGCAGCTTCAGCGACAGCTTCGACGACTTCCTCGAGTTCCTCGAGCCGCGACTGGTCGAGGCCCACCGCCTGCTCGCGCCCACGGGCTCCTTCTTCCTGCACATCGACTACCGCGAGGCGCACTACTGCAAGGTCCTGCTCGACGACATCTTCGGTCGGGCGAGCTTCATGAACGAGCTGATCTGGGCCTACGACTACGGCGCGCGCAGTAAAAAGCGCTGGTCGTCCAAGCACGACACCATCTTCTGGTACGCCCGCGACCCCAAGAACTACACCTTCGAGTTCGAGGCCATGGATCGCATCCCCTACATGGCGCCGGGGCTGGTCAGCGCCGAGAAGGCGGCGCGGGGCAAGACCCCGACGGACGTGTGGTGGCATACGATCGTCCCGACCAAGGGCAAGGAGCGCACGGGCTACCCCACCCAAAAGCCCCTCGGGATCCTCGAGCGCATCGTCAAGGTGCACTCTCGCCCCGGGGACCGGGTCCTCGACTTCTTCGCCGGCAGCGGCACCACGGGGGAGGCCTGCGCCAAGCTCGGTCGGAATTGCACATTGATCGACGCCAACCCCGAGGCGATTGCGGTGATGCGCCGCCGCCTCGAGTTCGCGAATCCGCGCATTGTCGAGGCCGAGCGTCCAAGCGAACAGGCGATCGCTGCGCCAGACGACAAACCGTCCTGAAGCTGGTACTGGCGAGGTTTACAGGTATGTCGAGCAACCCACGAGGTGGGCCTCGGCGCCAGTGCGATCTCCGCAGTCACGCGATTTGTTGCATGCGAAGGCCGCGTGTTTGTGGCTGTCGCATTCAGGGTATGGTGATTTTGCCTGCGATCTGGGCAATGAAAGCGAAGGACTCCATGATGCACCACGATGGATTGATTTTTGGGGCCCAGGCCCGCACCGCCCTGGCCGCGCTCGCGGTCGTCAGCTTGCCCCTCGTGGGCCTCAACGCCTGCGCCGACGACGGCGGGGAGGACGACGAGGTCGGCGAGTCGACGGGCGACACGGCGGACACGACCACGGACACCACGGACACCACCGACACCACCGACGCGACGGAGACCGAGACCGAGACGGACGCCGAGTCGGAGACCACGGGCGAGCCCGAGGATCCCTCGCCGGAGTTCGAGAACCCGCCCGAGATCGTGTCCGAGGGCGGCGTGCTCATGGGCGCGATGGAGGTGCTCTACGCCGACAACACCGTGGTCATCAACCCCACCGAGGGCGGCGAGGTCACGACCCTCGACATCTACACGCGGACCTACAACGGCTCGGTCCCGGGGCCCACGCTGCGCCTGTCGCCCAGCGACATGATCGACCTGGACTTCATCAACAGCCTGCCGGAGAACGCCGACGCGGACACGCCGGTCGAGAACCACAACTGGCCGCACCGGCTCAACTCGACCAACTTCCACCTGCACGGCTTCCACGTCGAGCCCACGGGCAACGCCGACAACGTGCTGCGGGTGATCAACCCGGGGGTGACGGTGCCCATCGCCATGGACGTGCCGGCCAACCACAACCCGGGCTCGCACTGGTACCACGGCCACAAGCACGGCTCGTTGCTGATCCAGTTCTACGGCGGCATGTCCGGGATGATCGTCGTCGAGGGCGACCTCGACGAGGTCCCCGAGGTCGCGGCGGCCGAGGAAAAGATCATGATCATCCAGGAGCTGGGCCTCAACGACGCCGGCGAGGTGCCCGAGCCCAACCTCGACGCCCAGACCGCGGCGGACCTGTTCGACATCACCCAGCAGCTGTTCCCGGTCAGCGGCAAGGTCAACCCGATCATCCGCATGGCCCCGGGTGAGGTCCAGCGCTGGCGCCTGCTCAACTCGACGACGGCCTCGATCATGAACGTCGAGCTCGACGCCCACGACCTCCACGTCATCGCCGAGGACGGCATCACCTACGACGCCATGGACACCGTCGGCGCCCTGCAGATGGCCCCGGGCGACCGCGCCGACGTGCTGATCCAGGCGGGGGCGCCGGGCACCTACCTGCTCAGCTCGCCCATGGGCATGCCGATGCCGGGCATGGAGCCCGAGTCGCAGGTCTTGGCGACGCTCATCGTCGAGGGCGAGGCCGTCGACATGGGCCTGCCCTCGGACCTGCCCGAGCCCGACTACATCCTGCCCGACACCAGCGCCGAGACGCCGGACGAGGTCTACTCGATCAGCTTCGAGAACGGCATGGAGCCCGGGGTGTTCACCATCTCGGGCGACGCCTACGACCCCAGCTGCTACAACTACATCCTCCAGCGCGGGGACGTGGTCGACTGGGAGATCACCAACAACGCGGGCATGGGCGCGCATCCTTTCCACATCCACACCAACGCCTTCCAGGTGCTCGAGATCAACGGCATGCCCGAGAGCCCGGCGCGCTGGCAGGACGTGGTCCCGGTGCTCGGCAACGGCGGCTCGGTCCGGGTGCGCATGCGCGTCGACGACTTCGTCGGCGGCATCTTGCTGCACTGCCACATCACCACCCACGAGGAGCTGGGCATGATGCACAAGCTGGTGATCGTCGACGACACCATCCCCGAGGCCGACAAGGTGCCCGCGGACGAGGTCGACCTGAGCGATCCGGCCGACTTCAACCCGGACATCCCGGGCTACTACGTCAGCGAGAACTTCAACCTGTGTAACTGAGGGCCGCGGACCCGGGGGCGTCGGCTAAGCTGTGTCGGTGCGCCCCTCAACCGCGCTGCGTCGACGCGCATGCTCGAGCCCCCTGGGCGCTCGGGGGCGCGTCGCGTTGGTGGTCGGCCTGGTCCTTGGCTGCGCGCCGAAGGCCGTCGACTCGGGCAGCGAGGAGCCGACGCGCGCACAGCCGGCGGAGCTCGCCGAGGTCGAGGCGAGTCCGTGCCCCGACCCGAGCGTGGACCCGCGCTTTCCCGACGCGCTGGGTCCTGGGGACTCGCTGACCGAGGCGGCGCCGGGCCTCGAGCTGCCCACGGCCGACGGGGACCTGCGCGTCGAGGAGCTGCTCGGCGCCGGGCCGGTGGTCTTGATCTGGCTCGGCGGGGCCGAGCACCGCAAGGTCATCGCGTGGCTCGAGGCCACCTTGGCGGCGCTGCCCGAGCTCGAGCGGCGCGGGGCCAACGTGCTCGTCGCGCGGCCGCTGGCCGTCGCGGGGGCGCTGCGCTGGGCCGAGTCGGCGGGCGTGCAGGTGCCCGTGGTCGGGGACACCAGCGGGCACCTGCGCGCGGCCCTGGGTCTGCGCGGGGAGGCTCGGGATCCCGTCGAGCGCGGCGTCTGGGTGCTCGGGCCGTCCGGGCGCGTGCTCGCCCGAGGCCTCGACGAAGGCACGCCGACCCTCGAAGCGCTGCTCGCCGTGCTCGACGGCACGTGCCCCCTCGAAGGCTGACGCTCTTGGCGGGCGGACGAGACTCGACGCCCGCCGCGGACGGCTCTGGCGGGTGTCGAGTCGCCGATGAACCGTCAGGCCCGCCGTGGGCGCTGTTTCTGGGCGCGACGGGGTTGTGGCTGTGGGCGCGCTGCCGTCGTGAGCGGCGAGCCGACTAGAAGCGCCCGGAGATGCTCGCCCCGACGCTGCCGGGGGCGCCCGCGGGGGAGACCGCGACCTGCATCTGCTGGAACTTGCGGTAGCGAGCCAGGTTGCGCTTGTAGTTGCCGGCCCACGCGAAGTTGGCGAAGCCGACGTTGAGGCCAAAGGCGCCCACGTCGGACGCGGCGATCCAGGCCGCGCGCCGCTGCACGTTGCACTCGTAGGTGGTGCACGGGCTCTTGGCGTCGGTGTAGACGAGGGCGAAGTGGCTGGCGATGGACGCGATGCCCAGGCCGGTGAACACCGCCCCGGCGACGTAGCGCGAGTTGGGGTTGCGCAGCCGGGCGCCGCCGAAGGTGCTGTCCCAGGCCTGGCGCTGGCCGAGGGCCCCAGAGCCGATCATGGTCAGGACCATGCTCGAGCCGTAGAGCATGCCGATCTGGAAGTCCCCGCCGTCGACGTAGGGCGGGTCGTAGTAGTCGAAGCACTCGGTCACCGAGCTGTCTGCGTCGCGCCGGGCTCCGTCGCAGTAGGTCATGGCCATGTCGACCCGACCGATGCGCACGCTCAGGCCCGCGGTGAACAGGGCGGCGCCGCTGATCATCAGGCCGATGCCGGGCAGGGGTCGGCGGGGCATGGCGGCGGGGACCGGCGCAGGCAGGGGCGGAGGCGCGACGGGCTGGCTGCGCGCCGTGTCTGCGCTGGGGCCCCACTGGGCCGCCGGAGGCTCGGGGGCGGGCGCCGGCGGAGCCGTGACCACGACGATGGGCGCGGGCTCGGGGGCAGGATCAGGCGGCGCGGTGACGACCACGATCGGCGCGTCCACGTCGGGGCTGGCGGGCTCCGCTGCCGGAGCCGGCGCGGGCGCAGCCTCTTCGGGCAGACTCGGCGGGCCGAGCATGAGGGTGGACGCCAGAGTCGCCGTGAGGCTCAGTCCCAAGGTGGCCGGCATGGCGCGAGGGTAGCACCTCGCTCGCCCCCGCGCCCGAGGGCAAGCCCGCTGCGTGTGCGCGGAGTCGGGTGGGGGATCACCCGGGCCCCGATCGCCCGGCCCGTCGCGCGCGCCGGCTCTGGGGTGAAACCAAAGCGAAACCAAAAGAGAAGGGCGCCCCGCTCGGGGCGCCCTTCGTCTTTGGATCAGGTCGATCGGAGCAGCGACCTACTGGGCGATGCGCTTGGCCGCGCGAGCGACCGTGGGATCGGCGTCCTCGAGCAGGGTAGCGAACTGGGTCATGCCCACCGCGGCGCCAGGCTCGACGCGCTCCATGGCCTGGAGCGCGCGCAGACGAACGTCGGCGTCCTCGGAGCCGAGCAGCGGCGCGAGGTCGCTGGCGCTGCCGACCTTCAGATAGCCGATGGCCTTGGCGGCGGCGGCCTGGACGCGAAGCTCGCTGTCACCAAGGGCAGCGATCAGCTCGTCGCCGAGGGTCGCCCCGCCCTCGTGCATGGCGAGGGTGTCGGCGGCGGCGATGCGGACTCCGACGTCGGCGTCGGCGAGGCCCTGGGCCAAGGTGGCGAAGGCGTGCTCACCCTCGGCGCGGCGCATGCTGTTGACCATGGCCACGCGGACCTCGGGCTCGGCGGCGGCGAACAGCTCGCTGACGGGCAGGGCGTAGTCGCCCTTGGTGCGCTGCAGCGCGTCCATGAGCGCGGCCTTGACCGGGGCCGCGTCGTCGCCGTTGACGTAGCGGTGGAGCAAGACCACGGCGGCGTTGGGGTCCTGGAACTCCGGCGCGACGAAGCGCAGCATGCCGGCGCGGGAGGGCTTGGCCTCGGCGCTCATGAGCGCGTCGAACCAGTCGGGGGCCTCACCCTGGATGCGGCTGACCTCGGCGCCGAGCTGGGCCTGCCAGTCACCGGCGAACGCGGCGGGCTGGCTGGCGGGGGCGGCGGGGGCCTCGGCGTTGACGGCCTCGAGCACCTCGGCGGGGATCTCGAACTCCGCGCTGGCTTGCTCGGCCTGGGACTTCGAGGGGGTCGCCGGGGCGTACTGGCTCGAGCGCTCCGTCGTCTCCTCGCCGGTGTCACAGGCAGAGGCCAGACCGAGGGCGGCCAGGGTCATGAGCGAGGCGCCGAAGGTCTTGGACAGGATGGTCTGGGTGATCAGGTTGCGCATCAGTTCGCTCCTTCCAGGCCGAGCAGCTCAGCGCCGTCGACGGTCCAGTCGGCTTGGGGGGTCCGGGTCACGTTGGTGCCGCAGTGCACCTCGCCGAGCAGCAGGTGGTAGCTGAACCAGTCGTCGGTCCACACGACGTCGAGGCCGTCGGGCATGCGCGCCTCGAAGTCCTGGGCCCAGGGGTCCGACTCCGGGCCCTCGGCGTCGTTGCGGAAGAAGGGATCGGGGACCATCAGCTTGATGCCCTTGCCGTCGATGTTGGCGACGATGAGGTTGACCGTGCCGGTGGTCATCGCCCCAGCGCCGCAGTTGCCCTCGGCCTGGAAGATGGTCGGGACCTCGATGATCTCCTCGTCGGTCAGGCTGAGCGCCGACTTGAAGGCCTCGCGGATGCCGTCGAGCTCGTTGACCTGGATGTCCTCGTTGTAGGCGCGCAGGGCCGCGTCGGCCGCGATGTCGCCGGCGGTCGCGTAGCCGTAGGCGCTGTTGTAGCGGTTGGTCGGGTGGCCCGGGTCGATGCTGTCGAGCAGCTCGAGGCCCGAGGCGGTGTCGGCCAGCAGCAGGCGGTAGCCCTTGGGCGCGGTCGGGTCGGGGACGAAGCTCGAGAACTCGTCGACGTGGCCGACGCACAGCCAGATGGAGTCCAGCGGGAAGGGCTGCTGGAGGGTCTGCTCGTCGAGGAAGGTCGCGAGCGCGCTGTCGAGGCCCTGGCCGTTCTCGAGGCCGTAGTAGATGCGGCCGAAGGGGAAGCCGGGCGCCGGCGGGCTGGCGTCGAGGTTGCCGAAGGCGTCGAAGGTCGTCGCGTTGGTCGGGCTGCCCCAGGTGCCGATGAACCAGTCGGTTTGCGGGCCGAACTCGTCCTCGGGGAAGTTGTCGAGGCCGCGGTCACGGATCGAGTCGATGACCGTGTCGAGGCGGCCGCCGGCGGCGTCCGTCGAGGTCGCGAACTCGATCTCGTCCTGGATCCAGCGGTCTTGCTGGTACATGACGCCCTGGACCAGGCTCACGTCCGAGGTCAGGGCCTCGAGGTAGTCCATGACGTACTCGGCGTTGTCGCTGGTCTGAACGATCCACAGGTGCTCGGCGGGCATCAGGTGGTGGTTCATGATCGCCGGCGAGCTGACGAGCTCGATGGTGTCGGACTCGACGGCCTCGCCACCGGAGACGTGGTCGATGACGACGGAGCCGCGGGCCAGGAACTCACCAAACTCGACCCACAGGGTCTCCTCGCCGCTGGGCGTGAAGGTGTACTCGAGGATGGGCTCGGCCGCGCCGCTGCCGAGGACGTGGGCGCCGTTGTGCCACATGCGCATCAGGTCGGCGTCGCCGCTGAGGGTCAGCCGCACGCTGTCGCCGTCGGAGAAGCCCGCGACCTGATCGGCCGTGATGGTCAGCGGCATCAGATCGGTGTCGGCGTCGAAGGGCGGCGTCAACCAGTCCCGCTTGCCGTCGAGGTCGTCGTCGTCGTTGTTGTTGACGCCGTAGATGGGCCCAAAGGTCCAGTCCGCGGAGCCGCCGTCCTCACCGGCCGTGTCTTCAGCTTCGTCATTGCCATCGTCGTTGCCACCGTCGTCTCCACAGGCCGAAACCAGGAGGGCGAGGCTCGCCGCGGCGATGACGACCATGGGTCGCATCGAAAGCGTACGCTGCATCGTCGGAAGGTACCCCGAACACGGGGGGAAACAGAAGCCCAAAACTCGGCGTTGGGCCCCCGCGCGCACGCCCAATTCACGCCTACGCCGAACTCCGTTGGAGGTTTCGCCAAAGCGCGCGCGCAGGGTCACGCGCCGCAGATCCGCGAGTGTCTCGGCGGCCGTCTCCAGGTGCAAGCGCGGGCTGAGTCGTGGACGTGGGGCAGGGAGGGCGTGGCGTCGTCCACGACGGCTAAAGCTGAGTCGTGGACGTGGGGCAGGGAGGGCGTGGCGTCGTCCACGACGGCTAAAATAGACAGAGGGGCGGACAGGACGTGTTCTGGCCGACCCTCTGAGACTCGCTCTAGGGTCGACTTTGATAAAGCGTCTAGTCGAGTCCTGGAGCACGAGCGGACCGGGCGCCCCGGTTTGGGTTTCAGTCCGGCGCGCGCGGCTGGGCGAGCTCCACGGCCAGGCTCACGCGCCACAGACCGGCGATCAACGCGAGCAGGCCGACGCCCCTGGCGATCCACAGCGCGCCCGCGCCGAGCTCGGGGCGGGCGACGAGCAGGGCGGCGGCGAGGCCGACGAACAGCTGCGCGCCGATGAGCAAGGTCCCAGTGGCCCACCACAGCGGTCGACGGACGACCTCGACGAAGCCGCGCAGGAAGCTGCGCGGGTGGTAGGGGCGGGCGTGCTCGAGCACCACGGCCGCCCGGGCGCGATCGAGGGCGAGGGTCGGGAGCGCGGCGAGGGGCAGGGCGACGATCAGCCCGGCGGGCCCGAGCAGGCTCACCGGGAGGGCCGCCAGACCCAGGCACAGGGCGCGCGCGAGCAGGGCGTAGGCGCCGTGGACGGCGCTGGGCAGGACGAAGCGGGCGCTCGCGTGGGCGAGGGCGCCGGCGCGGGCCTCCCCCGACAGGCGGGTGAGGATCGCGGGCGCGACGACCACGGAGAAGGCGAGGGCGGCGAGGCTCGAGCTCGCCACGGCGAGGGCGACCATGGCGATCACGCCGGGGTTGGTGATCCCGAGCTCGGCGACGCCGCGCAGGAAGTGCTCGGTGTCGAACCATCGATGCTGGCCCATGGTGGCCGAGGCCGACCAGCGCGGGGCGTAGGCGAGGGCGTGGGCGAAGGCGAGCTGCCCGGCCCACAACACGGCGACGAAGCCCGGCATCGCGAGCACGCGCGCCAGGGCGCGCGCGGGGCGGATGCGCTGGCGCGCCGGCGCGGTCTCGGCCGCGCTCAAATCCCGAGCCCTCCGAGGGAGGCGAGGGACAGGGCCTCGCTCAGATCGCCAAACCACTCGGACAGGGCGCTGCCCCGCGACAGCTCGGCGGCGGGCCCTTCGACCTCGGCCTTGCCCCCCGGCTCGGCCCACATGCCGTTGTCGAGGCGGTGCGGCTCGAGCACGAGGGCGCGCTGGGGGTCGAGGCGGACCCGGACGACCCGGCGCCCGGGGAAGTCGAAGCGGGCCTTGGGGGCCTGCCCGTCCCAGGTGAACACCCGCGCCTCGCCGTCGGCGAACTCGACGGCGATCTGCACGGGGACGCGAAAGGGCGAGGCGCGGTGGATGAGGACGTTGCCCTCGATCTCGTCGTCGCGCAGCTGATCGATTTCGCTGGTCCACGCGCTCGTCGAGGCCGTCGCGCGCAGGGGCCCGAGGGGACCCTCGGCGCCCACGTCGGCGGGGGGCTCGTGGCCAAAGGCGGACGCGACCGCCTCGCTCATGGCGCGGACCTGGGCCTCGCGCGCGCTCTCTTCCCGGCCGGTGGCGGCCGCGGCGAGGCGGTGCCAGCCAGCCCTGCCCAGGCGCCGGCGGTTGCTCACCTCGAGCACGCGAAAGTCGATGACGCTGGCCTGGCGCAGGGCCTGGTCGAGGAATTCGCGGACGTCGAGGAAGACCGGCGCGTCGTCGAGGTCGCGGCCAACTTCGACGCGCCCGTCGTCGCCGCCGATGACCTCGACGAGGGTGTCCTCGAGCAGGGCCCCGTCGGGGTGACCAAAGCGCGCGCGCTCGGAGTAGCGGGCCATGGCCTCGTCCCAGGGCTCGCGGCCGACGAGCTCGCGCAGGGTCAGCATCGCCGCGGCGGTCTTTTGGTAGGTCACGGCGCCGTAGGTCCCCGCCAGCGGATCCCAGCGATCCGCCGGCTGATCGATGGGGTCGACCGCGCCGCGCTGGATCAGCGAGATGGCGGTGATGTCCTTGGTCGTCAGCGGGTGGCCGAAGGCGCGGAACATCGCCGGGTCCTCGCCGTGGGCGTCCCAGTAGACGAGCACGTTGCTGGCCGAGTTCATGCCCTCGTCGAGCCACGGCTGGGCGTGCTCGTTGGACGCGAACAGGCCCTGGAAGTACTGGTGGCCGAACTCGTGCACGCTGGTATAGGTCCCGGACCAGCGCTCGCTGAACACGGCCGGGTGGATCCACTTGGAGCGCTCGACGTCCTGGGTGGTGTAGAAGGTCGGGTACTCCATGCCGCCCGCGCCCTCGGCCCCCGCGGGCGGGTGGACGATGGTCAGCGTCGACCACGGGTAGGGGCCAAAGCGCGGCTCCATGCTCTCGAAGGCGGCGATCTGCGCGGCGAGGTGGGCCCCGGCGGAGTCGAGGTGCTCGGGCTGGATCAGCTGGCGGATGCGGATGCCCTCGTACTCGGCCCAGGTCTCGACGAAGTCGGGGTCGGCGGCCCACGCGAAGTCGTGGACCATCTCGGCGCGGTACTCGACGCGCTTGCGCCCGCCGCCGAGGTCCTCCTCGCCCACGCGGATGCCCGTCGCGCCGACGACGAAGTCGCTGGGCAGGTCGAGGGCCACCTCGTAGTCGCCGAAGTCGGCGTAGAACTCGGAGAACAGCGAGAAGGTGTGGGCTTGCCAGGTCCCGTCGGCCTCGAGCACGCCGATCTTGGGGAACCACTGCCCGGCCATGTGGAAGTCGCCGTAGTAGCCGGTGCGGGCGAACACCCGGGGCAGGCGGGTGAGGAACTCGACCTCGATGACCACGGTCTCGCCCGGGGCGACGGGGGCCCGCTCGCCCAGCTGCACGGTCATCGTGCTCGGGTCCGCGTCCTCGGCGTAGGCGAGGGCCTCGCCCGCGGCGGGGGCCTGCTCGAGGGCCACGGAGGTGCCCGCGCTCGAGCGGGCGAGGAGCTCGACGGAGCGGACGTCGACGAAGCCCCAGCGGTCGCGGGCGAAGGCCTCGCCGCGGTGGCTGCCCCGGGCCGTGCGCATCCACGCCGTGTCCTCGGCCCGGAAGGCGTTCATGTACAGGTGGAAGGGCAGGCGATCGACGGCGTGGGCGGTGGGGTTGGTCCACGCCATCCGCAAGCTGCCGGCGATCTCGTGGCGCTGCTCGTCGAGGCGGGCCTCGATGGCGTAGTCGACGACGTGGGCCGACTCGGGCACGCGGCCGCGCAGGGCCTCGGGGCGCAGGGCCTGCTCGGGCTCGGGCAGGGGCTGCTCGAGATCCAAGCCAGCGACGCGCTCGAGGCCGCGATCGAGGGGGGCCTCGTCGCAGCCGCTCGCGCCCCCGGCTCCGAGGACCAGCGCCAGCGCGATGGTGGCGCTCGCGGGTCGTCGTCGGGGGGGCAGCGCCATGAGCGACGATCGGTACCACCGGCCTTGTCGTCGGCGCAACGCTGGGGGTATGAGCTGACGCCGTGACGGTCGGCGAAACCAACGGGGTGCTCGACGAGACTCGAATGCGCGCGTGGGCCGAGGCCCTGGGCGCGCGCTTGCGAGGGGGCGACGTCCTGCTCCTGCGCGGGGCCATGGGCGTGGGCAAGACGACCCTGACCCGGGCCCTCGCCCGCGGACTCGGCGTCGCGCGACCGGAGCGGGTGTGTAGTCCGACCTACACGGTGTGCATGCGGCATCCCGTCGCGGGGGAGCAGGGGAGCGCGCGGGAGCTCGTTCACCTCGATCTCTTCCGCCTCGGCGAGCAGGGCGAGGGGCCCGTGAGCACGGCCGCGTTCGAGGCCCTGGGCCTCGAGCACGACGAGCTGCCCGGGCCCCACGGCGTGCTGGTGGTCGAGTGGTCCGAGCTGTGGGCGGAGCCGCCCGCCGAGCACCTCGAGCTGACGCTGTCGCGGGATCCGGCCCAGACCGAGGTCCGCACCCTGAGCGCCGTGGGCAGGGGCGCGCGCTGGAGCGCGCTCGGTCTGGACTCGGCCCTCGCCATCGACGCCTTTTGAGTTCTGTTCTGCCCCCACAGGGAGCTGGGGACCGGGGGCGCTTCGTCGCTGCCCGCTCCTCCGCCATGGTTGTGGGGCAATGGGGTTCGTGCCTTTGAGAGGGCATGTGGTCGCCCCGCGCAAGCGGGGGCGTGGATTTGTTGACAGCCCCTGAGTCGTGGACGTGGGGCAGGGAGGGCGTGGCGTCGTCCACGACGGCTAAAATGGACAGGGACTGTGAAAAATTCACGGTCCCTGACTCGTGGACGTGGGGCAGGGAGGGCGTGGCGTCGTCCACGACGGCTAAAATAGGCAGAGGGTCGGGCAAAACTCGTTTTGGCCGACCCTCTGAGTCGTGGACGTTCACGATGGCTAAAACCCGAGGGCGCTTTTCAAGGCCTCCGCGCGCCGCTATGGTCCGCGTTCGCCTTCCCCACCATGGCTCGCAAGTCCACAAAGCAGGAAATCCTCGTCGTCGGATCCAAGGTCAAGGCCATCGTCCGCGACGCGGGCCTGCGCAGCGACGGTGAGCTCGTGGCTGCGCTCTCGGGGCGGGTCCACGCCATGCTCGAGGGCGCGATCGTCCGCTGCACTCGAAACATGCGCAGCACGGTGCGACCCCAGGACCTCTAGGAACCACAACCATGTCGATGTTGGAGCTCTACGTCACCGCGCCCCGCGGCGCGGAGGATCTGCTCGCCGCCGAGCTCGAGGCCCTGGGCCTGGCCAAGGTGCGGGCGCGCAAGGGCGGCGTCGAAGCGCGCGGGACCCTCGAGCAGGCCTACCGCGCGTGCCTGTGGTCGCGGGTCGGGAGCCGGGTGCTCGCGGCCGTGGCCACCCTCGACGCGGGCGACGGCGACCTGCTCTACGCGAGCGCCCAGGCCATCGACTGGACGACGCACCTGCGCCGCGGGGCGAGCCTGGCCATCTCCTCGGGCGGCGCGGTCGTCGGCGGCGAGGGCGGCCGGGCGCGCATCGACAACTCCCACTTCGCGGCCTTGCGGGTCAAGGACGCCATCGTCGACCAGCTGCGCGAGCGCTGGGGCCGGCGCCCCAACGTCGATCTCGATCAGCCGGACCTGCGCCTGCACCTGCACCTCGTCGGTCGGGAGGGCAAGCTGAGCGTGGATCTTTCGGGCGAGGGGCTGCACCGCCGGGGCTACCGCGTGGCCCCCGTGGCGGCGCCCCTGCGCGAGAACCTGGCCGCGGCCGTGCTGCTGCGCGCGGGCTGGCCGAGCTACCTCGAGAACACGCGCGCGGCCGGGCGCAGCATTGGCCTGGTCGATCCCATGTGCGGCTCGGCGACCCTCGCCATCGAGGCCGCGTGGATGGCCGGCGACGTCGCCCCGGGCCTGGGCCGGGACCGCTGGGGCTTCACGGGCTGGGCCCAGGACGAGCCGGAGCTGTGGCGCGGCCTGGTCGCCGAGGCCGAGGCCCGGCGCGAGGCCGGGCTGGCGGCGCTGACCAGGGAAAAGGCGCGCTTGCTGGCCTACGACAGCGAGCCCCGGGCGGTCGCGGCTGGCATCGACTGCGTGCGCGCGGCGGGGCTCATCGAGCACGTCCACGTCGAGCGCCGCTCTTTGCCGGCCATCGAGGCGCCCGCGCCCAGCGAGGCCGAGGCCGCCCTCGACAGCTGGCGCGGCCTGGTCGTGTGCAACCCGCCCTGGGGCGAGCGCCTCGGCGAGCGCCGCGAGCTCGAGTCCCTCTACGCCGCCCTCGGGGCCCGGCTGCGCGATCACTTCGCGGGCTGGGAGGCGGCCATCCTCACCGGCGACCCCGGCCTCGGGCGCCACCTCGGCCTCCACGCCCGGCGCCGCAACGCCCTCCAGGACGGGCCCATCGAGTGTCAGATCCTGCGCATCCGTCTGGACCCGGCGACCCTCGAGCGCGCCCGGGGCAAGGACGGCGAGACCCGCAAGGTCGGGACCAAGGCGCGGCCCGAGGTGCGCGAGCGCAGCGAGGGCGGCCGGGCCTTCGCCAACCGCCTGAGCAAGAACGCCAAGAAGCTGCGCAAGTGGCTGCGGGCCCACCCCGAGGTGTCCTGCTACCGCCTCTACGACGCCGACATCCCCGAGTACGCCTTCGCCGTCGACCTCTATACCGACGACGGCACTGGTGGGATCCACGCCCACGTGCAGGAGTACGCCGCGCCCAACACCGTCGACGAGAAGGTCGCGCGCAGCCGCCGGGGCGAGGCCCTCGCGGTGATCCGCGAAGACCTCGACCTGCCCCGGGATCGGGTCCACCTCAAGCACCGCCAGCGCCAAAAGGGCCGGGCGCAGTACGAGCGCATGGGCGAGTCGGGGAGCACCTTTTGCGTCGCCGAGGGCCCCGCGCGGCTGTGGGTCAACCTCGAGGACTACCTCGACACCGGCCTGTTCTTGGATCACCGACCGCTGCGCCTCGAGCTCAGCGGCGAGGACAGCCCGGCCGCGGGCAAGCGGGTGCTCAACTTGTTTTGTTATACGGCCGCGGTGTCCGTGCACGCGGCCCTGGGCGGGGCCAAGCACACGACCTCCGTGGATCTCTCGCGCACCTACCTCGACTGGGCCCGGCGCAACTTCGCCCTCAACGGGCTCACGGTCCACGGCCCCGAGGAGGGCGAGGAGGGCCGCAGCGCCAACGACCGCCGCGGGGGGCGACGCGGGGGCACCCGCCGGGCCGCCCACCAGCTCGTGCGCGCGGACGTCCTCGACTGGCTCCGGCGCCAGGGCTCGCTGCGCTGGGACCTCATCATCTGCGACCCGCCGAGCTTCTCCAACTCCAAGCGCATGGACGACTCGCTGGACATCCAGCGCGACCACGTCGAGCTGATCCGCCGCTGCGCCAGCCTGCTCAGCCCCGGGGGCGCGCTGCTGTTCTCGACCAACAAGCGCCGCTTTCGCCTGGACGACGACGGCCTCAACGGGCTCAGCGTCGAGCCCCACGCCCACTCGGTCCCCCGGGACTTCGAGCGCCGGGCGAAGATCCACCAGGCCTGGTGGATCCAGCGTTAGGCTACACTCGCGCCATGCGTACGCGTGGCTTGGTGCTCGGCCCATGTCTGTGTCTGTGTCTGGGCGTGGCTCTGGCCTGCACCCCGGCGTCCGAGGACGACGGGGGTGACGACGCCGCCGACGGGGAGAGCTCGGAGACCGCGGCCGACGACGAGACCAGCTCCGACGAGGGGGAGGGCGAGGGCGAGGACGAAGGCGAGGCGCCCACGCCCGCCGAGCCGCCGACGCCGACCGGCACCTGCCCGAGCTTCACGGACGGCTACCAGGACTTCGAGCACGCCGACATCGAGCCGCGCAGCGCTCGGGTCTGGGCTGGGGACGCGCCGACGCCCGGGGGCATGGTCGTGCTCTACTGGCACGGCTACGGCTCGGCCCCCGAGGAGGCGGTCTACAGCCTCAGCCAGCCGGTCATCGACGCGATCACGGCCCAGGGCGGCGTGGTCGTGGCCCCGACGAGCGCGCCCGACTCGGGCGAGTTCCCGTGGTTCGCCGTCAACGCCTCGGACCGGGAGGACGACATGCTGCTCGGCGACGAGATCGTCGCCTGCGCCATCGAAGAGCTCGGCGTGGACCCGCGCCGCGTCCACGTCACCGGCATGTCCGCCGGCGGATTGCAGACCGCGGCCTTCGCCATGGCCCGCTCGCGCTACGTGGCCTCGGTGGCCAGCTACTCCGGCGGCGTGTTCTCGCCCCTCGAGTTCGAGGACCCGAGCAACCTGTTCTCCGCGATGATCATCCACGGCGGCGAGACCGACGTGTTCGGCGGCTTCGTGAACTTCGACGACCTGAGCAAGATCTGGTTCGACCAGCTCGTCGCCAACGGCAACTTCGCGTTCATGTGCGACCACGGCGGGGGCCACGTCATCCCCCAGGGCTACGGCGTGGACGTGGTCAACTTCTTCTTCGCGCATCCCTTCGGGACCGTGCCCTCGCCCTACGCCGAGGGTTTGCCGAGCGAGCTGCCGAGCGACTGCGCGTTGTAAGGCGTGTCAAAAAGAGCGAGCGCCGACGATCCCGCTCGAGGATCAGTCGGCGCCCCTGGGGCTCAACCTTCTGGGGGGCCGCTCAGCCCTCGCCGGCGGCCTCGTGGCCCTCGCAGGCGGAGAGCGCTTCCATGTCCTTGGCCTTCATCAGGCAGTCGACCTCGGCCTGGGTGCCCTGGTCGATGCAGGCCTGCACGGAGTCGTCGCGGATCTCTTTGAGCAGCTCGGCGATGAACTCGCCGTGGTCGCCCGCGTCGGCCACGGACAGCTCCTCGAACTTGGTCTGCGCGCCCTCGCAGACCTCCTTGGACAGGCCGTCGCCGTGGTGCTTGTCGTGCAGCAGCTCCTCGGCCTCCTTCTCGGCGGCCTCGCAGATCTCGACGTCCTTCACGGACTTGGCGTCGAGCACACACTGGGCCATCTGGGCGAAGACCTCGGGGCCGAGCACGACGACCTGGTGCTCGAAGTGGGTCACGCAGCTGTCGACGTCGCCCTCGGGCTGGTTCTCGGCCACGCGCAGGTTGATGATGTGCTTGCACAGCGACTCGTCGCTGGAGGAGTTCGCGTCGTGGTGGGAGAGGCCGGCGAGGTGACCCCGAAGGGCCTCGTCGCCCGAGGTCGCGTCGGTGCTGGACAGCACGGCGGCGTTGCGGGCCAACATGCCCGACTTGTCGGCGTCGACGTCGAAGTGCTTGGCGTCCCCGGGTGCCGCGCCTGCCTCGCCACCCTCGGGTCCTGCGGCCTGCTTGCTGTCGTCTCCGGCTTTTTTGGTGTCGGGTTTGGCCTCAGCCTTGTCGTCGGACTTGTCGGCCTTGGCGTCGCCCTCGGGCTTGGCGTCGCCCTTGTCACAGGCGCTGGTCAGAGCGAGGGAGAACACGGCGAGGGGGAGCAGGAGCGTGCGCGTCATCGAGCCCAACCGTAGCGGCACAAGCGGGTGGGCAACCACACCTTTGTCACTCGACGTGAGTCACCTTATGTCGCGGTGGTCGCACCCCTCGGCGCCAGCCTGGGCCGGATCGCCGGTCGTCACGACCAAGCGTCGAGCATGTGGTCTAGCTGAGTCATACTGCAAGGGATGATCGACCCCATCGAGGCCCTCGGTCCCGCCACCGTGCTCATCGTCGACGATGATGCGGCGAGCGCCGCCGAGGTTGCCGAGGCGCTGCGCGCTCTGGGGCACGAACCAATGTTCGCCAACGGGTGGATGGAGGCCGTGCGCGCGTTCGACGAGCGCGTCGATCTGGTGCTCATGGACGCCGTCATGCCCGAGGTCGACGGCTTCAAGTTGACGCGCATGTTGCGGGACTCGGCGCGCTCCTACACGCCGATCTTGTTCTTGACGGCGCTGGGCGACGCGGCGGCCAAGGAGCAGGGCATGCTCGCGGGCGCCGACGACTTCCTGACCAAGCCCCCCGATCCCGTCGAGCTGCGCGTGCGCCTGACCGCGATGCTGCGCATTCGCCGGTTGACCCAGTACCTCGAGTCCGAGCGCTCGAGCTACGAGCGCCTGGCCCACGTCGACGAGCTCACCGGGCTGCCCAACCGCCGCCGCTACGACGAGCGCATGCACTCCGAGCTCGCCCTGGCTCGGCGCAGCGGTCGGCCCGTGACCCTGCTGCTCGTCGACATCGATCACTTCAAGGACGTCAACGACAGCCTCGGTCACCAGGTCGGCGACGAGGTCCTGGGCTTCATGGGCGAGCTCCTCGACGCCTCGACGCGGCGCGGCGACTGGCCGTTTCGCTTCGGCGGGGAGGAGTTTGCGATCATCGCGCGCAACACCACGGCCAAGCAGGCCTCGGTGCTCGGCGAGCGGATCCGGGGGGCGTTCGAGGCGCGCAGCGGCGAGACGGCCGCGGGCCTCCGGACTTGCAGCGTCGGGATCGCCAGCTTCGAGCCCGCGGACACCCCCGAGGCGCTGTTCGCTCGGGCCGACGCGCGCCTGTACGCGGCCAAGCAGGCCGGCCGCAACCGCGTCGTCTGGGAAGACGAATGAGAAGCTCCGACCCCAAAAACTAGCGCGCGTCCCAGCCCTCGGCCTGGCGCAGCATGTGGCGGGCGGTGACGATGCGTCGCTCCATGATCGGCAGGCTCTCGGCGAGGAAGGGGTCGAGCAGGGTGTCGAGGCCGACGCCGAAGAACAGGGTCATGTGGCGGAGGATCCACAGGTCGACCAGGTCGATGGGCTCGACGTGGCTCGGGCCCCCCGCGGCGCGCACGGCCTCGCGCAGCTCTCGACGTCGGCGCTGGAGCGCGGCCTGGTAGGCGCGCAGCTCCCTCGTGGGCCACTCGACGTGCAGGTGGAGCAACAGCCCAGCCGCGACCAGGCCGCGGTAGACCTGCATCTGGCCGCGGAGCAGGTAGTAAGCGAGCTCGCGCGCGGACGCGTCGTCGATGTCGGGGTCGAAGCCCCACGAGCCCAGCCCGGCCTCGTCTCGACCCCGGAAGATCGTGAACTGGACCCGAGCGCTGCGCGCATTGTCGAGGATGGTCGCGTTCACGGAGTTCGCTTCGATCGCGCCTGCGTCTGTGCCCGAGTGCACCTCGGCGCGCAGCTGGTCCAGGCGCTCCAGCGGCACGCGCAGGTGGGTCGTGGGCGTGATCACCAGCGCCGCGCGTCGTACGCCATAGAGCTCGCAGTCGAGGCGGGAGAAGGCGAGAGGCACGAAGGCTGAATGTGCTCGCGACCCCGAGGAAGTTACACGGTCAGTCGTGAATCAATACCCTCATTCTCACGCGCTGGTGTGCGCACGCGAGAGCGTCTGGAACTCGATCTAGAGGCACTGGACACAGCAATGAAGTTCGCGACAGCCCGGCGGGCTGCCCCGCTCGGGGGTGGGCGCTCGAGTGCCAGCGCGCTGGTGCTTTCAGCACTGCCCTTGCACCCAGGGCGCGCCAAAACGCCCCCGCCCCTCGGGCGTGCCCTGGGGAGTGGCCCGACGGCGCCACGGCCGGTGCAAGCACGCCAAGCCTGACGTGATGTGTCATCGTTCGAATGTGTGCAGGTGGGGGGAGGGAGCCTCCCTTTTCATCATTGGGAAAGCCGTGGTTCAATAAATGATCTGATCTCGAACATCAGGGAGATCCATGCATTCGTGGCGATCGAAAGATGACGATCTCGATGGAGCGCTCGGGGCGAAAACAAACAAGAGAGGGAGGGGGGCGCCCGCCCTCGCCAGCCCGAGGGCTCGTCCGAGCGTCGGCCCTTGCTGCGGTAGACCTGGATGGTGACGACCAGATCGTTGAAGTCCCTCGCGACCGCCGTCGCGCCGCCGTCGTTGGTCGCGAAGGTGTAGGGCCAGCGGGCGCGGGGCCAAAGCTGGTTCTCCGTGCCCCTTCGCTCGCGGACGTCGATGACGTCTCCGTTGAGCGCGCTCTGGATGAAGGAGTCGCCGTCGCCCGCGGTGGTTCCAACGCCACATTCAAAGTCGGCTTTTGGGCCGGAAACATGAATGTCGAGAGAGGAAGTCGGGGTGAGGTCGACAGGATCGTTTGGCGAATTGAAGAGCGGGCCGACACGCCTTGGGGATGGTGTTTCGTTGACTTCGTGAATGTGTGCACTCTCGGCGTATGTGTCATGATTGGGGCCCGGTGACGGGCGCTGGCTGGTTGGGACCCCGACGCGCTATCATGGCTGCATGAGCGACGCGCCAGAGCCTGTCGACGTGGCCGCGAGCCTGTACCGTACGGCCGTGGTCGAGGGCAGCCTGGACGTGCTCGAGCTCAGCGGCGCCGAGCTGCACCTGCGCGGCTCGAGCTGGGTGATCGCGCGGTTGGGCGACGGCGGCCCGGCGCCCAACGCGTTGTGGGCCCACTGGGTCCGGGCGACGCGGGCTCCTGCCCTGGAGCGCCTCGGCGAGCGCCTGGCCGCGACCGAGACCGAGGCCGAGACGGCGACCGAGGCCGAGGCGGCGACCGAGGCCGGGGGCTGAAGGCGCGTGACCAGAGCGTCACTGTTCTCCTTCGACGGGCTCGACAACCTCGCGCGTCGCATCCACGCGGGGCAGGTGGTGTTCTTCGTCGGCGCGGGCTTTAGCCTCGACAGCGAGGGCCTGTCGAGCTTCCGCCTGGTGCTGCGCCTGCTCGCGCGCTTCGACGCGCTCTCGTGGGCCCTGGCCCGGGCGTCGAGCCTGCCCAAGAGCGCGCGGCGCAAGGCCCTGCGCCTGCGCGCGACCCTGAGGCGGACCTTCTCGCTGAGCGCGGCAGCCAAGGCGGCGCTCGACGGCGAGGGCTGGCCGTCCGAGGGCGATCGGCTGACCACCGGCGACGACGCCTGGGCGCTGAGCCAGGACTACTACCGGGCCAACGAGTGGATCGCGGGGGCCTTCGGCTCGCTCTTGGCCCTGGTCGACGCCCTCGACGGGCCGGCGCGGGCGGCCTTGCTGGAGGCGGTGCACGGGCGGGAGGACGCCCTGCTGCGCGGGGTCCAGGGCGAGGGGCGGGATCGGCTGCCGCCCATCGAGGTCCGGCTGCTCGCCGGTCACGGCCCGGATCGTCGGGGCAAGGCCCTGTTCGTGGACACCCTCGGCTTCGCCGATCCCGAGGTCATCGCCGGCCGCCCCCACGCGCCGCGCCTCGAGCAGGCCCAGGCCAGCTTCGCGGGCCGCCTGCGTCCGCGCCACCACATCCTGGCCCGGTGGGCGCGGGAGGGCCTGTGCCGCTCGGCGCTGACCACCAACTACGACCTGCTGCTCGAGGGCGCCTTTCGCCTCTCGGGGCTGGCGGTGCGGACCACCGACGAGCGCGGCGCGACCCCGGAGCAGCCGCTGATGCTCACCGACGTGTCTCACTTCACGCGCATCGGTGAGGCCGTCGAGTACTTCCGCTTTGGCGCCTCGCACCGCTCGGCCTCGATCACCAAGATCCACGGCTGCGCCGAGCGCTACCGGCAGCTGCGCAACGCGGCCCTGGATCAGCTGCGGACCCTCGAGGCCCTCGAGGACGAGCGCTGGGTCGAGGAGGCGCGGCTCGAGGACGCGCGGGCCCGCCTCGACGAGCGCCGAGAGCTGCTCGCCACCTACCTCCCGGCGATCGTGTTCACCTTTCGGGAGATCCAAAACTGGCGCGAGGACGCGTGGTCGCGGGACCTCCTGGCCAACCTGCTGCGCACGCGCTCCATCGTCTTTTGTGGCTACAGCGCCCAGGATCGGGTGATCCACGACGCCTTCCGGACCATCTACGAGGAGATGGCCGACGTCCACGCCCGGGTCCAGGACTCGACGGGGGTGCTCGACGCCCTCGAGGGGCGGCGCCCGGCGCAGATGGGGGAGGGGAGCCACCCGCCGCTGTGGATGCCCGAGCAGTTCGAGGCCGCCGACGCCAAGCGGGCGCGGGCTTTTTTCATGGGCGCGGCCGGGCCGCTCGAGTTCGACGCGCTCGAGATCCTGCGCGCGGCCTCGCGGGCCGAGGGGGTCGAGAGCCCCTCGCAGACCGAGCACCCCAACTACCTGCAGTTTTACATCGAGCGCCCCGACGCCGGGGGCCGGCTCGCGCCCGAGGGCTTCCCGGGCCTCGACGACAGCCTGCGCTGGCTGTGGCACCGGACCCTGCGCTTTCGTCAGCGCCAGACCATCGACGTCGATCTGCGCCGGGTGGTCTCGGGCCTGCTCGGCCACGCCTGCTCCGAGCGCGGGCGCGAGGGGGTGCTGCGCCACTTCGAGGCCCTCAAGGCCGCCGAGGAGCGCTGCGCCCGGGAGTGGGAGCGCGCGGCCCCGGACGCCCTCGGCTTTGATCTGGTGGTCGGGTGGACCGACCGCTTCCACGTCGGGCTGCTGGGCGAGTTCGCGGCCGGGGAGGTGCTGCTGCGCCGCCGCCGGGGCGTGGGCGGCCTGACGCCGCTGTCGGCGACGGGCGCGAAGGTCACGGGCACGGGCGCGGGGCACTCGGCGTGGACGGGGGGGCGCTTTTTCCCGGCGGCCGAGCACCCGCAGTGGACGGTCTGGGCGCTGGTCGTCGAGATCGCCCTGCGCCGGATGATCGCGGCCTGGCGGGGCAAGCTCGACGCGTGGGCGGAGCCCTCGGCCTGCGTGCGCGCGGCGAGCTCGGAGCGCGCGGCCGTGACCTTCACCCGCGGCCCGGTCCACTCCCCCGGCGCGCCCCGGGCCCTGGCCATCGCCCTCGCCGGGCTCTCGCGGGTCGAGGCGCCCTCGCGGGTGCGCGGGGCCTTCGGGGCGCAGGTGCACCACTGGCGCCTGCGCGGGGCCTCGATCCCGTGGTGGCCCGCGAGGCAGGCGAGCCCGAGCACGGCGCTCATCCACGCCCTCCCGGGCACCCCCGACGCCGGGGAGC